>CAWAKL010000004.1:0-111950 GCA_963782585.1 uncultured Acidobacteriota bacterium
TCGACGAGCGCGAGCTGCGCGATGCGGCTCGACATGGCGCCCATGCGGTAGGCCGACTCGCGGGCGCGCGTCGTGAGCACGAAGTCCGCGAGCTCGGTGACCGGCGACTCGGGCGAGTTCGTGATCGCCACGGTCGTCGGCGCCGGCCGTCGCGGGCGACCTCGAGCGCGTGGATCGTCTCGGTCGTGAGGCCCGGTGTGCGAGATCCCGATCGCGACATCGCGTCGGCTTCCGCAGCGCGGCCGAGACGAGCGCGAGGTGCACGTCGACCGAGCAGAACGCCGAGATGCCGATGCGCGCGAGCTTCTGCTGCAGGTCCTGCGCGGTGAGCCCGCTCGCGCCGAAGCCGTAGAGGTCGACGTGGCCGCGCCGCGACGATCGCATCGACGACGCGGTCGAGCACCTCGATGTCGAGCCCCTCGGCGGTCTGCTCGATCGCGAGCACCTCGTGGAACGCGATCTTCGCCACGACGTCGCTCGGCGGAGTCGTCGGGGCTGATGTCGGAGTCGGCGAGCCCGAAGCGGTCGCGCTCGGCGGCCTCGCGGCTCAGCGCGCTCGCGACCTCCATGCGGAACTCGCGGTACCCGCGTGTACCCGAGCGTCTGGCAGAAGCGCGCGACGGTCGAGAGCGAGGTGCCGCACACGTGCGCGAGGTCGGTGATCGTGAGGTCGACGACGAGGCGCGGGTCGGCGATGATCGCCTCGGCGACGCGGGCCTCGGACGAGCTGAGGCGCGGCAGCGCCTGCCGCACGGTCGGAGAGCACGTTCGGCCGCCATCGACGGGTTCCCCTGTTCACTCGGTGTCGGTCACGCATCGTGAGTCAGTCGCGCACGCTGGAGATAGCATCGCGCAGCACTCCATCCTCCGCGCGAGGCGCGCGAGCGCGACCTCCGGCGCGACCCCAGTAAGGGTGACGAGGATCGCGGCCTTCACCGAGCCGTCGACCGATTCGAGGGCAGCGGATGCCGCGGCGGCATCCGCCCCGGTCGCCTGCATGACGATGCGCTCCGCACGCGCGCGCAGCTTCGCGTTCGTCGCCTGCACGTCGACCATGAGGTTGCCGTGCACCTTGCCGAGCCGCACCATCGCGATCGTCGAGATGGCGTTGAGCACGAGCTTCTGCGCGGTGCCGCCCTTCAGGCGCGTCGAGCCGGCGACGATCTCGGGGCCGACGACGGTCTCGATCGCGAGGTCGGCGGCGGCGCCGATCGCCGAGCCGGCGTTGCACGCGAAGCCCACGGTGAGCGCGCCGACTCGCCGGGCGTACTCGATGGCGCCCACGACGTACGGGGTGCGGCCCGACGCCGAGATGCCGACGACGCGCGTCGGCGGCGGTCGAGCCCGATCGCGTCGAGGTCGGCGGCGCCGCGGGCGGCGTCGTCCTCGGCGTCCTCGACGGCCGAGCGGAGCGCCACGTCGCCGCCGGCGATGACGCCGACGACGAGCGACGGGTCGGTGCCGAACGTCGGCGGGATCTCGCTGGCGTCGAGCACGCCCATGCGCCCGGCGGTGCCGGCGCCGACGTAGACGAGCCGGCCGCCGCCGCGGAGGCGGGCGACGATCGCGTCGATCGCCGCGGCGATCTGCGGTGCCGCGTCGCCGACCGCGGCGACGGCCGCGCGCTCTCGTCGTGCATCGCGGCGAGCTGCGCCTCGGTGGGCATCAGGTCGAAGCCCGCGTGCGCCTCGTTGACGCCCTCGGTCGACGAGGTCGCTCGAGCAGGTCGCGCAGGGCGCGTGCTCTGCGGTCTCGTTCGGTGCGGGCCAGGTCATGGTGCTCCCCCGGTCGTGGTGATCGGATGACGATGGTGACGGATGCCAGGCCGCGAGCGGCGCGGGAAGTTCGAGTGGTGCGTGGCCCGGCGTGAATCGGCCGAGCACGCGCGGCGTGCGAGCCGGCACCGGCGTGCAGCGCGATCGGCACGCCGTGCCAGCTGCAGAAGCCGAGGAGCGCGAACATCAGCGACTCCTTGAACGCGGGATCGATGCCGCGCGCGGCGCTCGACTCGACGGCGATGCCGCGCTCGGCGGCGAGCGCCGCGAGGCGCGCGAGCAGCGCCGGGTTCAGGGCGCCGCCGCCCGAGCAGACGAGGACGGCCGGGGCTCGGCCATGCGGGGCATCGCGACGACCGCCTCGACGACCGTGCGGGCGGTGAGCTCGGTGAGGGTCGCGACGAGGTCCTCGGCCGAGTCGCGTCGGCGCCGGATGCCGCGATCGCACGGTCGACGACGCCGAGGTCGAACGTCTCGCGCCCGGTCGACTTCGGCGCCGGCGCGGCGAAGTACGGATGCCGCAGCAGCTCGTCGAGCAGCGCGTCGTGCACCCGCCCCGCCGCGGCGAGCGCGCCGTCGCGGTCGAAGCCGTCGACGCCGTCGGAGTCGCCCGGTGCGACGACGGCGTCGATGAGGCCGTTGCCGGGGCCGCTGTCGAAGGCGACGCACGTCGCCGTCGGCGTCGACGAGCTGCACGTTCGCGATGCCGCCGAGGTTCACGGTCGCGATCGGTGCGGCCGCTGGCGTCGTGCCTCGTCGCCGAGCCACGCGCGGTCGAAGAACGCCATGAGCGGCGCGCCCTCGCCGCCCGCGGCGATGTCGGCGACGCGCAGGTCGGAGAGCACGGGCACGCCCGTGCGCTCGGCGATCCACGCGGGTTCTCCGAGCTGCAGGGTGCCACGGGCGTGCCCGTGCTCGACCCAGTGGAACACGGTCTGGCCGTGCGAGACGATGAGGTCGGGCGTCGACGCCCGAGTCGCGGATGCCGCCGCGCCGCGGCCTCGGCGAACGCCTGGCCGAGTCGCGTGGTGAGCTGGTGAGGCTCGCCCGCGTCGAGCGACTCGCCCGCGGCGACACGGCGAGGATGCGCTCGCGGAGCTCGGCGCTCCCAGTCGACGGTCGCGGCGTGGACGCACGGTGCAGGTCGAGGCCGGACGCGTCGGCGGTGATCGGTCGCATCGGCGGCGATCTCGACCACGGCGACGTCGATGCCGTCGGCGGAGGTGCCCGACTGCAGGGAGAGCACGATCACGCGGGCACTCCCGCAGCCGAGCAGCGTCGCGCGCGGCCTCGGCGGCGAGCCGGCTCGCGGCCCGCGTGTGCAGCGTCGGCGAGCGGCAGCGCCCGGCGCCCGGCATGCCCGACGTTGACGACGACCGCATCGGGTCGTATGCGGGCGAGTTCGCCGACCCGGTCGCGCTGCGGGCCCGGGCGCGCCGACGGGTCGACGAGCACGACGAGCGCGCCCGATCCGGGCACCGCGGCGTCGCCCGCGCAGCACCGTGCCGCCCTGCCGGCGAGCGTCGCACTCGACGTAGTCGCGGTCGCTGTCGACCGCGAGCGTCGAGCGGCCGCGCACGTCGAGCACGGTGCGCGGCGCCCGGCTGCGCGGGCACCGCGCCGTCGACGGTGATCGCGGCGCGCGCGACGAGCGGCGCGTCGAGGGACATCCGCTCGTCGACGGCCGAGCGGCCGAGCGACTCGGCGAGCGCGCGCACACGGGCGGCCGCACGCTCGAGCACCTCGACGGGCAGCGTGCCGTCGTCGAGCGCGTCGAAGATCGCCTGCTGCACCTCGCGGAAGTCGCGCACGTCCTGATCGGGCGCGGCGGCCGCGCCGAGGTTCGTCGGGTTCGAGATGCACAGCAGGTCGGCGCCGGCGAGCAGCGCCTGCACGGCGCCCGGCACCCGCGCCGACGGTCTCGCGCACCGCGGCCATGTCGAGCGCATCGGTGACGATGACGCCGTCGAAGCCCATCGGCCGCAGGTGGCCGAGGGCCACGCGGGTTCAGCGTCGCGGGCATGTCGCCCCACGCGGGCACGACGATGTGCGCGGTCATGACCGTGGCGACGCCCGCGTCGATCGCCGCCTGGAACGGCGGCAGGTGCACGCGCTCGAGCTCGTCGAGCTCGATCGTGAGCGCCGGCAGCCGCGTGGTGCGAGTCGAGGTGGGTGTCGCCGTGGCCCGGGAAGTGCTTGACGCACGCCGCGGCACCCGCCGACTGGATGCCCCGCAGCGCGGCCACGGCGTGGCGCGCCGACGAGCTCGGGCGTCGTCGCCGAACGAGCGCACGCCGATCACCGGGTTGCGCGGGTCGGTGTTGACGTCGGCGACCGGGCCGAGCACGACGTTCGCGCCGACCGCGAGCGACCGGTCGGCGAGCTCGCTGCCCGACCGCCTCGGTCGACGGCGACGTCGTCGACGGTACCCGAGCTGCGCGGCGCCGGGCAGGGTCGAGCCCGTCGGCCGCCTCGAGCCGGGTGACGTTGCCGCCCTCCTCGTCGATGCCGACGAGCAGCGGACGGGCGGATGCCCGCGGAGCTCGGCGCGCGAGGGACATCCGCTCGCGCCTCGTCGCCGAGGTTGTGCGCGAACAGCACCACGCCGGCGAGGCCCGTCGTCGAGCTCGCGACGGAGCCAGTCGGGAAGCTCCGGCCGAGGAATCCCGGCCAGAGCACCCCGCCCACGAGCGCACGGAGCGTCCGGTCGTCTGCGGCGGTCATCCCTTGCACCGCTCCCGCCACGAGGCCGCTCGAGAGGCGGCGCTGCACGATGACGAAGAAGATCATGACGGGGATCGTGATGATGCGTCGACGCGGCCATGATCGTAGCCCCAGTCGTTCGAGTGCTCGCCGAAGAACTGCTTGCAGGCCGATCGCGACGGTGTAGTTCTCGGTGGCGCCGCCGAGCAGCGTCATCGCGAAGATGAACTCGTTCCACGCGGTGATGAACGAGAAGACGCTCGTCGCGACGAGGCCCGGCATCGACGAGCGGCAGCAGCACCGACCGGAACATGCGCCCCCAGCTCGCGCCGTCGATGTACGCGGCCTCCTCGAGCTCGACCGGCACCGCCGCGACGAAGCCGCGCAGCATCCAGATGCCGAACGGCAGCGACGAGCGCGACGTAGACGACGATCAGGCCGAGCAGCGTGTTCGAGCAGCTGCAGGTCGCGCACCTGCACGAACAGCGGGATGACGAGCGCCTCGAGCGGCACCATCTGCACGATGAGGATCATCATGCAGGATCTGCGTGCGGAACTTGAAGCGGAAGCGGGCGACCGCGACCGACGCCAGCAGGGCGAGCAGCGCGCTCGCGAGCACCGTGACGAGCGCGACGATCGCCGAGTTGCGCAGGAAGACGTCGAAGCCGCCCTCGGTGAGCACGTACTCGAAGTTGTCGAGCGTCCACTCGCGCGGCAGGAGCTGCTGGCCGCCGCTGCGCCGGCCTGCGCGTCGAAGGCGCTCGAGAGCATCCAGTAGGCGGGGAACAGGGTGAAGACGAGCAGCAGCGACGACGAGCACGCCCTTGCCGGCCGGCGAGCGGGTCTTGCGGGCCGAGCGGCGGCTCGCGCGCACGGTGGCGGTCGGGGCGGATGCCTCGCGGCGGGCGTCGGCGCGACATCCGGCGGCGTCGTCGCGGCGCTCACAGCTCGTCCTCCTTCAGCATGCGTGCGCACGTACACGACGGTGATGCCGAGCAGCAGCAGGGTCAGCAGCACGGCGATCGCCGAGCCGAAGCCGTAGCGGTTCTGGCCGAACGACTCGACGTACGACCACACGCCGAGGTTCAGCACCTCGCGGTTGGAGCCCGGCGCCGCCGGGCATCAGGTAGACCTGCGCGAACACCTTGAAGTCCCAGATGGTCGACAGGATGATCACGACCGCGAACACCTGCTTCAGGCTGCGGCACGATGATCTGGAAGAAGCGGCGCCACGCGCCGGCGCCGTCCATCTCGGCGGCCTCGAGCATCTCCTTCGGCACGCCGAGCAGGCCCGCGAGGACGGTGATGGCCACGAACGGGAAGCCGTGGTGGATGACGTTGAGCAGCACGATGCGCGTAGAACGTGTCAGCGGTTGGTGAACCAGTTGACGGGCTCGTCCTGCAGCCCGAGCGCCTGGAGCAGTCTCGTTGAAGATGCCGCGGTCGGCGTCGAAGATCCACACCCAGACGTAGGTGCCGGTGACGGCGGGCATGGCCCAGGCGACCATGATGGCGCTGCCGACGACGGTGCGCCAGAAGGTGCCGAGCGAGGCCAGCAGCACGGCGACGGCGGTGCCGAGCGCGACGGTGCCGGCGACGGCGAGCACCGCGAAGCCGACGGTGTTCGGGCAGCACGACGGTCCACAGCGTCGGGCTCGGTGAGGATCTCGGCGTAGTTGTCGAGGCCGATCCAGTTCGGCTCGCCCGATGACGATCTCGCGCAGGCCGTAGTCCTGCAGCGAGAAGAGGAACGACCCGCACGAGCGGCCACAGCAGCAGCACCGCGAGCACGAGCGAGCGCGGGCGCGAGCAGCAGCCAGGGCCGGACGGCGGTCGATCGGGCGTCGTGCGCGAGCCGGGCGCCGCCGCGCCGGCGCGGGGAGCCGTGCGCTCCTCGCGCGACCGGCGGCTGGAGCCTGAATGGTCGATGCGTCGGCTCAGCTGCCGTTCATGATCGTCGTTCATCTCCGCGGCGGCGTCGGTCGGCGGCCTGCTCGACCGTCCTTCTGCCCGGAGAGGATCGCCTGGATCATGGTGTTCGTCGTCTTCTTCGCCTGCACGGCGCCGAAGTTCGGCGTCACCGGCACGGTGCCGCCGCCGTCGACGATCTGCGTCGGCGAACGGCGCGACGAGCGGGTCGTCGCGACTCCATGGTCTCGTCGAGCAGCGACTGTCTGGCCGGGGAAGTAGCCCGGACTGCTCGCCCCACTGCTCGGCGAACTCGCCGGTGGTCATGAGCTCGACGAACGCCAACGCGAGGTCCTTGTTCGTCGGCCGTCTCGAACATCGACAGGTGCGAGCCGCCGAGCACCGACGGGGCGATGCCGCCGTCCTTGCCGGGGATCGGCGATCGCGGCGAACTTGCCCTCGAGGTCGGCGTTCTTCTCGACGATCGCCGCCGGCGTCCACGAGCCCATGAGGGCCATGCCGACGTTGCCCTGCGCGAAGTTGTCGAGCACGTCGGTCTCCTTCCACGTGGTCGCGCCGGCCGACGAGAAGCCGTGCTCGGTCGCGAGGCCGGTGTAGAACTCGATGCCCTCCTGCGACTCGGCGCTGTCGAGGCCCGAGACCCACTCGTCGCCGTCCTGCGTCGGCGACCTCGCCGCCGGCGCCCCAGACCCACGGGTACACGCGCGAACTCGGCGTCGCCGGGAACGGCGAACGGCGATCATGTCGGGGTGCGCGGCCTTGATGGCCTCGCCGGCCGCGACGATCTCGTCCCAGCGTGGTCGGCGGCTTCGAGGCCGAGCTCCTCGAAGATGTCGGAGCGGTAGACGAGCGAGCGCACGCCGGCGTACCAGGGCATGCCGTAGAGCTCGTCGTCGTAGGTGCCCGACTCGACGAGGCCCTCGACGAGGTCGTCGTCGAGGCCCGCGTCCGTCGACGTAGTCGCCGATCGGGGCGAGCGCGCCGGCGTCGGCGAACTCGGCGGTCCAGGTGGTGCCGGTCTCGGCGACGTCGGGCGTGGTGCCGCCGGCGATCGAGGTGACGAAGCGGTCGTGCGCGTCGGCCCACTGCACGAACTCGACGTTGAGCTCGGCGCCGGTCTCCTCGGTGAACGCCGTCGCCGACCTCGTCGAAGAACGCCTCGGAGTCGGGGTTGGTGCCCTCCATGATCCAGACGTTGAGCGTCTGGCCCTCGGCGTTGACGTCGCCGCTGTCGGCGTCGTTCGAGCCGCCCGCGCACGCGGTGAGCGCCGAGCGCGGCGGTGAGGCCGAGCGCGACGATCGGGAGGAAGCGCTTCTTCATAGGGGTGGTCTCCTCATTGAAACTGGGTGGGCACGAACGTGCCCTGGCTGTGAATCTGAAACAGACTGGTGATCCGAACAGGTGATTGACTCTGGAAGTAGTATTCAGGAATGGCGTGCAGTTTTGCAAGAAACTTCCAAGCGGCGCCGGGCTTGGGTGCTGGGCATCGACATCGGCGGCTCCGGCAGCCGGGCGGCGCTGGAGCCGCTCGGCGCCGACGTGCGGGGCGCCGGCAGTGCCGCGGCGCCGCTCGGGTGTCGGCGCCGCGGGCGGCGCCCGCCACCTGTTCGAGGCCGAGCCGGTGTCCGATTGCAGTCGAGTGGAAGCTCCGCGTTGCCTGTGATCGCCGCGCTCATCGACGCGCGTGCGCGCCGAGCGGCCGGATGCTCGCGATCGGCCGGCGTCGGCATCGGCGCCACCGGTCTCGCGTCGCTCGTCGACGTCGCCCGCCGACGTCGCTCGCGCGCGCTGGGCGAGCTCGCCGCGGTGCGCCGGTCGCGCTCGCGATCGACGCCGTCACCGCTCACCTCGGCGCACTCGGCGGGCCGGCGGGAGCGGTCGTCGCGGTCGGCACGGGGGCGATCGCGATCGGCACCGACCTGCACGACGTGTGGCGTCGCGTCGGCGGCTGGGGACACCTCTACGACGACCGCGGCTCGGGCGCGTGGATCGGCATCGAGGGCCTGAAGGCGGCGATCCAGACGCACGACGGCGTGACGACGGATGCCGCGGCGCTGCTCTCGGCGGCCGTGTCGCGGTTCGGCCCGGCGCCGACCTGGCCGGCGCAGCTCTACACGCGCGACGACCGGGGCGCGGTGCTCGCGGGATTCGCAGCGGATGTCGCGGGCCTCGCCTCGGTCGGCGACGTCGTGCGCCACGCGCATCATGTCGACGGCCGGCGCGCTCGTCGCCGGCACGCTCGCCGCGGCACTCGACCCCGCCCTGCCGCCGCGCGTGCCGCCGGGGCGTCGGCGGTGTGTTCGCGTCGGGCGGCGCGTTCACCGATGGCGTTCGCTGCGGAGTTCGCCCGGACTCGCGCCCGATGCAGAGCTCGTGGCGCCGGCGGGCGGCGCCGCTCGACGGCGCGGTGCGGCTCGCGCGGCTCGTGGCGCGGCAGGGCCGGGCATCTGCCGTTCCGGGCGCAGTGACCCGCCGTTGCGCTGCTGGGTCGCGTCGAGTCGCTGACGCCGGTCAGCAGCCGGGACTCGACGGATATGCCGTGCAGTCGCCGACCGGTGAGCACGCGTGTCGACCTCGCCGACGAGCACACGCTGCGGCGCGGCATCGACCGTGAGCGTGCCGGCGATCGGCAGCCAGCCCGACCCGCGAACCGGTACTCGGCGGCGAGGACGACCCGCAGCGTGACGGTGTACTCGCCGCTCGCGACATAGACGTGACTCGTGTCGGTCGGAGTGAACTCGGCAACCCCGAGCGCGCTCCACGTGCGCGCCGGGCGAGGAGCTCGCGACGGCCGCGCCGTCGGAGTGCGCCCACCGGAACCCGACCGGCGTGAACCGCACCTCGGCCGGCTGCCCGAGCAGCGTGCCCGATACGACCTCGGGGTTCGCGTCCGCGACGAAGTTCGCCGGAAGCCCCTCGATCGCCCACCCGTTCGGCTCCATCCATCGCTCGGGTGCGCCGGCCGGAACGACGCGATGTCGCGCAGCGTGACGGCAGGCGTGCCCGGCGGCGGCGTCGCGGGCTCGGCGGGCGGCGAGCTCACACGCATTCCGGATGCCGCGTGGTCGAGCACTCCTCGACCGTCATGCCCTTCGCGGGCAGCGGCGCGGCCCCGCCCCGGCACCATGGCCGTGAGCTCGGTCGGGTTCCGTTGGGCGTCACCGGAACGGCCAGTGCTCGACAATTGCACCGAGCGCAACCGAGTCCTCGGGTTAGTCCGCCGACTTACTTCTGGACACCCGTAACGGACCGCAGCACCGATCCGAGCATCGCGGCGGGTCTCGTCTAGCCGCTTACGGATCGCGGCGACGGTGGATAAAGACAGGAGCGCGACGGTCGCCGCACAAAGGCTCAGCAGAAGTCGTCGCCGGACCATAGCTCAACTCGTCGACTACGAAGCAGACTCGGGTCGTTCTCGCTTGACGATCAAGCAACGCCTGAGTCGGAAGGCGATCCCGACCGATCCGGAGGACGTCACAGTCCTCGACCCGCAGCGTTCACCACTCGGACGCTCGTCACGTCACGGCAGAGGTCAGATTGCCGTCTCCACGCGCTCGTCGGCTTCATCCGATGAAACGAGCGAGGTGCTGTCGATGCTGGATGAACCAATGAGACGCAGCCCGGCATCGGCACAGTCTGCGCGTACTCATCGTGCAGCATGGGCGCATATTCCGGTGAGACGACAGCGCAATCCTCTCCGGATTCGATCCGCCTTGGCGAGCGATTGCTGCTGAAGCTCATCGCGTGTAGCGCTCGTACGCCTTCACCGCCGCCGCGAGCGCCTCCTCGTCAGACGCGAAGATCGGGGCCGCCTCGGTCGGCGTCGGCGACGGGGTCGGCGCAGGGCTGCCGACGCAACCGGTGAGCACGAGCGCGAGCGCGCCGGCGGCGGCGAGCGCGGCGCCGAGACGGCGGGGCGCTCGGCGCTTCGGGCGAGAGATCGGCATGGCGAATACCCTAAGCGAGCCGCGCGACGGGGATCGCGGGTTATCCACAGGGCTGCGCATACACCGCCGGCGCGCAGCCCGAACACCCCCGACCCCTCGCGGATGTCGGCGGGCCGTCACAGGATGGGGGCATGCGCACGATCACCGTGAACAACAACGTCTCGCTCGACGGCGTGATGCAGGCGCCGATGTCGGCGGCTGAAGACACGCGCGGCGACTTCCCGTACGGCGGGTGGGCGCTCGCGGGCAACGACGAGGCCCTCGCCGCCGAGATGGGCGTCGGCATGGATTCGGGCGGCGCGATGCTGTTCGGCCGACCGCACGTACGACAACATGGCCGCGTTCTGGCCGCACCAGACCGACGGCAACCCGTTCACCGAGTACATGAACCGGGTCGAGAAGTTCGTCGTCTCGCGAAATCCGCAGACCAAGCTCGACTGGCAGAACTCGACGCTGCTCGCCGGCGACGCGGCTGAGACCGTCGCCGCCCTGAAGCAGACCGACGGGCCGGATCTCACGATCCTCGGCAGCGGCGAACTCGTGCGCGCGCTCGCGGCGGCGGGCCTCATCGACGAGTACGTGCTCATCATCCATCCGGTGGTGCTCGGCACCGGCATCCGCCTGTTCGACGGCACCCACCAGGCGCTCGAGCTCACCCGCAGCATCACGACGCCGAAGGGCGTCACGGTCGCGCACTACCGCCCGATCGGCGCGCCCGAGGCGGTGTCGTGAGCGACGAGTCGGGGGCGAGGCATCCGTCGCTCGTGTTCCGCGCCGCCACCGAAGGCGACCATGCGCGCGTGGTCGGCGCGATCCCCGAGTGGTGGCAGACCCCGAACTCGGCGACGCTGCCGCTGCTGCTGCCGCGCCTCTTCTTCCAGCACTTCGGTGACACGTCGACGATCGTCGAAGACGGCGACGGCGAGCTCGCGGCGTTCCTCGTCGGCTTCCGCTCGCAGTCGCAACCCGGGGTCGCGTACGTGCACTTCGTCGGGCGTGCGTCCCGACCTGCGCGGCGCGGACTCGCGCGCACGCTCTACGAACGCTTCTTCGCGCAGGTGCGGGCGCTCGGCTGCAGCCGCGTCGACGCGATCACCGGTCCGGTCAACCGGCGGTCGCAGGCGTTCCACAGCGCGATGGGGTTCGCGCTCGGCGGCGACACCGAGCTCGACGGCGTGCCGGCTACCTCGACTACGACGGGCCGGGCGAGCACCGGGTCACGTTCACGCGCGATCTGAGCGATGCGGAGGCGCGATCTGAACGAGCGAGCGGATGCCCCGCCTCACGCCCGCGCGAGGATCGCCGCGGTGTCGACGCCCGGCGGCAGCGCGCCGTAGAGCAGCCCGCCGTCGCCCTCGATCCGGGTGCGCACGAACGCGTCGGCGACCGCGGCCGGCGCGTGCTGCACGAGCAGCGACGCCTGCAGCACGAGCGCGAGCCGCTCGGTGAGCTCCCGCGCGCGCGAGGCCGCGCGCACTCGCGACATCGCGCCGACACCTCGCTCACGACCGCCCGCGCCTCGGCGAGCGCGAGGTCGAACGCCGCGTGCTCGCCGGTCGCCTCGCCGACGACGTCGAAGAACGCCTCGAACGCCTCGGGCTCGCGCGCGAGCACGCGCAGCACGTCGAGCGCGATGACGTTGCCCGAGCCCTCCCAGATCGCGAGCAGCGGCTGCTCGCGATAGCGGCGGGCGAGCGGGAACGCCTCGGTGTAGCCGTTGCCGCCGAGGCACTCGAGCGCCTCGTACGGCGTGGCCCGGGCCGCGCTTGCACACCCAGTACTTCGACGACGGCCGTCGCGAGGCGCCGGAACGCCTGCTCCGGCATCCGATCCGGCGTCGTCGTCGTAGGCGCGCGCGAGCCGCATCGCCGTGAGCGTCGCCGCCTCGGACTCGAGCGCGAGGTCGGCGACGACCGCCGCCATCGCGGGCTGGTCGACGAGCAGCGCGCCGAACGCGCTGCGGTGCCGCACGTGCCAGGCCGCCTCGGCGACCGACT
The DNA here is from genome assembly GCA_963782585.1 of uncultured Acidobacteriota bacterium. GTDB lineage: Bacteria > Acidobacteriota > Thermoanaerobaculia > UBA5066 > Gp7-AA6 > DAHUXD01. The sequence continues at coordinate 12,353 of CAWAKL010000004.1, forward strand.
GGCGCATGCCCGCGGCCGATGCCGATCACGCAGTCGAGCCGGGTGCGCGTGACCATCTGCACGATCGTCGCGACGCCGCGTCCCTCGTCGCCGACGAGCCACGCCGACCGTGCCGTCGAGTTCGATCTCGCTCGACGCGTTCGAGCGGTTGCCGAGCTTGTCCTTCAGTCGCTGGATGCGGAACACGTTGCGCGTCCCGTCGGGCAGCACGCGCGGCACGAAGAAGCAGCTGAGCCCGCCGGGCGCCTGCGCGAGCACGAGGAACGCGTCGCTCATCGGCGCGCTGCAGAACCACTTGTGCCCGGTGAGCCGGAACTCGCGGCCCCAGGCGTCGTCGACGCCGGTCGGCTCGGCGCGCGTCGTGTTCGCCCGCACGTCGCTGCCGCCCTGCTTCTCGGTCATCGCCATGCCGACGAGCGCCGACGCTTCGTCGGTCGGGTGGTGGCCCGCCGCCGACGGCGCGTCGGCGCTCCGCCGAGCCCGGCTCGTACGCGCGGCTCAGCAGGCGCGGCATCCAGTCGTCGCGAAGGCCGGATGCCGCGAGCTCGAGCGTCGGCACCGCCGCGTGCGTCATCGACACCGGGCAGGCGTGCCCCGGCTCGACCTGCGCGAAGAGGAAGAACGCCGCCGCGCGGTCGACGTTCGCGCCCGGTCCGGGGTCGGCCCACGCCGACGTGTGCGCGCCCGCGCCGACCGCCGCGGCCATGATGCGGTGGTAGGCGTCGTCGTACTCGACCTCGTCGATGCGGTTGCCCCACCGGTCGTGGGTGTGCAGCACCGGGCGGGTGCGTGTTCGCGCGCTCGGCGTCGCGCTGGAACGCCGCGGAGCCGACGTGGCGGCCGATCGCGTCGAGGGTCGAGACGACGGTTGTGCACGGCGGTGCGGCTCGGCCGGCGGGAGCGCCGGCGCCCGGGACATCCGCTCGCCCCCATCTCGCGACCGCCTCGACGAGCGGCACGTTCGTCGCGTACTCGTCGACGCCCTCGCGGGGCGGCGGCTGGTTCAGGACCTCGTGCGTGTTGATCATCGTCGACCTCCACTCCCTATTCTCGACGAGCCGAGAGGCATTCCGCACGAGCCCACGAGGCCGACGATAACTGCCTCCGGGACGGCATCCGCGGGCGCTGCAGCGACGCGGCGAAACGCGGCAGGGGGTTGACCACCCTCGAACACGGTACGAAGATGAGGAACGTTCGGCTGCACGCCATGAGCAGCCGCCGATCTCGCCGAGGGATCGCCTCGGCATGACACATCGCACTACAAGGGGGTAGGGATGTTCCGTCAAGTTGCCGTCGCCGCTGCAGCGGGCTCGGCTATAATTTGCCCTCACCAATTCATGAAGACTCGAACTCTCCTTCTGCTGGGAGTGCTGGCCGCGTTCGCGTCGGCGGCGACGGCGGAAGTGCGCCTCAAGGTCAAGGGCGGCCGCCACGTGATCTACAACGACGGCCCCGCGAAGATCCGCTCGAGCGAGACCTGGCTCGCGGCGCGGATGCGCAGGACTCGGGCTTCGAGGAGCTCATCGAGGCGTCGGCTCGCGAGCACGCGGTCGATCCGCGGCTCGTGAAGTCCGTCATGCTCGTCGAGTCGGGCTTCAACCCCGCGGCCATTTCCCGCAAGGGCGCGCGGGGGCTCATGCAGCTCATGCCGGCCACGGCCGCCGAGAACGGCGTCACCGACATTCACGATCCGAAGCAGAACATCGCCGGAGGGACGCGGTACCTCTCCCGGCTTCTCGCCTACTACGGCGGCGACCTGGTGAAATCCCTGGCGGCGTACAACGCCGGAGAGGGCGCCGTGGATCGCTACAAGGGCGTGCCTCCGTACGACGAGACGCAGCTCTACGTGCGCAAGACGCTGGCGGCGTATCACGGCAAGTCCACGCTCGGCGGAGGCTTCGGCAAGCCGAGCTCCGAGACGTTTCGCGGCGTCCCGTCCTCCGAAGGGAAGCCCGTGCGCTGGATTCGCGACGGGCGCACGAACCGCGTGATCCTGACGACGAAGTCGCGGCCGGCCCGCCTCGGGTAGCGGCCGCCGCGCGCCGATTCATACCGTGGAGAGCGCGGCCGGCGACCTGCCACCCGTCGATCAAGGACTGTTCCTTCTGCACTTGAACCGCGCGCGCAAGGGCGTGCGGGAGGGCCGTCTCGACGAAGCCTGGGAGCAGCTCGACTCGGCCAGGACGATCCGGCCCCGGGACGAGGACGTCCTGAACCTGCTTTCGCTTCTGGAGTTCAAGCGCGGGCACTACAACGAGGCGGCCAACTACGCCCGGACGCTTCTCTCGGACAACCCGACCTCGGAAGTCCTCCGCGCCAACCTGGGCCTGATCCTCTTCAAGGCCGGCTTTCTCGCCGAGGCCGAGCTCGAGCTTCGCAAGGCGATCGAGCTCTCTCCCGGCCATCTTCGGAGCCATCTCTACCTCGGCCTCCTCTACCAGACGCGGGGCAAGCTCGGGCTCGCGCTCGAGCACCTGCGCGTGGCGGGCGCGAAGCGGCGAGTCACGGAGATCGAGGAGGCCCTGCGGCGCAACAGCCGCGAGGCCTCCTCCGGCCGCTCCTCGGACACGGCGCCGACGCCCAAGGTCTCCCTCGGCGACACGACGATCCCCTCGGGCGCGTCACGGTCGAGCGGATCCCGACGGTCGCCAACACGGCCGAGCTGCAGGCGCCGTTTCCCGAAGCCGCCGACCGCTCGAAGCCGATCGCGATCGGCGCGCCGAGGCCCGCCCCCTCTTCAAGGTCCGTCCGGAAGGCGGGCTCGAGATCGCCTCGCGCGGGACCGTCTTCGTCCGCAAGGGCTGCGTGGCCTGGTACAGCGGCAAGATCCGCTTCGCGCCGCTGCCCGAGTTCCGCAACACCTCGCTCGAGCGGATTCTCCGGGCGACCGGGACCGGGACTCTCCTCGTCATCGATCCCGGCCGGCGGGCCTATCGCCGCGACCTGAACGGCCAGACGCTCTTCGTCGAGGGCTCGCGACTGCTGGCGCTCGACCACGGCCTCTCGTTTCGGATCGACGCCATTCACGATTTCCGGCGCAACCGGCGCGTGGATGTCCTGCGCGTCCAGGGGCGGGGCAGCGCCATCTTCTCGGTCGGCGGCCCGGTGCTCGCCCACGAGGTGTCCTCCGATTACCCGCTGTCGATCTCCTCGCGCGACCTCGTCGGCTGGAGCGGCGAGCTCGTGGCCTCGGTGCTCGACGACGAGTTCCTCGAGGAAGTCATGCAGCCCGACGTCGCGAGCCCGCCCAAGATCCGTTTCGAGGGGGAGGGCACGGTCCTGACGGAACCGCCGCGGCCGCGCCGCCGCGCGTCGGACCAGGACCGGCCGGTGGACCAGCGGCGGAACTGATCCTCAGGCGGGCCGCGCGAAGTCGGCCAGCCTCGCTTCCGCCTCGCTCAGGATTCGCGTCATCGTCTCCCCGTCCTCGTGCTCGCAGTAGAGCCGCACCAGGGGCTCCGTCCCCGAGAGCCGGTGCAGGAGCCAGCCCCGCTCGCCGAAGACGTACTTGACGCCGTCGCGGTCGAGCACGGCGGTCACCGGCTCGCCGGCCATGGCCCGGGGCGGCGCGTCGCGGACCGAGGCGACGAAACGCCGAATCGTCTCGACGGGGAGGCGCACGTCCCGCCGGCCGTACTCGAAACGGCCGAACTCCTCCGCGAGAGCCGCGAGCGCGCCGGCGAGCGTCCGGCCCGACAGAGCCAGGCTCTCGAGGAGCAGGAGGGCGGAGAGAACGCCGTCCCGTTCGGGAAGGTGAAACGCGAACGCGTAGCCGCCGCTCTCCTCGCCGCCGGCGGCGGCCTCGCCGCGGTTCATGAGCTCGGCGACGTACTTGAACCCGATTCCCGTCTCGATGAGCGGAGCGCCGAGGCTTCGAGCGATCCGGTCGATCTGGAACGAGGTCGAGAATGTCTTGGCGATGCCGCCCCGGACGCCGCGGCTGCGAAAGACGTGGAGGAGCAGCAGCGCGAGGACCTGGTGCGGCGAAACGAAGCGGCCGTCGGCGTCGAGAACGCCGAGCCGGTCCGCGTCGCCGTCCTGGGCGACGGCGAGATCGAGCCCTCCCTCCCGGACGAGGGCGGCGGAGGCCGCCATGTTCTCGGCGATGGGCTCCGGGTGAACACCCCCGAAGAGGGGATCGCGTGACGGTTCGAAACGCCGTGACGGCGAGACGACCCCCGGCGAGTATCTCCGGCAAAAGGCCGCCCGCCGCGCCGTGGATCGAGTCGGCGAGGACGGCGAGCTTCGCCGAACGGATGGCCGGCAGGTCCACGAGCTCGGCGAGGCGCGCGGCGTACGGGTGGAGAAGGTCGACGACCTCGATTTTCCCCGGGCGGGCGGCGGAGAGCGGCGGACGATCCGCTTCCTGCGAGATGGCCGCGTACGCCTCGGGCGGAGCGCTGCCGCCGAAGTGAGCCTTGACCTTGAAGCCGTTGTAGCGCCCGGGATTGTGGCTCGCCGTGATGGCGATGCCTCCCCGGAGCCCGAGGCGGCGGACGTGCCAGGAAACGGCCGGGGTCGGGACGGGTCGGTCGCTCAGAAGCACGTCGATTCCGGCCGTCGCGAAGACCTCGGCCGCGGCGAGGGAGAGCTCGGGCGAGAGGAAACGCGGATCGTGGCCGACGACGATGCGCCGCGGATCGCCAGGGCCGTCCGTTTCGGCGTACCAGCGCGCGGTGGCCGCCGCGATTCTCCGAATCTCGGCGAAAGTGCAGGTGTCGGCGATGACGCCGCGCCACCCGTCCGTTCCGAACGCGATCGTCAAGGCGTCAGGGGGCCAGGGTGCCAGGGGAGCCCGCACCCGGCCCGCTCCGGAAGGACGCGAGACGCGCGGCGTCCCAGCCCTGGCGCTCGAGAAACTCCGAGGCCCGCGCGAGGCGGAAGCCGCGGGCGGCGAGGCCGTCGAGCAGGACGTCGATCCGGGCGGCCACGGGCTCGGCCCGATCGCTTCCGAGGTGGAGCAGAACGATGCCGCCGTTCTCGGCGTGCTGGACGAGCCGCGCGAGGAGCCGCTCGGCCGACTGGTAGCCCCGGGCGCGCGGATCCGTGATCCAGTCGAGGCCGTCGAGCCCGCTGCGGCCGCCGGTCCAGCCGACGTGCCAGTACCCCTGCTCGGCGGCCCATCGCCGGATCTCGGCGTTGTGCTCGCCGAACGGCGCGCGCCAGAGGGGAGCCATGCTCTTCCCGGTCGCGTCGCGGTAAAGACGGGCGGTCCGCGCGAGCTCGCCCGCGACGAACGCCCGGTCCACCCCCAGGCGTGTGACCTGCCGCCCGTCGCTCGCGTACGTCGTCAGATGGGGATGCGTGTCCATGTGGTTGCCGACCTCGTGGCCGTCCGCCGCGATGCGGCGCGCGGTCTCCGGGTATCGCCGCACGAACTCTCCCGTGACGAAGACGGTCGTGCGGATGCTCCGCTTCGCGAGCGCGTCGAGGATCTCGGCGGCGCCGCGGTCGGAGGAGCCGGCGTCGAACGAGACCAGGATCTCGCGCCGATCCGACGGCCCGCGCGTGATGTCCGGCGCCGCGGGCAGGCGTGCCGACGGAACCGAACGCACCGCGGCTTGCGGAGGCGCGGCCGCCGCCGCGGGCGCTGCCGGCGAAGGCGCCGGAGGCAGCGGGCGGGCGGTCGGCCGCGCGGGCGGCGGCGGCGGCGGAGGAAGAGCCGCGACGATTCGCGGGGGAGCGGTGAGCGCCGGCGGAGGGACGGGAGCGGGAACGGCCGCCGCGGTCTCGCGCTGCGGCACGACCGCCTCGGCCGAAAGCGACATCGCCCCCACCCGGTACGGCCCCTTCTCGCGAACGTTCTCGAAACGGAAGCGCCCGTCCGCGGCCGGAACGCTCGTGAGCAGTCTCCCGCCCGCGAACAGGAACACGGCGCACCCCTCCGACGCGACTCCCTCGAGGACGACTCCGGTCCCCGGAGCCGCCTCGCGGATCGACTCGAGCCTGGCGAAGGGGGCCGCCCGCCTCGGCGGAGCGATGGGCGAAGGCGTCGACAGGGAATCGAGCTCGCGGACCGTCCGCAGCGCCAGGATGACCGGCGTGCAGGCCGCGAGACCCACGGCGGCGACCGCCAGGCGGGCTGGAACGCGGCGGAGGAGCTGGGTGTGCACGGCCCGCCACACCGCATGGCGTCCGGAGTCCCGCGCGCAGCGCGTCGAGCAGTACAGGTGGCCGCGCATGGCCACTTCGCAGAGCCGGCAGATCGGCTTGCGACAGAAATGACAGCTCTTGTGGGCCCTCCGGCCGGAATGGGTCGGGCAGGGGACGTTCACGCGCCTATTATGCGGGAAGCCCATTCCCATATATTTGCCGGGCCGTGTCGATCAACCTCCCCAACGCGCTCACGCTGACACGCATCTTTCTCGTGCCCTTCCTCGTGGTCGTCCTCCTGACCAAGTTCGACGAACGCGAAACCGTGGGCCTGCTGATCTTCCTGACCGCGGTCGCGACCGATTTCCTGGACGGCTGGCTGGCGCGGCGACGCCGCGAGATCACCACGCTCGGCACGCTGCTCGATCCCATCGCCGACAAGCTGCTCATTTCGGCGGCTTTCATCTCCCTCGTCGAGCTCGGGCTGGCGCCGGCCTGGATGGTCGTCGTGATCATCGGCCGGGAGTTCGCGGTCTCGGGCCTCCGCTCGATCGCCTCGGGCCGCGGGATCGTGATTCCCGCCTCGAACTGGGGCAAGGCGAAGATGGTCACGCAGATCGCGGCCGTCTCGCTTCTGATCCTGGCCCTCCGCCACCAGCACTTCGCGGGAGCCGGACGCATCGCCCTCTGGCTCGTCGTGGCGGTCGCTCTCGCGTCGGGCGTCGAGTACTTCCTGAGGTTCTTCCGGAAGGTCGTCCTGGCGAAGCCGACGGCGCTGGAGTCCTAGGCGCCGGCGCGCCTCGCGGCGAACCGCCAGATCGGCCGCCCCTCCCGCGAGTACTTGAGCTCGTAGTGCGTGGCGGGGGGAGCGGGCAGGCTCGCCCATTCGACGCGTTCGAGCGCCGATACGGTTTCGAGCAGCGGCCCGAGCGAGGCTCCGTAGTCGGGGTGGTCGGTGGCGATGCGGACGGTGCCTCCGGGCGCGAGCCGGGCCGCGAGGAGCTCGAGAAAGATCCCGTCGAGGAGGCGGCGCTTCTTCTGCTTCTTCTTCGGCCACGGATCCGGGAAGTAGATGTGGAACGCGGCGACCGAGTCGGGAGCGAGCGCGGTCTCGACGAAGAGGCGTCCGTCGGCGCGGACGATGCGGGCGTTTGCGAGGGCGGCGCGCGCAAGGCGCTCGCGGCAGATGCGGTAATAGGAAAGCGACCTCTCGATTCCGAGATAGTCGTGGGCCGGACACGCTCGCGAGGAGGCGATGAGGAAACGCGCCTTGCCGCTTCCGATCTCGACCTCGAGAGGCGCCCGCCGGCCGAAGAACGACACGGGGTCGAACGGACGGCCGAACCAGAGCTCTTCGTCCGGTGCGCCAGGCCACCGGCCCGGCCGAATCGCTGTGCTACCCTGACTCAACAGAGTCGCGATTGTCATGCCCACGATCGTCTTCGTCAACGAGGGGAAAGCGGGCGTGGTCGGGGAAGACACCACGATCCTCCAGGCGGCCCTGGACCTCGGCGTCAAGATCAGTCACGTCTGCGGCGGCAACGGCACCTGCTCGACCTGCCGGGTCGAGGTCGTCGTCGGCGGCGAGAACCTTTCGCCGGTCAATCCGCAGGAGCTCGCCTACGACATGGGCAACGGCCGCCGCCTCGGCTGTCAGGCGAAGGTGCGCGGCAACTGCGCGGTGCGGGCGCTGATGATTCCGAAGGTCGAGCTGTACTGAGGAGGTTGAGAGTTGGGAGTTTAGAGTTGAGCACGGCGAGGGGTGTTATCTCCTGACCCTCAACCCTCAACCCTCAACTTCCCACCCTCTCCGCCACCGCTTTCGCGAACTCCCGCGTCCCCGCCGTTCCGCCCACGTCCCCCGTCTTGATTCCCGCCGCGAACGTCGCGAGCAGGGCCTTCTCGATCCGGTCGGCGAGCTCCGGCAGCTCCAGGTGGCGCAGCATGAGGATGGCCGACATGAGGAGGGCCGTCGGGTTGGCCTTGTCCTGGCCCGCGATGTCGGGGGCCGTCCCGTGCACGGCCTCGAAGATCGCGCCCTGGGTGCCGAGGTTCGCGCCGGGGACGAGGCCCAGGCCGCCCACGAGCCCGGCGGCGAGATCCGAAACGATGTCCCCGTAGAGGTTGGGCAACAGGAGCACGTCGTACTTCTCGGGCTTCAGGACGAGATCCATGCAGGCGGCATCCACGATCCGCTCGTCGGAGGGGATGTCCGGATATTCCGCGGCGACGCGCCGGACGCAGCTCAGAAACAGGCCGTCGGAGAGCTTCATGATGTTCGCCTTGTGGATCGCGGTGACGCGGCGGCGACCATGGGCACGGGCATACTCGAAGGCGAATCGCGCGATGCGCGTCGAGGCGGCGTCGGTGATGATCTTGAGCGATTCGACGACGCCGGGGACGACGGTGTGCTCGAGCCCGGCGTAGAGGTCTTCGGTGTTCTCCCGCACGACGACGAGGTCCACTCCCGAGAACCGGCTTGCGACGGACGGGACGTTCCGCACCGGCCGCAGGTTGGCGTAGAGGTCGAGAGCCTGCCGCAGCCGCACGTTGACGGACTGGAAGCCCTTGCCGATGGGCGTGCCGACGGGGCCCTTGAGGGCGACCCGGTTCTTGCGGATCGACGCGAGGGCCCGTTCCGGCAGGGGGTCGCCCTCGGCCTCCTCGGCGCCGCGGCCGACGAGGACCTCCTCGAAAGTGAGCGGCGCTTTCGCGGACTCGAGAATCGACAGCACGGCGTCGGAGACCTCGGGGCCGATGCCGTCGCCCCGGATCAGCGTGACCGGGCGCGGCGCGCTCAGTGGGCCTCCCGCTTCTCGGGGGTCGAGGGCAGGATCATCTTGATCCGGCGGATGGCGGTGGGCGTGGCTTCCTCGATGACGAAGTCGGCGAACCGCCCCTTCCAACGCTCGCCCTTGCGCGGGATGCGCCCGAACCGGAGCATGAGGTGGCCGGCGATGGTCTCGGCCTCGTCGCGGGGGAGCTTGATGCCGAACTGTTCCTCGAGGCCGTCGAGGCGCAGGCTGCCCTCGAGCACGAACATCCGTTCGCCCGCCGGCTCGAAGCTGGGCTTCTCTTCGTCGAACTCGTCCTGGATCTGGCCGAGGAGCTCCTCGATCGCGTTTTCGATCGTCGCGAGGCCCGCCGTTCCGCCGTGCTCGTCGACCACGATGGCCATGTGCGTGTGGCGCCGGCGCATCTCCCGGAAGAGGTCCTCGGCCCGCTTGAACTCCGGCACGAGAAACGGCGGGTCGACGTACTTCGAAAGCTCGAAGTTCTTCTCTTCCTCGTCGGAGAGGTCGAAGAGGTCCTTGGCATGGAGGATCCCGACGACGTTGTCGAGCGAGCCGCGGTAGACCGGAAGACGGGAGAGCTTGTGCTCCCGCAGGAGGAGGCGGACGTCGTCGAAGCTCGCCGTCTCGGGAAGGGCCACGATCTTCGTCCGCGGGACCATGATCTCGCGCACCGTCTTGTCGCCGAATTCGATGACCTTGTGGAGCAGCTGGCGCTCGTCGCGGTGGATGACGCCTTCGTCGGCGCCCAGGTTGAAGATGCTCTTGAGCTCGTCCTCCGTCAGTCCCGGCCGATGCTCCGGCACGCCGAAGAGCTTCAACGTCTTCGTCGTCAGCTTCACGCAGAGCTCGGCGACGGGGGAGAGCAGCTTGGTGATCCAGGAGAGCGGGATGACGGCCGCGCGGGCGACGGCCACCGGCGAGGCCGCGGCGACGGCCTTGGGCATCATCTCGGCGAAGATGAAGAGGGTCAGGGTCGAAAAAAGCACCGCCGTGATGAGGGCCGCGGTGGATCCGTAGCGCGGGCCGATCAAGCCCTCCGCCAGCGACGTGGCCGTGGCCGAGGCCGCGCTCATGAAGAGGTTCTGGGCGATGAGGAGGACGGCGAGCAGCCGCGAGGTCTGCGAACGCATGGCCCGGATCAGCGCGCCGCGCCGGTCGCCCTTTTCCCGCATGGCCTGAAGGTCGATCCGCCCCAGCGAGAAGAGCGCCGTCTCGGAGCCGCCGAAAAAGGCCGAGGCCGCGAGCGACAGGACGAACGCTGCGATGTAGAGGGCCGTCTGAGGGTCCATGGCGGAGTCCTTTCGAAACGACTGCGGATCTTACAGGGGAGGCGCGAGCCGGCGGAGCGCCCAGCCCGCCGCCTCGGAGAGGCCGGCCTCCTCGACATGGGAGGCCCGTTCGAGCTCCGCGCGGCAGGCCGCGTCGTTCGTCGCGCCCGCCGAGGCCGCGGCGTTACGCTGCAGCCCCCGGCGCGCCGCGCGGTTGACGGCGGTCTTGCCGAAGCGGCGGCGCCAGGCGCCCTTGCCCATCGCGAGGATCTCCGCGCGCGTCGGCGGGGGCTCCGGCGAAGCCGGTGCCGGATGCGACGGCAACAGCGAGCGAACGGGCGCGTTCCAGGGGCAGACCTCCTGGCAGACGTCGCAGCCGAACACGCGCGGGCCGACCGCCGCCTTCCACGCGTCGGGAATCGGGCCGCGATGCTCGATGGTCCAGTAGGCGAGGCAGCGGCCCGCGTCGAGCAGGCCCGGCTCGAGGAACGCCCCGGTCGGGCACGCGTCGAGACAGCGGGTGCAGGATCCGCAGCTCTCGGCGACCGGAGCGTCGGCCGGCAGGTCGAGGTCCGTCAGGATCTCGGCCAGCAGGAGGTAGCTGCCGTGCTCTTCGTCGATGAGGCAGCCGTTCTTGCCGATCCAGCCGAGCCCGGCCGCTGCGGCGAACGCCCGCTCGGAGAGCGGAGTCGAGTCCACACACACGCGGGAGCGCCACGCATCACCGAGCCGCGCCCGGGCGGCCGCCACGACGGCGAGCGCGCGCTGGCGGAGGCTGCCGTGGTAGTCCGTTCCCCGGGCGTAGCGCGCGAAGCGGGAGCCGTCGGCGGCGACCCAGGGCGCCGCGGAGTAGGCCGCCGCGAGACAGACCACCGATTGCGCCCCGGGCAAGAGCGCCCGCGCGTCGGCTCGCGTGGCCCGCGTTTCCTCGAGATAGCGCATGCCGGCGTGGCGGCCGGCCGCGACCCAGGCGTCGAAGCGGGCGTGCCGAGGAGGCTCTTCCGCGCGGGCGATCCCGACGCGGGCGAACCCGGCGCGTCTCGCTTCCTCGCGGAGCACCCGCGCCGCGAGCAGCCGATCGGGCGGTGCGGCATCCGGCAAACGGGCCGATGCTAGCATCCGCCGCAGAAGCCGGTCAGCCGGAGAGAGGACACGTCCGATGCCGCAGGACCGTTTCGTAACGCGCGTCGTCGCCCTGGCGGTCGCCGCCGTCCTCGTCTACGTGTTGTTTCTGATCTTCCGGCCCTTCATCGGCGCGATCGTGTGGGCCCTTCTGATCGCGTACCTCCTGTTCCCGTTCGTGATCCGGCTCCGGCGCCGCCTGGGTGGCCGCAAGGTGCTCGTCCGCCCTGCTGATGACGCTGGCCGTGATCCTGGTCTTCGGCATCCCCGTCGCCGCGGTCACCGCGGCCTTCGCGGGACAGGCGGTCGATCTCGCCCAGCGGCTGTCGGGTCTCGCCCAGGACTACGAGATCCAGGCGCCGGAGGATCTCATCAAGCTGCCGGTCGTCGGCACCGCGATGGAGTGGCTCGACGCCGCGTTGCCCGTGAGCGCGGCGCAGATCCAGACCGGGGCGGTCCGCGCCCTCCAGGCGGTCCTCCAGTTTCTCCTGTCGCACAGCGGCGCGTGGGTGGCCGGAGCGTTCGGGATCTTCGGCAACGTGGCGCTCATGCTGTTCGTCCTGTTCTTCTTCTTTCGCGACGGCGACGAGATGGGCGGCCGCATCCTCCGCCTGATCCCGATGGATCCGAAGAAGAAGGACCGTCTGGCCCGTCACCTCGGAGAGGTCACCCGGGCGGTCGTCTTCGGCACGCTCGTGACGGCCCTCGCCCAGGGCACGCTGATCGGGATCGCGTTCTGGATCACGGGCATGAGCTCGCCGGTCGTCTTCGGCGGCCTCGCCTTCATCGCGTCGTTCATCCCGTTTGTCGGGACGGCCCTCGTGGTCGTGCCGGCCGTTCTCTACCTGCTGGCCCAGGGCGTCGCGTGGAAGTGGATTTTCATGCTGGTCTGGGGGGTCGTCGTCGCGGGAAGCGCCGACAACTTTCTCAGGCCGCTCCTCGTCTCGGGGCGCGCGGAGATCGGCACGCTCACGGCCTTCTTCGGCGTCATCGGCGGGATCGGCGCCTTCGGCGTCGTCGGTCTCTTCCTCGGGCCGGTGGTCCTGGCTCTGGCTCTGGCCCTCATTCAGTTTGCCGAGGAGACCCGGGCCGTCGAGGCGCCGGCGCCAGCCCCGAGCCCGCCCTGAGATCTACTTCCGAACCCAGTCGGCGACGAAGATGTTCGTCTCCCGCGGCTTCGCGCCGTTGCGGTTCGAGGCGAAGACCAGGCGCTTGCCGTCCCGCGTGAACATCGGAAACCCGTCGAAATCCGCGGAATGGGTGACCCGGGTCAGCCCCGTCCCGTCCTCCCGGACCAGGTAGAGCTCGAACTCGCGACCCTTCGGATCCGAGAGGTTCGACGAGAAGATGATCTCGCGGCCGCCGGGAAGGAAGAAGGGCGCGAAGTTGGCGGCGCCGTTGCTCGTCACGGCGTGGTCGTTCGAACCGTCCGCATCCATCACCCGGATCTCGAGGCTTCGCGGCGCGTACGTGTGGCGGTCGAGATTTTCGCGGTAGCGCGCGAGGTCTTCCGGGGTCGTCGGATGGTCCGCCCGGTAGACGATCTTCCTGCCGTCGTCCGAAAAAACGGCCCGCCGTCGTAGCCGGGCGTGCGCGTCAGGCGGCGGACGGCCGATCCGTCGGCGTTCATCGCGTAGATCTCGAGGTCGCCGTCCTTCGCGGAGGTGAAGACGATCGTCTTTCCGTCGGGCGAGATCGTGGCCTCGGCGTCGTAGGCCGGCGAGGCGAAGAGCGCCTTCGTTCCGGTGCCGTCGGCCTTCGCGGCGTAGATGTCGTAGTCGTCGAGCGCCCAGACGTAGCCGCGGGAGCGGTCCGGCCGGGGCGGGCAGGCCGCGCCGGCACGGAACGTCGAGGCGTAGAGCACGCGTTCGCCGTCGGGGAAGAAGTACGCGCAGGTGGTCTTGCCTTCGCCGTTCGAGACCCGGCGACGCCCCGAACCGTCGGCGGCCATCGTGAAAATCTGATCGCAGGGGAGCGTCCCCTCGTCGGACTGGAAGATCAGCCGGGCTCCGTCGGCCGACCAGTAGGCCTCGGCGTTCTGTCCGCCGAAGGTCAGCTGGCGGACGTTCGCGAGGAACACTTCTTCGCCGGGCGCGAGCAGCGGCCCGGGCGTCGGCGCGGGCGCTTCGGCGCCCGAGAGAATCAGAGTCGTGGCGAAGGCGGCGGCGGAGAAGGCGGCGGTGTGACGCATGCGGCCCGGCATTCTAGCCGGGATTTGCCGTATCCTCCGCCGTGACTCGCCCAAGGAGTTTGGATGGATTCCACGCAGGATCTCAAGCGCGTTCTCGCGGAAGAAGTGCGCGCGGCGATCGCCGAGGCAACGCCCGCGGCGTCGGCGTCCGCCGCGAACGGACCGCGGGACCCGTCGAGCGCCGAAACGCGCTCGGCCCTGTCTCGCGCCGAAGAGGTCCTGACGCCGGCCGTTCCCGAGGGCGCGCCCCTCTCGGCGGCGAAGCGCTTCGCGATCCGGGCGCTGCGCTTTCTCTGGCGGAACCAGTCCTCGTTCAACTCGCTCTCGCTTGCGGCCACCTCCGGTCTCGCCGAGGGCCTCGACCGGCTGAAGGCCGAGACTTCGCGTGGGATCGACGAGCTCTCCCGCCGGGCCGGGATCCAGGAGTCGCGCCTGACGCTCGCCGAATCCTCATCGCCTTCGCGACAGGCTTCCGCGATCCCGTCGCCTTCGCCGGAGGCTTCGGCGATTCCGCCAGGGGTCTACGCGCTGTTCGAGGAACGTTTCCGCGGAAGCCCGGAGGAGATCGCGCGCGGCCAGCGCTTCTACCTGGACTTCGTCCGCGATCTGCCGGGGCCCGTGCTCGACGTGGGGTGCGGACGCGGCGAGTTCCTCGGACTTCTGCGCGCCGCCGGCATTCCGTCGAGCGGCATCGAGTCGAACCCCCTCTCCGTCGAAGCGTGCCGCCGGGCGGGCCTGGAGGTCGAAGCCGGCGACGTCTTCGCGCTTCTCGGCCGCCGTCCCGCCGGCAAGCTCGGAGGCGTGGTCGCCTTTCAGGTCGTCGAGCACTGGACTCCCGACGGGATCTTCCGGTTCCTCCAGGAGGCGCGGAGGGTCCTCGCGCCGGGAGGCGTTCTCATCGCCGAGACCATCAACGCGGATTCCCTGTCGGCCCTGCGCGCTTTCTACCTCGACCCGACGCACGTCCGTCCGGTCCCCGCGGAGGCGTTGCGTTTTCTGGCCGAGGCGGCGGGCTTCACGGACCTGCGGATCGAGTATCGCTCGCCGCTTCCGGCCGCGGACCGGCTGGAGGAGCGTTCCCCGAACGAGACCCGGCTGAACGCCCTGCTCTTCGGACCGCAGGACTACGCCCTCATCGGCCGGGCGCCGGTCTCCGCTTGAAGTCGAAGCCGCGGCGCGTTCTCGTCCTCGGCGTCCAGACTCCGTTCGCGCTCGGCGGCGCCGAGCGGCACGTCCGGCGTCTGACCGAAGAGCTCGTCGCGCGCGGCGTCGAGGCCGATCTCGTGACGCTTCCGCTCGTCGAGAGGGAGCGCTTCGACCTGATCCGAGGCGCGGCGGCCTGGCGGAGCCTCGATCTGACGGAAGCGGGAGGCCGGCCGGTCGACGCCGTGATCGCCACGCGCTTCCCGACCTATGCCGTTCGCCACCCCAACAAGGTCGTGTGGCTCATTCACCAGTACCGGCAGGCTTACGACCAGTACGGCACGCCTTACAGCGACCTCACGGCGTCGCCGGAAGATCGGCGGACCCGGGAAGTGATCGCGGAGATCGACAAGGTCGGGCTGACCGAAGCGCGCAAGGTCTTCGCGAACTCGCAGACGGTCGCCGCCCGGCTGTTGCGGTTCAACGGAATCCGCTCGGAGCCGCTCTACCATCCGCCGCCGATGGCCGGCCGCTACCGCGCCGGCAAGCTCGGCGACACCGTTCTCTGGGTCGGCCGGCTCGACTCGTGGAAGCGGCCGGCGCTGTTGCTCGAGGCTCTCCCGCACGCTCCCGAGGCGCGGGCCGTGTTCGTCGGCCGCGGCCCCGAGGAGGAGCGTCTCCGCCGACGCGCCGCCGAGCTCGGCGTCGGAGAGCGCGTCCGGTTTCTCGAGTCCGTGGACGACGAAACGCTTCTCTCGCTCTATGCCGACGCGCGGCTCGTCGCGGTCACGGCCACGGGCGAAGACCTCGGCTACGTGCCCCTCGAGGCGTTTCTCTCGGGCAAGGCCGTGCTGACGACGGAGGACGCCGGGGGGCCGCTCGAGTTCGTCAAGAACGGTGAGACGGGTCTCGTCGTGGCGCCGCGCCCGGAGGCCATGGGCGTCGCGCTGCGTCTCGCCTGGTCGCGCCCCGAGGCGCTCGTGGCCCTCGGCGAGGCCGGCCGGCGCCGGGCGGCGATGCTCTCCTGGGATGAGCCCGTCGCGAAGCTCCTCGGGGCGGCCGGGCTCGCATGAGCGCCCGCGACCCCCTGCGGAGGCTCGCGCAGGAACGCGGCCGGGTCCTCGGCGAGCTCGGCGTCAGACCGGAGGATGTCCGATGGACCCGCGCCGAAGCCGACGTTCTCGCGAGCCTCGTGACACCGACGCTCGGGGTGCGCCTTCCCGCCGGACTCGGCCGGCTCGGGCGGCGACTCGCGCGTCTGCTGCGCTGAGGGTCAGCGGCTCGCGAGGACTTTTGCCGTGAAGAGCCGGGAACGGTTGCGGCCGGTGTCCTTGGCGTAATAGAGCGCCTTGTCGGCCCGGACGAGAAGCTCCGCCCGATCCTCCGAGGAGAGACCTTCCGTATCCGCGACGCCCGCGGACACCGTGACGCGAAAGGCCCGGCCGTCCTTGCTGAAAGGCTCCCGCTCGAGGGCGCGGCGCACCCGGTCGGCCACGCCGAGCGCGGAGGGGGCGGCCGTTTCCGGAAAGAGAACCGCGAACTCCTCGCCCCCGTAGCGGCAGGGAAGGTCGGTCGCGCGCACTGTGGCCGCGAGGATGTCGCCGAAGCGCCGGATCGCGGCATCGCCGGCGCTGTGCCCGTGGGTGTCGTTGAGCTTCTTGAAATGGTCGAGATCGAAGAGGGCGACGGTGAGCGGGGCGCCGTAGCGCCTGTGCCGCGCCCATTCCTCCGAGAACCGCGTTTCGAAGTAGCGGCGCGAAGAGAGCCCCGACAGTTCGTCGGTGACGGAGATCTCCCAGTTGCGCGACGCGTGGAGGGAGGCCGTCAGGGGGGCGAGGAGTGCGCGGATCTCGGCCTTGCGCGTCTCGTCGATTTCCCGAGGAGACGCGAGTCCCAGGTAAGCCACCAGCGTGTCTCCTGAGTAGAGGGGCAGGCGGAGTTTTTGAGTCGGCGCCGCGCCCGGAAGCAGCTCCATCGGCGCGAAGGAGCGGTCGGTCTCCGTGGCGGCGAATTGCAGAACGGCTTGCGTGTCGATGCGCTTGCCCAAGAGGTCATGCGAGGCGTCGCGCTCCGGCAGGCGGGGCTCGGCGGCGGGGGATGGCAGCGTCCAGACCTCGTAGATTCGCTGGGCGGCGTCGAGACGGTACAGAATGAACCCCGAGATCGGAAGGATCTCGGCGGCGGCGCGGTAGGCGTGCTGGACGATCTGCCGCGGCTCTGGAGACTCGCCCAGGAAGTGCGACCCGCGTTCGCGGGCCTGGAGGCGGGCCTCGAGGGTCCGCGCGCGCCGGGCGAGCCACGAGGCGCGCAGGCCGGCGGCGATCACGGCGAGGATGAGGAGGGCTTCCGCCCAGAGCGGCAGCATTTCGAGCGAGTTTAGGACCAAAACGAAAGGCCCCCTCGCGGGGGCCTGAATTGCGAACGGATGGGGGCGTCAGTGCGCGGCCGGGGTCTCCGTCATCGGAGCGGTTTCGGTCGTGGTCGTGGTGGTCTCGGTCGAGGTCGTCACCGCGGTGCCGGTCTCCTCGACGACCGCCGGGGCTTCCGCTGCGGGCGCGGCCTCGGGAGCGGCTGCCTCTTTCTTCTGGCAGCCGATAGCGAGCGCCAGCGCCGCCGCAGCCGCGAAACCCAGGGTCAGAAACTTCTTCATTTTCCTCATCTCCTTCTTCTTGTTGCGCAAACGCTCCCTCGGTGGGGAACTGGTGCCTCGGAAATTCGACGGCGCATGATACTCGAAACGCGCGGCCTGTCAACGGGAACGTGCCTCGACTCGCACGAGGGCGACGGGCTATTCTGCGGTTTCGATGGGACGACGATCGCGTGACCGTCGTTCTCTAGTTACGTAGGTTACAGAGGAATCATGTTCGAAAGCCTGTCCGACCGGATGCAGGGAGTCTTCAAGGAGCTTCGCGGTGAGGGCCACCTCACCGACTTTCACCTCGAGCAGGCCCTGCGCGAGATCCGGCTCTCTCTGCTCGAAGCCGACGTGGCATTGCCCGTCGTCAAGCGCTTCACGGAGAAGGTCAAGGAGCGCGCGGTCGGGGCAAAGGTCGCGCAGCAGCTCTCGCCCGCGCAGGAGGTCACGCGCATCGTACGCGACGAGCTCCGCGCGCTTCTCGGCGGCGAAGCCGCGGACGTCGCTCTCTCCGGGAAACCCGCGGTCATCGCGCTCGTCGGCCTGCAGGGCTCCGGCAAGACGACTTCGGCCGCGAAACTGGCGCGGCACCTGAAGGCGCGCGGACGCTATCCGCTCATCGTGGCCGCCGACCTCGCGCGTCCGGCCGCCGTGGCGCAGCTCGTCACGCTCGGCCGCCAGATCGGCGTGCCCGTCTTCGAGCCGGGCGCGCGCCAGGACCCCGTCGAGGTCGCCCGCGAGGGCGTCCGCGAGGCGCGGCAAACCGGTCGCGACACGGTCATCGTCGACACCGCTGGCCGGCTGCACGTCGACGAGGTGCTCATGGCGCAGATTGCGGCGGTCGCGGCGGCGATCGAGCCGCAGGAGATTCTCTTCGTGGCCGACGCGATGACCGGACAGGACGCCGTGCGTTCCGCCGCGGGGTTCGCCGCAGCGCTGCCGCTGACCGGGATCATCCTGACCAAGACCGACGGCGACGCCCGCGGGGGAGCGGCGCTCACCGTCGTCACGACGACCGGCAAGCCGATCAAGTTCGTCGGGGTTGGCGAGAAGCCCGAGGACTTCGAGGCGTTCCATCCCGACCGGATGGCGTCCCGGATCCTCGGCCTCGGCGACGTGCTCACGCTCATCGAGAAGGTCGAGGCGACGGTCGACGCCGAGGCGGCGAAGAAGCTCGCCGCGAAGGCCGGCGCGGGGGAGTTCACGCTCGAGGATCTGCGCGACCAGCTCGCTTCGATGAAGAAGATGGGGCCCCTCGAGGGGCTGCTGGACCTGCTGCCGAAGGGGGGCGCCTTCAAGGCCCTCAAGCAACCCGAGAGCGTCGACGAGAAGGCCCTCACCCGGGTCACGGCGATCATCGACTCCATGACGGTCGAGGAGAGGCGCTATCCCCAGGTCCTCAGCGGAAGCCGCAAGAAGCGGATCGCCGGGGGCTCGGGAACGTCCGTGGCCGAGATCAACCGCCTTCTCAAGCAGTACCAGCAGATGCGCCGGCTCATGCGGACGGCAAAAAAGGGCGTCCGGGGGCTGGACCTCTCCAAGCTGGCCCTGCCCGGGGGCCGCTGACCCGAAAGCGCCGTGGTGTAGAATGCCCCGCTTTTGACGACGCCACATAAGGAACCGAAATGCTGAAGATCCGCCTCCGCCGCATGGGTGCCCGCAACCGACCCTACTACCGCATCGTCGTCTCCGATTCGCGCCGGACGGCGCGGGCGGAGGTTCTCGAGGAGCTCGGCTCGTACGACCCCGTCGTGAATCCTCCGGTCCTGTCGCTCGACCGCGAGCGGGCCCGGGTCTGGATCGGAAAGGGTGCCAGCGTCTCGCCGACGGTGCAGTCACTGATCGACCGGCCCGAGCCGGCGGCGACCCCGGCCGCCTGATGAAGCGCCTGATCGAAACCATCGTTCGCCGGCTCTCGGACCGCCCCGACGAAGCGCGGGTCCTCGAGAGCTTCGAAGGCCGGACGTCCGTCTACGACATCGAGGTGCCCGAGGGAGACCGCGGGCGCCTGATCGGCCGCGAGGGCCGGACGGTTCGCGCGTTGCGCGCCTTCGTGTCCGCGGCCGCCACGGCGCGCGGGAAAAAAGTCCTCATCCGCGTTCGGGACTGACCCTTTCGCCGCGCACCGCGCGGAGCCCACGGCATGGACAAGCCGAACCCGAACCCGAAGCCGACGCCCGAGCTTCTCGTCGTCGGACGCATCGAGCGGCCGCACGGCGTCGCCGGCGAAGTATCCGTCTCGATCCGGACCGACTTTCCCGAGAGGTTCGCCGCCGGCGCGACGCTTCTCTGGCGCCGGGCGGACGAGACGCGCGAGCTTCGAGTGAGCTCTTCGAGGCCGCATTCGAAACGCGTCCTTCTGCGCTTCGAAGGAGTCGACGGGGTGTCCGGAGCGCGCGAGCTCGCGGGGGGCGATCTCTGCATCCGCTCCGCCGACGCGCATCCGCCGCCCCCGGGCTTCTTCTACGAGCACGAAGTCGACGGCTGGGCCTGCGAGGACTCCGCCGGGCGCCGTCTCGGAGTGGCCGTGGGGCTCGAACCGGCGCCGGGCGCACCGGTCCTGTCGGTCGAGACGAGACCGGGCAAGATCGCGCTCGTGCCCTTCGTCTACGGGATCGTCGTGTCCGTCGACCGGGAGGCGCGTCGCATCGTCCTCGACCCGCCGGAAGGGCTCCTGGAGCTGGCGGACGACTGAGAGCGGATTCGCGGAAGGCCTAAAACAGTCGAAGGCCGAAAGCACGCTGTCGAGGATGTGGGAGTCCGGCGTCCACCCTCGGCCTACGGGCTTCGACCTTCAACCAGTGTGAAACTATAACGCAACGTCGCGGCGCCCATGCACATCGAGATCCTGACGATCTTCCCGGGTTACTTCGAAACCCCCCTCCGCGAAAGCCTTCTCGGCAAGGCGATCGCGGCCGGCAAAGTCGAGGTCTCCGTGACCGACCTGCGGGCCTTCGCGATGGACCGCCATCGTAAGGTCGACGACGAGCCCTACGGAGGAGGGGCCGGGATGGTCATGATGGCGCCCGTGGTCGCGGCCGCCATCGAGGGCCGCCGTGAGCCGCCGGGCCTGCCGCGCGCCTGGACGGTGCTCATGGCCCCGGAGGGGCGGCGTCTCGACCAGGACCTGGCGGCGGCGCTCGCCCGGCGCGAGCGGCTCCTGCTGGTCTGCGGACGCTACGAGGGGATCGACGAACGCGTGCGCGAGCTCGGTCTCTACGACGAGGAGGTCTCTCTGGGCGACTTCGTGCTTCCCGGAGGGGAGGCGGCGGCGCTCGCCCTCACCGAGACGGTGTCGCGGCTGCTGCCGGGCGTCGTGGGCGCCGCGGAGTCGCTCGAGAACGAGTCCTTCCTCCGGGAGCGGCTGGACTATCCCCACTACACGAGACCCAGGGAGTTCCGGGGCCTCGAAGTGCCGGAAGTCCTCCTCTCCGGAGACCACCGCAGGATCGTGGCGTTCCGGCGAGCCCGGGCGCTCTCCCGGACCCGGGAACGGCGGCCGGACCTGCTCGTCCGCAGGCCTCCCGAGCCGGGCGAGGGCGGGGACTGACCGCGGGTCGGCCCGGTTGCCCCGACGCGGCCGATTCGTTTAGAATTCGCCGTTTCCGTACTCCGCAGCCGATTTGGGATTGGGAGAGCCTTGTCATGACTGATCTTCTGCTCGAAGTCGAAAAAGCCTCGCTCAAGAGCGGTATCCCGGAGTTCTCTCCGGGCGACAGCGTCCGCGTCTACGTGAAGGTTCGCGAGGGCGAGAAAGAGCGCATCCAGATGTTTGCCGGCGTCGTCATCGCCCGCCGCGCCGGGGGCGCCCGCGAGACCTTCACGGTCCGCAAGATCTCCGGCGGCGTCGGAGTGGAGCGCATCTTCCCCCTGCACTCGCCGATCATCGACCGCATCGAAGTCGAGCGCCGGGGAGCCGTGCGCCGCGCCAAGCTGTACTACCTGCGGGATCGCAAGGGCAAGGCCGCGCGCATCGACGAGAAGCAGACCGACCAGTCTTAAGAGTTCAGACGCCCGGGCCCCCGCTGCGGTTTCCGTGACGCCCGATCCGCTCGCCGCCCTGTTCGCGGAGCTCGGCCGTCTCCGCGACCTCGATCTCGTCGAAACGGAGCTCCGCGGCCGGGGCTACACGCGCATCGCCGGCGTCGACGAGGCCGGCCGCGGTTCGCTCGCCGGGCCGGTCGTCGCGGCCGCCGTCGTGTTGCCGCCGCACTGCGTGCTTCCCGGGCTCGACGACTCGAAAAAGCTGGATGCGGAATGCCGCGCCCGTCTCGCGCCGGAGATCCGCCGGAGGGCCCTCGCCGTCGGCGTCGGAGTCGTCGCCGCCACCGCCATCGACGAGGGCGACATCCTGCGCGCCAGCCTCGAGGCGATGCGTCGGGCGGTTCTGGCGCTCGCGCCGGCCCCGGAGATTCTGCTCGTCGACGCCGTGTCCGTTCCGGGCATCCGCATTCCGCAGCTGCCGATCGTGCACGGCGACGCCCTCTCGGCTTCGATCGCAGCGGCGTCCGTCATCGCGAAAACGCACCGCGACGGGTTGCTCGACGCGCTGGCCCGCCGGTATCCCGCCTACGGCTTCGAACAGCACAAAGGCTATGGAACGCCCGAGCATTGGGAGGCTTTGCGGCTCTGCGGGCCCTGTGCGGAGCATCGGCTGACCTACCACGGCGTGGTGCCCGAGCCCCCCGAACGGGGGATCGAGGGCCGGTCCGTGCGCCGTCGCGGTTAGAATCAAGCTACAGATGGCGGTCAACCGCGAACAGGTCCTTCAGTCCGCCGAGAAGCTGCTGGCCAAGGGTAAGCTCGATCAGGCGCTGAAGGAGTACCTCCGCGTCCTCGAGGACAACCCCAAGGACATCTCGACGCTGAACAAAGTGGGGGACCTCTACGTCCGGATGAACCGGCCGGGGGACTCGATCCCCTATTTCACGCGGATCGCGGACTTCTACTCCAAGGACGGGTTCTTCCTGAAGGCGATCGCGATCTTCAAGAAGATCAACAAGATCGATCCGGCCCAGCTCGAGGTCTACGACAAGCTGGCCGACCTCTACCACAAGCAGGGCCTCGTCCAGGACGCCCGGAGCCAGTACCAGGTCCTGGCGGATCACTACCAGAAGAACAACCGGTTGCCGGACGCCATCGAGGTCTACAAGAAGATGGCCGCGATCGACTCCAACGACATGCGCATCCAGGTGCGCCTGGCGGACCTCTACCGCTCCGCCCACCAGAAGGATCAGGCCGTCATGCAGTACGGCCTGATCGGGAACATGCTGCTCAAACGCGGCGCGCACGACGAGGCCGCGCAGGTCTTCCAGAAGGCCCTGGAGCTCTCGCCGGACGACGTCGAGTCGCAGAAGAACCTGGTGCGGTCTCTGCTCGCGCAGAGCAATACCGACGCGGCGATGGCCGTGCTCAAGGCCGCGCCGCGCACGGCGGACAGCCTCGCGCTCTTCGCCGAGGCGCAGCTCGAGATGGGGCAGCGCGCCGAGGCGATCCGGACGGCCGAGCAGGCCCTGCAGCTCGACGCGGACGCCGAGGCCCCGCGCGTCTTCCTGCGCAACCTTCGGATCCAGGAGGGAGCGTTCGACCGGGCGGTGGCCGCGATCGGGCCGGCCGTGGATGCGGCGCTCGGGCGACAGAAGGGCCCGCACGCCGCCGATCTGCTCGAGCCGATCCTCGCGGCCGACCCTCACCACGTCGGGACTCTCGAACATCTCGCGAAGGTGCACGAGGCCGACGGGAACAAGCCCGCGCTGGCCAAGGCGCTCGTCGGCCTCGGCGAGGCGGCCGAGAAGAAGCAGGACCAGGCGAACGCGCTCGTCCATTACCGGCGCGCCCTCGAGGCCAATCCTTCCAACGCCGAGGCGGCGAGGAAGCTGAAGGACATCGGCCCGGCCGCGGAGGCTGCTCCGGCTCCCACCGCTCCGGCTCCGGCGACTCCCTCGGCTCCGGCGGCTCCGGCGGCGAAGGCGCCCGTCTCGGCGGCCCCGCCGGTGGTCGAGGCTCAGCCGGAGTACCAGGAGTTCGTGATCGATCTCGAGGACTCCGGATCGGTCCACGCTCCGCAGCCGAAGGTGCCGTCACTCGAGTACGAGCCCGAGGCTCCGAAACCGGCGCCCGCGGCAGCGCCTGTGCCCGAGCGGGCTTCGGCCGCGCCGCCGTCGAGTCCGCCTCCCGCCGCCGAAGCGCCTGTCGACGAGCAGCAGCTCGAGACGCTGATCGTCGAAGCCGAGGTCTTTGCGAAGTACGGTCTCGTCGACAAGGCGATCGAACGCCTCTTCTCCCTGGTGCGCCGCCGTCCGGACCTGCTCAAGGCGCGGGACCGGCTGGTCGAGCTGCTCGCCGAGTCGAAGAACCCGGCGCTGGGCCGGGAGGCGGAGTCACTGGCCGCCGCCTACTCGGCCGCGTCCCGTCCGGGCGATGCGGCGCGCGTTCTCGCGATGGGCGGCCTCGGCCCGCCCGTCGACGCCGAGGCGCTCGTGGCGCCCGCGCCTCCGGCCGTCCCTCCCGCGGAGGTCGAGTTCGAGGAGTTCGACATCGGGCCGGCCGTGGCGCCGCCCCGGCCCGCCGAGCCTCTCCCCGACGACGCCATCGAGTTCGGCGAGGCCGAGTCCTCGGGCCCGGCTCCCGCCTTCCAGCGGCTGACCACGCCGGAACCGGTGGTGCCGAGCGACTCCGAGTTCGTGTCCTACGGCGAGCTGGGCGATCTGCTCAGCGACGAGATGCAGAAGGGCGTCGACGAGCCCGTGCCGCCTCCGGGTCAGGCCGACGCCGTCGATGAGGAGAGCCTCTTCGTCGACGAGCAGAAGTTCTTCAACCTCGCCGAGGAGCTCGAGAAAGAGCTCGGCGACGAAGCCGTGGTCGCGGAGCCCGCCGACGTCTCGGGGCCGCAGGGCGAGGTGTCGCTCGAGGAGATCTTCCGCGAGTTCAAGAAGGGCGTCGAGCAGCAGCTCTCGGCCGAGGATTACGAGACGCACTACAACCTCGGCATCGCCTACAAGGAGATGGGGCTCGTCGACGAGGCCATCGGAGAGTTCCAGCTCGCGAGCAAGGACCCCGGCCGCACGGTCGAGTGCTGCAGCATGCTCGGGCACTGCTTCCTCGAGAAGGGGATGCCGCAGCTCGCCATCAAGTGGTTCCGCAAGGGCCTCGAGACCCCGGCGATCCAGGACGCGGAGACCGCCGGAATGCTCTACGACCTCGCGACCGTCTATCAGGACACCGGGGACACGAACCTCGCCTACCAGACCTTCCAGGAGGTCTTCGGCCTCAACGCGAACTACCGCGACGTCGTTCAACGCGTCCGCGATCTCGAGGCCGTCCGGAAGAGCTCGTGAGCCGGGCGCCGCTTCGGACGCCCGCTCCCGTCGAACCCCTTCTCACGGTCGAAGAGCTTCGTGTGGAGCTCCCCGTTGGCGGCCGCCTGCGTCCCGCCGTCGACGGAATGAGCTTCGCGCTCTCCCCGGGCGAGTCGGTCGCCATCGTCGGGGAGAGCGGCAGCGGCAAGACGCAGCTCGCCCGGGCGTTGCTCGGGCTCTCGCCGGAGGGCGCCCGGGTCTCCGGGCGCGTGCTCTACGGGGGCCGGCCGCTTCTCGAGCTCGACGAGCGGGGCTGGCGGGAGCTGCGCGGCCGCGAGATCGGCCTGGTCTTTCAGGAGCCGGCCTCGGCGCTCGATCCGGTCCGGACGATCGGCGCCCAGATCGAGGAGTCGATCCGGCTCGCCGCGCGCGAGAGCGTTTCCCGTTCCGCGGTTCGCGAAGCCGCGCGGGCGACGCTCGCCGATGTCGCGTTTCCGGATCCCGACGGCGGGCTCGATGCGTACCCGCACCGCCTCTCGGGAGGCCTGCGGCAGCGGGCCCACCTCGCGGCGGTGCTCGCCGCCGGTCCGCGGCTCCTGCTCGCCGACGAGCCGACGGCGTCGCTCGACGCCACGGTCGCGAGCGAGGTCCTCGAGCTGCTCGGCCGCCTTCGCCGGGAGCGGGGCCTGACGCTGCTGCTCATCACGCACGACCTCGGTGTGGTGGCGCGTCATACGAGCCGCGTCCTCGTCGTCTACGCGGGCCGCGTCGTCGAGGAGGCTTCGACGGCCGACATCTTCCGCTCGCCGCAGCATCCCTACACGCGCGGTCTCCTGCGGTCGATGCCGCTTCTGTCCGAGAGCGTGCACGCGGCCGGCCGGCGCTACGACGCGATTCCCGGAGCGCTCGCGGATCTCGCGGAGCGGGAGGGCGGCGGCTGTGCGTTCGCGCCTCGCTGCGCGGAACGCTTCGATCCGTGCACTCGCCGCGAGCCCGGGCTCTACGTCACCCCGACCGGCCTGGCCCGCTGTTTTCTCCACGACGCGGGGCTCCGGCCTTCATCCGCGGGCGCATGACCGCGACGCTTCTCTCGGCCGAGGGCCTCGAGAAACGCTTCTCGATTCACCCGAGCGGGCTCGCGTTCGCCCTGGGAAGTCCCCGGGGGTATCTGCCGGCGCTGCGGGGCGTCGGCTTCCGAATCGCCTCGGGCGAGACGCTCGGGCTCGTGGGGGAGTCGGGAAGCGGAAAAACGACGGCCGGCCGCATCGTTGCGCGGCTGCTCGAGCCGGATGCGGGGCGGATCGAGTTCGGCGGCACGGACTGGCTCGCCCTGCGCGGCGCGGAGCTGCGGCGCCGGAGGCGCGAGCTGCAGATCGTGTTCCAGGACCCCCAGTCCTCGCTGAATCCGCGCATGCGGGTCGGAGACCAGGTGGGCGAGCCCCTCCGCGTGCAGAATCTCGCGCGCGGGAAAGAGCTCCGCGAGCGCGTCGGAGGCCTGCTCGCGGAGGTCGGGTTGTCTCCGGAGCTTTCTTCTCGCTTCCCGGGGGAGCTTTCGGGAGGCCAGCGCCAGCGCGTGGCGATCGCGAGGGCGCTCGCCACACGGCCGCGTCTGGTGGTCTGCGACGAACCGGTCTCCGCGCTCGACGTGTCCGTCGCCGCGCAGATCGTGAATCTCTTCCTCGAGCTGAGGGAGCGCGCCGGCCTGTCGTATCTCTTCATTTCCCACGACGTGGCGGTCGTCGCGCGCGTCGCCGACCGGATTGCGGTCTTCTACCTGGGCCGGGTCGTCGAAGAGGGCCCCTCGCGCGAGATGACGAGCCGGCCGTTGCATCCGTACACCGCCGCGCTCGTCTCGGCCGCGCCCGATCCGGACCCGGTCGGCGGGCGCCGCCGGATCGCGCTCATGGACGGGCCCCCGGACGGCCGTAACCCGCCACCGGGATGCCCGTTCCACCCTCGATGCCCGATCGCGCGTGACCGCTGCCGCGAGGAGCGGCCGGAGCTTCGGGAGGTCGCTCCCGCGAGGGCGGTGGCTTGCTTTTACCCCGGCGAACTGCCGTGATATGAGAACTTAACCGAAACATTCGCCGCCCCGCTGCGTAGAGTGGGGGTGAACAAAGGAGTCTTGGCATGAAGAGCTCGTTTCTGTTCCGGGGAGTCTCTGTGGCCGTGATGGCCGGCCTCCTCGCCGCGACGCCCGGGGCCCTGCCGGCCCAGTCGACCCCGGCGGTCGTGAGCGCCCAGCCCGGTCAGCGGGGCGGCGTCACCGTTCCGGCGCCCGAGAGCGACGGCCTGCACCTGACGTTGGATCAGGCGATTCGACTCGCGCTGGCCAACAACCAGGACCTGAACGTCAGCGTCAACGCGGCCGAGGCCTCGCAGTTTTTCCTCTTTCAGAACACGGGCATCTACGATCCGCTGCTGACCAACAACGTGACCCGGGCGCATACCGACACGCCGCAATCCTCCAACCTCGGCGGAGCGGATGTGCTTCAGAACGACGTCTGGAGCGCGGACATCGGCCTCCAGCAGCTGACTCCCTGGGGCGGGATCGTGAATTTCGGTCTGAACGGCTCCTACAACACGACCAACAGCACCTTCGTCGACGTCAACCCCGCGGAACCGGCGAACCTGTTCTTCGCCGTCTCCCAGCCGCTGCTGCGCAACTTCGGCCGGCTGCCCACCGAGATCAACATCGAGACCTCGCGCAACACGCGCGACGCCTCGTACCAGACGTTCATTCGCAGCGTCCAGGCCGTCATCAACTCGGTCGAGCAGTCCTACTGGGACCTCGTCTACGCCAAGGGGAACCTCATCGTGAAGCTCGAGGCCCGCGACATCGCTCGGGAGCTCAACCGCATCACGAAAATCCGGATCGACGTGGGCTCGCTCGCCCCGATCGACATCGTCCAGACCGAGGTCGGCATCGCGACGGCGGAGCAGGACATCATCACCGCCGAGGCCCTCGTCGGGCTCGGCCGAGGACCGCCTGCGCCGGGACCTCAACTACCAGGCCGAGAGCCCCACGACGGTCCCCATCATCCCGACCGACGAGCTCAACGTGCAGAGGCAGCAGTTCGATCTCGCCGAGGGCGTCCGGAGCGCGCTCACGCGCCGGCCGGAGATCATCGCCCAGAACTACACGGTGGAGTCGAACACGCTCCGCTACGAGTACTGGAAGAACCAGACGCTGCCCCAGCTCGACCTCGTGGCGGGCTACGGGAAGAACGGCCTGGGCGGGACGTTCATCGATCCCCAGACGGGCCAGGTCATCGCGAGGTCCAACTGGTGGGATTCGGCGGACCAGCTCTTCAGCGAGAACTTCAAGGACTGGAGGGTGGGCCTCGTCTTCTCCTACCCGATCCTCAACCGGGCCGCCCGGGGCGCGCGCGGCGTCGCCGAATACACCCTCGAGACGTCGAAGGCGAACCTCACCGTCCTCGAGCAGGACATCGTGCTCAACGTGCGCGACGCCCACCGCATCATCGTGACAGCGTCCCGGCAGATCGACGCCCGGGCGAAGGCCCAGGAGCTGGCCGAGCGGAACCTCGACGCCGCCCGCAAGAAGTACGACAACGGCATGACGACCTCCTTCGAGGTGTCGCAGATCCAGAACCAGCTTTCCGACGCCCAGTCGCAGTACCTGCTCTCTCTCGCCGCGTACCACAAGGCCGTTTCGGCGTACCACACCGCGATCGCCGACATCCTCGAGTGGAAGAACGTCCGCGTCGAGGGGATTCCCACGGACTCGGAGCCGCCGGCCGAGATCGAGTCGCGCGCAGCATACGCCGAGAGAGTCCTTCTCCGGACCGCACCGACCGGAACACCAAGCGGAACTCCGACGGGAGCTCCGTAGACGCGCTTCGGTTTCGGAGGATGGACGCATGACCGAGTCGGCGACCGCGGCTCCCGCGAAGCACTCCGCCGGCGAGTCCGCTCTCGCGCGGCTCGTCGGCGTGTTCGTGTCGCCGGTCCGGACGTTCGCCTCCATCGCAGCGCGGCCGACGTGGCTGCTTCCGGTCGCGATCTCGGCGGGGCTGTCGCTGCCCGTCTCCGAGCTGATCCTTTCGAAGACGAACTGGCGGGAAGTCGTGTCGGCGCAGATCGCGAAGTC
Organism: uncultured Acidobacteriota bacterium; assembly: GCA_963782585.1. Taxonomy (GTDB): domain Bacteria; phylum Acidobacteriota; class Thermoanaerobaculia; order UBA5066; family Gp7-AA6; genus DAHUXD01. Next base: position 41,012 of record CAWAKL010000004.1, read on the forward strand.
CGGCCGGACGCTCTCCGAGGCGCAGCTCGATCAGGCGGTCGAGCAGTCGCGCAGGCTGGCCTGGGTCTGGGACGTTCTCGCGGTGGCGGCGCCCATCCTGGTCACGTTGATCGTGGGCGCCGTCCTGTGGGGCGCGTGCAATGCCTTCGGCTGGGAGGTGAAGTTCCGGCAGTCCCTCGGCGTGACGGCCCACGCCTTCTTCCCGGGTGTGCTCTACGGAATCGCGCTGCTCGCGGTGCTCTGGAACCGGACGAAGATCGATCCTCAAAAGATCGGGGACGCTCTCCCGACCAACCTCGGCTACTTTGCGCCCGGCACGGACTCCGGTCACGCATGGCCTGCTCGCCTCGGTCGACCTCTTTTCCTTCTGGACGATGGCCCTGCTCGTCCTCGGCCTGTCCGCGGCGGCGAAGTGCTCGCGCGGCCGGATGGCCGTCCTCGTGGTCTCCCTCTGGGCGCTCTACGTGCTCGGGAAGGCCGGCGCCAGCGCCCTCCTGGGCTGATCGGGCTCCCGTCCTCGAAACAGGACGAGGGCTTTTACGTATAACCTGACAGAGAGGGCCCTGTCCGATGCTGATCGACATCCGGGACATCACGAAGGTCTACGAGATGGGCGAGGAGAAGGTCCACGCGCTCTCGGGCTGCACGCTCGGCGTCGAGCGCGGCGAATACGTCGGGATCATGGGCCCCTCCGGCTCGGGCAAGTCGACCCTCATGAACCTGATCGGCTGCCTCGACACGCCCACCGCCGGCTCGTACATCCTGAACGGCAAGGAAGTCGCGCGGATGACCGACGACGAGCTCGCGGCCATCCGCAACCAGGAGATCGGCTTCGTGTTCCAGACCTTCAACCTGCTCCCGCGGACCTCCGCCATGCAGCAGGTCGAGCTGCCCCTCGTCTACGGCGGCCTCTCGCGCAAGGATCGGCGCGAGCGCGCGATCAAGTCGCTCAAGGCCGTCGGCCTCGCCGACCGGATGAACCACACACCCAACGAGATGTCGGGCGGCCAGCGGCAGCGCGTCGCCATCGCCCGCGCGCTCATCAACGACCCGTCGATCCTCCTCGCCGACGAGCCGACCGGCAACCTCGACTCCCAGACGGGCGCCGAGATCATGGCGCTCTTCGACGAGCTCAACTCCCGCGGCAACACGATCGTCCTCGTCACGCACGAAGAGGACATCGCGGCGCACGCGCGGCGGATCGTGCGGCTCAAGGACGGCAAGATCTGGCAGGACCAGGTCAACGACCGTTACCGGCCGGCGGTGCTCGCGGCCGGCGCCTCGCGGCCTGGAACGCCGCGGAGCCCGCCTCCTCGATCGGCCCCCGCTGAGCCGCGCCCGCGGGCGGGCTCTACGGCCCGTAGAGCAGCAATCCGAACGTCTTCACGAGAAACGCCGCCATCTGCTGGCGGTTGGTGGGATCCACCGGGCAGTACTGCAGCGGAGCGGCGACGCAGCCGCCCGTCACCTGCCGGTTGTAGAGCTCCTCGATCCAGGGCGGGAAGGGATTGGCGACGGGAACGTCCTGGAAGACCCCGGTGGCGGCCGGAGGCGCGTAGGCCGAGCCTTCGAGCGTCTTGAGCAGGAAGACCGCCATCTGCTGACGGTTGACGATCGCGTCGGGGCAGAACAGGCCGGGAGCGCAGCCGCCGGTGATGCCGAGCGCCGCCAGATGCTCGATCCAGGGAGCGAAGGGGCTCGAGGCCGGAACGTCCTGAAAGACCGTCCCGGTCGCCGGCGCGGGAAGAAGGAAGCGCCGAAGCGGGCCTTCAGGAGAAGAACCGCCATTTGCTGCCGCTTGACGCCGTCGGCCGGGCAGAAGCCGCCGCACGCGCCGCCGGCGGTGACTCCGTTGTGGAAGAGATTCTCGACGAACGCAGAGAAGGGGTTGGCTTTGAGCGGGACGTCGGTGAAGATCGTTCCCGTCGCCGGCGGTGGAACAAACGTCGACCCGAACCGCGCCTTCAGCAGGAAGACCGCCATTTGCTGGCGCTTGACGCCATCGGTCGGACAGTAGCCGCCGCAGGCGCCGCCCGCCGTGACGCCGTTGTGAAGGAGGTTCTCGATGAAGGCGAAGAAGAGGTTCGTATCGGGAACGTCGGCGAAGCTCTCGCCGACATGCAAAAGTCACCCCTCGAGGCAGCGCACGGTGCTCAGCGCTTCGGTGAGCGGCTCGGCGCAGTTGAGCGCGGGGCGGGGCCCGGTGAGCCGGGGTAGCAATCGCCGGTCGTGTCGCAGTCCGTCGATCGCCCGGCGGAACGATGCCGTAGTCCGCTGACCGCGTTGATGACGACGGAGCCGGGAGCCGCACGTAGAGGTACCAGCCGGTGCTGTGCCGGGATTTCACCCCAGGGCCGGAAGCAGGTTGAAGTAGGTCTCTGGACGGTGCCCTGGTGATGCCGCGGGCGGACGTGTAGCCGAGCACCGCGTTGACCGCCATCTGGCCGCGGGTGATGGGATTTCCGATGCAGTAGCTGCTGCCGCCGCAGCCTCCGGTCACGCCGTTGTGGAGCAGAGTCTCGATGAAGGGGTAGAAGATCCCGTCCGTCGTTACGTCGCTGAAGGTTTCGCCGATGTGGAGCGTCCGGGTGACGGAAACTCCCTCCGAGAGAGCTTCGTCGTAGGTCGTGTCCCAGTGGAGTCCCGGGATGCGCGAGCCGGTGAGCTCGAACTCGAAGCAGTTGCCCGTCGCGGTGAAACAGTCGGAGACGATCGAGCCGCGGGGCGACTCGGCGGCCAGCCCCGAGCCCGAGAGCGTTCCGTAGTCGGCGGCCGAGTCGTGGATGGTCAGGGACAGGCCGGCCGGCCCGGTCCAGTTCGACGCCGTTCCGGCCAGCGTGTAGGCCAGACCCGACTCATTCCGGTAGGCCTGGTCCACGAGGATGCGCTCGCCGACTTCGAGGACGCCGTTGAGGTTCCCGGTCGTCGCCCCGCCGGTTCGCGAGTCCACGGCGAACGGCGCCCCATCCGGGTAACCGCCGCGCCGCATCACGATGCCGTTTCCGCTTCCGTCGTTGAAGTCCTGCCAGGCGAACACGAGATGGCGTCCGTTGCCGGCGGCCACCGAAGGGATTGCGGGAGAGGGAGACAGGTTGATGTCCGTCAGCTCGAACTGCGAGCCGACCAGGTTGAGGTCGTCGTCGTAGCGTTTCGCCACGAGGATGGCGTCGACGGTGGAGCCCTGAGCCCGGAGCGAGAAGACCGCGAATCCGCCGTCCGACCGGCGCACGATCCGGGGTCCGAACCCCGTGCCGATGACCGTCTCCGTCCCCGAGGGGTTTCCCAGGCCGTCGTACCTTTGCGCGCGCAAGGGATACCCGATGAAGTTGTCGTTCCAGACGACGACGAAACCGCCGTTTCCGTCGGGGGCGACCGAGTGGTTGTACTGGAATCCGGTCGTGTAGGTGTTGACGAGGAGCTCGCCCGTGAGGGGACTCCCGGAAGCGTCGTAGGCGCGCCCCCGGATGTTGGTGTCGGTTCCGAGCTCGTTCTCGTCGACCCAGGTGATGAAGAACTTCCCGTCCTCATCGATCGCGACTTCGGCGTTCTTCTGGACGGCGCTGGCGGAGGTGTTGACCTGGAAGTTGCCCGAGATCCGGTCCCCGTCAGGCTCGTAGCGCTGCGCGAAGACGTCGGTGCTCGTGACCAGCGGGACGGTCCGATGGAACGCCACGACGAAGCCGACTTCGCTCATGGCGACGGCCGGTCGCTGCTCGGGGTCGGCCGTCGGATCGTTGACCGTGAACGACGGCGAAATCGGTCCGCCGCCGGAATCGAAGACGCGGCCGCCGACACCGACGGGGTCGCTCGGCGTCGAATTGCTGCCAATGTAGCCGTCCCAGACCACCACGAAGCTCCCCGCGCCATCGCCGGCGACCCGCGTGTTGAGCTGGTCGGCGAAGGTGTAGGTATTCACCTGGAAGTCGCTTCCGGCAGGGTTTCCGAGGGGGTCGAAGAGCCGACCGAAAATGCCGTGGCCGTGACCGTCCTGGTTGAAGCTGTCCCAGACGATGACGTAGTCGCCGTTCTGCGTGGTCGTCGCGACCGACGGCGAGATCTGCCCGCCGGTCGTGTAGCTGTTCGCCTGCAACAGCGGGCCCCGTCCCGGGGCCTGGGCGAGCGACGTCGCCGCCAGAATCGAGGCGAAGACAGCAACAAGGGCTGCGCGCATGATTCCCTCCTCGTTCGGTCCTCCGGTGTACGCAATGAGGCGCTTCATGGATCTCGTCCTACGGTCCGTACAGCAGAAGTCCGAACGTCTTCACCAGAAACGCTGCCATCTGCTGGCGGTTCGTCGGGTTCCCCGGGCAGTACTGCAGCGGCACGACGACGCAGCCGCCCGTGACCTGCCGGTTGTAGAGCTCCTCGATCCAGGGCCGGAACGGGTTGGTGTCCGGCACGTCCTGGAAGATTCCGGTGGCGCGGGGGGAACGTACGTCGAGCCCTCCAGCGTCTTCAGCAGGAACACGGCCATCTGCTGGCGGTTGACGATCGCGTCGGGACAGAACTGCGTCGGCGCGGGGGGCGGACCTCCCGAGCAGCCGCCGGTGACGCCGAGCAGGAAGAGCGCCTCGATCCACGTGCCGAAGGGATGGCCGAACGGGACGTCGGTGAAGATCGTTCCCGTGGCGGGAGGAGGGACGAAGGTGGAACCGAAACGCGATTTCAAGAGGAAAACGGCCATCTGCTGGCGCTTGACGCCATCCGTCGGGCAGTACCCGCCGCAGGCGCCGCCGGCCGTGACACCGTTGTGGAGGAGGTTCTCGATGAAGGCGTAGAAGAGGTTCGTGTTCGGGACATCGGCGAAGCTCTCGCCGACGTGCAGGAGCCAGGTCTTGTGGACTCCGGTCGACAGCGTCTCGATGACGGACTCGTCCCAGTGAACGCCGGGCCGGACGCCCGAAACGGTGATTCCATAGCAGTCGCCCGTGGCCGCCTGGCAGTCGGCGGATCCGCCAGCCGGAATCTCTCCGTAGTCGGCGGTGTCGTCATCGATGGTGATCGTGTTCGGGCTGTTGCCGATGCCGATCGGCGCGACGATCGAGCCGGTCAGAAACAGTCCGGCGGCACCGAGGTTGGTCAAACCGGGTCTCAGGACGACACTCTCGTCGGGATCGAGCATCCCGTTCGCGTTATTGTCGAGAATGACGCCGATGATGTCCGGATTCGGTTCACCGCCTCTCTGGTACCAGGACCCGTCCCCGGAGCCGTCGTTCGCACCGACTCCCGCGGCAATCCCTTGAGAGCCACCGGCGATCCCGATGTCGGGGACCGTCGGATCGTCCTTGCCCTTGGGAATCGTGAGTCGTTTGAGCGAGAGCGACACGTCCGGGATTTCCCGGAACTTCACGAGCTCGAGGTCGTACGCGCTCCCGTTCCACTTGTCCGCGGTCATGAACCCCACGTTCCAGTCGTTGATCTGTGTCGCGTCGATCGAGACGTTGAACCCGATGCCGGCCGGAATCGCTGGATCGAGCGACCAGTTGCGTCTCGTCCGCAACGAGAAGAGACCGTTCTCGTGGTTCTCGGCCACGGAGAAGTAGTTGGACCAGGTCATGCCGGCGGGCGCGTTCGCGGTGCTCGCGCCCGCGACGTACACGATGTCGGCGTTCCGATGGCTGACGTCGAAGAGGTTGTACTGCGGAAGACCTCCGCCGGCCTGTCCGTTCAGCACGGCGAGTCCGATGTCCCGGGCTTCCACGCCGGTGTTCGGGTCGTTGAAGACGACGGTGAAGCCGACGTCGTCGATGTCGACCGAGGCGCGGGTCTGGTGGCCGGTGGTCACGGTGTTGACCGGAATCTCGAGCGTCGACGGCGTGCCGTTGGCGCCGTAGAGCCGCGCGAAGATCCCGTAGCCGTTTCCGTCCTGACCGTAGCTCTCCCACACGACGACGAACTGGCCGGCCTCGTTGGCCGCGACGCGGGGGAGGCGCTGCTGTCCCGTCGTGTAGGTGTTCACTTGCACGGCATCGCCGAGCGCGTTGCCGGCGCTGTCGTAGCGACGCATCCAGACCTCGGAGTCGACCGGTGCGGGAGCGGGAGGAAAAACGAAGTCGGCCCAAACCACGACGTAGTTTCCGTTGCCGCCGGCCGCGGCCTGCGGCGTGTACATGACACGGCCCGCCGCGCCCTGATCGACCTGGAACTCGGCGCCGACCTTGTCCCCCTCGCGATCGAAAAGCTGTCCCTTGATGTCGAAGAATCCGGCTTGGGCCGCATCGCTGTGCCAGGCGATCAGGAAGTTGCCGTCGTCGTTTCCGGCGACCGTCGGGCGCCGCTGGTTGCCGCTCGTCACCGTGTTGGCGACGAGCTCGTCGGAGAGGTAGACGGGGATCGGCGGTGTCTGCGCGTCGGCCGGGATGCTGACGATGAACGAGAGCCCGAGTGCCGCGCCGAGTGACTTACCCCGCATCTTTCCCTCCTTCGCCTTGCGCGAAGCTCGAGGGGGTCCGACCTGACGCGGGCCGCGGGCTCAAGCCTCGCGGAAGCCGATTCTGTTTGTCGCTAGATTCCTCGCTGGGCGAGGATTCTATGCTGTACGGAGGGACAGGTGGTCAAGGAGCGCGCAGGACGCCGCGGGCCCAGGTGGGTCGATTTTGCGCAGCCAGCCGCTGCGACATCGCGCGGCGCCACTCCGGAGAACCCTTCGCCAGCCCGGCAAGGTCTTCGCTCGCCGCAAGTTGGGTGGTGAGCAGGTCCCGCGCCGCGATCTCGGCCTCGACCTCCGCGGCTCGTTCGGCCGCCCGCGGCTTCGTCGCGCTCGCGATCTCGCGGGGGTTGATCGCGTCGGACCGCCGGAACGCTGCGAGCGCCTCTTCGAGGAGACCGTTTCGCCGGTAGATCAGGCCGACGTTGTAGAAGAGCACGTCGTTGTTCGGCGCCGAGGCGGCCGCGATCTCGAGCTCGCGGGCGGCGCGCGGCCAGTCGCGCTCCTCGTAGGTCATCGCGAGCATCTGGTGAAAGTTTCCGATGAGGTTCTGGGTCAGGTAGTCCTTGGGCACGCGCGGATCGAGCTCGCCCTCGAGACGGTCCTTCACCGGGGTCGCCGGAGGCCAGGGCCGGCCGGCGCGCCAGATGCGGAAGGCCATGCCGACCGGGACCGCCTCGAGCTCGGGGACCCTCCAGTTGGGATGGTGCGTCGTGAAGACGGGGTCGGTGTCCGGATTGAACGAAAGCGGCGGCAGGTGCGCACCGCCGACGCCCTCGAGGATGACATCGACGTCGGGTCGCAGTCCTTCGCCCAGGTTCAGGTACATGAGGATGAACAGGACGTTGTCGTCCGAGGCGATCAGGTGTGAGCCCGGCGGCAGAGTCGAGAGCAGCGTCCGCGAGTAGTCCTCACCGATCGCGAAGCGACTGCGGTCGTTGGCCCGCCAGCCCGAGACGGCGAGGACGAGCGGCGGAAGGAGCGCGAGCGCCGCGAGCCGCGGCCGCACCCGTTCCGAGAGCGTCTGCCACCCCCACGCGGCCAGGAGAGCGAGCGCGATGTAGGAGGGAATGTAGTAGCGGTGCCAGATGAAGAGGTCGCTGCGCGAGCCATGAAGCGCCATCGTCGCCGCGTTGGCGAGCATGATGAGAAGCGGAAGCAGAACAGGCCAGCGCTTGCGCCTGGCCACGAGGACGGCGAAAAGCGCCAGCGCGGCTCCGATCCACGCCGACTCCGTGAGGAGGCTCCGACCGTAGTCGGCCAGGATCGGAACGAGGTCCGCCGGGCCCTGGATCCAGGCGCGGCCCCAGAAGTCGGAGCGCAGGACGACCTTGACGAAGTTCGCCGGGGTGACCGGGTGCCCCCAGTCGAGAAGGGGATGCGCGCGGGCCCGCAGCGGCAGATAGACGTACGGCAGCAGTCCGACGAGCCCCGCCAGGACGCAGCCTCCGACGAGCCGCCAGCGCTTGAGGATCTTCCAGTCGGTCGCGAGGACGAAGATCCCGATCGCGATCCCGGCGACTCCCATCTCGAGGTGGTTCGACGCGCCGAAGCCGCACACGAACGCCGCGGCGAGCAGGTCCCGGTCTCTCCGGTCGCGCCGCCAGCGAAGCGCGAAGAGCAACGCGAGGGCGAGGAAGAGCGCGTTGAGCGCATAGACACGCTGGATGTTGGCCTCGGCCCAGTAGCTCGGACCGAACGCGAGAAGCCAGGCGGCCCCGGCGGAGGCGAAGCCGCCCGCGCCCGACTGACGGGCCGCGCGATAGAGAACCGCGGCGGCCGCCGCCGCGCACGCCGCCGAGAAGAGGCTCACGCTCCAGGGCAGCGGCAGGAAGAAGAACACGGCCGACCAGAGCTTCGCGAGAAGAACGTAGAGCGGATACCCCGAGGGGTGGGGGATCCCGAGGACGGCGATGGCGGTCAGCAGATCCCCGCTGTCGCCGACGAACGCCGTGCGGCAGGCGCCCGCCGCGTAGACGGCGAAGGGGAGCGCCGCGACGCCGATCGAGCGCCAGGCTTCCGAGGACTGGGCCTTTTTCAGCAACCTGCTAGCGGTTCGGTCGGAGTCTGCCGCAGGCGCTTGAGGTTCTCGGCGAAGAGGGCGTTGCCGGGGTCCACCTTCAGTCCCTGTTCCAGCGCCGCAATCGCCCCGGGGGTGTCGCCTCGGAGATACGCCACGTTGGCCCGGTACTGGTAGAGAAGCGGCAGCCCGGGCGCGGCCTTCGAAGCCTCGTCGAGCTTGCGCCCGGCCTCGGCATAGTCGCCGCGGCGCGCGGCTCCGGCCGCCTCCTCGGCGAGCGCGACCGCTCGCTTCTCGGCGTCCGAGCGCGGCTCCTGCGGCATCGGCGCGCCGAGGCGCTGGAGGGCGCGGCGGGACGGTTCGTACTGCGGGTTGTACTTGACCGCCGTCTGGTAGTCGGCGACCGCCTTCGCCTTCTCCTCGCGCCGCTCGTGGATCACGGCGCGGTTGTGGTACGCCTCGACGTTGAGAGGCTCGAGCTCGATCGCCTTCGTGAGCTCCGCGAGCGCCGCGTCGTACCGGCCGAGGGCGCCGAGGGCTCCCGCATGGCTCGCGCGGAGAGAGCCGTCGTCGGGCTTCTCGGCGACCAGCCGCGCGTACTCCTTTTCCGCTTCCTCGAAACGGCCCGCCTCGAAGGCGACGGCGGCGAGGTTGCGGTCGCCGGTTGCGGAGGTGGCGCCGATGTAGCCCAGGCTCTGCAGCTTCTTGACGATCTCCGGATCGACCTGCGAGTCGGACGTTCCAGCCGCGGAGGCCGTCGCGTCCGCCGACTGGGCGCCGGCGGGCTCATAGCTCTCGACCGGCGCCGGAATCGTGAGGTCGAGGCCCTCGGCGAGGACCCGTCCCTGCATGTCCGCCGCTCGGCCGAGCCCGTTGAGAGCGAGGACGGTGGGAGCGATGTCCAGGATCGTCGGCCGATTCAGGCGCACTCTCGGCTTCACGCGGTGCCCGTACATGTAGAGGATGCCTTCGGTGCGGTGGAAGGCCTCGCTCACGCGACGCATGTCCCGCGTCTTCGACGGGTCGTCCTGGAGCTTGCCGAGCTCGAAGCCGTGGTCGGAAAGCACGAGCAGCGTCGTATTCCGGTCCATGGCCGCCATGACGCGCCCCAGCAGCTTGTCGGCGTACGCGTACATGGCCTCGACCGTGTGTCCGTACTTCTTCTGCTGCACGGCGAGCTCGCCCGAGAGCTCCGGAGCGCGGAACAGGTGGCCGAAGAGGTGCGAGGTCGAGTCCACGCCTTCGATGTAGAGGAGCAGGTTGTCCGGCCGATCCTCCTTCCAGAGCCGCAGCCCGATCGCCGTGTACGTCTCGGCGGTCGCCCAGGCCCACTTGAAGTGCGAGAGGTCGTCTTCGAAGCTGAACGGGCGGGCGAGCTCCTCGGCCGTGACCGAGACGAAGGGGGAGAGCTCCTCGGCGGTGACGTCCTGCGGCTTCTTCAGGGCCGGGGCGAGCCGCTTCTCGGCCTCCGGAGGCGAGACCTTGCCCGCGCCGCCGGCGGCGCCGGCCGCGCCCTCCTCCATCAGGAAGTGGTAGGCGAAGTGGTCCGAGACGATCGTGCCCCGGACGTTTTCCGCGGGCCAGGTCGCCCACCAGCCGACGACGTCGACGGAGCGGTCGCGCGCCGAGAGGATGTTCCAGAGGGCCTGGACCCGCCGCATCTGGCTCGTGACGGGGAGCTGCTCGCCGCTGGTCGGGTTGACGGCGACGAAGTGGCCGATCCGATGGCGATCGGGGGTTTTCCCCGTGGCGATCGTCGTCCAGATGACGGGGGAGAGGAGCGGCTTCTGGGATTGCAGCGGCGCGTACGCGCCTTCCCGGCGGAGCTTCGAAAAGTTGGGCAGTTTCCCTTCCGACATCAGCAGGTCGATCGTCGCCGGGTCGGCGCCGTCGACGCCGAGGACGATCACGCGTCCCGGCTCGTCGCCGCGGCCACAGGACAGCGTCAACGCCGCAACGGCCCCGGCCGCCAGGGCGATGAGCGCCGCGAGGGCATGCCTTCTCACGCGGGCGGATTCTATGCTGCGGGGGCAGGCCGGAAGGGCCGGGCGGGCGGGGCGGATTATGCTTTCGGCCGTGACCCAACCGAACGTCGAGCGCCAGGCCGCATCGGTCCTTCGAGAGCTCGAGCGGTTCGGCCTCCTGCTCGAGACGGACGCGAGCCTGCCGAGTCTCGTGGCGGTCGTGGCCGGCGGGCCGGTCCGGGGTTCCTGGTGGAGCCATCCCCTCGGCCACACGATCTTCGCGACGGGCGAGACGCTCTTCCAGAACCGCGACGTGCTCCTCGCAAAGCTCGTGTCCGGCAAGGCCACGTGGATCCACCGGCGGCTCTGGCCCGCGCTTCTCGCCGCGGCGCTGTCACGGGAAGCGTGGCAGACGGAGGGGCTGTCCAAAGAGGCCCGGGCGCTTTTGTCCGAGGTCGAGCGCGATGGAGCGGCGCGCGCCTCGGGCGCCGTCGCGCGTGAGCTCGAAACCCGGCTTCTCGCGCGCGGAGAGCAGGCGCACACGGCGAGCGGCCGGCATGCCAAGGTCCTCGAGTCCTGGCCGCTGTGGGCGAAACGGGTGGGCGCGACGCCGATGTCTTCCGCGGCCGACGGACGGCGAGAGCTCGACACGGTGCTCAGCCGAGCTCAACGCGCGGTTCGACGGAAAGGGCTGGTTGCCGTGGCAGCCCCGGCCCGCGCCCGGCGGAAAGCGCCGGGACACCGCCTAGCGGCGCTCGCGGGTTAGAATCCCGCGCCCATGCCCGAAACCGGAAAGTTCCTCTTCCGCAAGGTCGAGAAGGCGATCGAGGCGATCGAGCGCACGGCGGATGCCTCCTCCACCATCATGCAGACGGCCACGACCGTCATCGAGCAGTTCTCCGAGATCCTCGGCGTTCGGGGCGGCCGCCTGTACGTCCACCGCGACGGCGGTTACGAGCTCGTGCGGACGTTCGGCAACGTTCCGGCGATCGCTCCGGGCCTCTTCATTCCCGAGGACTACGTTCCGATCCAGACGGTCGTGGACGAGGGCGTGACGGTGATGGACCTCTCCGCGCCCGGCGTCGACGCCGAGCTCGAACGCCGCCTGGGCGCCGAACGGTTCGCGGCGATCGCCGTCGGCGACGACGAGTACATCCTCTCCTTCAGCGTCGATCCCGCCGCGCCGGAAGACGACCTGGTGTCCTCGCTCGGGATCCTGCGTCTCGCCGTGGACCAGAAGCTGCGACAGGACCGCTACGTCTCGGCCCTCCAGGAAGCCCGCCGCATCCAGATGTCGATTCTGCCCAAGCGGGCGGTCCGCCGCGGCTCGCTCGAGCTCGCCGGTTTCACGACGCCCGCGGAGCTCGTCGGCGGCGACTACTTCGACTTCATCACCGTCTCCGACCGCATCCTCGGCATCGCGATTGCCGATGCCTCGGGCCACGGACTGCCGGCGGCCCTGCAGGTCCGCGACGTCTACACGGGCCTCCGCATGGCCGTGGAGCGCGACTTCAAGATCGTCCGCACCGTTGAGCGGCTGAACCGGATCATTCACGAGTCGAGGCTGACCACGCGCTTCGTGTCGCTCTTCTACGGCGAAATCGAGGACGACGGCAACCTGATGTACGTCAACGCCGGGCATCCCCATCCGCTCCACTTCCACGGCATGAACGTGACGCCCCTCGTTCAGACCGGGCTCGTCCTCGGGCCGACGGCCAACGCGACGTACAGCCGCGGGTACCGGCGCATCGAGCCGGGCGATGCCGTCGTCTTCTACACGGACGGCATGGTCGAGGCGCACGGGGAGAACAACGAGGAGTTCGGCCCCGGGCGGCTCACGCGCGCGTTTCTCGAGCTGCGCGAGCGGCCCTGCGACGAGATCGCCCGCGAGCTCATCCGGAAGGTCACCGAGTGGTCCGGGGGCGGGGATCCCGAAGACGACCGCACCGTCGTCGTCCTGAAGCGCCACTTCGGTCCGGCGCCCGTTCCCGAGGAGCGCCGGCCGGCGTCGGGAGCGTTCCCCGTGCCGCCGCCCAAGCCGGTCTGAAGCGATACCGGCTTCAGGTCTTGTGGCGGCTCCGGAAGAACTCGGCGGTCGCCTTCAGGCCCTTCTCGAGCGGCGTCCAGGCGGGCAATCCGAAGTCCTTTCGCACGAGCGACCCGTCGAGGACGCTCCGCATCTGCTCGCCGGCGGGTGCGGCCACGTGCGGCGGTGTGGCGGCGTAGCCGTACTGCTTCGCGAGCGTGGCGAAGAGGACGTTGACGGACGTCTCGACCCCCGTTCCGAGGTTCCAGACGCCGCTCTTCTCGCTCTGCGCCGCGGCGGCCGCCGCCTCGACGAGATCGCCGACGTAGACGTAGTCGCGCGTTTGCTCGCCGTCCCCGTTGATCTTGAGCGGCCGGTGGCCGAGCATCGCCTCCGAGAAGATCGCGACGACGCCGGCTTCGCCGGTGCCGTCCTGCCAGGGTCCGTAGACATTGGCGTAGCGGAAGACCTGCGTCCGAAAGCCGTGCACCACGCGGTAGTAGTGCATGTACTTTTCGATCGAGAGCTTGGCGCACCCGTAGGGCGAGACCGGGTTCGTCGGGTGGGACTCGGGCGCCGGACGCCCGCCTTCCGGCTCGCCGTAGATGGCGCCGCCGGTCGAGGAGAACAGGACGTGGGACACGCCGGCGCGGCGCATGGCCTCGAAGAGCATGAGGCCGCCGATGACGTTGGCCCGCGCGTCGCCGATCGGGTCGGCGACGCTGTGGCGGAGGTCGATCTGCGCGGCGTGGTGGGAGACGAAGCCGATCTTCTCTTCACGCAGGAGGGGCTCGAGGTCCTGCCGCCGCGATGTCCGCCTGGACGAAGCGGGCCTTCTCGGGAAGGCGTTCCTTGCGCCCCGAGGAGAGGTCGTCGACGATCACGACCCGGTGGCCGTCGGCGAGGTGCCGTTTCGCCATGTGCGAGCCGATGAAGCCGGCGCCTCCGGTGACGAGGATGTTCATAGAATGCGGTCCTTCAAAGTGTCGGCATGATAGCGGACGCGCGACAGGCTCCGGACTCCCGCCTCGCGATCGATCCGCGGGCGCTCGGTCTGGTCGAGCCTCCGCGCGCGTTCTTTCGCCGGGACACCCGCCGGATCGCGCGCGATCTGCTGGGATCGTGGATCGCCCGCCGCTGGCGCGGCCGCTGGTACGGCGCGCGGATCGTCGAGACCGAGGCCTACCTCGGATCGAAGGACCGCGCGGCCCACTCCTGGAACGGCCGGCGGACGCCGCGGGTGGAGCCGATGTACGCGGACGGCGGCCATCTGTACGTGTTTCTGGTCTACGGCATGCACCACTGCGCCAACGTCGTGACGCGGCGGGAAGGAGTCGCGGAGGCTGTCCTGGTTCGCGCCGCCGCAGGTTCGGACGACGTGCCGCTGCGGCTGCTTTCCGGTCCCGGCAAGCTATGCGCGGCTCTCGGGATCACAAGCCGGGACAGCGGGCTCGATCTGGTCTCCGATTCGACCGTGCGCATCTTTGTGCCGCGACGCCGGGTCCGCGCGCGAATCGGTATTTCGCCCCGCATTGGGGTCGACTACGCGGGAGACGCCCGCGACTGGCCATTGCGGTTCTACGAGCGGGATTCCGCGGCTGTCTCAGTGCGGAAGTAGCGGCAGCTGTCCGGGCCCCGGCTCGGAGGTCGCGACGACGGCGTTCTTGCCCCCGTGCTTGGCGCGGTACAGGGCCGCATCGGCCCTCTCGACGAGGTTGCGCTTCTCGGTAGCGTCCTCGGGATAGGTCGCCAGCCCGATCGACACGGTGGCCCGCAGGACTTCGCGGGAGTCGGGCATCCGGAAGAGCCTCTCGTCGACTCGCCGGCGCACGCGCTCGGCCACCAGCAACGCCTCGCTGGCGGGAGTCTCGGGGAGGACGAGGGCAAACTCGTCGCCGCCGTAGCGGGCGAGGAGGTCCATGTCGCCGCGGACCTCGCTCCGGATCTCCGCGACGATGCCCTGGAGGATCGCGTCGCCGACGGGATGGCCGAACCGGTCGTTGATCGACTTGAAGTCGTCGATGTCGAGCATGATGACCGTCAGGGGCCGTCCGACGCGCTCGGCGCGGCCGAGCTCGCGCTGGAGGACCTCCTGGAAGTGGCGGTGGTTGTAGGCCCCCGTCAGCGAGTCCCGAACCGACTGCTCGCGCGCCTCGTTGTAGGAGCGGGCGGTCTCGATCGCCGATACCGCCTGGTTGGCGAAGATCTCGAGCGAGCGGACGGTCTCGAGCGTGGGCGAGGCGCCGTTCTTCGGCTCGTCCACCGAAAGGCATCCGAGGAGCCGGTCCTCCGCGTAGAGCGGGATCCAGAGGAGCTCGCCTGCCTGCCAGCCGCCCTCGCCGTTCGCGACGAGCCGGCGGACACCGCTTCCGCCGACGCTCGTGGCGGCGTCGCGCGCCGAACGGTCGAGAACGTGAAACGACTTGGAGACCCGGTTCTTCTCGGTCCAGTGCCGGGTGATCTCGTCGGCGGGCACTTCGCGCTGGCGGATCTCGGCCCAGCGGTCGTCCATGCCGCTGTGCGCGCGGGGAGTGAACACGTTGCGCTCGCGGTCGTACAGCGAGAGCACGACTTCGCGGAAGCCAAGGCCCTTGGTCACCGCCGAGGCGACCGACGCGAAGAGATCGTCGAGCGTGCGGTTCTTCTTCAGGTCGTTCGAGATCTCGAGGATCTGATTGAGAGTCTCGGCGCGCTCGCGGTTGCGCCCCGAGAGGTCCTCGATCTGGGCGCGGATGGCGCGGTCCTGGAGGACGAGGGCGATGTGGTCCGCGAGCGGCCGCAAGGAGGCGATGGACTCGGCGGAGTGCAGGGCGGAGCTCGCGCTCTCGAGGATGAGGAGGCCCGAGTGGAGCTCGAATGTCGACAGCCGGATGCGGACCTGGTGGTGCGCTCCCGGAGCGAGGCGGATCTCGCGGGCGTCTCCGAGCGAAAGCTCCTCGGGGGCGCTGTCGCGGTCGAAACGGCGCTCGTCGAGCCGCCCGCGCCTCGCCCAGGCCAGAACCTCGCGCCGGGCCGCGGCGGTCCGTTCCGAGACGTGGACGGCGAAGTCCTCGCCCTCGGCGCCCGGCCACTCCACGACGGCCATGGCGTCGACCGGCAGGAGCCGGCCGACGGCGGCGAAGACCCGCTCGTAGCGGTCGACGCGCGTGCTGCCGCCGAAGCTCGTCGAGATCTCGCGCATGACGTCGAGCTCGCGGTTTCTCCGGGACACCTCCGCGACGCGGCGCTCCATCGAGGAGAGGCTGCGGACGACGAAGGAAGCGAGCACGACCGGGAAGAACGCGAGGAGCACGCCGGCGGGTCCGTAGACCGCGTAGACGAGGACCTCGAGGATCACGATCGGGGCCAGTAGCAAGAGGGCCGTCAGCTGGAACAGGGCGATCTCGAGCAGCCGCTCGCGCGGCGCCATGCGGCCGAGCTCGAGGTAAGCAAAGACCAGCGCCGTGTTGATGAAGAAGAAGACGAGCAGGACACCGGTGGCGAGCGCCGCCAGCCGGGCCCAGCCGCTGCCGGCGGAGTAGAGCGCGTGGCTGAAGACGGCGGCGGTCCCGTAGGCGAAGGAGAGCTGCGCGACGTCGAACGTGTTCGAGAGCGTCAGCCGGCGCGGCCGGCCGACGAGCTTGGAGATGGCGTCTCCGACGAGGCAGACGAGCATGGCGGCGCCGGGGGAGTCGAGGATGAGGATCGCCGGCACGAGCGCTGCGGCTTCGAGGCCGACGTAGTTCTGGGCGTAGCGGACGCGCAGCCGGAACGCGACGACCGCGAGCGCCGTGAAGAAGAGCAGCTCCGGCCAGCGTCCCCAGGGAACTCCGGGCAGGAGAAGGGCGAGCAGGGCTCCCGCGGCCACGCACACGGCGGCCTGCAGCGTGCGGAAGCGCCGCGCGGAGGCGGGACGCGCCGGGGAGGCTTCAGGCACCGCCGGGCTTTCCTTTCCAGCGAATGACGCCGTCCTTCAGAAGTTTCTGGAAAATGATGAGGACCTCGAGCTCCTTCATGGGAGAGATCTTCATGATGGATTTTACGTCCCACTGCCCGTTGATGCGGGAGAGGACGAAACCCTCGTGGGGCGTGAAAGAGCGTTTCGTCAGGGCCTGGAGGGCGATGGCGAGCTCCGGGACGCGGTCTCCGGACACGCCGTCCTTGTCCAGGGCCGCCTTGATGCCCCGTTCGGCCTCCCGGAGGGCCTCGGTGGTCCTTCCGTCGGCCTGGTCCAGCTCGTGGGCCACCTTGAAGAGGCGATACGCCGCGTGGGGATCGTCCTTGAGCTGCGACCGCCCGCGCTGCAGAAAATGGTCGACTTCGCTTCCCCCGGCCGGCATCGGCACCGACGCCGAAACCCGGGGGCGGACCTCGGACAGCCGCATCGAGCCGGTGCGCAGGCCCTCGGCGACGAGCTTCGAGACGACGAACTCGGCGTTGTGCGTCTGGAGAGCGATCTCCTCGATGGATCGCTGGCCGTCGAGGTACGGAATGATGAGCTTCTCGCGGTCACCGAGCTTCTCGATCTCCAGCGGCCGGACGATGTCGGGGACGACGGAGGAGTCGGGAACCCTCTGGCGGATGAGCTGCCATTCGTCGTAACGCCGCATCCCCTCCATGACGATGCCCGTGACGTCGAGCGACAGCGGCACCATCTTCTGCTCCGGCATCTCCCCGTCGACGAACTCGAAGTTGCCCTCGGTCCAGAGGAAGACGTCGTAAATCGACTCCTCGGCCTTCTTGCGCATGAGACGGAGAAGGTCGGCCTCGGCGATCGCGTTGATCATGACGAGGATCTTGCCGAGGAGGACCTGCGACTCCTCCTGCACCTCCATCGCCATCTTGAGCTCTTCCTCGGTGATGAATCCGTTGGAGACCAGGAAGTGGCCGAGGTACTCGCGTTGGTCCGAGGAGGAGGTCGAGGCGATCCGGCCGTCGTGGAAATAGATCCGCTTCTCGACGCCGTGCCCGTTGATCAGCAGGGTGCCGGTCTTCGAGCCCAGGGAGAGCCATTGAAACAGCTCCCCGAGCTGCATTGTCTTGAGATTGCCGGTGATTCCCAATCGTGGTGTCTCGAGCCCGCTATTTTAGCGCAAGAGACTGTGGGTCAGGGATTTGGGCGCTGGCGCGTCGGGCTAATCCATCGGCGGGTTGTACGACGGAACGCCGGTCACGGCCTCTCCGATGATCAGGGTGTGGATGTCGTGCGTGCCCTCGTACGTGTAGACGCTTTCGATGTTGGCGAGATGGCGGAACACCGGGTACTCGTTGACGACACCGTTGGCTCCGAGGGTCTCGCGCGAGAGCTTGGCGCATTCCCGGGCCACCCAGACGTTGTTGCGCTTGGCCATGGAGACGTGGTGCGGCTTCATGGTCTTGTCGTCCTTCATCCGGCCGAGGCGCCAGGCCAGCAGCTGTCCCTTGGTGATCTCCGTGATCATCCAGGCCAGCCGCTCCTGGACCAGCTGGTGCGCCGCGATGGGCCGGTCCTTCCACTGCTTGCGGGTCTTGGCGTACTCGAGGGCGGCGCCGTAGGTGGCCATCGCGCTGCCCAGCGCGCCCCAGGCGATCCCGTAACGCGCCTGCGTCAGGCAGGACAGCGGGCCCTTCAGCCCCTCGGCGCCGGGAAGGATGTTGGCGGCCGGGATCCGGCAGTCTTCGAAGGCCAGCTGTGAGGTGACCGAGGCGCGGAGGGACATCTTGCCCTTGTGCTCGAACGTCGAGAAGCCCTTGGTGCCTTTCTCGACGAGGAAACCCCGGACGACGCCGTCGAGCTTGGCCCACACGACCGCGACGTCGGCGATCGAGCCGCTCGTGATCCAGGCCTTGGCCCCGTTCAGGACGTAGGAGTCGCCGTCCTTCTTGGCGGTCGTGCGCATGCCGGCCGGGTTCGAGCCGAAATCGGGCTCGGTCAGCCCGAAGCAGCCCAGGGCCTCCGCGCTCGCGAGCTTCGGGATCCACTTGTCCTTCTGCTCCTGCGAGCCGAAGGCGTAGATGGGGTACATGACGAGGCCCGACTGCACCGAGACGAAGGAGCGCAGACCCGAGTCGCCCCGCTCGAGCTCCTGCATGATCAGGCCGTAGGAGATGTTGTCGAGGCCGGGAAGGCCGTACTCGGCGATCGTCGAGCCGAAGAGGTGCATCTGGGCCATTTCGGGGACGAGCTCGCGCGGGAATCGACCCTCCCAGGCCGCCTCCTCGATGATGGGGAGCACCTTGTCGTCGACCCAGGACCCGACGGTGTCCCGGACGAGCCGCTGGTCCTCGGTCAGAAGCGAGTCGATGTCGAGATAGTCCGCGTGCGCAGCCAAGGTGAGCCCTCCCGCAAAGGGCGGCATCGTATCCCGACCGGCTCCCGCGGGGAAATCTCGCGTTCCGAGCTCCGCGAAGGACCCGGCACGGGGTACACTTTTCGCAGTCATGGGCGCGTTTCTGGGCGGCTCCGCATACAACATGGTCCGCGACATCTCGGACGGCTACATCATCGCGAGCGAGCTGACCTTCCGGAAGTTCCAGGCGCCCGACTTCCAGACCTTCGGGTTCGAAGCGGACAAGCTCCTCCGCGAGATCCGCGCCAACGTCCCGCCGACGGGAGACGTCGAGGCCACGCAGAAGCGCCATCGCAAGATGCAGCGGCTCCAGCAGGCGATGACGATCGCGAACAACGCGCGCGCCAGGCGGCTACGTTGAGTCGCGAGTCGGCGACCCCGCTCCGAGGGCGGGAGATTCTCCTCGCGGCCCTCTTCTTTCTCGCCTGGACGGCGCTCTCGACCTGGCCCCAGGTGTTGCACATGGGCAACACCCTCTCCGACTGGGGGGACGCGAAGCTCGTCGCCCGCATCCTCCAGTGGGACTACGCGCAGACCCTCCGCGACCCGCGCGAGCTCTTCCAGCTGAACTTCTTTCACCCGGCCCGCTACGTGCTGGCATTCTCGGAGAACTTCTTCGGCGTGTCCCTCTTCGGCTTCCCGCTCCTCGCGGCCGGCGCGTCGGCGGTTTTCAACTACAACGTCCTGCTGCTCCTCGGCATGGGCCTGTCGGCTCTGGCCGCGTGGGCGCTCGCGCGGCACATCACCGGAGATCCGCTCGCCTCGGCGGTGGCCGGGGTCGTCTACGCGTTTCTTCCGTGGCGCATGGATCAGATTCCTCACCTGCAGTTCCAGTGGGGAGCGTTTCTCTGCCTGACGCTTCTGTTTCTCCTGAGGTACCTCGAAGGCGGGAGGCGCGCGGACCTTCTCCTCTATGCCGCCGCGTTCGCCTGGAATGCGCTGTGCAACGTGCACTACGCCCTCTTCTCCGGGTTTCTCGTCGGCGTGACGCTCGTCTGGGTATGGCTCCGCGAGATTCCCGGGCGCGGACGACGGACGGTCGCGGTGATTCTTGCGACCGCCGCGGCCACCTTGCCGTTTCTCCCGTTCGCCGCGGGATACCGCGCGGCCGAGAAGCTCTATGGGTTCCGGCGGTACCTCGGCGAGATTCAGGTGTTCTCGGCCAAGTGGTCGGATTTCCTCTCGGCGGGCGAGAAGAACCTTCTGTGGGGGACGCTGACCCAACGATTCCGCGCGCCCGAGAGGCAGTTCTTTCCGGGGGCGGTCGCATTTGTTCTCGCCGTCACGGCGCTCGTCCTGCTCTGGCGCCGCCGCTCGCGACTCGAGGCGCCCGAACCGGAGACTTCGCCGAGAGCGCCGGCGACCCGGTCTCGTCCGGATCGCCGACGTCGTCGTGCGGTCCTCGCGGCGCTCTGGCTTCTCGCGCTTCTGAAACCGGGACTGACGCTTGGCCCACTTCGCCTGGGGGATCCCGGCCGGATCCTCGTTTTTCTGGCGGCCGTTCTGATGCTCCGTCTCATGGCGGCCTTTCCGGGGCGCCGGTTTCGCAATCTCGGAGACTTTCTGAGGCGGGGTGGCGTCGATCCCAGGGCCGCGCTCCTTCTCGGGGTCGCAGCCTCCGGGATCCTGGTCGCGTTCGGGATGAACACACCCTTCTACCGGTTCCTCGTGCAATCTTTCGGTTCGGTCTTCCGCGCGATTCGCGCGCCGTCGCGCGGCATCGTGCTCTTCCACATCGCCCTTGCGGTTCTGGCGGCCTGGGGGCTATCGCTTCTCATTCGCCGCCGGCGGTTCGGTACACGCCTCGCGGCCACCGGCGTGACGCTCGCGCTGCTCGGGTTCGAGTACCGGGTGTTTCCGCTCAAGCTTCTCCCGACACCCGGCGAGCCGTCGGCGGTCTATCGCTGGCTGCGGACGGCCGACTTTCCCGGCGCCGCGGTGGAGTGGCCCTTCGGCTTTCTCTACGACTTCGAGTACGTCCTGCGTCAGGCGTTCCACGAGAAGCCGATCGTGAACGGATACTCCGGCTTTTTCCCGCTGCCCTATACGGAGCTCGAGGCCGTCCTGAAAAAGAGGCCGATTCCCGAAGCGGACGCCTGGCCACGGATGCGCGCACTCGGGGCGAGCGTTCTCGTTTACCACGCGCACGAGGGCCGGGGATACCGCGCGAACGACTACTCGGCGGCGGTGCGGCGCGGCGTGACGTCGGGCGCGATCGAGCTTCTCGGGAGCTTTCCGCACGAAGGCCTCGGTCGCGACTTCGCCTACCGCCTGGCCGGATCTCCCGCCTGGCCGGCCGATGTCGGAGCGGAGGGCACGCCGCCTCCCGAGGCCGAACGGCTCTTCGAGGAGGCCGCCGCCTGGCTCGATGACGACGTCAAGCGGCAGGCTCCTCCGTTCGGGTACCTCGAGGTTCCGACCGAAGGGCAGCGCGTGCCTCCGGGCTTCTGGGCGTACGGCTGGGCGCTGGACGATTCCGGGATCGAGAGCGTGCGCGTCACGGCCGAATCGGGCGGCGAGACGTTCGCGAAGATCGGAGGCGAGTGGCCGCACCTTTCGGACGTCCATCCGGGCTACGACGAGCCCGGCAACGGCGCCTACGGTTTCCCGGTGCCGGATCTTCCTCCGGGGCCGCACACGCTCCGGGTCGTGGTCGTCGGCCGGGACGGAGGCGAGACAGTCGTCGAGCGGCCGATCATCGTCCTGCCGCCGCCTTCTCCCACACCGCGAGGTCCTGGTAGCTGACGAAGCTCCGCGTCGCGTGCGAGCGCAGCCTCAGATACCGGCTCCACTCGCGCTCGAGGTAGGCGCGGTCGTGGAAGGTCGACTTCTCATTGAAGGTCGAAGCGGCGTGGTCGACGGCAAGGAAGCCCCGCTCCGAAAGTCCGCGCGAGCTCCTCGGCCGTCAGGCCGGGCAGGCCGGGGCGAACTCCGGCGACAGCGTCGTGGCGACGAGGAGCCCTCCCGGCCGGAGCAGCCGCCGGACTTCGGCGAGCCAGGCGAACTGCTCTTCCTCGTGGAAGTGCGTGAAGATGGAGATCGCGAGCACGACGTCGAAGGACGAGTCCGGGAACGCCAGGGGAGGCTCGGGGCGCATGACCGTGAACTCGCCGGCGAGGTTGCGCGCGGCCCAGGCGATCTGGCGGGCGTCGACGTCGACTCCGGAATAGCTTCGCGGCACACCCGATTCGAGCAGGTAACGGGCGAGCCGTCCGCAGCCGCATCCGAAGTCGAGCCAGTCGCCTCCGCCGCCTTCGCCTTCGGCTACGGCGGACGTGCGACGCAGCGCTTCGAGAATCTGGCGGGCGCCCTCGCGGCCGACGAGCGTGAATTCGTCCCGTGAGCCGAGCCCCACGCGCGCGCGCAGCCCGGGCGGCGGCAGTGGCCCGCCGAAGGCGCGCGGGGCGAAGGCGCAGACGGCGTCCTTCGGAAAGTCCCGGAGCCGGTGCGGCGCCTCCCGCGCCACGCGGCGAAGCCACCTTCGCGCCGGGCACCGGCAGCACGGCGCGCGCGAAACGCGTCAGCACGGCCTCGGTCACGCGGGGGATTCTACGGGGAGGGCCCTGCCCGTATAATCCGCGCCCTCATGGACGCGACCCCCATCGTCAAGCTCGGATCGAAGGCCGGAAGCACGGCCCGGGTCCACGGCTGGCTGTACAACAAGCGCACTTCGGGCAAGATCCAGTTTCCCATCGTTCGGGACGGCACGGGCTACGTCCAGGTCGTGGTTTCGCGCGCGGAAGTCGCTGCCGAGGTCGTGGAAGGCCGCCGAGCGGGCCACGCAGGAGTGCTCGCTGGAAGTCGAGGGGCCGGTGCGCGAGGAAAAGCGTGCTCCGGGCGGGGACGAGATGACGGGGGCGCGCGTCACGATCCTCGGGCCGTCGCCCGAGTATCCGATCTCGCCGAAGGAGCACGGCATCGACTTCCTGATGAATCACCGCCATCTCTGGCTGCGCTCGTCGAAGCAGCACGCCGTGCTGCGCGTCCGCACCGAGATCGAGAAGGCCATCCGCGACTTCTTCTACGACCGCGACTTCGTCCTGATCGACTCGCCGATCCTCACGGCCAACGCGGCCGAGGGGACCTCGACGCTCTTCGAGACCGACTACTTCGGCGAGAAGGCCTATCTCTCGCAGTCCGGCCAGCTCTATCTCGAGCCGGCGGCGGCGGCGTTCGGCAAGGTCTACTGCTTCGGCCCGACGTTCCGCGCCGAGAAGTCGAAGACGCGCCGCCATCTCACGGAGTTCTGGATGGTCGAGCCCGAGGTGGCGTTCCTCGAGTTCGAGGGCCTCTGGAGCTCGCCGAGGACTTCGTCGTACATCTGGTCGAGCGCGCCTTGAACCGCTGCGGGGAAGAGCTCAAGCGTCTCGAACGCGACACCGACGAAGCTCGAGACGTCAAGAAGCCCTTTCCCGCGCATGACGTATCGCGACGCGATCGAGGCCCTGCAGAAGAAGGGCATCGCGGTGAAGTTCGGCGACGACATCGGCGGCCGACGAGGAGACCGTCATCTGCGGCGACCTCGAGAGGCCGCTCATCGTGTCCGCGCTTCCCGACGGCCATCAAGGCGTTCTACATGAAGCCCGATCCGAACGATCCCGAAGTCGTGCTGGGCATCGACATGATCGCGCCGGAGGGCTACGGCGAGATCATCGGCGGCTCGCAGCGCATCGACGATCACGCCCTTCTCGAGCGGCGCATCGAGGAGCACAAGCTGCCGCTCGAAGCCTTCGAGTGGTACCTCGACGTGCGCCGCTACGGGACGTTTCCGCACTCCGGCTTCGGCATGGGCCTCGAGCGGCTGGTCGCCTGGGTCTGCGGAATCCACCATCTGCGCGAGACGATTCCTTATCCGCGGATGCTCAAGCGGATCTATCCCTGACCCCGATCCTCGCAGGTGAGCATGACTCTTGCAGCGGGCGGGGTTCAGGACCTCCTGAGCAGATGAGCGACCGCATCGGGACAGCCTCTTGTCCGCCGACTCCGGAGCTCCGGCCCGAGGCCGGGGAAATGGAGCGCCGGATCCGGGACCACGACTGGTCGCAGACTCCGCTGGGCGACCTGGAGGGGTGGCCGGCCAGCCTGAAGACCGCGGTCCGGATCATGCTCGACTCGCGCTATCCGATGTTCGTCTGGTGGGGCGAGAAGCTGACCAACATCTACAACGACGCCTACGCCCCGGTCCTGGGCGACCGGCACCCGGAGGCCCTCGGCCGGCCGGCCCGGGAGATCTGGTCGGAGATCTGGGACACGATCGGCCCTCAGTCCGAGCTGGTGATGCGCGAGCGGCGCGCGACGTGGCACGAAGAGCTTCAGCTCGTCATGGAACGGAACGGCTTCCCCGAGGAAGCGTTCTTCACCTACTCGTACAGCCCGATTCCCGACGACGACGGGGGCGTCGGCGGTCTCTTCTGCGCCTGCACGGAGGACACCCAGCGCGTCCTGGGTCGAAGGCGCCTCCGGCTCCTCCGCGCGCTCGCGGAAAGAGCGGCCGAGGCCAAGTCGATCGAAGGGGCCTGCGAGATTGCCGCCGGCACTCTGTCCGAGAACCCGAACGACATCCCCTTCGCGCTGCTCTATCTGCTCGAACCGAATGGAACCCGGGCGAAGCTCGCCGGCGCGTGCGGCCTCGAGCCCTCGCACCCGGCGAGCCCCGCGACGGTCGATCTGGGAGGCGACAGCGACTCGTGGGAGTTCGCTCGCGTGGCTCTGACGGGAGAGGCGGTCCTCGTCGAGGAGCTCGCGGCGCCGTTCGACCGACTTCCCGGAGGGGTCTGGCCCGAGTCGCCGAAGCAGCGCGATCGTGCTTCCGATGGTGAAGGGCGGCGAGAGCCTCCGACTCAGCGGGTTCGTGGTTGCGGGCATCAGCCCGCGTCTCCCGTTTCACGACGACTACCGGGGCTTCCTGGGGCTCGTCGCCGGGCAGATCGGGGCGGCCGTCGCGAACGCGCGGGCGTACGAGGAGGAGCGCCGCCGCGCCGAAGCCCTCGCCCGCCTGGACGAGGCGAAGACCCTCTTCTTCTCGAACGTCAGTCACGAGTTCCGCACGCCGCTGACCCTGATGCTCGGGCCGGTCGCGGACATTCTCGAGAGACCGGCGGACGAGGTCAGTCCCGAGATCCGCCGGCATCTCGAGATCGTGCGGCGAAACGGGTCGAGGCTGCTGCGCCTGGTCAACACGCTCCTCGACTTCGCGAGGATCGAGGCGGGCCGGGCCCGCGCGACCTATCGGCCGACTCCGCTGGGCATGCTGACGACGGACCTCGCGAGCCTCTTTCGTTCGGCCGTCGAACGCGCCGGGCTGCGGCTGCGCGTCGACTGCCCGGAGCCCCCGGGGCCCGTCTTCGTCGATCGCGACATGTGGGAGAAGATCGTTCTGAACCTCCTCTCGAACGCCTTCAAGTTCACGCTGGAAGGCGAGATCGACCTCGCGCTTCGGGCGACCGCGGAAAGTGTCGAGCTCTCTGTCCGGGACACGGGCATCGGGATCCCCGCGGAGGAGATGCCTCGCCTCTTCGAGCGGTTTCATCGCGTCAAGGACGCGGGAGGGCGGACCCACGAAGGCAGCGGCATCGGCCTGGCTCTCGTCCAGGAGCTCGTGAAGCTGCACGGCGGAGAGGTCCGGGCCGAAAGCCAGGTCGGGCGCGGGACCACGTTCCGCGTCGTTCTGCCGCTGGGCTCCGCGCATCTTCCGCCGGACCAGATCGAGGCCGATGCGGTCTCCGCCTCTCCCGCGCGCAGCGCCCAGGTCTTCGTCGAGGAGGCGCTGCGCTGGCTGCCCGAGGACGAATCCGGTCCGGTGGCCGAAGGCCTGGAGCTTCCTCACGGAGTGGAGCCCCTGGACGACACGACCTCCTCGCGCCGGGCGCGGGTCCTCGTCGCCGACGACAACGCGGACATGCGCCAGTACGTGTCGCGGCTCCTGGGCGAGCCGTTATCGCGTGGATGCCGCGGCGGACGGCATCGAGGCGCTCGATCGCGCCCGCGCGGCGAGCGCCCGACCTGATCCTGACCGACGTGATGATGCCGCGGCTCGACGGCTTCGGGCTCCTGCGCGAGCTGCGATCGGATCCGGCGCACTGCGCGACCTCCCGATCATCCTGCTGTCGGCGCGGGCCGGCGAGGAGAGTCGCATCGAAGGCCTGGAAGCCGGAGCCGACGACTACCTCGTCAAGCCGTTCGCCGCGAAGGAGCTGCTGGCCCGGGTCGCGGCCCACATCCAGATCGCGCGCATCCGCCGGGAGTCGGCGCGGGAGCAGCGGCGGCTGCGCGGCGACGCCGAAGCGGCGAAAGCCCGGCTCGAGGACGCCGACCGGCGCAAGGACGAGTTCCTGGCGACGCTCGCGCACGAGCTGCGCAACCCGCTGGCCCCTCTCAGCAGCGGGCTCCAGATCATGAAGCTGATCGCGGAACGACGGCGAGGCGTTCGAGCGCTCGCGCGCCATGATGGAGCGACAGCTCGATCAGCTCGTCCGGCTGGTCGACGACCTCCTCGACGTCAGCCGCATCAGCCGCGGCAAGATCGAGCTCCGGCGCGAGACGGTCGACCTCTCGACCGTGATTCGACAGGCCGTCGAGACCAGCCTTCCGCTGATTCAGGGCAACGGCCACACCCTCCACGTCCAGATTCCCCCGAGCGGTGTCCCGCTGCACGCCGACGTCACCCGCCTGAGCCAGGTGTTCTCCAACCTGCTGAACAACGCGGCGACGCACAGCGAGCGGGGAGGCACGATCCGGGTCGTGGGCGAGACCCTCGGCGACGAAGTGGTCGTCCGGGTGCTCGACACGGGAGTCGGCATCGCTCCCGAGGCCCTGCCCGGGATCTTCGAGATGTTCACGCAGGGCGATCCGCCGGCCGAGAGGTCGCATCGGGGGCTCGGCATCGGCCTGTCGCTCGTGAAGGTGCTCGTCGAAATGCACGGCGGATCGGTCCAGGCGCGCAGCGCGGGCCGCGGGATGGGGAGCGAGTTCGAGGTGCGGCTGCCGCTCGCAGGGGCCGAGGTCGCAGAGACGCCCGTTCGCGACCGGCGCCCCGCGGCTCCCGGGGCGCCGCGCCGCATCCTCGTCGTCGACGACAGCCGCGACGCGGCGTTGGGGCTCGCGAGCCTGCTCGGCCTGATGGGCAACGAGACCCGCGCGGCGTACAACGGCATCGAGGCGCTCCAGTTGGGCTCGACGTTTCGTCCCCACGTGGTGGTGCTCGACATCGGCATGCCGAAGCTGAACGGCTATCAGGCCGCCCAGCGGATCCGCCAGGAGCCCTGGGGCAAGGACGTCGTCCTCGTCGCCCTGACCGGCTGGGGCCAGGAGGAGGATCGCCGGCGGGCGCGCGAGGCCGGATTCCAGTTCCACGTCGTCAAGCCGGCCGCCCCCGCCAGCCTCGAAAAGCTGATGGCCAGCTTGCCCGAGGTCGAGGCCTGAGCCCCGTCCGGCCTGCGAAGCCAGCCTTCTTTAGAATGGCCCCATGACAGCCCGGAACCGGACGCCGTGAGCGGAAGACTGCCCACCGTCGGCATCGTGTCCCTCGGATGCCCGAAGAACCTCGTCGACGCCGAGGTCATGCTGGGCCACCTGAAGCAGGCCGGGCACGAGATCGTCTCCGACGCCGAGGCCCGGGTCGTCGTCGTCAACACCTGCGGCTTCATCGACCGCGCCAAGGAGGAGTCGGTCGAGACGATCCTCGAGCAGATCGAGCGCAAGAAGCGAGGGGAGATCGACCGCGTCGTCGTGGCCGGCTGCATGGTCCAGAAGTACGGCCGGGAGCTCTCGGCCGAGATGCCGGAGGTCGACGCCTTCGTGGGCCTCGACGAGCTCGAGAACGCCCCGGCGCGCGGCCGGCGGGACTTCCGACGCTCCCGCGCTTCACGGACAAGCCCCTGGCGACGCGCCTCTACGACGAGCGGGCGCCGCGCGTCCTCTCGCGCCGGCGGGGCTATGCCTACCTCAAGGTCGGCGAGGGCTGCGACAACCCGTGCACGTTCTGCACCATTCCGCAGATGCGGGGCATGCAGCGCAGCCGCTCGATTCCCTCGCTGATCGCCGAGGCGCAGTCGCTCGAAGCCCAGGGCGTCTCGGAGCTCGTCCTCATCTCCCAGGACACGACACGCTACGGCGAAGACCTCGGCATGGACCGGCGGGGCCTCTCCCAACTCGTCGAGGCGCTCGCGGCCGAGACCGGATTTCCCTGGATTCGATTCCTCTACGCTTACCCGAAGACTCTCGACGACTCGGTGCTCGAGCTCATGGCGCGGGAGCCGCGCTTTCTGCCGTACGTCGACATTCCGCTCCAGCACGTCTCCCGGCCGATCCTCGCCGCGATGCGACGGGGCGGCGATTCGGCGTCCTATCTGCGCATGCTGGCCCGCATGCGGGAGCACGCTCCCGAGATCGCCGTGCGGACCACGTTCATCGTCGGCTTTCCCGGTGAGGGCGAGAGGGAGTTCCAGGAGCTCTGCGAGTTCGTCCGCGCCGCCCAGCTCGACAACATGGGAGCCTTCACCTACTCGCCCGAGCCCGGCTCGGGCTCCGAGGCGCTCGGGGACCCGGTTCCCGCCGAAGAGAAGGAGCGTCGAAAGGACTTTCTCCTCTCGCTGCAGCAGCCCATCGCGCGGGGGAAGCTCCGGGCGTTGCGCGGCCGGACCGTCGAGGCGATCGTCGAGGGCCCGTCGGAGGAGCACGAGTACCTGCTCGAGGGGCGGATGCGGTCGCAGGCCCCCGAGATCGACGGCCATCTCCTGATCACGGACACCGCCGGCCGCGACCTCGCTCCCGGTGCCATCGTGTCCGTCCGAATCGAGAAGACCTTCGACTACGACGTGACCGGCGCGGTGGTCGGCTGAAAGCTGACAGCTGAGAGCTGACAGCTTCGCCATGCAGGTCATCCGCGATCCCTTCCGCCAGACGGACCTCCCGCGAGGAGGCATCGGAACGATCGGCAACTTCGACGGCGTGCATCTCGGCCACAGAAAGATTCTGGAGACGGTCGTGGCGCGCGCGCGCGAGATCGACCGGCCCTCATTCGCCATCACCTTCGAGCCCCACCCGATGGCCGTGCTCCGGCCCGACCGGGCTCCCCGCCGCGTGCAGACCCTGCGGCAGAAGGAGGAGGCGATCGAGGCGATCGGGATCGAGACGCTTCTCGTCATCCCGTTCACGCGCGACTTCTCGCTGACGGAGCCGGAGGACTTCGCGCGCACGCTGCTTTCCGGCCGCCTCGGGGCGTCGGAGCTGTACATCGGCGCCCACTTCGCCTTCGGCCGCGGCAAGCGCGGCGATCTGGCGCTTCTCTCCCGGCTCGGGGCCGAGTGCGGCTTCATCGCCTCGGCCGTGGACGAGGTCCTGTACGCGGGGGAGCCGGTCTCGTCCACGCGGATTCGGAGGGCGCTCGAGCGGGGCGCGATCGGCGAAGCGAACGCCATGCTCGGCCGCAGCTACGAGGTCGACGGCCTCGTCTCGCGGGGCGACCGCGTGGGCCACCAGATCGGCGTGCCGACGATCAACCTCGAGCCGGAGAACGAGCTGCCCCCGGCCGACGGCGTCTACGTCACCGAGATCGAGATCCGTTCCTTCGGGCGGCGCTTCGAAAGCGTCACGAACATCGGGCGCCGGCCGACGCTTTACGAGCAATTCCGGACCACGATCGAGACGTACGTCCTCGAATTCTCGTCCGACGTCTACGGCGAGAGGGTCCGGCTCTTCTTTCTCGACCGGCTGCGCGAAGAGCGCAAGTTCCCCTCGGTCATCGAGCTCAAGGCCCAGATCCAGCGCGACATCGCCTGCACGCGCGAGTACTTCGCCGGCGCGCGAAAGGGTCCGGCGGGCGCATAGAATGCCGGCGTGACGAGCGATCCGGGAGCTGCGGCGCCCGTCGCGGTTGCGGCGGCCGGAACGCCCTCCGACGCCCTGCGGCGCCGGATGCACTGGCTGCTCGGCCTGACCTTCGTCCACGTCTTCGGCGAGGGAGGGCTGGCGCTCTTCGAGGCCGCTCGGACGGGCAGCCTCGCTCTGCTCGCCTTCGGCCTGGAAAGCGTCATCGAAGGCGGCGCCGCCTTCCTCGCGGTGCGGCACCTGCGGCACCTCGCCGACGAAGAAGAGGACCACGCGCGGCGCGACCAGATGCTGGCGCGCTGGATCGGCGTCTCGTTTCTGCTCCTCGGCGCCTACACCCTGACGCGGGGACTCTTCGAGCTGATCCGAGGGAATCACGTCGAGCCGAGCATCCTCGGCCTGCTCCTGACGGTCTTCGCAACCTTCGGGATGCCCATCATCGGGTACTACAAGTGGAAGACGAGCCGAAGCCTCGGCAGCAAGGGGCTGGCGGCCGAGGCCAAGGAGTCCATCGCCTGCTCGATCGACTCCGGCCTCACGATGCTCGCGATGATCGGCGGCCTCCTCTCGGCGCCGCACTGGGTCGATCCGGCCCTCTCGCTCCTGATGGTTCCGTGGTTTCTGCGGGAGGGGCTCGCGCACGTGCGCGGCCGGGTCCACGCCCACATGCACTGAGAGAGCTGCTAAGATGCCGGCCCGGCCGGTTTGAATCCTTCGGGCCCTCTCCGGCATATTTCCGCGTGAAGGAGTTTTTGCTGATGTCGAATCCCAACGTGTCCCAGGTCTCCGACGCCAGTTTCGACGGGGACATTCTCAAGAGCCAGGTCCCGGTTCTGGTCGATTTCTGGGCGCCCTGGTGCGGTCCCTGCCGCTCGGTGGCTCCCATCGTCGACGATCTCGCGACCCAGTACGCCGGCAAGATCAAGGTCGCGAAGGTCAACGTCGACGAGTCGACGGAGATCGCGATGCGCTACCAGATCACTTCGATTCCGACGTTCATCCTCTTCAAGAACGGCGAGGTCGCGGATCGCGCCCTGGGTGCCCTGCCCCGGAGCGAGTTCGTGAAGCTGATCGACCGCAATCTCTGAAGCCTTCGAAAACGACATGACAGAAGGGGCCCGCAAGGGCCCCTTTCCTTTGTGGAGGGTCCGTCCCGCGAAGGAGCCCGCCCGCGTCCGCGACCGAGGTCCCGAGAGGGACGATAATCTCCCTGGCTCGTGTCCTCGGCGGGGAACAACGTTTCCGCGAGGTCGGTTATGGAATTGAATGCGTAAGAAGTCGCTCGTTTGGATCGGCGGGCTGATGGCGGTCGCCGTCGGCGCGTTCCTCGTGCTCGGCGGACGCCAGAAGGCGGAGCCGAAGTACCGGACGGCGAAAGTCGAGCGGGGAAACATCACGCAGACGGTGGCGGCCACGGGAACCCTGTCGGCCGTGACGACCGTCAAGGTCGGATCGGTCGTTTCCGGAAACGTGGCGGCGCTTCACGCCGATTTCAACAAGCAGGTGAAGAAGGGCGACCTCCTCGCCGAGCTCGATCCCGTGCCGTTCCAGGAGCGCGTGGCCCAGAATCGCGCGGCGCTCGACAAGGCCGAAGTCGACGCGCGCAACGCCGGAATCTCGCTGCGCCGTCAGAAGGCGTTGTGGGACGAGAAGCTCGCGGCGCAGGCCGACCTCGATCAGGCGCAGGCCGACTTCGACTCGGCGACGGCCGCCGTCGCGCAGGCCCGGGCCTCGCTCGCGCAGGCCGAGACGGATCTGCGCAACAGCCGGATCGTGGCGCCGATCGACGGCGTCGTCGTGGACCGGCAGTACGACGTCGGCCAGCCGGTCGCCGCCTCGTTCACGGCGCCCACGATCTTCACGATCGCGCAGGATTTGACCAAGATGCAGGTGTCGGCCGACGTCTCGGAGTCGGACATCGGACTGTGCAAGGTCGGCCAGCCGGTGCGCTTCAACGTGGACGCCTACCCGGAGCAGACGTTCCGGGAAAGATCGCGCAGATCCGCCTGAATGCGACCGTGAATCAGAACGTCGTCACGTACCCGGTCATCATCGAGGTCGCGAATCCGGAGCTGGCGTTGCGGCCGAGCATGACCGCCAACATCTCGATCGACGTCGCGACGGTGGACGACGTGCTCCGGATCCCGAACGCGGCGCTCCGGTTCCGGCCCGAGGAGACCGAGGGCCCGGCGACGGGGGGCGACTCGTCTCCCGAAGAGCGGGCGGCCCGGGGCGCGGGAACCGGCCCGGCCGGTGCCGCCCGGCAGTTCGACCGCTCCGCGGGCGCCGGCAAGGGGCGCCGTCCGGGCCAGACCGTCTACACCATCGGCGCGCCTCCGGTGGGAGACCCGAAGCCGGTCGAGATCAAGGCCGGCATTACCGACGGCCGCTTCACGCAGGTGGCGGGGGGAGAGCTCAAGGAAGGCGAGCTCGTCGTCGTCGGCCTCGTCACGGCCAAGGCCGACGCCTCGGCGACCCGCAACCCGATGGCGCCGGCGGTCCCCGGCGGACCGGGCGGCGGCCGGAGATTCTGAGGACGTGCCGGACGTCATCCGGATCGAGGATCTCGTCCGGGTGTATCGAATGGGCGAGGTCGAGGTGCGGGCGCTCGACGGGGTGAGCCTTTCGATCGCTCCCGGCGAGTTCGTCGCCGTGATGGGCCCCTCGGGCTCCGGCAAGAGCACGTTCATGAACATCGTCGGCTGCCTGGACCGGCCGACGTCGGGCCGCTACTTTCTCGACGGGACCGACGTCTCCGGGCTCGACCGGGACGCGCGCGCCGAAATCCGCAACGGGAAGATCGGCTTCGTCTTCCAGTCCTTCAACCTCCTGCCCCGGACCTCCGCCCTCGACAACGTCGAGCTTCCGCTGGTCTACTCCGCGAACGGGCACTCCGCGAGAGGCCGCGAAGAGAAGGCCCGGCGGTGCCTCGCGCTCGTGGGCCTGGCGGGGCGGGAAGACCACCAGCCGAGCCAGCTCTCGGGAGGCCAGCAGCAGCGCGTCGCGATCGCGCGGGCGCTCATCAACGAGCCGAAGCTGGTGCTGGCGGACGAGCCGACCGGAAACCTCGACTCGAAAACGTCCGAGGAGATCATGGGTGTCTTTCAGAAGTTGAACGACGAGGGCAAGACGGTCGTCCTCATCACGCACGAGAGCGACATTGCCGACCACGCGCGCCGGGTCGTCGTGTTCCGCGACGGACGCGTGGTCGAGGATCGGCCGGTCGAGAGGCGGCGTGCGGCGCCGTCCGTGGAGGGCTGAGAGATGCTGAAGTTCCTGACGATCCTCAAGGTCGGTCTGAAGGCGATCGCCCGCAACAAGATGCGGTCGATCCTCACCGCGCTGGGCATCATCATCGGTGTGGCCTGCGTCATCGCCATGATCGGCGTGGGCCAGGGCTCCCAGGCCGCCATCCAGGCGCAAATCTCTTCGCTGGGCTCCAATTTCCTGATGGTCTTCCCGGGCGTGGCGACGCAGTCCGGAGCGCGGATCTTCACGGGACAGTCCACAATTACGGAGGAGGACATCGCGGCCGTCCGCGCCGAGTGCCCCTCCGTCGCGTATGTGACGCCGGTATCGCGCTCCGGCGCCCAGATCGCCGCGGGAGGTATGAACTGGGGTACCCAGATCCAGGGCGTGGGCGTGGAGTGGCCGTTCGTCAAGTCGTGGAACGTCGAGAAGGGGTCCTTCTTCGGCGACTCGGAAGTGCGCGCGGCCGCCAAGGTCTGCCTGCTCGGAACGACCGTGGCGAACGCGCTCTTCGAAGGCCAGGACCCGGTGGGGCAGACGGTGCGGATCAAGAACTTCCCCTTTCGCGTCGTCGGCGTGCTGGAAGGCAAAGGCGGCAACTCGATGGGCCAGGACCAGGATGACGTCGTCATCGCTCCGTACACGACCGTGATGCGGCTCCTGAAGAACCGGCAGAAGGTCGACATGTTCATGGCCTCGGCGGTCTCGCGCAATTCGGTGGAGCTGGCGCAGACGGAGATCGAAGCCCTGCTGCGCCAGCGTCACAGGATCGGGCCCGGGCAGGACTCGGACTTCATGATCCGCTCGCAGCAGGAGATCGCGCAGACCGCCGACCAGACCTCGAAGACGCTGTCCACGCTGCTGGCATCCGCCGCGTCCATCTCGCTTCTCGTCGGCGGAATCGGGATCATGAACATCATGCTCGTGTCGGTGACCGAGCGGACCCGCGAAATCGGGATTCGGATGGCGATCGGCGCCAAGGGCCGGGACGTCCTCACGCAGTTCCTCGTCGAGGCCCTCACGCTTTCGATCGCCGGAGGCGCCGTCGGCGTCGCGCTCGGGGTGGCCGCTTCGCGGATCCTCGCCTGGAAGGCCGGCTGGCCGATCCTGCTGTCGCCGGGAGCGGTCGCGCTCGCCTTCGGTTTCTCCGCCGCGATCGGCGTGTTCTTCGGCTTCTACCCGGCGCGGAAGGCCGCGCGCCTGGACCCGATCGAGGCGCTGCGGTACGAGTAGGTAAGTTGAGAGTCGAGAGTCGAGGGTCGGGAGGGTTATGGTCCACCCTTGACCCTCGACCCATGACTCTCGACTTTGTCCCTCGGCACCCGGCGCTACAATTTCGCAGTGAAGCCCCTTCCGTTCGAACGATTCTGGCGGCACTTCGACCCGCGCGAGAGCCTGGCGGCGAGACTGCTGGTCGCGACGTTCCTGGCCTTCCTGATTCCGGCGGCGGTCTTCATCTTTCTCGTCCAGAGACGCCTCGCGGGCATGCAGACCGCCGCCGCCCGCGAAGTCGCGGCCGTCCGGGTCACCGAGGCCTCGATCCGGGTGGCTCAGGATGCGACGTTTCGCGCGGAGTGGATCGAGCGCCGGGCGCAGGTCGCCGAAGAGGCGGGCTGGTCGATCGCGACCGCCGCGGCGACTGCGCTGGCTGCGCCGGCGCCGTCGGAGCCGGCCGTTCCGCCGGCGGATGCGCACGGCCACGTCTGGACCCTGATTCCCGAAGCCGAATCGGTCGCGATGGTCTCGCTGCGGAGCCCCGACCCGGCCGCGGCGATCGCGGACATCGAACGTACGCGGATTCTCGCCCCGTTGATGGAAGAGATCCGTCGCCGGCGGCCGAGCACCCGGTCCGTCAGTCTCTGGACCGCGACGGGAGCGTTGCGGATGTCGCCATGGATCGACATCCACCGCGCGAACCGGGACTCGGGAGGAGAGCTCGAGCGGTTCGTCTTCAACCGTGTGGCCCGCTTCCCCGAGGCGCGCCCGGCCGGAGGCGATCGTGCGAGATGGGTCGAGGGACACGCGGGACCGAACGCCTCGGCAGACGCCCGTCTCTCGACGCTCTTCGTTCCGGTGCGCGACCGCTCCGGACGCCTCGTCGCGGGGGTTGCGATCGAAGTCGACGCGAGCCGGTACGTGGCGGAAGCCATGGAGAACTGGCAGCCTCCGGGGGATTTCTGGTTCGCCACCGATTCCGACGGCCATGCCGTTTACATGACGCCTCGCGCCGCGGCGATCCTCGGCTGGAGCGGGGCAGGCGGGGCGCCGCTCACCACCGCGCCATCGCCCGAGCTCAAGCAGCTGGCGGCGCGCGGCCGCGCCGCGAACCGCTCGAGCGAGGAGTACCTCGTCGACGGAAAGCAGGTGCGGATTGCGTCCGCTCGAGCCGGGACGACCGGGTGGGTCTTCTACGAGGGCATCTCCCGGGAGGCCCTGGACACGATCCGTGGAGAGGCCGGGGCCTTGTCCCCGTCCTCCCTCTCGACGCTGCGGCGTGACGTGCTCATGCTCTCGGTCCTGCTCCTGCCGGCGGTCTTCGTCGTCATCGGCATCGTCTCGCGGCGCGTCTCGGCTCCCGTCTCTCAACTCGTCCGCGCCGCCGAGGAGATCGGGCGCGGCCGTCCGGTGGAGGTCCCGGGGGGGGAGAACGGGGACGAGCTCGGCCGGCTCGCCTCGGCCATCGACACAATGGGCAAGCGCGTCTCACGCCGTGTCGAGACGCTGCGCCGCCTGCACCAGTTCTCGCGCTCGGCCTATCGCATGACGGACGTGCGGGAGGTTCTGGCCCGATCGGCCCAGGCCATCGCGGGGTTCACGAACGCCGAGCGGGTCTTCTTCTTTCTCTACGACCGCAACACCCATCGCCTCGAAGCCGCTCTGCCGGCCTTCAATCTGACCGAGGAGCTGGCCTCGCAGCTGAAGATCTCGGTCGACGCGCGTTCGATCGTCGGGATGGTCTTCCGGACGGGCGAGCCTTACTGCACGAACGAGCTCGAGCGCGATCCCTACGCCAGCCGGGAGCTCGTGCGCCTGCTGGCCGCCACGAACGCCGTCTGTGCTCCGCTGAAGACGGAAGAGGAAACCCTCGGGGTCGCCGTCGCGATCAACCGGATCGGAGGCTTCGGCCAGGAGGAGGTCGACGCCGTCACCTCGTTCTCCGACCTCGCCTCTCTGCTTCTCCGCAACGCCCGGCTCTATACGACCCTGACGGGCACCGTCGACGAGCTGCGCCGGGCGAGCCGACTGAAAGACCACTTTCTGCAGAACGTGAACCACGAGCTGCGGACGCCCCTGACGGCCATCGTCGGGTGGACGGACCTCTTCGAAGAGGGCGACATCGACGAGCCGACGCTCCGGCGCGGCGTCCGCCAGATCCGGCAGTCGGCGCGCGTGCTCCTCGCTTTGATCGACGACCTCCTCGATCTCGCGCGCATGGACCGCGGGGCGCTGACGCTCGAGCTGAAGCCCATTTTTCTCTCGGAGGTCGTCCAGCGCTCGATCGAGACGGTGAGGATGATGGCCGAGGCGCGCGGCGTCGTTCTCATGCTGGCGCCTCTTCCCGAGCCGATGGCGCCCGTCCGCGCCGACTTCCTGAGGCTGCAGCAGGTCCTCTGGAACCTACTCGCGAACGCGATCCAGTTCACGCCCCAGCATGGCCGGATCGTCGTGCGCGTCGAGCGCGAGCCGGAGCGTTATCTCGTGAGCGTCGAGGACGACGGCATCGGGATTCCGGAAAGCGAGCTCCCGCACGTCTTCGAGCGCTTCCGCCAGGTCGACGGCTCCGCGACGCGGGGCCACGCGGGGATGGGGATCGGCCTCGCCCTCGCGCGTTCACTCGTCGAGCTGCACGGCGGGTCGATCTGGGTCTCCAGCGTCGTCGGACAGGGAAGCCGATTCACTTTCGCGATCCCGATCCGAGGAGCGGCGCGGCGAACAGACTCCGGAGCCGTGGCCGCCGCTAGCTAATCGGCGGCCAGAAACTTAGCCGTTCGCGGCCGGCAGCCCCGTGCCTTTGAGGAGCTCCTTCACGACTTTCAGCGTCTCGTCCTTGCCTGGCACGCAGAGGTTCGGGTCCTTCTCCTTGCCGTTCGCGAGCGCCGCGGCATAACCCTCGCAGTCGTAGCCGCACGCCGTGCAGTCGGTCTGGGCCATCGCGGCATAGAGCTTCAGCGCGAGGTTCCCGTCCTTCGCCATCTCCATCCGCTTGGGAAGGGGGATGGTCTCGTCGTGGAAGGCCGGCGCCTCCTTCTTGACCTTCGGAGCCGCCTGGACTTCCTCTTCCTCGCGGCCGGTCTCGATCCACTGGCCGTAGGAGAGGCAGTTGGGGCAGATGAAGCTGTAGTCCCAGCCCTGGGGCATGAAGACCGCCGGGGTCCGGTAGACGAAGAGCGGCTCGAAGTCCTGCGAGCAGGTCGGAAGCTCCCGTTCCTGCGCGTCGAGGACCATCGTCTTCAAGTGCGAACGCGAGAATTCGATCTGCTTCGGCTTCTGGGCGAACCGGTGCATCTCCTTGCCGCGGGGGCAAACCATGACGACCTGCGGCTTGTAGACGCGATCCACGTAGAAGGTCCGCATCGGGACGTCGTGCGCGGGGCAGACCGAAGGGGTGTCCTTCCAGAAGGACGCGACGAGCTGGGATTTCTCCGGCAGCGACAGTCTCATCGGCGCCGATTATAACGGGGAGGCGTCAGAGGCCGGCGAAAGGATTCAGCCGCTTCTCTTCGTCGATCGTCGTCTGCGGGCCGTGACCGCAAACCACTTGCGTGTCCCCGGGCAGAGTGAACAGACGCCGGCGGATGGAGGCCAGGATCGCGTCCGTGTCGCCGCCCCAGAGATCCGTCCGCCCGATCGATCGGCGGAAGAGCGTGTCGCCGGCGAAGAGCGTCGCGTCGTTTCCTTCCAGCGAAAAACAGGTCGAGCCGGGAGTGTGGCCCGGCGTATGAATCGCGCGCAGGGCATGCGCTCCGAACCGGATGATCTCGCCGTCCGCCAGCGGCGCATCGGGCTCCGCGGGTGCGTCGGCGCGGAAGCCGAAGAAGGCCGCCTGTTCGGGGAGAGCGTCGTAGAGCGGGCGGTCGCCGGCGTGCAGGCGGATCGGGGCTCCGGTGGCCTCCTTCATCGCCCGCGAGGCCGTGATGTGGTCGAGGTGCGCGTGGGTATGCAGAAGGGCGACCGGGGTCAGCTTCTCCGCTTCGAGGGCGCGGAGGATGCGCTCCGCCTCGTCCCCCGGATCGATGACGACGGCTTCGCGCGTGAGGGGGTCGGCGAGGATCGTGCAGTTGCACTGCAGGGGCCCGACCGGGAACGTCTCCAGGATCGCCTTCGCCGTCATGGATGGACCGCGACGACGGTGTCGACGTCGTGCGTCTCCCGGGCCGCCGGGTTCGCCCAGACCTTCTCCGGCGAGGCCAGGTTGAGCTGAACGGCCCACTCCCGGTTGTCCGGGTCTCCGGTACTCGGACGCGAAGAGCTTGCGGCGGCTTCGCGGCGTAAAGATTTCCCAGCGGACGTAACCGAAGTCGACGGTTTCTTTCGAGCCGTCCAGATAGAACGCCGGGATCTTCTCGCCCGGTTCGATCGCGGCATCCCGGACGGTCGTGGGCGCGAAGCCGTTGGCGGCCAGTCTCTCCTCGAGCTCGGCCGCCACGAGCCGGCCCTTCCAGCGCAGGCTGTGCCGCCCGCGTGCCACGCCGCGCCCGAGAATCAGATCGTCGAGCGCATCGGAGAGTTCCCTGTCCATCCGCCCCACGATCTTAGCGCGGCGTCGCCGGTGTGGGCGGCGCGACCGGATCGAGGCGATGGACGACGGCGCCTCCCGCCGCGGGAAAGGAGACGGAAGGGAAGCCGTGCGCCCAGCGACGCAGGTTGGGCGCGGCGGGAGAGCCGCCGAGCACGAGCCACGCGCGCGCGCCCGGTCTCCAGGCGAGCGCGAGCCGGCGGTCGTCACCCTCGAGGTCCACGATCGTCCGTTCCGGCGGCTCGCCCCGGGCGGTCTCCGAAAGCCACTGCGCGCCGACGAGGGCGTATGCGACGCGAAGCTGGGCCTCCCGGTTCTCGGCGAAGATGCGCTCGCTCGGCCCGGTCTCGCGCCGAAGGAATTCGGCGAGGGGGCGCCAGTCCGCGCGGCCCTCCCGGAAGTGCGCGCGCAGGCTTCTCGCGTCGAGCACGAGGACCGCGGTGAGCAGCGTCGCGCCCGCGAGTCGCCCGGCCGGGTGCGCAATGAGCGCCGCCAGGGCGAGCGCGGCCAGGGCGGTGAAGCCCGGGCCTGCCGGCAGAAACCGGCTCGGGCCATCCGGCGGGACCGTCCGTTCGAGAATCGCGAGGACGGCGAGTCCGCCGGGCGCCCAGGCGGCGAAGAGGCGGAGCGACGGGGTGGCGAGGGCGATCCAGAGACCCGCGGCCATCAGGGCCAGCAGGAGCCAGCCGGCGGCGCCCGGCGGATGGTCGCCGCTCGGCGCGAGGGCGAAGAAGCCGAGGACGCGCCCCACGCCGGAGATCTCCGCCGTGGCCGCGGGCGCGCGAAGAGCGGCGGCCCGCAGGCCCGGCCACCACGGGAGATACGCGAGGCCGAGAGCGGCGAGGAAGACCGGGCTCCACGCGGCAAACCGTCTCGCGGTCCGCCGCCGACCGGCGTCATTCGCGAAGGCGTCCTCGCCGACGAGCGTCGCGGCGGCGAGAGCGAGCACGCCTGCGGCGGCATAGAGCGCATACGCCGTCGCGAGCGAGGCGAGAAACAGCGCGATGAATCGGGAGGCGCGCGGCCGCTCGAGAAACCGGTCGAGCAGAAGAAGCGAGGAGCAGAGCAGGAGCAGCCCGAGGGCACTCGGGCCGAGCTCCTGCGAGCAGCGCACGTGATACGGAGCGAGCGCCAGGAGGGCGGCTCCCGTCAGAGCGGCGGTCTCTCCGGCCCGCCGCGCGAGCAGGCGTGCGAAGACGGCGATGGTCGCGGTGCCCCAGAGGACGGGCAGGAGCCTCCGGGCCCAGTCGGTGGGTCCGAGCGGCTCGACGAGCTTCCCGAGGACATAGTCGAGCGGCGGGTGAACCGCGTCGGCGGTCAGGGACTCCCAGAGGAAGCGCCAGCTTCCGTTGATCCAGGACGTCCGGAGGATCTCGTCCACGTCGTACGACGAGTGGTCGAGGCGAAAGAGACGGACGGCCGCGCCCGCGACGACGACCGCGGCGAGCAGGACGCGAGGGCGGCGCGACACGCCCGGAGAATACCGCGCGAGGTGCGCGATACACTGCCGGCGCTTTGGCCGTTGCGTCCCAGTTCGTTCGATTCGCTCTCGCGTTCTGGGTCGGGGGAACGCTCCTCGTGGTTCTCGCCGCGCCGGTCGTCTTCGGAAAGATCCCGTCGCGCGATCTCGCCGGTTCGGTCTTCGGCGAGATCCTCCGCCGCTTCGAGATCGTCAAGCAGCTGCTCTCGCTCGTTCTGGTCATCGGCGTCTTCGTCCAGCTCGAACAGGGGCTGCGGCTCGAGGGTCGCTCGGCGGCCGGGGCGGTGGCGATCTTTCTCGCCATCGCGACCAACGTGTACCTCGCGATGGTGCTCCGGCCGCGGATGGGGTATTTCCGGGACAAAGTCGGGTCGTTCGACGCGGCCGCGGCGGACGATCCCTGGAAGGCCCGGTTCGACCGCCTGCACCGGCGCTCGACACGGGTGGTCGTTTTCGGCTGGGTCGCGGCTGCGGTCGGTCTCGCCCTCTGGCCCTGAAGCTCCGCCCCGCCCGGCGTCTACTTCAGGCGGGCGATCAGGTCGATCTCGACGGCGGCCCCTTTCGGGAGCTCGGCGACCGCAACTGTCGACCGAGCTGGACGATGGTTACCGAAGCGCCGGGCGTAAACGGCGTTCATTGCCCCAAAATCCGACATTCGGATGAGATACACCGTCGACTTGACGACGTCCTGCAGCGACGCCCCGGCCGCCTCGAGCACGGCCTCGAGATTGTCGAAGACGCGCTCGACGCCGGCCTCGAGTCCGCCGCTGACGAGCTCGCCGGTGGCCGGGTCGAGCGGAACCTGTCCCGAGGTGAAGAGGAATCCGCCTTCCGCGATGGCCTGCGAATAGGGGCCGATCGCCTTCGGTGCGCCTTCGGTCGCGATGGTTTTCATGTCCCGGCCGCCTTTCCGCGATAAACTTGGTGGAACCGCGGAACAATACGATGTCTGTCGAGCGGATCCAGCTCCTTCACGAAGACTACATTCGCCTGACCGAGAGGTTCAAGGCGCTGTGGACGTTCCACCAGTTTTTGCGCGGCGTCCAGAAAACGTTCTTCGCGACGGAGCCGGGTTACGAGCTCGACTTCTCCAAACTCTACGAGGATGTGCGCGCGGTCGCGGGCGCGATCGACACGACCTCGCCCGAGAAGGTCGCCCCGCGGGTTCGCGAGCTCTCCGAGAGACTCGACGCGTTCTCGCGAAAGCTCCGCGAAGCCGATCGCCTGATCTCGCCCTCGTACGTGCGCCGGTTCTTCGAGAAGGTCCAGCCGCAGGACGAGAAGATCGCTTTCCATCTCCTGCGGTTCTACTTCTCCCAGCCCGACGTCGATGAGGACGTCGTCGACAAAGTCGACTTCCTCGCCACGGTCGTCGCGGCGGGGCCGGGCAACGAGGGCGGTCCGGGGCGCGGGCGCGCGGACGCCCGGAAGTACCTGGAGTCCGCGGCCGCGACCTCGGTCTGGCCCCGGATCGATCCGTCGACGGTTCCCACCATCGCGCGGGCCTTCGACGAGCTCGCGGCGGACATGACCCGCGCCCAGGAATTCGAAGACCTCGTCACCGCGAGACTTCTCAACAACGTGCGCACGCTCAAGCGCCGGGTGGCGAACGGCCTGGCCCATCCCGAGGTCCTCGCGGCCGTGGCGAGCTGCAACCTCAGCACGCGCTCCGTCTTTCACCGCCTCTACGAACGGGAGGAAAAGCGGCTCGAGGAGGCGACCGACCGGATCGGCGACCTCGAAAAGGAACTGACGCGCGGCGGACTGGAGGTCCCGACCTCCGACGAGTTCCGCAGGTTCCACGAGTCGCGCCAGCGCTGGGAGCGTCAGACGAAGGACTCGAATCTCAAGGCCCTGCAGGTCGTCGAGCTGAAAGAGGCGATCGGACAGGTCCTCGGCCGCTTCGAGCTCTCCGGCCTCGCGGCCGAGGACATCGACGAGGCGCTCGAGCTCGTCGAAGAAGTCGAGTCGGACGCCGAGGACGCCGAGTTCTGGAAGCCGTACATCGACCGCGTGCTCGGCGCCGTCGAGCTCTACGACGATGGAACCGGACCGCTGCGCACCGATCTCTCCGGCCTCGAGAACCTGCGTCTCGAGACGTGGGAGTTGAAAGCGGCACGCCACGCGGTGGCGGCCGGAGGCACGGCTCCGACGGACAGAGATCGCACGCTGCTGCGCGCGGTCGCCCTGCGCCTGAAGGCCGAGGAAGAGACCGAGCAGATGCGGGCCGGCGCGCCCGCCGCGCCGACGATGGAGACGCTGAGGGCCGCCCGGGCCACCCTCGGGCGCGTTTCGATGCTCGACGCCGCGCTGTCGAGCGTCATCGACGAGTCCGAGGCCGTCAGCTCCACCGAGGAGATCCGTTCCTGGACGCGCACGCGCTTCCGGCTCCTGCGGGCGACGGCCGACCTCTGGCTGATGCAGGACTCGCCGCGAAGCGATCGCCGGGATTCGCGGATCTAGCGGCCGCTCCGGACACGCGTCTTCGCCGCCCGCACCTTATACTCCGACCCCGATGTCGGAGCCTGAAGTTCCCCGGGAGTCGCCGGACGCGTCGGGCGACCTCGTCCAGAACCGGCGGGCGAACCTCGAACGGCTTCGCGCACTCGGATTGCCCGTTGCCCCGGTCGAGTTTCCGCTCACGGCGACGGTGACGGAGCTCGTCGAGGCCAATCGCGACGCGACGGGGGAGGAGCTCGAGAGCCGAGCGGTCTCCCTGAAGACGGCGGGGCGCGTGCTCGCGCTCCGAACCGCCGGGAAGGCCGGATTCCTGGATCTCTCGGACGGCCGCTCGAGGCTTCAGGTGTACCTGAAGCGCGACGCGGTCGGCGACACCGCCTTCGAGCTCTACCGGGCCCTCGATCTCGGAGACTGGCTGGGGGTCGAGGGCGAGCTGTTCCGGACGCGCACCGGCGAGCTCTCGGTCAAGGCGCGCGCCCTGACGTTTCTCGCCAAGTGCTTCCGGCCGCTCCCGGAGAAGTGGCACGGCCTGAAGGACGTGGAAACGCGCTACCGGCAGCGCTACCTCGATCTGGCGGTGAATCCCGAAGCGCGCGCGGTCTTCGAGCGCCGGGCCGCCCTCGTTCGCTACCTGCGGCGGTTTCTGGACGCGCGCGGCTTTCTCGAGGTCGAGACCCCGATGATGCAGCCGATCGCGGGCGGGGCGGTGGCCCGCCCGTTCGTGACGCACCACAACGCGCTCGGCCTGGACCTCTTCCTGCGCATCGCGCCCGAGCTCTACCTCAAGCGGCTGATCGTCGGCGGGATCCCGAAGGTCTACGAGATCAACCGCAACTTCCGCAACGAGGGGTTGTCCACGCGCCACAACCCCGAGTTCACGATGCTCGAGTTCTACCAGGCTTACGCCCGCGGCGAGGACCTGATGCGCCTCACCGAAGAGATGCTCGCGGGCCTCGCCCGGGAGGTCGCCGGAGGCATCGAGACTCCCTGGGGAGACGTGCGCATCGACTGGACGCCGCCCTTCCGGCGGCTCACGATGCG
Source organism: uncultured Acidobacteriota bacterium (assembly GCA_963782585.1). GTDB lineage: Bacteria > Acidobacteriota > Thermoanaerobaculia > UBA5066 > Gp7-AA6 > DAHUXD01. The sequence goes on from CAWAKL010000004.1 coordinate 84,551, forward strand.
CGAGGCCGTCGTGGAGTTCACGAGCAACGATCCCCGCGGGGCCGTGCGCGCGGAGGACCTCGGCGACGAGGGCCGTCTTCTCGAGGCCGCCGGGCGGTTCGGCGTCGAGAAGCCCGAGCGGTTCCGCGGCAAGAAGGGCAAGCTTCTGGCCGAGCTCTTCGAGGCGGTCGGCGAGGCCCGTCTGATCCAGCCTACGTTCCTCCACGAGTTCCCGACCGAGATCTCGCCGCTCGCGCGCAGCAAGCCCGAGGATCCCGAATGGGCCGACCGCTTCGAGCTCTACGCCGGCGGGATCGAGATCGCGAACGGCTTCTCGGAGCTGAACGACCCGGAGGAGCAGGCGGAGCGCTTCCGCCGCCAGATGGAGGAGCGCGCGCGGGGCGATCTCGAGGCCGCGCCGTACGACGAGGACTATGTCGAAGCCCTCGAGCACGGCATGCCGCCCACCGCGGGCGAAGGTGTCGGGATCGATCGCCTGGCGATGCTGCTCTCGAACCAGCACTCGATCCGGGATGTCATCCTCTTTCCGCTCCTGCGGCCCCGCGCGTAGAGGCTAATCCGATGCGATTCGAGACGGCCGTCGCCCTGCGCTACCTCGCGGCTTCCCGCCGCCGCGCCCACGTGGCGCTGATCGCGACGATCTCGATCGTGGGGCTCGCGGTCGGTGTCGCGGCGCTCGTCGTCTCCCTGGCGCTCCTCTCGGGGTTTCAGGACCGGATTCGCCGGCAGATGGCCGAACGCACGGCCCACCTGACGGTGTCGCCGGAGAAAGGAGCCCTGCTGGCGGATCCCGAGGCGGCGCGGCGCGCCCTCGAGTCGCTGCCCGGCGTGACCTCGGTCGTTCCCGTTCTCGAAGGCCGGGGATGGGCCTCGGATCTGGACGGGACCGTGGCGTATCCGGTCCGCTTCCGCAACGCCCCGGCAAACGAAGACGCGAACGCTTCGGCGCCCGACGAGGTCCGGCTCGCCCGTCCGCTCGCCACGCGCCTCCACGTCGTCGACGATGATCTCGTTCGCCTGACGTCCGCGCGGACGCGCCTCTCGCCCGTGGGACCGATTCCGATCTCGGCGGTATTGCACGTCGGCGGGCTCCGGCGGTCGAGCGCGCTCGAAAAGTCGGCGGAGATCGAGGTCTCCGAGGAGATGGCCCGGATCCTGACCGGCGTGCCGGCGGGGGCCCATGCGCTCGAGGCGCTCCTCGACGACCCGGAGCGTGCCGAGGACGCCGCGCGCGCTCTCGCTTCCCGGCTTCCCTCCGGCCATCGCGTCGCCACGTGGAGGGAGCGCAACGCCCCCCTCGCCTTCGCTCTCCGGCTGGAGAAGGTCGTGATCTTCGTGACCGTCGCGCTCGTGATCGTCGTCGCGGCGCTCAACATCGTTTCGAACATCGCGCTGACCGTCGTCGAGAAGAAGCGCGACCTCGGCGTCTTCACGTCGATGGGCGCGACGCCGGGAGCGCTCCTGCGGATCTACCTGACGCTCGGCGCCGTGATCGGTGTCGCCGGAACGGCCGCGGGTGTCGCGATCGGCGTCGGCATCGCCGCGGCGGCCGACCGGTTCGGTCTCGTCCCTCTCCCGGCCGACGTGTACATGCTCAGCCACGTGCCCTTCGCGATCCATCCGGGCGAGGTCGCGGCCATCGCGGCGTTCGCCCTCGCGACCGCCGTGGCCGCCGCCGTACTGCCGGCCCGGGCGGCTGCGCGGCTGGCACCGGGCGAGGCCATCCGGCTGTCGCGATGACGCTGGCGGTCCAGGCGCAGAACCTGTCGAAGACCTACACCGGCGAGGGCGCCCCGGTGAAGGTCTTCTCGAACCTCTCGTTCGAGCTTCCGGCCGGAACCTTCGCCGCGGTCATGGGACCCTCGGGCGTGGGGAAGTCGACGCTCCTGCATCTGATCGGCGGCATCGACCGGCCCGACGAAGGCCGCGTGGAGGTCTTCGGCGAAGCGCTCGACGAGCTCTCGCCGCGCGAGCGGGCCCGGTTCCGCAACGAGAAGGTCGGCTTCGTGTTCCAGTTCCATCACCTCCTGCCGGAGTTCACCGCCGAGGAGAACGTCGCCATGCCGCACCGCATCGCGGGAGTTCCGGAAGCGGCGGCCCGGGCGCTGGCCGGGGAGCTCCTCGCGCGCGTGGGTCTCGCCGACCGCCGCGGCCATGGCGCCCGGGCGCTCTCGGGCGGCGAGCAGCAGCGCGTCGCCATCGCGCGCGCCCTCGCGCGTGGTCCGGGACTGCTCCTCGCCGACGAGCCGACGGGCAATCTCGACGCGGCGGCGGCGCAGACCGTGTTCGAGCTGCTCCGCGAGCTGCACGCCGAGCGCGGAATGACGACGATTCTCGTCACGCATAACCCGGAATTGGCGCAGCGCTGTGATAGACTTTTCATGATGTCCCGGGAAGGAATTTCTCCGTCGCCCGGTTTGCCAGAGCGAGGCTAAGGCAGTCGCGAGACTTCGCTCCATGGCATTGAACCGCAAAACGCCGACGGCGGCCGTCCCTTCCCATGTTTGAGAAGTACAACGAGAAAGCGCGCCGCGCGCTCTTCTTCGCCCGCTACGAGGCCTCCAAGCTCGGCTCCAGGTCATCGAGTCCGAGCACCTCCTCCTCGGCGTCCTCCGCGAGGGGGAGGAGATCATCAAGGAGATCTTCGCCCGCTTCAACGTGAAGCCGGAGGACGATCCGGCGGGAGATCGAGGGGGACCGCATCTTCGTCGAGCGCATCTCCTCCACGGCCGAGCTTCCCCTCTCCGAGGAGTCGAAGAAGATCCTGGCCTACGCCTCCCACGAGGCGGAGTCGATGATGCATCCCGTACGTCGGCACCGAGCATCTGCTGATCGGCCTCCTCCGGGTCGACGGGTGCGTGGCCGGACGGCTCCTCACCGCCACGCGGCTTCAACGTCTACGGCGTCCGCGAGGAGACGATCTCCATCATCAAGGAGCGCGAGGTGTCGAAGCAGAAGAAGGAGCTGCCCGTTCCTGGCCGAGTACAGCCGCGACCTCACGCAGCTCGCCGGCGGCCGGCACGTTCGATCCGCTGATCGGCCGCGAGAAGGAAGTCGAGCGGATCATCCAGATCCTCTCCCGCCGCACCAAGAACAACCCGATCCTTCTCGGCGAGCCGGGAGTCGGCAAGACCGCGATCGTCGAAGGCCTCGCGACCCGCATCGTCGAGGGCGCGTGCCGATGTTTCGTCGCCAAGAAGCATCCTCTCGCTCGACCTCTCGCTCATCGTCGCCGGCACCAAGTACCGCGGCCAGTTCGAGGAGCGTCTCAAGGGGATCATCCGGGAGCTGCGCGAGAACCCGGACCTCATCATCTTCATCGACGAGATCCACTCGCTGATCGGCGCGGGCTCGGCGGAGGGCTCGCTCGACGCGGCGAACATCCTCAAGCCCGCGCTGTCGCGCGGCGAGGTCTCGTGCATCGGCGCGACGACGCTCAAGGAGTACCGCAAGTACATCGAGAAGGACCGCAGCCTCCTGCGCCGCTTCCAGGCGATCCACGTCACGGCGCCGTCGGAGAACGAGACGCTTCGAGATCCTCGAGGGCGTCAAGGATCGCTACGAGCAGTTCCACAAGGTCCGCTACTCGGCCGACGCGATCAAGAGCGGCGGTCTACCAGTCCAACCGCTACATCACCGACCGCTTCTTCCCGGACAAGGCGATCGACATCCTCGACGAGGCCGGCGCCAAGGTGAAGCTGCAAGCGCGTGGCCGACACGCAGAACCTCCGCAAGCTCGAGCTCGAGATCCGCGCAGATCGTCAAGGAGATGAAGAAGGCGATCTCCGACAAGGACTTCGAGAAAGCCGTGTTCCTGCGCGAGCGCGAGATCGAGCTCAAGGAAGAGATCGAGCGCTCCAAGGCGCAGCGGCCGAGAAGAGCGACGCGACGCAGGAAGTCACCCGCCGCGACATCGAGGAGATCATCTCGCTCCTGGACCGACATCCCGGTCGCCGTCGCTCGAGATGGACGAGGCCGAGAAGCTCCTCCACATGGAAGAGATGCCTGCGCAGCCGCATCGTCGGCCAGGACGCCGCGATCATCGGCGTCTCCAAGGCGATCCGCCGCTCGCGCCTGGGCGTGAACAACCCGAACCGCCCGATGGGCTCCTTCATCTTCCTCGGGCCCTCGGGCGTCGGGAAGACCGAGGTCGCGCGGCGCCTCGCCGAGTTCCTGTTCGAGAACCAGAAGTCGCTCGTGCGCTTCGACATGTCGGAGTACATGGAGAAGCACGCCGTCTCGAAGCTGATCGGCTCGCCCCCGGGCTACGTCGGCCACGAGGAGGGCGGCCAGCTCACCGAGCGGATCCGCCGCAATCCCTACAGCGTCATCCTGCTTCGACGAGATCGAGAAGGCGCACCCCGACATCGCCAACCTGCTCCTGCAGATCCTCGAGGACGGCATCCTCACGGACGCCTACGGCAACCTGGTCGACTTCAAGAACACGCTGATCATCATGACGTCCAACATCGGGACGCAAGCACCTCGTGAACCGGACGCGCGTCGGCTTCGGCGGCAACCGGGACGACGCAGACCAACAAAGAGATCGAGGACATGGTGCTGAAGGAGCTCCGGCGGGACTTTTCGCCGGAGTTCATCAACCGCATCGACGACAGTCATCGTCTTCCACCCGCTCGCCGCGACCCGAGCTCGCGCCGGATCTGCCGGCTGCTCATCGACGACGTGAACACCACGATCGCTTCCAAGGGCGCGGTGATCGACGTCGACGACGCGGCGGTCGAGTGGCTGCTCGCCCAGAGCGGCGAGGATCCGAACATGGGAGCGCGGCCCCTGCGCCGCGCCATTCAGAAACACGTCGAGGACCCGGTGTCGGAGCTTCTGATTGCGGCCCGCGAGGAGCGGCTCGAGGTGATCGAGGTTCGCGTCGGGCCCGAGGGGTTGCGCGTGACGGCCCGCGAGATCGAGCCGATTCCCCAGGGGCGCTGAGCGCTTGCGGCGGTCGTACGGGTTGGCCGCGGTCCTCACCGCGGCACTGACGGGTTTTGGGGCGACCTCGGCGTCGGCCCAGGAAGCGTCTCCGCCGCCGGTTCCCACGCCGCCCGCCGGGTCCGAGCCGACGCTGAACCTGCCGGCGCAGCTTCTCGCCCCGGAGCCCACGCCGCCGCCTTCCACCGAGCCGGCGCCCGTCCCGGCTCCGGCCTCCGGCGCGGATCGGATCCTGGGCATCCGGGTCGTCGGCTATCAGACCGTTTCGCCGGACACGATCGCCCACTACCTGGGGATCAAGATCGGCGATCCCTACGACCCCGAGAAGATCCGCCAGAACTTCCACGCGCTCTGGGACGTCGGCCTCCTCGAGAACGTGCACATCGAAGCCGAGCGCGAATCCGGCGGCGTCACGCTCGTCGTGACGATCGAAGAGCGTCCGATCATCAAAGAGGTCGAGTTCACGGGCAACAAGAAGCTGTCGGGCTCGCAGATCCGCGACGTTCTCAAGGAGATGAAGGCGGACGTCAAGGTCGGCGCGCCCCTCTCCCTTCGGGACATCGCCCGGGCGCGGGCGATCATCGCGGAGGCCTACATCACGCAGGGGTTCCGCAGCGCGACGGTCGACTACAAGATCGAGGACCTCTCGAAGACCGAGAAGAAGGTCATCTTCACGATCGACGAGGGCGACAAGGTCAAGATCGAATCGATCACGTTCACTGGCAACGCGAACGTCTCCGCCCAGGCTTTGCGCAACGCGATGAGCAAGACGAAGGTCGCGGTGTTCTGGCGGATCCTGTCGGACTACACGGTCTACAGCCAGGCGAACTACGAGGCCGACGTCGAGGGCATCAAGGGGGTCTACCAGGCTCGGGGCTACAAGGACATCGTCGTCAAGGACCCGATCCTCGACGTCTACGTCGTCAATCCCGACGCGAAGCCCGAAAAGATCAAGCGCCGCGTGCGCCTGACGATCCCGGTCGTCGAGGGCGACAAGTTCTTCACGAACGAGATCACCGTCGTGGCGGTGCAGCAGAACGGCCAGCCGACGGCGTCGGGCGTGACGGAGGTCTTCGCGCCGGAGCAGCTGCGGAAGCAGTTCTACGAGCTCGCTCCCGGTTCGGTCCTCAACCGCGACCGCATCCTCGAGGGCCTGTCGCAGATCGAGACGATGTACAAGTCGCGGGGTTTCATCTTTTCCTACCCGAACCCGATCTTCAAGGAGCTGCCCGACCACCGCGTCGACATCGAGGTCCAGCTGTTCGAGGGCGACAAGTTCTATCTCGGGCGCCTCGAGGTCGAGGGCAACACGATGACGCGCGACAAGGTCATCCGCCGCGAGTTTGCGCTCGACGAAGGCGACGTGTTCGACATGGAGGCGGTCAAGAGGAGCATCACGAAGATCCAGCAGCTCGGCTACTTCAAGATGACCGAGGAGCCGAGGTTCAGCCCGCTCCCGGAGGACAAGAAGGTCGACGTCGTCATCAAGGGGCAGGAGACCTCCCGCAACGAGATCCAGTTCGGCGCGGGCTATTCCGGCTTCGACGGCTTCTTCGGCCAGTTCTCCTTCCAGACGCGGAACTTCCTCGGACGCGGCGAGATCATCGGCGCCTCGGCGCAGCTCGGCAAAGTCTCCAACTTCTTCGACCTCTCCTACACGGTTCCCTGGTTCATGGACCGCAATCAGTCGGTGGGCGCGGCGATCTTCCGGCGCAACGTCGACTACCTCTCGCAGGAAGAGAAACGGCTGGGCGGTTCGCTGTTCTACGCCAAGGGCCTCACGCTCTTCGACTCGGTCTCGATGCTCTACGCATTCGAAGACATCACGGCGAACTTCCCGGTCCGCTCGGCGCCCACTCCGCCCGGCCAGCCGGAGCCGCCCCAGAAGTTCACGGAGACGACGGGGACGACTTCGTCGCTGACGCCGGCCTATCGCTACGACAGCCGCAATGATCCGTTCGACCCGACCCGGGGATTCCGCCTCTCGGCGTCGGTGCAGGTCGCGCCTTCCTTCCTCGGAGGGACGAGCGACTTCATCAAGGCGATCGGCGGGTCCACCATCTACCTGCCCGTGCGCTTTCCGCGCGGCGCGATCGTCGCCCTGAACGTCGAGGTGGGCTACGTCGCGGCTCTGAACCAGATCGACATTCCGATTTTCGAGCGCTTCCAGCTCGGGGGTGAGCAGAGCCTCCGCGGCTTCCAGCAGGGAGCGGCGGTGCCCGTCGACCCCGATACGTTCCAGGTCTTCACGGACCCCTTCGGCCGGATTCTCGGCGGCAACAAGTTCTTCGTCTTCAACGTCGAGTATCAGTTCCTGTCGATCGGTCCGGCGAAGCTGCTGGCCTTCTTCGACGTCGGCCAGAACTACTACGACACGCAGAACATCGGCATCGGCAACGTCCGGGCCTCGGCCGGGGCCGAGCTGCGGATTTTTCTTCCGATCTTCCAGGCCCCGCTGCGCTTCATCTATGCCTTCAACCTGCACCCCATCACCCCGGTCGATCAGTTCGGCTTCCCGATCTCCTATCTGGCGGAAAAGCCCTCGGGGTTCACCTTTTCCATCGGGAGGACGTTTTGAGCGGCGCTCGACGCGCCGACGGGAGAGAGGAAGTCGGCAGAAGCCTCTCCGAGGCGTCCGCGTGACGGGGGAGTTCCGACCCCGCTGAAAAGGGGCTTTTGGGGCCGGAATGGGCCTTCCGCCGCCCCTGTTGTCCAAGCCGTGGTTTTTGCTACACTTCCGCGTTTTCGCGAAGACCGGAATTAAGGAGAGGGAATGAAACGCATTGTCTTGACGGTGGCGTCGGCGCTCGTCGCGGCGGCCGTCCATGCTCAGGGAACCGGGGCGGCAGCCCCGCCGGCGGCGGCGCAGTCGTTGAAGATCGGCGTCATCAACGTCGAGAGGCTCGTCCAGGAGTCGGCGCTCGGCAAGGAAGCGTTCAACCGCGTGAAGCGGCTGAACGATGCGAAAAAGGAAGAGGGGGACAAGCTCCAGAAGGAGATCCGCGACCTCGAGCAGAAGCTCGCGGCCCAGGAAAGCGCCCTGGCCGAGGACAGGCGAGAGGCGCTCCAGAAGACGTACCAGGAGAAGGCGATCGCCTTCAAGCGGTTCCAGGACGACGCCACGCGCGAGCTCGACACCGCTCAGAAGAAGGAGCTCGGAGAGCTCGAGCGGCGCGTCTTCCCGGTGATCAACCAGGTCGGCAAGGACAAGGGCTACACCATGATCTTCAACAAGTTTCAGGCCGGCCTGCTCTACGCCGACGACACGGTGGATCTGACCGACGAAGTGCTCAAGGTCTTCAACACGACCGTCGCCGTTCCGGCGGCGGCGAAGCCCGCCGACGCGTCGGCGGCCAAGGCGGCGCCCTCGGGCGCGCGGCCTCCGGCTCCCGCGCCGGCCCCGACCAAGAAGCCGTAAACGCAGTCGGACGGAATCCGAGGCGCCGTGGCCCGCTCCAAGAACCCGATCCGGGGTAAGGGCAGGCTACGGCGTTCCGCCGTTCGGCGGCGCGCCCCCGCAAAGGCCCCGCGGAAGTCACCGCGGGGCTTTTTCACGCCGGGCGACGTCGCCGCCGCCGTGGGGGGACGAGCGGTCGGATCGGCGCGGCTGACGGGCGTCGCGACTCTGGAGACGGCGGGCCGCGCGGATCTCTCCTGGGTCGCCGACGAGCGCCGCGCGGCGGAAGCCGCGCGCAGCGCGGCCGGAGCGCTGCTCGTTTCGGACGAGAAAGCGGCGGCCGGCAAGCCCTGCGTCGTCGTGGCGAAGCCGCAACTCGCCCTCGCGGTCTGGCTCGAGGTCTTCCGGGCACGGCGCCCGAGAAAAGCCGGGGTCGAGCGGGGCGCCTTCGTGCACCCGTCCGCCCGGCTCGGGCCCGGCGTCGCGGTGGCTCCCGGGGCCACCGTGTCCGCCGGCGCCCGCGTCGGCCCGCGCTCTGTGCTCGCGGCCGGCTCCTTCGTGGGTGAGAATGCCTCCATCGGGGAGGATTGCACCCTGCATCCCAACGCGGCGGTTCTCGACGGGTGCCGGATCGGGGCGCGCTGCGTCCTGCACGCGGGCGCCGTGGTCGGCGCGGACGGTTTCGGGTACGTCTGGGACGGCACGTCGCACCACAAGGTTCCGCAGGTCGGAATCGTTCGCGTGGAGGACGACGTCGAGATCGGGGCGAATGCCGCGATCGACCGCGCGACGCTGGGCGAGACCGTCATCGGCCGGGGCACCAAGATCGACAACCTCGTGCAGATCGGACACAACGTCATCGTCGGCGAGCATTCACTGCTCTGCGGGCAGGCCGGGATCGGCGGATCGTCGAGGCTGGGGCGCGGCGTCACGCTCGCCGGCCAGGTCGGAATCTCCGACCACGTGACGATCGGAGACGGTGCGGTCCTGACGGGGCAGGCGGGGATCGCGCGGCAGGGGAGGGTGGACGCGGGCGCGGTCGTTTCGGGAATGCCGGCCCTCCCGCACCGCGAGTTTCTGAGGCGGGCCGCGCTGATCGGGCGGCTGGAGAAGGCGCTCGAGAGGCTGTCGGCGCTCGAGAAGAAGCTCGGATAGGAGGTCGCGTGGAGATCCGGATCGGCGAGATCATGAAGATTCTGCCTCACCGCTACCCGTTCCTGCTCGTGGACCGGATCCTCGAGCTCGAGCCGGGCAAGCGCGTCGTCGGGCTCAAGAACGTGACTTTCAACGAGGAGTTCTTCCAGGGCCACTTCCCGGGCAATCCCGTGATGCCGGGAGTGCTCGTGCTCGAAGCCATGGCCCAGGTCGCGGGGATCGCGTTGCTCGGTGTCGTGCCCGACAAGGAGAAGAAGCTCCTCTACCTCTCGGGGGTCGACCGCTGCAAGTTCCGGCGGCCGGTCGTGCCGGGCGACCAGCTGCGCATCGAGGCCGAGCTCGTCTCGCTGAAGATGCGCGTCTGCAAGTGCCGCGCGACGGCGACCGTGGACGGCGCCGTGTGCGCCGAGGCCGAGCTCCTTTCGGTCCTGGTGGACCGCCCATGACGAACGTCATTCATCCCACCGCCGTGGTCGCGGACGGCGCGGTCATCGGCGAGGGCGTCGAGATCGGGCCGTACGCGGTCATCGGCGAAGGCGTCGTCCTCGGGGCGCGCACGAGCGTCGGCGCGAACGCATCCATCCAGGGCCCCGCGACATTCGGGACCGACAACCGGATCTACCCGCACGCGGCGCTGGGCTCGGATCCGCAGGACCTGAAGTATCGCGGCGAGCCGACCCGGCTCGTCGTCGGCTCCCGCAACACGTTCCGCGAGTTCATGACGGTCCACCGGGGGACGCCGGGCGGTCACGGCGAGACCGTGGTCGGAGACGACAACTACTTCATGAATTTTTCTCACGTCGCGCATGACAACCGCATCGGCTCGCGGGTCGTGCTCGCCAACGGCGCCGTGCTCGCGGGACACGTGGAGGTCGGCGACCACGCCATCCTCTCGGCGTACTCGGGCGCGCACCAGTTCATTCGGATCGGAAAGTACGCCTTCGTCGGGGCCTATTCGCCGCTGCGGCGGGACGTGCTCCCGTACTGCCGGACCGACGGCGCGGAGGGCGAAGTCAAGACGTACGGCCTCAACACCGTGGGCCTCAAGCGCCACGGCTTCTCCGACGAGCGCATCGAGGCGCTCCAGAAGGCCTACCGGATCCTCGTCAAATCCAAGCTCAACACGAGCCAGGCCCTCGAGCGGATCGCCGAGGAGCTCCCCGGCCAGCCGGACGTGGAGGAGCTGGTGCGGTTCATCAAGTCGACCGAGCGGGGCTTCATCAAGTGACGGGCGCTCCGGCGCCGGTCCCGCCTGATCCGGTGCGCCTGGCTCCGGTGCGTCTGGCCGTCGTCGGCGTCGGGCATCTGGGCCGCCATCACGCGCGGGTGGCCGCGGATTTGCCGGGCATCGCGCTCGTCGGCGTCCACGACCACCACGAGGGTCGGGCGGAAGAGGTGGCGCGCGAGCGGGGCCTCCGGGTGCTCGCCGGGCCCGGACGAAGTGGCCGAGGCCGCGGAGGCGGTCGTCGTCGCGACGCCCACGAGCTCTCACGGCGAGCTCGGCCGCTTCTTTCTCGAGCGCGGCCTCGACGTCCTGGTCGAGAAGCCTCTCGCGCCGGCCGTCGAGGAAGCCTCCGCGCTCGTGGCCCTGGCGCGCTCCCGCTCGCGGGTCCTCGCGGTCGGGCACGTGGAGCGCTACAACCCGGCGGTCCAGGCGCTTCTCGCCCGGACCGAGCCGCCGTTGTTCGTGGAGGGGCTTCGACTCGCGCCCTTCACCCCCCGCAGCCTGGACATCGACGTGGTGCTCGACCTGATGATCCACGACCTGCAGATCGTGTCGGATCTCGTCCGGCGGCCGGTCCGCGAGATCCGCGCCGTCGGCATGCCGGTCCTCACGCCGCGGATCGACATCGCGAACGCCCGGATCGAGTTCGAGGGCGGCTGCGTGGCGACCCTCACGGCCTCGCGCGTTTCGTCCGAGCGTCTGCGGAAGCTCCGGGTCTTCGGTCCCTCCCACTATTGCTCGGTCGACATGCATGCGCGCACGATCCGCGCTCGGCGCCTGACGAACGGAGCGGGTCGGCCGGAAATCGTGGCCGTGGACGTGCCGGTCGAGGCGGGGGACCCGCTCGCCCGCGAGCTCGAGGACTTCGCCGGAGCGGTGCGGGAGCGCCGGGACGCGATCGTTTCCGGCGAGGTCGGCCGCGACGCTCTCGTGCTGGCGCACCAGGTGCTGGCGGCCATCGCCGACCACCGGGCGACGGCGAGCGGTGTCCGGTCTTGAGCGACCGGACACGGGTCGGGCTCATCGGCGGCAGCGGGGTCTACGATCTCGCGGCGATCGAAGGCCTCGCCGAGAAGACCCTCGAGACGCCGTTCGGCAGGCCCTCGGATGCCTACTTCACCGGGACGCTCGGGGGTGTCCCCGTGGCTTTCCTGTCGCGGCACGGACGGGGTCATCGCGTCTCGCCGACCGAGATCAACTACCGGGCGAACATCTGCGGGTTCAAGATGCTGGGCTGCGATGCGCTGCTCTCGGCCTCGGCCTGCGGCAGCCTGCGCGAGGAGCTCGCGCCCCGCCACGCCGTGATTCCCGACCAGTTCATCGATCGGACGCGGCATCGCGCCGACACCTTCTTCGAAGGCGGTTTCGTGGGGCATGCGAGCCTCGCCGACCCGGTGTGCCCGGCCCTCTCCGTGGCGCTCGAGGAGGGCGCGCGTCGCGGCGGGCTGAAGGTCCGCCGCGGGGGAACGTACCTGTGCATGGAGGGTCCGCAGTTCTCGACGCGGGCCGAGTCGGAGCTCTACCGGTCGTGGGGCGCGGACATCATCGGCATGACCAACCTGACCGAGGCCCGCCTCGCCCGCGAGGCCGAGCTGTGCTACGCGAGCCTCGCGCTCGTCACCGACTACGACTGCTGGCGCGAGTCGACGGAGGACGTGTCCGTCGACACGATCCTGGCCGTTCTCGCCGAGAACTCCGCCGCCGCCCGGCGGTCGCTCGCCGAGGCGGTCCGGCGCGTCGACCCCGCGCGTGCCTGTGGCTGCCGGGACGCCATGCGCTTCGGGATGATCACCGCCCGCTCGGCCATCCGGGACGACGCGAAAGAGCGGCTCGGCCCCATCATCGGGAAGTACCTGTGAGGGCGGACGGGCGCATCGTCGTCACGGGCTCGGTGGCCTTCGACTACCTGATGACCTTTCCGGGCCGGTTCACCGAGCACCTGATCCCGGATCGCATGTCGCGTCTCTCGGTCTCCTTTCTCGTCGACGAGATGCGGCGGGTGCCGGGCGGCTGCGGGCCCAACATCGCCTATGGTCTCGCGCTCCTCGGCGAGCGGCCTCTCCTGCTCGCGACGGCCGGGGCCGACGCCGCCGAGTATCGCGAGCGGCTCGCGCGCGAGGGCGTGGACGTCTCGGGCCTGCACCTCGAAGACGACCTGTTCACGGCCTCGTTTTTCGTGTCCACCGACCAGGATCAGAATCAGCTGGCCTCCTTCTACACGGGGGCGATGGCCCGCGCGCGGAACCATCCGCTGTCGTCGGTCGATCCCGCCACGATCGCGTTCGTGGTCATTTCGCCGAACGACCCGCCGGCCATGGCGGCGCACGCCGCCGAGTGCCGGCGACTCGAGATCCCGTATCTCTACGACCCGAGTCAGCAGGTCACGCGGCTTTCGGGCGAGGAGATGCGGGAGGGGTTCCGGGGCGCGGCCATCCTGATCGTCAACGACTACGAGTCCGGGATCCTGGGGCAGAAGACCGGCCTCGGGCCCGAGGCGCTGCAGGGCGAGGTCCCCGTCGTCATCGTGACGCACGGGGCGGATGGCTCGACGATCCACGCGCGGAGCGCGAAGGGCGACGTCGAGACGCATGCGATTCCCGCGGCGCGGGTCGAGGGCGAAGCCGTGGATCCGACCGGCGTCGGCGACATGTACCGGGCGGGTCTCCTGCGAGGCCGGCGGATCGGGGCGCCCTGGCCCGTGGCGGGCCGCATCGGAAGCATCAACGCCGTCTTCGGCCTGGAAGCGCTGGGCCCGCAGCCCCCGCGTTACACGCCCGGGGAGTTCCTCGAGCGCTACCGGCGCAACTTCGGCGACGCGCCCGAGCTCGCCCGCCTCTTCGGCTGACCTCGGGTTCGGTTACAATTCCCTTTCTTTCGACGAGAGGGCAGTCCTTTGAGCATGCGCGTCCCGCGCCGTGTGGCGGCCTCGTTTTCGCCGAGGCAGTTCGAGGGTAGCCTCGATGCCCGCGGTCTGCGGTTCGGCGTCGTGTGCGCCCGCTGGAATCCCACGATCACCGATGCTCTGCTCGCCGCGGCCCTCGAGACTCTGAAACGCCGGGGCGCCCGGCCGAAGGACGTTTCGATCGCCCGCGTCCCCGGCGCATTCGAGCTGCCGGCCGGCGCGCGGGCGCTTGCCGACGCGGCGAAGCCCCACGCCTTGATCGCGCTCGCCGCGATCGTCAAGGGCGAGACGACTCACCACGAAGTCCTCGGGCATGCCGTCGCGTCGGCCCTCGCCGGCTTCTCGGTCGACACGGGGCTGCCGATCGGGTTCGGCCTCCTGACGTGCGACACGATGGAACAGGCGCGGCGGCGCTCGGAGAAGGGCGTCGAGGCGGCCGAGGCCGCGATCGAGATGGCCACCCTCCGCCGCCAGCTCCGAAACGGACGGCGCTGATGGGCGCGAGGCGCAAGGCGCGCGAGCTCGCGCTCCAGATGCTCTACGAGTACGACGTGTCCGGGACCGAGCCGCAGGAGATGTTCCGCCGCTCCGACGATCTGAAGAACGCTCCCGAGGGGATCGCCGACTTCACGCGCCGCCTCGTGTCCGGGACGCTCCTGCATCGGGAGGACCTCGACGCGCTGATCTCGCGGCAGGCCGACCACTGGCGCCTGACCCGGATGCCCGTCGTCGACCGCAACATTCTGCGGCTGGCCCTCTTCGAGCTCCTGCACGAGCCGGAGACGCCGCGGCCGGTCGTCATCGACGAGGCCCTCGAGATCGCGAAGCGATTCTCGACCCCCAAGTCCTCGCAGTTCATCAACGGCATTCTCGACGGCGTCCTGAAGTCGCGGCGCAGCGAGCTCCCCGGGTCGTGAGGCTGCGGCGGAGCGGTCTCTCCCTCGCGGCGGCGGCGGCCGGGCTCGTGCTGGCCGTGGCCGGCCTGCGCGCCGACGAGCGCGCGGTCTATCGGGCCTCGGGGCCGGACGCGCGGCTCTTCGACCAGTACGACAACGACGGCTATTCGCTCGCCGTGACGCCGCGGAGCGACGGCAGCCTCGAATTGTCCGTGAGGGTCAGCGGCGGGCCGCTCGAGAGCCGCGCCGCGTTTCCGGTGGTCGGCGCGCGTGACGAAGCGCTCACCGTTTCGGCCGAGCGCGACGCCTTCGCGCTCACCCTCGCGGGCGATGCCGCCACGCAGGCCGAGGCCGTCGAGCGCATTCTCTCGGGCATGGCCTCGGCCGTCCGTTACGACCCCGACCGCGCCCGGCGCCAGGACCCGGCTTCGGTGTTCGCGTCGCGCCGCGCGCACTGCGTGGGCTACTCCGAGCTCGCCGTGGATCTGCTCCGACGCGTCGGCCTCGCGGCCCGGACGGTGCAGGGCATCCTCCGCTCGAAGCCGGGCAGCGAGGGGTACGACTCGCGGATCGGCGGCGTCTATCACCGCTGGATCGAGGTGTACTACCCGGACCGGGGCTTCGTGTTCTCGGACCCGTCGGCCTCGATCAACGCCGTGGACGCGCGCTACGTGCCCTTCGGGCGGCGCGCGTTCGAGAAGCCGAACGATCTGACCGTGGTCGGCGTGGAGACTTCGGGACGTCTCGACTTTCCGGTCGTGCGACTGCCCGATGCCACACTGCGCGTGCGGCCGGTGGGCTCGAAGTAGCGACGGTCTTCCCGCAGGCTTCGGGTATATTTGCCCGCTCCATGGCGGACAAGTACGCGCCCGGCGAGATCGAAACCAAGTGGCAGCGCCGCTGGGCGAATGCGCATGTGGCCCGGGTGGACACCGCGGTGCCCGGCGACGAGTACTACATGCTGATGATGTTCCCGTACCCCTCGGGCGACCGGCTGCACGTCGGCCACGGACGCAACTACATCCTCGGCGACGCGCTCTACCGCTACCTGCGCATGCACGGCGGCGCGGCTCTCAACCCGATGGGCTGGGACGCCTTCGGCCTGCCGGCCGAGAACGCGGCGATCCAGCGCGGCGTCCATCCCCGCGACTGGACGCTCGCCAACATCAAGGTGATGAAGGAGCAGTTCCGGCGCTGGGGCATCCTCTACGACTGGTCGAAGGAGATCACCTCCTGCAGCCGGACGTACTACCGCTGGAACCAGTGGCTGTTCCTGCGCATGCTGGAGAACGGGCTCGCCTACACGAAGACGGCGCCGGTCAACTGGTGCCCCGAGCTGCCGCACCGTGCTCGCCAACGAGCAGGTGGTCGACGGGCGCCTGCGAGCGCTGCGGCACGACGTCGTCCAGACGGGACCTCGAGCAGTGGTTCTTCCGCATCACCGACTACGCCGAGCGCCTGCTCGCCGGCCTCGACCGGCTTGCCGGACTGGCCCGAGAAGGTCAAGACGATGCAGCGCAACTGGATCGGCCGCTCCGAGGGCGCCGAGATCGACTTTCGCGGTCGACGGCCTCGCCGAGCCCGATGACCGTCTTCACGACCCGGCCCGACACGGTCCACGGCGCGACCTTCCTGGTGCTGGCGCCGGAGCACCCGCTGGTCGAGCGCCTGATCGCGAGCATCGCCGCGCCGCGCGGAGATCGAGGCCTGGATCGAACGGTGCGCCACGAGCCGCGCCTCGAGCGCGAGGGGGAGGGGTCGGAGAAGGAGGGCCGCGACACCGGGGCCGTCGCGGTCAATCCGGCGACCGGGGAGCCGATCCCGATCTGGATCGCCAACTACGTCCTGCCCGACTACGGCACCGGCGCGATCATGGCGCGTGCCGGCGCACGACCAGCGCGACCTCGAGTTCGCGCGCCAGGACGGCCTGCCGGTCCGCCTGGTCTACCGCCCGGACGACGGAGAGATCGACGGCAGCGCCATGACCGAGGCCATCCTGCACGAGGGCGTGCTCGCTCATTCCGGGAGCTTGGACGGCACGCCGAACGGGCCGGAGACGATCCGCGTCGCCGTGGCTGGCTCGAGGAGACGGGGTTCGGCCAAGGGAAGGTCGAGCTACCGCCTGCGCGACTGGCTGATCTCGCGCCAGCGCTACTGGGGCACGCCGATCCCGGTCGTCTACTGCGAGCCTGCGGCATCGTCCCGGTGCCGGACGCCGAGCTGCCCGTCGAGCTGCCGTACGACGTCGAGTTCACCGGCCGCGAGGGCAATCCGCTCTCGGCAACGGAGGCCTTCGTGCGCGGCCCCGTGCCCGAAGTGCGGCGGAGCCGCGCGGCGCGAGACCGACACGATGGACACCTTCGTCGACAGCTCCTGGTACTACCTTCGGTTCCTCTCGCCGCAGGACGGCGAGCGGATCTTCGACCCCGAGCGCGTCGAGCAGTGGGCGCCGGTCGATCAGTACATCGGCGGCATCGAGCACGCCATCCTGCACCTGCTCTACGCGCGCTTCGTCTGCCGCGTGCTGCACGACATGGGCCTGGTCCACTTCGAGGAGCCGTTCGAGCACCTGTTCAACCAGGGCATGATCACGCGGCTCAATCCGGAAGACCGGGAAGGTCGAGAAGATGTCGAAGTCGCGGGGCAACACGGTCTCGCCCGACGAGCTGATCGACGAGATGGGGCCGACACCGAGCGCGTCTACACGCTCTTCCTCGGACCGCCCGAGAAGGAGTCGGAGTGGAGCGACGAGGCGGTCGCGGGCGCCTTCCGCTTCCTCAACCGGGTGCACGACGTGTGCGGACGAGTCGCGGCGCTCTCGAGCGACGGGCCGCCGGCCCCCCGGGACACGCCGCTCCGGCGCCGGATGCACGAGACGATCGAGCGGGTCACACGGGATGCCGCGAGCTTCCACTTCCACACGGCCGTCGCGGCGTTGATGGAGTTTCAGCGGGCCATCGCCGAGGCCCTCGACGACGGCTCCGAAACGCCGGAGGCGCTGCGCGAGGCTGCCCGGACGCTCGTCCGGCTGCTGCACCCCATGGCGCCGCACCTGACGGAAGAATGGTGGCATCGGTTTGGCGAGACAGGATTTCTTCTCGACGCGGCCTGGCCGGTGGCCGACGCCGAGCTCGCGACCTCCGTCGACGTCACGCTCGTGGTTCAGGTGAACGGCAAGGTGCGCGGCAAGCTCTCGGTCGCGCGGGGAGCGAGCGAGTCGGAGGCCATGGCCCGCGCGCGCGAGGACGCCCGGATCCTCGCCTGGGTGGAAGGCAAGGAGATCACGCGGACGGTCTTCGTTCCGGATCGGCTCCTCAACCTGGTCGTGCGTTGACGAAGAATCGAGCGTTGTGGGTCGGGTGGATCCTGCTCATGACGATCGGCGCCGCAGGTTGCGGCTACGCCCTCGTGGGCCAGGCGTCGTCGCTGCCCGAGAACATCCGCGTGGTGGAGTTCACGACGCTCGAGAACCGGACCCAGCGGGTGGGCCTCGAGCAGCGCCTCTCGGCGGAGATCGCCCGCGAGCTCGTCTCCCGCGGCCGCTTCCAGGTCCAGTCGACCGCGGCCGGAGCCGACGCCTCCCTCACGGGCACCGTGCTCGGATTCAATCTCTTTCCGGTGTCGTTCGACTCGCAGGGGCGCGCCACGGACTACCAGGTCCAGATCACGGCGCGTGTGGCGCTCAAGGCGCTTCCCGGAGGCGAGCCGATCTGGGAGAACCCCGCGTTCACGTTCCGGGGCAATTACGAGTACAACGCGAGCGCGGCGACCTTCGTGGACCGGGAGAACGACGCGATCGATCGAGTCGCCGATCGCTTCGCTCAGAGCCTCGTGACGAGCATGTTGGAGGGGTTCTAGACGGTCGCCTCCCGGAGCGCCGTCATCCTGCGCGCAGCGAACGGCTCCCGCACTCGAGCGGGAGACATGCCGATCGTGCTTCGCGGGATCCCTCGTCGCTGCGCATGCCTCGGGATGGTCGGCCGCGAACCGAGGGCCGCAGCGACTCGGTCACTTGGACGCGGCCTTCTTCGCCAGGCGGCTCTTGTAGCGTGCCGCCGCGTTGCGGTGGATGACGCCCTTGGCGAGGGCGCGGTCGATCTCGGCGTGGGTCTTCGGCAGGGCCTCCGCCCGCTTCTTCGCGTCGGTCTGTACGTACCGTTTGACGGCGCCCCGCAGCCGGGAAACGCGGGCCTTGTTGCGGGCGCGCTTCTTCGCGGACGTCCGGATGCGTTTCTCGGCGGATTTGATGTTGGCCATGTCGCTTAAGTCGCTCCTCAAAAGTCGAGAGTCTAGGGTCTACGGTCCAAGGTCAAAGGTGCGGAACAATACCTTTTTCAGACCGGGCTCTCAACCCTTAACCGCGCGACCCTCGACGTGCGGCTCAGCCCTTCGCTTCGATACCCATCGACTTGAGCCGGGACTTTGCCAGTCGGGCCTCGTCGGAAGTGGGGAACTCGTGGATCACGTACTGGAGCTGGATGACCGCCTCGGCTTTCTGGCCCGTCTCGACCAGGGCGTAGGCTTTTTTCAGCAGAGCGGCGGCGGCCTTGTCGCTCGCCGGCCAGCGCTTGAGCAGCTCGGTGAAGTCGACGATCGCCTCGGCGAACTTCTTCTGCGCGAAGTGCGATTCCCCGATCCAGTACTGGGCGTTGTCCGAGAGGTCGGTGGTCGGGTAGGTCGCCAGGTAGTCCTGGAAGCCCTGGATCGCGAGGGCATATCGGCCCTTCGTGTAGTCGGCGTAAGAGGTGTCGTAGAGCTCGGCGGGCGACGGCCCCGACGCCGGGGGACGGCCCGGCCCGACGGCGCCGGGTGTCCCCGGCGGAGCCGCGGGCAGCGCCGTGCCCGCGCCGGCATCCCGCAGCCGCATCAAGTCTCCCTGGGTCTCCGCGATCTGCTGGGAGAGCTGCGACAGTCGCCGGTTGGTGTCTTCGAGCTTGGCCTCGAGCTGTTCCATCTTGGTGGTGAGCTCGCCGAGCCGGACCGCCGTGTCGGCGTTCGACTTCAGCAGCTGTGTCGTCTGCGTGGCGACGTTCTGGTTGAGCTTCTCGACTTCTTCCTTGCTCGAGGACTTCTTCTCCAGAGTCTGGATCTGCTTCTGGATGTCGCCCATCTGGCGGTGGAGGCCCTCGATGTCGCTCGAGGACACGCAGGCGACGCCCATCAGGGACGTCGCGAGGATAACGAGAAGGCCGTATCGGCCGGGGTACCGGGGAACCAACTCTATTTGGCCGTGATGAGGAGGTGCGCCCGGCGGTTCTGCTGCCAGCAACTCTCGTTCGACTCCGAGCAGAACGGCCGCTCTTCGCCGTAGGACACCGTCCTCAGGCGCGAGCCGTCGATGCCGAGCGAGACGAGGTACTCCTTGGCCGCGTTGGCCCGGCGGTCGCCGAGGGACAGGTTGTAGGCGCCGGTTCCGCGCTCGTCGCAGTAGCCCTCGATCAGCACCTGCACCGTGGGATATCTCTTGAGCCACTCGGCGTCGGCCGCCAGCGCGGTGCGCGCGTCTTCGCGAAGGTCCGCCTGGTCGTAGTCGAAGTAGGCGTCCGTGAGATAGCCCTTCTTGTTGAGCTCCGTGACGTCCTGGCGGAGAACGTCCGCCGTCACGTCGCCGGGTCTCGGAGCGGTCGAGGGCGGGGGAGCGACCTCGGTTTCGGGTGCCTTCGTGCTGACCGGGGGCCGCGCGTCCGCCGTCGTGGTGGGGGCCTTCTTCTTGCAGGCGGATGAGAACACGAGCGCCACCGTGGCGAACACGAGGAGTGTCGAGAGGGTCGAGAGCTTCTTGGCCATTCGGTACTCCTTCAGTCGGTGAAGCGGTGCGCGCATCCGCGGGGCGCCGCCCGGAAGTTCAGTGTAGCAAAGAGTTTGCGAAACCCCAACTCGAATCGGAACCGGCTAGGGAACCCACATGGGCTGGGTGTGATTGCCGCCGCGGGTCAGCTGTCGCTTGTTCTGCCCGGTGGAGTCCATCGTATAGATCTGCGTCGAGCCATCCCGCCGCGAGTGGTAGACGATTTTCTCGCCGTCGGGGGACCACGTCGGATGACCGTTCGAGCCCTCGGAGGTCAGCTGCACGGTGCGCCCCGACTCGAGGTCCATGACGCAGATGTTGAAGTCGCCCTCGTTGCGGCACGCGAACGCGATGCGCGTGCCGTCGGGAGACCAGGAGCCTTCGTCGTTCCAGTTGCCGGCGAAGGTCA
Organism: uncultured Acidobacteriota bacterium; assembly: GCA_963782585.1. Taxonomy (GTDB): domain Bacteria; phylum Acidobacteriota; class Thermoanaerobaculia; order UBA5066; family Gp7-AA6; genus DAHUXD01. The sequence continues at coordinate 105,270 of CAWAKL010000004.1, forward strand.
CGCGGCGAGAGCCCGTGCCTTCGGAGTCCATGAGGTAGATCTGCGGCGTCCCGGTCAGATCCGAGGTGTAGAGAATCTGACGCCCCGTCGGAGACCAGGCCGGGGAGGCCTCGAGGGCCCGACTCGTGGTCAGCCGCCGCGCGGTGCCTCCGGCCACCGGAACGGTGTAGATGTCCGAATTGCCCCTGGCGGAGCCGGCGAAGGCGATCAGAGCGCCGTCCGCCGTGAGCGAGGGCGAGGCGTTCAGGTCCACGCCCGTCTGGACCTCGCGCTTGTTGCCGCCGTCCCCGTCCATCGTCCAGAGCAGGGGAAAGAGGCGCACGTAGGAGGTGTAGGCGATCTTGCCGTTGGCGCCGGTCGGGCTGATCGCGATCGACTTGTGCGAGGTCAGCTGGCGGACGCCGCGGCCGTCGAAATCCATCGCCGAAATTTCCTTGTTGGCGCCCTCCTGGGTCACGAAGAGGATCGACGAGAGGAACACGCCCGGCTTGCCCGTGAAGTACTTGACGATGTCGTTGGCGAGGGTGTGCGCGATCCGCTCGACGTACGAAGCGCCGCCCGAATAGCGGCGGCCCATGATGAGCTTGCGGGCCTTGAGATCCCAGACGCGGGCCTCGACCGAGACCTTGTCGCCGGAGACCTCGCCCCGCGTGTCGACGAGCGCCTCGGCGCCCGTCCCCAGCCATCGGTCGGCGGCTTCCGGGGTCGAGGGGTCGCGGAAGCCGGTCGGGTAGAGCGCGGGCTCGGCGACGGCGAAGGCCCCGGCGTACTCGAGGTCCGCACGAAGAGTCGCCGTGAAGGGGTCGACGACCTGGGCCTGGAGGGCGGCGGTCCCGGGCGCGAAAAGCGCGGGCACGGCGATCGGGAGCCGGCGTTCGGCGCCGCCGCGGATCGTGATCTGAATGTCGTCCGCCGGAGCCGGCGTGGGAGCGGGCGTCTGGGCGGACGCTTCCGGCACCGCGGCGAGCGCGAGCAGAGCGGAGAAGACGAGGAGGAAAGCTCCGCCGCGTCGAGACCTCCGAAGTGTCCGGCTCACTCGAACACGACCTGGATGCCGAGATGTGGCCCGCCGTAGTCGGCCGGCAGCGGCGGCAGCGGCGAGGAGGCCAGAACCGCGCGCATGGCGGCGCGGTCCACATACGGAAGACCGCTCGTCGTCACGAGGGCGACGTCGGTGATCGTGCCGTCCCTCTGAATCTGAAAGTGCACGACGGGATTCGTCTGCACGAGTTGGGCCGGCTTGAACCAGTTCATGCTCATGATCGCCACCATCCGGTCGATGTAGATGGGGTACTTGAAGTCCGCCTGGTCGATCTTGAAGCCCCCGATTCCGGCGGTTCCGCCGGCGCCGGCCGTGGGCCCGGCCGAGGCGGCCGTCGGGGCGTCCTCGTCGCCGCTGGGCAGGTTGACCGCCGGAGTGTTCACCGGGCGGCCGGGGCGGCTGATGGGAGGCGGCGTCGGCTTCTTCTTCTTGTCGTCCTCCTTGGACGGAAGGAGCACCGCCTTCTCCGAGGGCTTGGGCTGCTCCTCCGGGTCCGGAGGCTTCTCGATCTTCGGGCGTTCGGCGACGGCGGGGGCCGGAGGCGCGGGAGCCGTGCGGATCTCCGGCGCGCGGATCGAGCCCGCCCGCAAGAGGCGCACCGCGACCGCCCGCGGCGCCGCGTATCGCATCGGCTTGGCGAAGATGGAGACGAGGAGGCCGCCCGCGATGGCGCCATGGAGGAGCAGGGCCAGCACCGCCGCGGCGCCCCACGGCAGCCGATCCGCCTGCCGCTCGGCGAGGATGTTGCCTACGGAATCCATGCCTCAGAGCCGGAGCCGGCTCACCTCTTCGAAGTTCCCGACGTGTCCGTCACGAGGCCGAGGCTCTCGATGCCCATCCGGTTCAGCAGGTCGAGCGTCTCGATGACGGTGCCGTAGGAGAGGCCGCGATCGGCCTTCAGGAGGACGGCCTTTTCCTTTCGGCCGCGGAGGATCGCGCGCAGCCGGTCGCGAAGCAGGCCGCGCGCCACGGGCGTCTCGTTGATGTAGTAGAGCCCGTCGCGGGAGATCGACAGGACGATCGGGTCCTCGAGCTGGGCCTGGATGTTCGTCGTGGCCGTCTTGGGCAGGGCCACCGAGATGCCCTGGTGGAGCATCGGCGCCGTGACCATGAAGATGATGAGGAGCACGAGCATCACGTCGACGAGCGGCGTGACGTTGATGTCCGCCAGGTGATCGAAGGGGTCGCCGGATTGGCGCTGAAAAGCCATATCGGATCAGGACACCGCTGCCCTAGGTGAAGTTCCTCTCCGCCAGATTGATGAACTCGAGCGAGAAGTCCTCCATTCCGGCGCGCTGCTCGCGGACCTTCCCCATGAAGTAGTTGTAGAAGATCATCGCGGGAATCGCGGCCGCCAGACCCGCGGCCGTGTTCACGAGGGCTCCCGAGATGCCGGGCGCGACGGCCGCGATCGAGGTCGAGCCGGTCACTCCGATCTGTCGGAAGGACTGCATGATGCCCCAGACCGTTCCGAAGAGGCCGATGAAGGGGCAGGCCGAGGCGGTCGTGGCGAGGAACGTCATGTTGCGTGTCAGGCGGGACATCTCGACGCCAATGGCCCGCTCGAGAGCCCTCTCGATGCCGGAGATGTTCTTGATGAGGAGCTTCCCCTGGCCGCCGCCGCCCGTCGTGGGGGAGGAATCGTCGGTGCGGTTGGCCTTCACCTGGGCGTCGAGCTCCGCGTAACCGGCCTTGAACAGGGTGGTCAGGGGGGTGTCCGAGAGCTCGCCGGCAAAGGTATTGACCTCGGAAAAGCGCTTCGACTTGCGAAAGAAAGCGACAAATTTCTCGGACTGGCGGGAAACGCGTCTGAGCCGAATGAACTTGGCGAAGATTATGACCCAGCTCACAAACGAGAACAGCAGGAGGACGGCCAGGACGACTTTGTCGGCGAGGCCGACTTCCGAGAAGAAGGAGAGGATCGAAGGCTGGCCGGGGAGATTTTCTGTTGTGACTGGCTGAAAGGCGGCTCCGACCATCGGATTCGACCGTAACATATGGATAAGAGAGGGTCAAAGGGAATGGAGCGTCAACCCCGGGGCGTTTTGCCCACCGTGAGGCGTTTCTCGTGCCGGTGGATCGTGTCGGTTGCTATCGGTCTGCTCACTGTTACGGCAGCGTCCGCCCGGGACATCTTTCCCGTCCGGGAGCTCGCAGCGGGCATGCGCGGCTACACGCTTTCGGATCTGGGCGACGGCGCGGGTGTTCAGCGCTTCGACGTCGAGATCGTCGGCGTCCTTCGCAGCTACGCCCCGAAGCAGGATCTGATCCTGGCGCGCATCCACTCCGAAGCGATCGCGAAGACGGGCATCATCGCCGGGATGAGCGGAAGCCCGGTGTACGTCGACGAGAAGCTCGTCGGCGCCCTCGCATACGGCTGGCCGTTCTCGCGCGAGCCGATCTGCGGCATCACTCCGATCCAGAGCATGCTCGACATCCGCAAGGCGCCGCCGTCGCCTCCGGTGCCGATCGGCGGGGCGGCGGCGACTCGCGCCTCCCAGTTCATGGCCGGGTTTCGCGACCGCGCCTTCGGCACCGTCCTCGATGAGCTGCTCGCTCCCCTGAAGAGCGATTCCCCGGCCGCGGGGCTCGCGGTTCTGCCGCTGCCGGTTTCGTTCTCCGGAAGCCTCGCGCCCGGCGGGCTCTTCGACCGCATGGCCGGAGCCGCGGGCTGGCTCTCCGCGCCGTCCGGAGCGTCCGCGCCGGCGGCCGCGAGCGCTTCGGACTCACGGAGCGAGTCGAGCGGCGCCCCCGAGCTGGAGCGGCTGGAGCCCGGCTCGGCCGTGGCCGCGGTTCTCCTTTCGGGAGACATGGTTCTGTCGGCCACGGGCACCGTGACGTGGGTCGACGGCAACTCGATCCTCGCCTTCGGCCACCCGTTCCTTTCCATGGGGCCGGTCGACATGCCCATGGCGCGCGCCGAGGTCCTGACCGTGCTCCCGTCGCTCTACCGCTCGTTCAAGTTCTCGTCGACCGGAGCCCGGCTGGGCTCGGTCTCGCAGGACCGCTCGACGGGAATCCTCGGCAGCTTCGGCAAGCCTCCCACGATGGTTCCGGTGACGATCAAGATGACGTCGGAGGACGTGCCGACGCAGACGTTCCAGTTCGAGGTGGTCCACAACGCGATGCTGACGCCGATCCTGCTGGCGCTCGCGACCGACAGCGTTCTGACGACGCTCGAGAAGCGCGCCGGGGAGCGGACGATCGTCTGGAAGTCGGCGATCGAGACCGACGACGGCAGGTCCGCTGGGATTCGGTCTTCACCGGCCTGACGGCGCGCGAGGAGGCCGTGGGCTCGCTCGCCCTCCTCACGAACTACCTCATGGCCAACGAATTTCACGATCTCTCGGTCAAGGGCGTCGAAATCGAGATCGTGCACTCGGACCGGCTGCAGAGCGCGCGCATCGTGCACGTCGAAGCCCAGAAGGAACGGGTGCGTCCCGGAGACTCCGTCCCGATCTGGATCGACCTCGAGGACTTCCGCGGCGGGCCGCGCCGGGTCGTCATGACGGCGCGCGTTCCCGAGGACGCCCCGCCCGGGCCGCTGACCGTCTTCGTCGGCGACGGCAACGCCGCGACGGCCTACGACCTGTCGCTCTATCCGGCGGACCCGCACTCGCTCGACCAGGTCCTCGACTTCCTCTCGCGGATGCGGCCCCCGAACACGCTCAACCTGCTGGCCTACCGCTCGGCCCCGGGCGCCGTCGTCAACGGCGAGCCGCTGGCCGCGCTGCCGCCCACCCGCGCCGCGCTGCTTCGCGACCGGGGCCCCGGCGACGGCGCGCCCGACCTCGGCTACCTCCGGCTCCAGGCCGAGTCGATCGAGCAGCCGGTTCCGCTGACGGGCTCGGCCCGTCTTCATCTCGAAGTGCTCCCGAGGCTCTGGTGACCCGGGCGGGACGCCCCCACCTCGCGCTCGCGATCGGCGTGTGCATCGCGGGGATCTCGGCCGTCTGGGCTCCGGCGCCTTTGTCGGCCGCGGCGGTCAAGATCTGGGTGACCGACACCGCCGCGGAGTTTTCCCAGGGCGAGGCCCGCGGCGTCTCCGTCGCCGCCGACGGCGCGCTCGTCGCCGGGCGCGCGCTCGCGAAGGTCGAAGGAGTCTCCGAGGCGGTTCTCTTCGTCGCGGCGCCGGGCAAGAACGGCGAGCTCTTCGTCGGAACGGGCGACTCGGGCAAGGTCCTGCGCGTCACGGCGGAAGGATCGGTCGACACCTGGGCGACGCTTCCCGAACAGGAAGTCACGGCCGTCGCGTTCGGTCCCGACGGGATGGTCTACGCGGGCGGCTCGCCGGGCGGCAAGGTCTATCGCCTGCAGAACGGGAAGGCGAACCTCTACTACGACACGAAGGCGCAGTATGTCTGGGCCCTCGCGTTCGCCGGCCCGGATCTCTACGTCGCGACCGGTCTTCCCGGCGAGATCCATCGCGTCGGGAAAGGCGGTCAGGGCCAGCCCGTGCACACGACGTCGGACGGCCACGTCCGCGCGCTCTACGTCGATGCCTCGGGCCGCGTCTGGGCAGGCACCTCCGGCTCGGGTCTCGTGCTTCGCATCGACAAGACCGGCCGCGTGGCGACGCTGTACGACTCCTCCAAGCCCGAGATCACGGCGATCGCGGGCGACGCGAGCGGGCGGGTCTGGGTGGCCGCGGGAGCGGCGGACGTGTCGTCTTCGGGGAGCGAGCCGATCTCGGTGCCCGTGGCCTCCTCGGCGCCCTCGAAGCCCGCGCGCACCGGAATCGAGGACGAGGAGGATCGCTCGAAGCCCGAGGTGACGGTCTCCGTCTCGACGCCGCGGCTCGCGCCGTCGCGCGGCGGTTCGCGCGGCGGGTATTCCGCGGAGGTCCTCATCTTCGAGGAGGGCGAGCCGGCCCGGGTCGCCTGGAGCGCTCCCGAAGAGGTCGTCTTCGACCTCGCGCGCGACGAGAGCGGCGCCGGCGTCGTGGCGGCGACGGGGCCGAAGGGAAAGCTCTACGCGCTCGTCCCCGACGGCGCGGCGCTGCTCCGGACCTTCGACGAACGGCAGGTCACCTTCGTCGCCGGACAGGACGTGGGCCTGAACGCGGCGACCGCCCTCTACCGGCGGCGCTCGGGCGGTTTCGCGGGCGAGTACGTCTCGCCGGTGAAGGACACGGGCCGGACGAGCCGCTTCGGCGCCTTTCGCTGGGACGGCGAGGCTCCCTCCGGTTCCCGGGTGGAGTTCTCGTTCCGATCCGGAGACGCGGCGACGCCCGATGCCACCTGGAGCGCCTGGTCGAACTGGGAGGCGAACGCGCGGTCCCTGCCGATCGCGGCCCCCGACGCGCGCTTCCTGCAGTGGAAGCTCCGCGTCGAAACGGATGGAAACGCCCTGCCGAAGATCCGCCGGACCGAGGCGGCGTATCGCAACCGCAACGCGGCGCCCGTCATCGACAACGTCGTGGCGCTCGAGCCCGCCGAGATCCTGGCGCGGTCGGGTTCCGGCGGATCGAACGTGTACGAGAGCTCCGCACCCGACGAGAAGGGCATCTTCACGAGCCTCGACGAGACCAAGTCCGAGAGCTCGCCGCGCAGGCTGTACCGCAAGGGCTACCGGACGGTGCAGTGGAAGGCGACGGATCCGGACTCCGACACGCTCGCGTACGACGTCGAGTTCCGGCC
>CAWAKL010000005.1:0-237472 GCA_963782585.1 uncultured Acidobacteriota bacterium
ACCAGACGGTCGTCGCCGCACTCAAGCGCGTCGTCGGCTGCCCGGCACCGTTCGTCGCTGACCTCTCCGCCGACTCCTCGGCGGCCACGCCGCGCTCCTCGGCACCGCGCTCGGCCTGACCCTTCGGGGCGTTGCCCGCTCGCCGCGGGCCACCTAGCATCGGCCACCGGTTGAGATCCCAAGGATGGGAGCAGTGTGCGGGTCGCGTGGGTGCTGGGCTTGCTGGTCGCCGTGCCCTTGCTCGGCCTGGTCGCCCTGCTGCGGCCCGGGCCGGAGCCGCCGCGGAGCTGGTCGAGCGCCCGCCAGCCGCCGGTCGCGACCACCGCGCCCGACGCCGGCTGGAACCACGCCGATCGTGAGTCGCTGGCCAAGCTGCGGGAGGTGACGATCGAGCAGACGCGCCGGGTCGTGGGCGACCTGAAGCTGTGCGAGACGCGGGCCGCGCACCTGGCGGAGACGGCGCGCAACCGCGACTACCGCCGGTGCGCGACGCCGGCGCTGGCGTGGGCCGACGGGATCGGCACCGCGAACGGGCGGATGCTGTCCAACCTCGCCGGCTCGACCGCGCCGCCCGGCGCGTGCCGCGAGCGGATGCTGCGGCTCTCGGGCACGACCGCCAACCTCGCGTTCAGCGCGTCCACGACCCTGCGCGGCGGCCTCGACGCGCCGTGGGACGAGCTGCTGGCGGCGTCGCGCACGATCCGGGCGTTCGCGACCGAGGCGTCGCAGCTCGCGCGAGCCTCCGGCTGGGGCCGGACCTGCAGGCCGAGACCGCCGGCTCGCGAGCCGGCGGTCCCTATCGCCTAACGGCTAGAGGCTGATCGAGCGGCCGCTGACGAAGCCGTCAGAGCCGGCGATCTGCTTGACGACCTCGTCCGGCACGCGGACGTCGGTCGTGACCGCCATCACCGCGAGGTCCGTGCGGGCCTCGTCCTGGCGCCCGACGGCGGCGGCGGAGATGTTGATCCCGTGCTCGCCGAGCGAGGAGCCGACGCGCCCGACCATGCCCGGGACGTCGCTGTAGCGGAACAGCGTCAGGTGCGGATCGTCGATCTGCAGGTTGAAGCGCTGGCCCCAGGCCTCCAGCAGGTGCGGGCGATGCAGCTGCCCGAGCGTCGTGCCGACGACACGGACCTGCTCGTCGCCCTTGATCAGCGTCACGCGGATCAGGTCCGCGTAGTCGCGCGAGTGGGTCTCGCGGCGCTCGGAGACGCGAGATGCCGCGCTCCTCGGCCAGCGTCGGAGCGTTGACGAGGTTGACCTCTTCCTCGGTGCGCCCGGCGAACAGGCCCATCAGGATCGAGAGCGTCAGGAAGCGGGTGTCGCGCTCGGCGATCCGCCCCATGTGCTCGACCTCGACGCGCTCGACGCCGTCGGCCAGCGCGCCGCCGATCCGGCCCAGCCGCAGCGCGAGCGGGACGAACGGCCCCAGCACCTCGCTGTCCTCCGCGCTGATCGCGGGGATGTTGACCGCGGTCGAGACGACGCCGCCGGTGAGGGCGGCCACGACCTGCTCGGCGGTCTGCACGCCGGCGCGGTCCTGGGCCTCGGCCGTGGACGCGCCGAGGTGCGGCGTGACGACGACGTTGGGATAGCCGAACAGCGGGTGGTCGGTGATCGGCTCCTGCGCGAAGACGTCGAGCGCGGCGCCGGCGACCTTGCCGGAGTCGAGCGCCGCCTTGAGGTCCTCGTCGACGACGAGCGGCCCGCGGGCGACGTTGATGATGCGCACGCCGTCCTTGCACTTGGCCAGCGTCTCGCTGTTGATGAAGCCCTGGGTCTCCGGGGTCTTCGGCAGGTGCAGCGTGATGAAGTCGCCGGCGGCGAGGACGTCGTCGGGCGTCTCGGCGCGCTCGGCGCCGAGCTCGCGGAAGCGCTCGTCGGAGACGAACGGGTCGTAGCCGATGACGCGCATGCCGAAGGCGCGGGCGCGGATCGCGACGAGCTGGCCGATGCGGCCGAAGCCCAGGACGCCGAGCGTCTTGCCCTCGACCTCGGTGCCGCCGAACTTCGAGCGCTCCCACTTGCCGCTGATCAGGGACGCGTGCGCCTGCGGGATGTTGCGGGCGAGCGCGAGCATCAGCGCGACCGTGTGCTCGGCGGCGGCGACCGTGTTGGCCTCCGGCGCGTTGGCGACGATGATCCCGCGCTTGGACGCGGCCGCGACGTCGACGTTGTCGACGCCCACGCCGGCCCGGCCGACGACGCGCAGGTTGTCGGCGCGGTCGATCACCTCGGCGTCGAGCTTGGTCGCCGAGCGGATCAGGATGCCGTGGTAGCTGCCGATGCGCTCCAGCAGGTCGTCGCGGCTCCAGTCGGTGCCGACGTCGACGTCGAAGTTCTCGCGCAGCATGTCCACGCCGGTCTCGGCGATCTTCTCCGCGACGAGGACGCGGTACTGCTCGGTCAGCGTGCTCATCTAACCCTCTTCGAACTCCGTGTCGATCCAGTCCATCATCGAGCGCAGCTGCTTGCCCTCGGTCTCGATCGCGTTGGCCTGGCCCTCGGCGCGCATGCGCTGGAAGTTCTCCTGGCCGGCGCGGTTCTCGGCGATCCACTCGCGCGCGAACGTGCCGTCCTGGATCTCCCCCAGCACCTTCTTCATGGCGGCGCGCGTCTCGTCGGTGATGATCCGCTTGCCGCGCGTGAGGTCGCCGTACTCCGCCGTGTTGGAGATCGAGTGGCGCATGCCCGTGATGCCCTTCTCGTACATCAGGTCCACGATCAGCTTGAGCTCGTGGAGGCACTCGAAGTACGCCATCTTGGGGTCGTAGCCCGCGTCCACGAGCGTCTCGTAGCCCGCGGTGACGAGCTCGGAGACGCCGCCGCAGAGCACGGCCTGCTCGCCGAAGAGGTCGGTCTCGGTCTCGTCCTTGAACGTCGTCTCGATCACGCCGCCGCGCGTGCCGCCGATGCCCTTGGCGTAGGCCAGCGCGAGGTCCTTGGCGTTGCCGGTCGCGTCGGAGTCGATCGCGATCAGCGCCGGGACGCCGGAGCCCTCGAGGTACTGGCGGCGGACGAGGTGGCCCGGGCCCTTGGGGGCGACGAGCGCGACGTCGACCTCCGGCGGGGCCTCCACTTCCTTGTAGTGGACGGAGAACCCGTGGCCGAACATCAGCAGGTTGCCGGGGGCGATCCCGTCCTTGATCGACTCCTCGTAGACGTCGTGGTGCTTCTCGTCGGGGAGCAGGACCATCACGATGTCGCCGCGGCTGGCGGCGTCGGCGATGTCGGTGACCTCGAGGCCGGCGGCCTTGGCGTGCTCGACCGACTTCGAGCCGTCGCGGAGGCCTACGACGACGTCTACGCCGGAATCCTTGAGGTTCCGGGCGTGGGCGTGGCCCTGGGAGCCGTATCCCAGGATGGCCACGGTCTTGCCCTTGAGCAGGTCCAGATCCGCGTCGTCGTCGTAATACATGGGGCGCGATCTTAGGCGGTCGCCGTCGCCACCCACGTGCGGGCGGGGATGACCAGGCTGTCGTCGGGCTGCGTGAAGCGGCTCGCGGCCTGTTCGAGCTCGGCCAGCACGTCGCTGCGGGTGGCGAAGTCCATCCGCTTGTCGGCGTCGCCGGTGGCGGTGCTCATCTGCGTCTGCGCGACCCACCAGTCGTCGACGTCGTCGTAGTGGAGGTCGAAGTCGACGGCCTCGACCTCGGGCTCGACGAACCCGGCCGATCTCCATCGTCTCGATGATCAGGTTCGGGTCCGCCCACGCGAACTGGCCGGGCGTGCCGGGCGGCGGCTTCTCGACGAGCCCGCGCTCGTCGGAGGATCCGCATCGGGGCGGCGCTCCAGAGGTTGTCGTCGGGGCCGGTCCAGGCCGCGAGCGCCAGCGTGCCGTCCTGCTTGAGCAGCCGTCGCGCGTTCTGCAGCGCCGACTCCGGGTCCTCGAGCAGCATGAAGCCCCAGCGGCAGAGGATCCCGTCGATGCGTCGCCGCGGGCAGGTCGATCGGGACGTTGAGGTCGATCTGCTTGAAGCGGACGTTCTTGATGCCCTTGCGCTCGGCCCGCCTCTGCGCGGCGGTCGAGCATCTCGGGCACGAAGTCGCTCGTGATCAGCGTCCCGTGGGCTGGATCAGCTCGGCGGCGAGGAAGCCGGTGTCGCCGAGGCCCGCGGCGAGGTCGAGGATCGTCGTGGCCGGGCTGGGGCGCGATCAGCTCGACCATGCGCGGCCGCGACGGGCATCGTGTCGCGGGCGAGCTTGTCGGCCCGCGCCTCCCAGCCCTCGGCGGCGCGTGTCCAGCGGTCCCGGGATTCGAGCGTCATGCGCAGCGGTTCTCGACGCACGTAGTCGATGCAGGCCGTGAGCGCCTTGACGTCCTCCGGCTCGACGGCCGGGAACATGGCGACCCGCAGCTGGTTGCGGCCGAGCTTGCGGTACGGCTCGACGTCGACGATCCCGTTCGCGCGCAGCGTCTTGGCCACCGCGGCGGCGTCGACCTCGTCGTCGAAGTCGACGGTGCCGACGACGAGCGAGCGCTTGGCCGGGTCGGCGACGAACGGCGTCGCGTACTCCGACGCCTCCGCCCACGCGTACAGGTGCGTCGAGGAGGCGGTCGTGCGCTCGACGCAGCCGTCCAGGCCGCCGATGCCGAGCATCCAGTCGATCTGGTCGGCGAGCAGCACCAGCGTCGCGATCGCCGGCGTGTTGTAGGTCTGGTCCTTGAGCGAGTTGTCCAGCGCGGTCGAGAGCGAGAGGAACTCCGGGATCCAGCGGCCGCTCGCCGCGATCTCGCCGACCCGCTCCTGCGCCGCCGGGCTCATCAGCGCGAGCCACAGCCCGCCGTCGGAGGCGAAGCACTTCTGCGGCGCGAAGTAGTAGACGTCGGCGTCCGTCGCGTCGACCGGCAGGCCGCCGGCGCCCGAGGTGGCGTCGATCAGGACCAGCGCCGTCGCCGACGCGCTCGACGCGGCGACCATCACGCCGGTCGAGGTCTCGTTGTGCGCCCAGGCGACGACGTCGGCCGACGGGTCGGAGGTCGGCGCGGGCGCGTCGCCCGGGTCGGCCTTGACGACGATCGAGTCCTGCAGGAACGGCGCGTCGTTGGTCGCCTTGGCGAACTTCGACGAGAACTCGCCGTAGGTCAGGTGCAGCGCGCGCTCGCGCACGAGGCCGAACGTCGCGGCGTCCCAGAACGCGGTGGTGCCGCCGTTGCCGAGCACGACCTCGTAGCCCTCGGGCAGCGAGAACAGCTCGCGCAGGCCCGTCGCGGACGCGGCCGACGAGCGCCTTGACCGGCTTCTGCCGGTGCGAGGTGCCCATCAGCGCGGCGCCGTCGCCCTCGGCGAGGCGCGCCAGCTGCGCGGGACGGACCTTCGACGGGCCGCAGCCGAAGCGGCCGTCGCCGGGCTTGAGGTCCTCGGGGATGGTCAGGGCGGTGTCAGTAGCGGACACGTGGCTCCTCGTTGGATCGCGTTAAGGTGCCCAGGCGCGCGACCGTACGACGCTCGTCGCTCCCCGGTGGTGCTCCACCTAAGCGCCAGTTGCGACGGCCACGTCCAATCTAGCTAACGCAGCTCGCGGCGCAGGAGCTTGCCCGACGCGTTGCGGGGCAGCGAGTGCGACGGGCTCGATCGTCTTCGGGACCTTGAAGCGGGCGAGGCGCTGGGCGGCGAACTCGCGCAGTTGCGCGGGGTCGGCGTCGTCTCGGAGCACGACGTGCGCGGTGACGGCCTCGCCCCACTCGGGGTCCGGGCGGCCGAAGACGCCCGCCTCGGCGACGGCGGGATGGGCGAGCAGGGCGGCCTCGACCTCGGTCGGCATCACGTTCTCGCCGCCGGAGACGATCGTGTCGACCTTGCGGCCGAGGACGATCAGGCGGCCGCGCTCGTCGATCCGCCCGAGGTCGCCGGTCGTGCAGGTCGCCGTCGACGACGATCTCGCCGTCGGCCGCGATCGCCACGGTGCAGCCCGGGGAGCGGGTGGCCGGAGGTCTCGGTGTCGCCCGGCTGCGCGACCGTGACCGCCGAGCAGGCCTGCGTGAGCCCGTAGGTCGGCGCGACCGGCCAGCCGGCGTCGCGGGCGCGGACGAGCAGCGTCGGGTCGGCGGGCGCGCCGCCGAGCATCACGACGCGCAGCGACGGCGGCGGCGGGCGGTCGATCAGCCGCCCGAGCTGGGTCGGGACGAGCGAGGCGATCGTGACGTCCGTCGCGCGTCGCCGGACCCGAGGACCGCGGTCGTGCCGTAGATCACCGAGCGCAGCAGCACCATCAGGCCGCCGACGTGGCTCAGCGGCAGCGGGCAGAGCCAGCGCTCCGCGGGATCGTGGCCGAGCGCGGCGGCGACGCCGAGCGCGTTGCGGAGGATCTGGCCGAGCGTGAGCTCGACCGGCCGCGGCGTGCCCGTGGTGCCGGAGGTGTGGACGACGAGGGCGGGCGCGGAGAGGTCGGCGTGCGGCGGCGGGCGGCGAGCGGCGCGCCCGACGCGGCGCAGCGGGGCGTCGATCACGATCGTCGCGCCGGCGAGACGCGGCTCGGCTCGCGCAGGTCGACCGGGACGGCGGCGGCGCCCGCGAGCAGGCAGGCGTGCAGGGCGACGGCGAAGTCGAGGCCCGGCGGCAGCGCGATCGCGACCCGCTCGCGCCCCGCGCAGACGCGACCGCCGACGCGCGCGCGCGCCGAGCAGCTCCGCGTACGTCAACGCACCGTCTTCCGCGCTCGACGGCGATCGTGTCGGGGCGCATCCCCGCGGCTCGCTGAAGCCACTGCATCGCGATCGTCCGATGCGGCTCGAGCATCGCGCGACCGGAGACCGGCTAGGCTCAGCGCCGTGAACTGGACTTCCGCGGCCGATTACGAGGACATCCGCTACGAGCTGTCCGGCGACGGCATCGCGAAGATCACGATCAACCGCCCGGAGGTGCGCAACGCGTTCCGGCCGGAGACGCTGATCGAGGTCTCCGACGCGCTGGAGAAGGCGCGCGAGGACACGACGGTCGGCGTGATCATCCTCACCGGCGAGGGCGACAAGGCCTTCTGCTCCGGCGGCGACCAGCGCGTCCGCGGCGACACCGGCTACGTGCCGGGCGGCGCCGCCGTCGGGCGCTTCCACGTGACCGACCTGCACGTCCAGATCCGCCGGCTGCCGAAGCCGGTGGTCGCGATGGTCGCGGGCTACGCGATCGGCGGCGGCCACGTCCTGCACCTCGTCTGCGACCTCACGATCGCCGCCGACAACGCGCGCTTCGGCCAGACCGGCCCGAAGGTCGGCTCGTTCGACGGCGGCTACGGCGCAGCGCTGCTCTCGCCGGCTCGTCGGCCCCAAGAAGGCCAAGGAGTTCTGGATGCTGTGCCGCCAGTACGACGCGCAGCAGGCGCTCGAGATGGGGCTCGTGAACACCGTCGTCCCGCTCGAGCAGCTCGAGACCGAGACCGTCGCAGTGGTGCCACGAGATGCTCGCGCTCTCCCCCTTCGCCCTGCGCCTGATCAAGGCCAGCTTCCACGCCGACGAGGACGGCATGGGCGGCATCCAGCAGCTCGCGCACGACGCGAACCTCCTGTTCTACGCCAGCGACGAGGCGAAGGAGGGCCGCGAGGCCTACAAGGCCAAGCGCACGCCCGACTTCGCGCAGTTCCCGAAGCGACCTTGAGTCCGCTCCACATCTGGCTGATGGCCGCCCGCCCGCGCACGTTGCCGGCGGCGGCCGCGCCGGTGCTCGTCGGCACGGCCTACGCGGCGACGCTCGGGACCTTCCAGCCGCTGACGTTCGTCGCGACGCTGCTCGGCGCGCTGCTGATCCAGATCGGCACGAACCTCTCCAACGACTACAGCGACGCGCGCCGCGGCGCGGACACCGAGGACCGCCTCGGCCCGGTGCGCGTGACCGCCGGCGGGCTCGTCCCGCCCAAGCAGGTCCTGATCGCGACCTACGTCGCCTTCGGCCTGGCCGTGCTCGTCGGCGTCTACCTGATCGTCACCGCCGGCTGGCAGCTGCTGCTGGTCGGCATCGCCTCGATCCTCGCCGGCGTGCTCTACACCGGCGGCCCGCGGCCGTACGGGTACGAGGGTCTCGGCGAGGTGTTCGTCTTCCTCTTCTTCGGCGTCGTCGCCGTGACCGGCACGTTCTTCGCGCAGATGGAAGAGCTCAACTGGGAGTCGTTCGTGCTGGCGGTGCCGGTCGGCCTGCTGGCGACCGCGATCCTGATGGTCAACAACGTGCGCGACCTCGAGACCGACCGCCGGGCGGGCAAGAAGACGCTCGCGGTCCGGCTCGGGAGACCGAAGGCGCGGATCGGCTACGCGCTGCTGATCTACCTGGCGTTCGCGACCGCGCCGCTGGCCTGGGCCTTCGGCGGCGAGCACCTGACGCCGTGGCTGCTGCTGCCGTGGCTGGCGCTGCCGATCGCGGCGCCGATCGTGCGGATCGTCCGCAACCGCGTCGACGGCCCGAGCCTCAACGGCGCGCTCGCCCGCACGGGCATGCTGCAGCTCGCCTTCTGCCTCCTCCTCAGCGCCGGACTGCTGCTCTCGCGCTGATGGTCAAGCTCTCGCTCGGGACCGTCCGGTACGCGCTGCGCGCGCCGCTGCGGACGTCCTGGGGCGAGATCGACGACCGCGAGACGCGTGCGCGTCCGGCTCGACCTGCCCGACGGCCTCTACGGCGAGGGCGAGGCCGCGCCGCTGGAGCCGTTCGACGGCGTGTCGATCGACGCCGTGCGCTCCGCGCTGGACGCCTACGCCGCGGTGCTGGCCGAGGATCGAGCCGACCGCCGACGTGCTCGCCGCCTGCCGCGCCGAGCGCGACCTCCCGCAGGCGCTGGCGGCGATCGACCTCGCGCTCTGGGACCACGCCTCGCGGCGCACGAACACGCCGCTGGCGAAGCTGATCCACCCGCTCGCGGCCGACGAGGTCGCGGTCAACGCCACGATCGGCGCCGACGACCGCGCCGGCGCGGCGGAGGCGGCCGCGACGGCCGTGCGGGAGGGCTTCCGCTGCGTGAAGGTCAAGGTCGGGATCGGCGACGACGCCGGCCGGCTGGCCGCCGTGCGGGCCGCGGTCGGCCCGGACGTGCTGATCCGCGTCGACGCCAACGGCGCCTGGCAGACGCCCGAGGAGGCGCTGGCCAACCTGCGCGCGCTCGCCCCGGTCGGGCTCGAGCTGTGCGAGGAGCCGATCCACGGCGTCGAGGAGCTGCGCGCCGTCGCGGCCGAGTCCCCGGTGCGGATCGCGATGGACGAGACGCACGCGCCCGGCTCCGGCGCCGCCGAGCTCGTCTGCCTGAAGATCTCGCGCGGCGGCATCTCCGCCGTGCTCGAGGACGCGCGCGCCGCGCGCAAGGCGGGCTCGAGCGTCTACCTGGCGTCGACCTTCGACGGCCCGCTCGGGATCGCCGCCGCGCGTCCACACCGCCGCCGCCCTGCGCATCAGCCGCGCCGTGCGGGCTGGCCACGCTCGCGAACTTCGCCGAGCCCACCGGAGCGCCGGAGCCGCGCGGCGGATCGATCGCCGTGCCTTCCGTTCCGGGTTTGGCATGACGTAGATTTCGCGCATGGCACCGGAATGGCCTGAGACGCCGGACGACAAGGTCGATCCCGCGCTCGCTCCACTCATCGAAGCCGGCGAAGGCGAGAGCGAGGGGTTCGACCTCGCGGAGGCGGACCTCATCGAGCACGCCGAGCACGGCGACCATGCACACCACCGAACCGATCATGCGCGACGGCGCCGGGTTCGACGACCTGCTGGAGGACGACTTCGACGGCGACGACTACGCCGAGGCCGACGAGAGAGGGAATGGTGAGAAGCGGGACATCCCCTCCGCCCCACCCCGATTGAGGCGGGACATCCCCTCCGCCCCACCCCGATCATCCGACCTAAATGGCCGCCGCGACGGCCGCCGGGTCCTCGAGTTGCGCGGCGTGACCGGCGCCGGGGATCACCGCCAGGGTCGCGTTCGGTAGGCGCTCGAGCATCGCGGCCGCGAGCGCGCGGAACTTCTCGTCGCGCTCGCCGACGATCAGCGTGACCGGGATCGCCAGCGCCGGCAGGCGGTCCCAGAGCGGCTCCATCACGCCCGGTGCCCAGGCCGCGCAGCGCCGCGGCGAGCCCGGCGGGCGTGTTGCGCAGCCGGTCGGCGTGCGCGCCCGCGGCCACGCGCGGCGGCTGATCCGCGAACAGCGGCTGCGAGCCCCATTCGCGCGCGAAGGCCTCGATGTCGAGCGTCTCGATGCGGTCGGCGAGCGCGTCGTCGGCGCGCGCCGCGCCGCGCGCTCGGCCGGGTCGGCGATCCCCGGGCTCGCGCCCACGAGCACGAGCCGCGTGACGATCGACGGGCCGAGCGTGAACGCGCTGTGGAGCGCGATCCGGCCGCCCATCGAGTAGCCGGCGAGCGCGAAGGTGCGCGCCGGGGCGAGCGCGCGGACGTACGCCGCGCAGGCGTCGAAGCTCGGCGTCCGGTGCTCCGCCTGGCCGTGGCCGGGCAGGTCCGGGACGAGCGCGCGATAGCGTGGCGCCAGCGCCTGGGCCGTCCGCCGCCAGCTCTGGCGGGTCTGCGTGAAGCCGTGCAGGAGGACGAGCACCGGGTCCATCGCCACCCATCATGCCTGGAACCGATACCTATCTCGGCCTGCGCGCCTTCGTGGACGAGCTCGTCCGCTGCGGCCTGCGCGACGCCTGCACCTCCCCCGGCTCGCGCTCGACGCCGCTCGTGCTGACGCTGGCGCGCGACGCCGCGCCTGCGCGCGACCTCCCATCTCGACGAGCGCTGCGCGGCGTTCTTCGCGCTCGGCCTGGCCAAGACGACCGGCTTCCCGGCCGCGCTGGCCTGCACCTCGGGCACCGCCGCCGCCAACTACGCGCCCGCGGTGATCGAGGCCCACGAGGCGCGCGTGCCGATGCTCGTGCTGACCGCCGACCGCCCGCCGGAGCTGCGCGACGTCGGCGCCGGGCAGACGATCGACCAGGTCAAGCTCTACGGCAGCGCCGCCAAGTGGTACTTCGAGGTCGACGACCACCCGGCGTCAGCCCGCGCGCGCGTGAAGTGGCTGCGCCAGCTCGCCTGCCGCGCGTTCTGGACGGCGCTCGACGGCCGCCCCGGGCCGGTGCACCTGAACTTCTCGCTTCCGCGAGCCGCTCGTCCCCGACGGCGAGCTGCCGGACGCCGAGCTCGTCCCCGGGCCGCGACGGCGGCCGCCCGTGGGTGACGCGGCCGCGCACGCTGCGCGAGGCCGCCCCGCGGCTGCTGGAGGGGCTCGAGGACGAGCTCAAGGCGCGCCCGAACGCGATCCTCGTCGCGGGCCGGGCCGAGCGCGACCCGCGGCTGCCGGCCGCGCTCGCCGCCTTCGCCGAGCGCGCCGGCTTCCCGCTGCTGGCCGAGCCGCTGTCCGGCGCGCGCCGCGGCCCGGCGGCGATCGCCCACTACGACGCGCTGCTGCGCGACGAGGCGTGGCCGCACGTCCCGGACCTCGTGCTGCGCGTCGGCGACCTGCCGACCTCCAAGCCGCTGCGCACGTGGCTGGCGGGGCTCGACGCGCTGCAGATGAGCTTCGACCCGGAGAGCGCCTGGCAGGACCCGGCGGGCGCGGTCGGGACGATCGTCGGCGCCGACCCGCGCACGACGCTCGACGCGCTGGCCAAGAAGCTGCCGCGCAAGCGCAAGGACACGAGCTGGCTCGACGCCTGGCACGCCGCCGACCGCGCGGCGGCGCGGGCGATCGCCGCAGACCGTCGGCCCGGCGGGCCTGAACGAGCCGCGCGTGGCCGCCGAGCTCGGCACGCTGCTGCCGCCCGAGGCGACGCTCGTCGTCGCCTCCTCGATGCCCGTGCGCGACGTCGAGACGTTCTTCCCGGTGCGCGAGACGCCGTTCCGGGTGCTCTCCAACCGCGGCGCGAACGGGATCGACGGGACCGTCTCGACCGCGTTCGGCGTCAGCGCGGCCAGCGCCGGGCCGACCGTGCTGCTGCTCGGCGACGTCGCGCTCGCGCACGACGTCGGCGGCCTGCTCGCCGGCGACACGGCTCGGCCTGAAGCTCGTGATCGTCCTGATCGACAACGACGGCGGCGGGATCTTCCACTTCCTGCCCGCCGCATCGCAGGGCGAGGCGTTCGTCGAGCACATCGCGACGCCGCACGGGCTCGACTTCGCGCACGCCGCGGCGCTCTACGGGGTCGGCTACGAGCGCGCCGCCGACGTCGAGACGTTCCGCGCGGCGCTGCAGCGGGCGCTGGCCGCCGAGCGGACCACGATCGTCTGCGTGCGCACGAACCGCGAGGAGAACGTCGCGCTGCACCGCCGCGTGTGGGAGTCCGTCCGGGCCGCCACGTAGCTTTGGCGCGCATGGCGGACCCTCAGACGACCCTGCTCGCGGTGCCGCCGACCGCGCCGCTCGACGCGGCGCACGACCTCGAAGGGCATCGGTCCCGGCGACATCGTCGAGATCGACAAGCGCGGCCGCCGCTTCCACGCGCTCGTGACCGAGCTCGAGCAGCTCGAGAGCGGGCGCTTCGAGCTCGTGCTGCGCCCGCTGGACTCGCGGATCTCCTACCGCACCGCCTCGGTGCGCGAGGTCGTGACGGTCTGGCGCCGGGCGCGCTAGCGACGTCATGTCGCGTTCGTGTGGCGCGCCGCGGGCCTGTTCGTCGACCGATGTCACTCGTCGCCGTGATCACCACGCTAGCTACGTGAAGTCCGGCCAGCTCAAGCTCAAGAAGGGCGGCGCGCCCGGGACGAGCTCGCTCGGCGGGCTCGGACGCGACATGAACCTCTAGCCGGAGAGGATCGGGAGCAGCGCGCCGAGCTTGATCTCGGTCTCGTTGAGCTCCGCGGCGGGATCGAGTCGCGGACGACGCCGACGCCGGCGTAGAGCCGCGCCTCCGCCTCGCGCAGCAGCGCGCAGCGCAGCGCGACGCAGAACTCGCCGTCGTCGTTGGCGTCCGTCCAGCCGACGGCGCCCGCGTACCAGCCGCGGTCGATGCCCTCGAGCGCCGGGATCAGCGGCGCGGCGAGCGCGTGCGGCTCGCCGCCGACGGCGGGCGTCGGGTGCAGCAGGCCCGCGAGCTCGACCGCGCCGAGCGGTTGGGCGAGCTGGGCGCGGATCGGCGTGGCCAGGTGCTGGATGTTCGCGACCTTGATCAGCGTCGGCTCGTCGGGCGCCGCGACCCAGACCGCGTGCGGGCGCAGCGCGCGGGCGATCCGCCGGACGACGATCGCCTGCTCCTCGCGGTCCTTGTCGGAGCGCAGCAGCTGCTCGCCCAGGTGGTCGTCGACGGCGGGATCGGCGGAGCGGCGCGTCGAGCCGGCCAGCGCGACGGTCTGCGCGCGGTGGCCGTCGCGGCGGATCAGCAGCTCCGGCGACGCGGCGACGAACGCGGCGTCGCCGCGGCCCGCGCAGAACACGTAGCAGGACTCGAAGCCCGCGCGCAGCACGCCGAAGACCGCGGCGGCATCGTGCGCGGTGGGCGCGTTGACCGTGACCTCGCGCGCGAGCACGATCTTCTCGAACGCTCCGGCGCGGATCTTCTCGACCGCGCGCGCGACCGCGGCCTCGTAGTGCTCGGGCGGCGCGACGGAGTCGATCCGGAAGCGGCCGGCCGGCGCGGGGTCGAGCAGCGGCAGCGGGGTGAGCTTCAGGCGCGCGGCGCGCTGCCGGAGGCGCTCGGCGAGCTCCTCCGGCACGTCGTCGGGCGCGGCCAGCGCGGCCAGCGTGAGCCGCACGTCGCGGCCGCGGCGCGCGAGCGCGACCTCGGGCACGACCAGGTCCGCCGCCGCGAAGCCCGACCAGTGCGGCGCGTGGCCGCCGTCGGGCGCGAAGGCGAACCCGCCGAGCGCGACCAGGCCGGCGCCGGGCGGCCCGTCGGGCGCGTCCGCGACGGCGCCGGCGGTCAGCTCCCGCCAGGCGCCGGCGACCCGCTTGAAGCGCTGCGTCCCGGAGGCCGTCAGCCGCGCGACCGCGCCGAGCGCCGCCAGCGCGGAGCCGTCCCGGTCGGGCTGCTCGAAGCAGAACCAGTCCTCGCCCGCCTGGCGCGAGGCGAACACGACCGCGCCTCGGGTCGAACGTCGGCGCCGACCCGCGTCGTGAAGCCCACGAGCACCGGCTGCCCGGTCTTGCGCGCCCGCCGCACGGCACGCTCGCAGCGCGCGCGCAGCGCCGTCGCTTCGACGGCGAGGCCGCCGCCGGGTATGAACTGCCTGACCCCCACGCCGAACAGACTACGACCGGGGCTCAGGTTTCGCCGCGTCCCCTCGAGATGGCGATCTCGCCGGTGCGCGCCATCTCGATCAGCCCGAACGGGCGCACCATGCGCTCGAAGGCCTCGATCTTCTCCCAGGAGCCCGTGACCTCGACGATCACGGAGCGCTTGGCGACGTCGATGATCCTGCCGCGGAAGATCTCGACCATCTGCATGACCTCGGCGCGGGTGGCGCCGTCGGCCGAGATCTTGAACAGCGCGAGTTCGCGCGCGACGGTCTCCGTCGGCTCGAGGTCGCGGATCTTGATCACGTTGACCAGCTTGTGCAGCTGCTTGGTCACCTGGTCGATCGGGTGCATCGCCCCGTCGAGGGTCAACGTGATCCGCGACAGCGTGGGGGTTGTTGGCCCGACCGCGAGCGTGTCGATGTTGAACCCGCGGCGGGCGTCCGCTCGATCGCCAGCGGGATGGACGCCGCCGAGGTGTTGCCCTGCTCGGCGATGTCGCGTGCCACCGGCACGTTGCGGGGAGCTTCATGGCGCGGACCATCGTGTCGATGATCCGCATGTTGGCCTGGTGCGGGATGAAGCAGTCGAGCTCGTCGACGGTGATACCGGCGCGGTCCAGCGCCTGCTGACCGGTCTTGGCCATCGCGAACGCCGCCCAGCGGAACACCTGCTGCCCGGACATGGCCAGGGGCCGCGGCCCGGGGTCGTCCGAGGCAAGCACTTGGCCAGTCGCGGGTCTGCCGGATCACGCCGTACTGCTCGCCGTCCGCGCCCCACACGACCGGGCCGATGCCCGTCGGTGTCGCTCGGGCCGACCACCACGGCGCCGGCGCCGTCGCCGAAGATGAACGCGGTGCCCGGTCCGTCGGGTCGATGAGGTCCGAGAGCCGCTCCGCGCCGATGACCAGGACGTAGCCGGCGCTGCCGCCGCGGACCATGTCCGCCGCCAGCGCCACGCCGTGGCAGAATCCGGCACAGCCGGCCGAGATGTCGAACGCCGCCGCGTTGACGGCGCCGAGCTGGTGGGCGATGGCCGTCGCGAGCGCGGGGGTCTGCAGATGCGGCGACGGTCGCCACCACCACGGCGTCGATCTGCGGCGTCGACACCGGCGCGGCGAGCGCCTGTGCGACGCCGCGACGGACATCTCGGCAGGGTCTCGTCGGGTTCGGCCCAGCGACGCTGCGTGATCCCGGACCGCTGCCTGGATCCACTCGTCGGAGGAGTCGATCGCCTCGATGACCTCGGAGTTGGGGATGAATCCGGGACGGCCGGTAGGCACCGACCCCGAGGATGGCGGCGTGCGCCGCGCCGTCGGACGGGTTCAGCGTGACCATCAGTGCGTGCCGCCTTCGGGGTGGAGCCGGACCAGGGGTTGGCCGGGTGAGACGAGGTCGCCGTCATGGACGAGCCACTCGACCACCTGGCCGCCGTGGTCGGCCGTCACGCTGAACCGTTCGCGTGAGCTGGCGACGTCGCCGATCGCGGCGCCCGCCGTCAGGACCGAGGCGTCGGCGGCCTCGGCGTCGATGTGGAAGGTCCCCTTGCTGGGGGCGACCACGATCCGCCAGGTCGGGGTCGTTTCCATCTCGGAGAACTCGCCGTGCTTGTCGCAGAAGGCCCGCGCCTCGTCTAGCTGGTCGGGGCGTCTTGAGAGCGAACGTCTCGACGCCCTTCATGGCGCGCTTGGCGATCCCCGTCAACGTGCCGGCGGGCGGCATCTCCAGGAAGCCCGTGACGCCCAGGTCGAGCATGGTGTCCATGCACAGGTCCCAGCGCACCGGGCTGGCGATCTGGCCGACCATCCGCTTGAGCACGTCGACGCCGCTGTGGACCACGCGGCCGTCCCGGTTGGAGATCACCCGGGTGCGGGGGTCGTGGACCGAGACCGACTTGGCCAGGGACGCCAAGTGGCCCACCGCCGGGGCCATGTGCTCGGTGTGGAAGGCGCCCGCGACGCTCAGCGGCATGAGCCGGGCCTTCTCGGGCGGCTCCTCGGCGAACGCCGCGAGCTGCTCCATGGTGCCGGCGGCCACGATCTGTCCGGGGCCGTTGTCGTTGGCGGCGGTCAGGCCGTGCTTGTCGATGGCGGCGAGGACCTCGTCCCGGTCGCCACCGAGGACCGCGGTCATTCCGGTCGGGGCGGCCGCAGCCGCTCCGGCCATCGCCTTGCCGCGCTCGCGGACCAGCACCATCGCCTGCTCGGCGGTGATGACGCGGGCGCCGGTGGCCGCGGTCAGCTCTGCCGACGCTGTGCCCGGCGACCGCGCCCACCTTGCCGAACGCGTCCGTGGGGTGGGGGAAGATCCCGAGCGCCGCGACGAGGCCCGTCGCGACCAGCAGCGGCTGCGCGATCTCGGTCGCGCGGATCTGGTCGGCGTCCGCTTCGGTGCCGTAGTGGATGAGGTCGACGCCGGCCACGGTCGAGAGCCACTCGAAGCGGGTCCGGAACGTGTCGTCCTCCAACCAGGGTGCCGAGGAAACCGGGGGACTCGGGCGCCCTGACCGGGCGCGACGATGACCAACACGTGCCCCACTCTGCCCAAGGCTCGGCCCGGTCTCGCCTCGGGCGCCGACGAACCTGGGGGTCAGTTCTTTGGAGGGTTCCTACAAATGCGTGTCAAGATGGCGCTGTGCCCAAGTCGTCGGTCAAGTCGCCGGGAAAGTCGCCGGTGAAGAAGCCGGTGAAGAAGCCGGTGAAGAAGCCCGCGAGGTCGCGCAGCGCGGCCGACGCGCTGCGCCGGTCGACCGGCGTACTGAGCACCGCGGCGATGGCCCGGATGGACGCGGACCTCCCGTGGTTCAAGGAGCTCAGTGCCGAGGACCGGTCCTGGGTCGGGCTGATCGTGCAGGCCGGCGTCCGCGCCTTCGTCGACTGGTTCCGCGACGGTGCCGGCTCGCTGAGCGCCGAGGGTCAGGCCCTCGCGTCGTCGGTCTTCGGGGCGGCGCCCCGCGCTCTGGCAGGTGTGATCACGCTGCAGCAGACCGTCGACCTGGTGGAGCTGTCGATCGAGGTCGTGGAGAGCAACGTCGACGCGCTGCTCGAGCCCGACGACGTGCCGGAGATCCGCACGGCCGTCGCCCGCTACGCGCGCGAGGTCGCCTTTGCGACCGCGGAGGTCTACGCGCGGGCGGCGGAGGCACGCGGGGCGTGGGACGCCCGGCTGGAGGCGCTCGTCGTCGACGCCGTGCTCCGTGCGGAGGCCGACGAGACGGTGCTGTCGCGGGCGAGCGCGCTCGGCTGGACGGAGCGGGGCGGAGTCGCGGTCGTGCTCGGTGAGTCGCCGTCTCGGGGCGGTGGCACCGACCTGTTCGACGAGGTGCGCCGGGTCGCCCAGACCGCAGGCCTCGACGCGCTGTGCGCCGTCCAGGGCGAGCGGCTCGTGGTCATCCTCGGCGGCGTCGCGGACAGCCGAGCCGCCGCCACGGCCGTGGTCGGCCTCTTCGGGGAGGGCGCGGTCGTGGTGGGTCCGGTCGCCGACGACCTCGGCAGCGCAGCGCTGTCGGCCCGCGCCGCCGTCTCCGGACACCGAGCGGCCTCCGGCTGGCCGGATGCCCCCCGACCGGTGCCCAGCGAGGAGCTGTTGCCCGAGCGGGCCCTCGCCGGCGACGGCCACGCCCGGCGCCACCTCGTCGAGGAGATCTACCTGCCTCTGGTCCAGGCCCGCGGGGCGCTCGCGGAGACCCTGACGGCGTGGCTTCGCACCGGGACCTCGATCGAAGGAACCGCACGAGTCCTCTCTGTCACCCCAACACCGTGCGTTACCGACTGAAGCAGGTCGCCGAGGTCACCCGGGCTCACCCCTGGGAGTCCGCGGGACGCGTTCACGCTCGAGATCGCCCTGGTTCTCGGTCGCCAGTCCCGCCGCGACTAGGCACGGGACCCTGGGCCCCGTCAACCGTCCGTCCACGCCGAATTCCGCTAGGAACAAGGGGTTTCGTAACGTTTTCGTGTTGTGTCGGTCTGCCGTTCGGAAGCCGCCTGTGGTTGGATCTTGAACCACTGAGGCATCGGCGGGTACTGGGGACACATGGTGGTGCAGCATCCGCTCGAGCACGAGGTCCACTACGTGACCCTGCACGGCCACCGCCGGGCCTACGTCAAGGTCGGCTCGGGACCCGCGGTGCTGCTCCTGCACGGCCTCGGCTGCGACCACACCACCTGGGAGCCCGTCATCGACGCGCTGGCCCGCCGCTACACGGTGATCGCCCCCGACCTGCTCGGCCACGGCCAGTCGGCAAGCCGCGCGCCGACTACAGCCTCGGTGGCTACGCCAACGGGATGCGCGACCTGGTCACGCTCCTCGGGATCGACAAGGTCACGGTCGTCGGCCACAGCTTCGGGGGAGGCGTGGCGATGCAGTTCGCCTACCAGTTCCCCGAGCGGACCGAGCGGCTGATCCTGGTCGCCTCGGGCGGGCTCGGCGCCGAGGTCAGCCCGGGGATCAGGATGCTGACCGCGCCCGGTTCCACCAGGTCATGGGGCTCCTCACGCTCCCCGGCGTACGCCACGTCGGCAAGGCATGGTCTGAAGGCCCTGTCCCGCACCGGGCTGAGGGCCACCCGCGACCTCGACGAGGTTGCCGAGATCTACGACTCGTTCCGCGACCCCTTCGCCCGCGCGGCCATCCGGCACGTGGTGCGTGCGGTCGTCGACTGGCGCGGCCAGATCGTCACGATGGCCGACCGCGCCTACCTCACCGAGGAGATGCCGATGGCGGTCATCTGGGGCCGTGACGACCGGGTCATCCCGGTGCGCCACGCCTCCAACGCCGCCGCCCTGGCCCCGAAGGCCCGGGTCGAGGTCATTCCCAACGCCGGCCACTTCCCGCACAAGGACCACCCGCAGCGCTTCGCCAAGCTGGTGCACGAGTTCATCCGCAGCACCGAGCCCGCGACTTACTCCCGGAACCGCTTCCGCTCCCTGCTCAAGAACGGGCGTACGACGTCGCTCAGCCCGGTCCGGGCCGTGCGCGACGCCTCGGCCTGAGGAGTTTCACCGGGTACCCGGTGAAACTCATCCTCCCCCGCTGAAGGTTGAGCGGGGGAGCATGAGTTCCTGCGGGGCAGGCGTCATGCTGCGGCGCGTGCCATGGCTGCGAGCACTCTCGCGGCAGTCTTCTCGCCCTTGAAGAGATCGGCCCAGACGAGCCGGATGAACGACCAACCCGTCAGTTCGCGGAGCACGTCCTCGCGCTGCTTCTCGCGTAGTACCGCTTCCGTGACTGTTTCCCCTGGCTTGCGCAGGCGCAAGTACTTCTCCTTGCCATCGAACTCACCCAGCAACTTGCGTTCCGGCCAGGCCCAGTCGGTCCGTCCGGCAAGCCTCCCGCTCGGGTGGAAGACCTCGAACTGGGGAACCGGCATCGGCACGCGATACTTGCGGAAGAGTTCCCTGCCCAGGCTCTCGCCAACCGACTCGGCCTTCCCATCGCAACGTTCGATGACGAGCCGCAGGATGAGAGCTCTCCGGCCAGTCCTTCACGCAGTCGTAGATCTGCCGAAGGTCGTCCTTGCTCGTCAGTCCGCGCCGGGTGAAGTCATCGGCTACGACGATGCCAGCTTCGACTCCGTGCAGCATCGCCACGTCGAGAACGGTGCGCGCGGCCGACGTTGCCCAGTGCTCCCCCAGTCGGTGAGGTCGAGCACTCGGATCGACCCCTCGTGGTGAACGATGCCGGCGACGTTGCGCCGACCACTCTGGCTCGTGAGATGGGTGAGGTGCACCTTCGACAGATCCAGGCCGTAGTTGGGTCCGTCGTGGCGGATAGCTGCTGTGTCATGAGACACCGCCACGTCGTCGTCGTACTGCATGAGGACCGCCTCGGCGAGCAGACGATGGCGGCCCACGTCGTCCGAGGCAGCCCAGACGCCGAAAGCCGCGTAGGCGCCCTGCCGGATCCGGGTGATGACGCCCGCGCGGACCAGTCGCGCCAAGGCGTTGTCATCCAGCCCAACCCGGATGGCGTCCCGCCGAAGCAGGATTCCGGAGGGAGTGATGAGCTTCGTTCACCATGGGTCGACGCTCCTGGACAGCGCCCACCAACCTCACCTACGGCGGCACGAACAGTGGATTGTTCGTCGTGCCGGCGAGCTGTGGCGTTGAACGGGCCCGAAATCCACGCCCCGACCTGGCCCTGCCCCGCTGGAACTCACGCTTCCCCGCTCAACCTTTAGCGGGTATGGAGGAGTTTCACCGGGTACCCGGTGAAACTCCCCGGCCGGGCCTACGCGTCCCCGCCCTCCTGCTTGACGTCGGACACAGCGGTGGGGTCGTCGATGCGGTACTGCGCGAAGGCCTTCTCGACCTGGCTGCGGTCGACCTCGCCGGCGTCGGCGAGCGCCTGGAGCGCCTGGACCACGACCGACTGGGCATCGATGTGGAAGAACCGCCGGGCGGCGGGGCGGGTGTCGGCGAAGCCGAACCGATCGGCACCCAGCACGCGGTAGTCGCCGGGCACCCAGCGGGCGATCTGGAGGGGGACGGCGCGCATGTAGTCGGACACGGCCACGACCGGGCTGGGCGAGCCGGTCAGCCGATCGGAGACATACGCCGTCCGCGGGCTCTCACCCGGGTGCAGGAGGTTCCACTCCTCGGCGGCGGTGGCGTTGCGGGCCAGCTCGTTCCACGAAGTGACCGACCAGAGCTCGGCGGCGACGCCCCAGTCCTGATCTGGAAGGGCCGGTACACACCGTCGACGCCGCGCATGTAGAGCGCGAAGGCCGGCTGCCCGTTGGCGCGTCACCGGCACCATCCGCTGATCCCCGGACCCTCGGCCGGGCAGTAGTTCGAGATCAGCTGATGGATGGCCTCGCGGCCCGGTACCAGGCGGTGAACGGCGGCATCTCCCAGACCGCGTCGCTCTTGAGCAGCGCGACGATCCGGTCGACGTCGTAG
Organism: uncultured Acidobacteriota bacterium; assembly: GCA_963782585.1. Taxonomy (GTDB): domain Bacteria; phylum Acidobacteriota; class Thermoanaerobaculia; order UBA5066; family Gp7-AA6; genus DAHUXD01. The sequence goes on from CAWAKL010000005.1 coordinate 21,036, forward strand.
GTCTCGAACGCGGCGACGTAGTCGTCGAGCAGCTGCCTGGTGCGCGGGTCGTCGAGCGCGTCCGGCCGGCAGGTCGGCCTCCGGATCGAGCTTGGCCAGATGGGCCCGGGCGCGCTGCAGGCTGCTGTTCACCGCCGCCACGGACAGTCTCGAGCGCCTCGGCGACCTCGCTGGCCTGCCAGGCCAGCACGTCGCGCAGGATCAGCACGGCCCGCTGCGGCGGGGTCAGGTGCTGCAGCGCGGCCACGAAGGCCAGCCGGACGCTCTCCTTCGACACGACCTCGTCGCCCGGGTCCTCGGCGGCTCGCTGCCAGACCACCGAGTCCGGCAGCGGCTCCAGCCAGGCCACCTCGTGCCGGGTCTCCAGCGTCCCCGCTCGGCGGCCCGCTGGGCTGACCCACGCCGGTCGGCAGGGTCCGCCGGTGCTTGCTGCCCAAGCGCGCTCAGGCACGCGTTGGTGGCGATCTGATACATCCAGGTCCGCACCGACGACCGGTTCTCGAAGTTGTGGTAGGCCTTCCAGGCGCGCAGGTAGGTCTCCTGCACCAGGTCCTCGGCGTCGTGCACCGAGCCGAGCATCCGGTAGCAGTGCGCGGTCAGCTCGCCGCGCAGCGGCTCGACCATCGTCCAGGAACGTCTCGTCGACTGAGGTGGCCAGGGTCATGCACCGAAACTACTCGGCAGCGCCGACACTGTCGAGGTACACGGCCGAACCGGTGCCGGCGATGAGTTCTGCCATCCGGGAGTCGCACCAGGCCGGGCGCGTTCCCCGACCCCGGGAGGCACCCGCATGAACCGGATGATCTTCATCAACCTGCCCGTCACGCGACCTCGCAGTCTCGACGGACTTCTACACCGGACTCGGCTTCGAGCTGAACCCGACTTCTCCGACGACGAGTGCAGCTGCATCGTCGTCTCCGACGACGATCTTCGTGATGCTGCTGACCCGCGACCGGTTCGCCGACTTCACCGCCGGACCGGTCGGCGACGCCCGCGCCGGGACGACGGTGATCAACTGCCTGTCCGCCGACAGCACGGACGGAGGTCGACGATCTGGTCGCCCGGGCGCTGGCCGGCGGCGGCAAGCCGTGGCTGGACAAGATGGCGGACGGCCCGATGTACGGCCACAGCTTCGCCGACCCGGACGGCCACGTCTGGGAGGTGCTGTACATGGCCGTCTGAGGCCTTCGAAGCTCAGGGAGCGGGCCCGCGGCGAAGTCGACCCCACCGCTCCGTTCGACGGGCGGCAGCCAGTCCGGTGTGGTGGGCACAGAACGCCAGCAGATCGGCCCACTCCGCCGCCACCAGCGTCGTCGGGCTTGCCGGCACCGTGGCCGGTGGCCGTCTCGATCCTGGTCAGCACCGGAGCGTCGCCGGACTGGGCCCACTGCAGGGTGGCGATGAACTTGTGACTGTGCAGCGGCACCACCCGATCGTCGTGATCACCGGTCAGCACCAGGGTCGGCCGGGTAGCCGGCGCCCTCGGTGATCTTGTGCAGCGGCGAGTACGCCAGCGCCGTCGGCGAAGTCCTCCGGGTCGTCCGGGTCGCCGTAGTCGGACTTCCAGGCCGCCCCCACGGTGAACCGGTGGAAGCGCAGCAGGTCCAGCACCCCGACCCCCGGCACCGCCGCCGCGAACAGGTCGGGCCGCTGGGTGATCAACGCGCCCGACCAGCAGACCACCGTTGCTGCGACCGTGCACCGCGAGCTGATCACTGGTCGACGACCCCGGTGCCGATCAGGTCCTCGGCGACGGCGATCGCGTCGTCGAACACGTGTCTGCTTGTCGGTCCAGCCGGCCGGCGTCGTACCAGTCGGTGCCGAACTCTCCCGCCACCGCGCAGGTTCGCGATCACCAGCGCGCCACCGGCGGCCAGCCATCCGGTCCAGCCGGGTCGGTAGTCGGCGAAGATCGGGATCTTGAAGCCGCCGTAGCCCCACAGCAGCGTCGGTCCCGGCTCTCGACCAGCCCTGCGGGCGTGATCAAGAAGTAGGGCACCTCGGTGCCGTCGGCACTGGTCGCCCGGCGACGCTGGACCATGATCATCGGACTCCGGCACCTGCGCCGTGCCGGCGGCACCAGGTCGGCGAGGGCCTCGACGTCTCCCGGTGCCGGTGTCGACGCCGATACGCCGACGTCGGCGAGGTGACCGAGGACAGTCCGACGAACAGCTCATGATCATCGCGGCGGCCGTCCAGGCCGACCAGCGATCCGCCGGTCAGCGGCGGCCGATGGCGGACGCTCCCGTCCCGCTCGAGCAGCCTGGACCACCGGGCTCACATCGGCCAGCGTGGCCACGGCCAGGCCGCCGCCGACGGCCTCGACGGCGAGCAGGGTGTCCTCCCCCGGCCGGATACACCTCGACCAGCCGGGCAGACCGTCCGCGCCGGGACCGGAGCGGTCACGTCGGTCCACACGACGCGGCCGCGGGGAGCGTCCAGATCGGTTTCCAGGTAGAGCCGGTCGTCGACCAGCTCGATCGGCAGCGATCTCGGCCGCCGGCTCGTCGATGATCTTGATCGGATCGCCGAGCGACGGTGCGCCCTCGACCGTGGTCGAGCGGGTAGACCCACAGCCGGTTGCGGGAGTCGGTGCCCTCGGTGATCGTCACCGCCACGTAGCGGTCGTCCCCGATCACCTGTGCGACAGCGAAGATCTGGTCGTTCTCGGGGAACTCCAGGATCAGGTCGTCCTGCTCGGTCGGCTGACCGATGCGGTGCAGCTTCAGCCGGCCACCGCGCAGCGCACCGGTGCCGGTGCCGTCGTCGCCGGCGTGGCCGAAGTCCAGGTAGGCGAAGGACCGGCCGTCGGGCAACCACTCCGCCGCGCAGAACTTCGTGGTGATCGCCGGGTCGGGCACGTCCTCGCCGGTGGACAGGTCCTGCAGGCGGAACGTCTGCCAGTCGCTGCCGGACTCGCTCACACCGATGGCGGCGTACCGGCCGTCGAGTCGGAGATGGTCAGGCTCTGCAGGGACGCCCGACCGTCGGCCGAGAGCCGGTTCGGGTCGACCAGCACGCGCCCGCCGGCGCGCAGCTCGGCGAGGGAGTCGGCGACGTACCAGATGTCCTGGTCGGTGTGCCCGTCGTTGCGGGACGACGACGTAGCGACCGCCGCGGCAGAACGGCACCCCGGCCCGCGGGTCGGTGCAGCACCGCCGTCATCGTGCGCGACGAACCACGGGCGCTCCGGCAGCGATGGCGAGATAGGCCTCGGTGACCTCGTTCTGTCGCTCGACCCAGTCCACCGTCTCCGGATCGTCGGGATCCTCCAACCAGCGGTAGGGATCGGCGATCTCGCTGGCCGTGCAGCGTCTCGACGACGTCGCCACGGCGGGTCGAGCGGGTAGTCCATGATCACCACGCTACGCCCCGGACCGGCGCCAGCCTGTCTACTCTGATCGGGTGACCGAGCCGTCGACGACGCCGACCGCCGGCGGTCGTACGCCGTCGACGCGGCCGCCCGCGCAAGGGTGAGTCGAACGCCCGGGAGCGCATCCTGACGGCGGCGACCGAGGAGTTCGGGGAGCGCGGGTACGACGCGCTCGACGACGCGCGCCATCGCGACCCGGGCCGGTGTCGATCCCGCCCTGCTGCACCACCACTTCGGCACCAAGGCGGACCTGTTCGCGGCCTCCATCGACGGCGCCGCTGCGGCCCGACATCGCCGTACCGGAGATCTTGTCGGGACCGCGGGAGCTCACCGGTGAGCGCTCGTCGCCTACGTCCTGGGGATCTGGGAGTCGCCGACGGTGCGGTCCGCGCGCCCTGGTGCTGCTCCGCACCGGTCTCGGCAGCAAGCACGCCACCCCTTGCTGGCCGGCTTCCTGCGTCGCGAGCTGCTGGACAAGGTCGCCGCCGGGCTCGACGTGCCTGACGCCGGATTGCGGGCCGACCTCGCCGCTTCGCAGATCGCCGGGCTGATCATCGCCCGTTACGTGCTCCGGCTGCCCGACCTGGTCGGCCGCACCGGTCGACGACCTGATCGTCCGGGTCGGGGCCACGGTCCAGCGCTACCTGTTCGACTGACCGGCCCGACTCGGCTGGTGGGACGGGGTCGCTCTTGACCTGAGCGCCCCGGAGTGGATAATTCATCGTATGGTGAATACGAGTCGCTGCGGTGACCGAGGCGACCCGACCAGAGGTCCTCGGACCTCAGACGACATCGGACCGGACGTCCTCGACGACGGTCGGCGGCAAGGCGCTCAACCTCGGTCGGCTGCTGCGGGCCGACCTGCCGGTGCCGCCCGGCTTCTGCGTCACCACGCCGGCGTACCGGCGGGTGGTGGTGATCGGCTCGCGGACGTGGTCGTCGCTCTGACGCGGAGCGCGACCTCGGCTCGCCGTCCGACAAGCCCGTGGATCGTGCCGCGCGGCCCCGGTACCCGACGATCTGGCCCGGCCGAGATCGTCGACTGCTACGGCACGCTCGGCGACGACGTACCGGTCGCGGTCCGCTCGTCGGCCACCGCCGAGGACCTGCCCGGCGCCAGCTTCGCGGGTCAGCAGGACACCTATCTCAACGTCATCGGGACCGACGCCGTGCTGGACGCCACACGCCGCTGCTGGGCCTCGCTGTGGACCGAACGGGCCGTCAGCTACCGCAGCCGACCCAGGGCATCGACCACGCACGGGGTCGCACTGGCGGTGGTGGTCCAGCGCTGGTCGACGCCGACGTCGGCCGGAGTGATGTTCACCGCCCATCCCGTCACCGGCAACCGACGGCAGCTGGTCATCGACGCCAGTCCCGGGCTGGGCGAGTCCGTCGTGTCCGGAGCGGTCAACCCGGATCGCTTCGTCCTCGACGCCGACACCGGCGCACTGGTCGACGGCGACAGTCGGGCGACAAGCGCACCGCCGTCCGGTCGGTGACCGGTGGCGGCACCGCGACGGTCGAGCTCGAGGCGGGCACCACGGCCTGTCTCGACCGGGCCGGCCTCGACACCCTGGCGGGGCTGCGACCGCATCGACTCGACGGCCTCCTCGCCGGCGCCCGGGGTCTGCCAGACCTGCGCCATGTCGTGCCAGACGTACTCCGGATCGGCACAGCCGGCGATGTCGGTCACCCACGAGCGGATGAGGTCGGGACGGGTGGCGGCGAGCCGCTGGACATGGCCCCCGCCCCAGTCGTGGCCGATGAGATCGATCGGGCCGTCGATGGCCTCCAGCTCGGAGACGAGCCACGCGAGGTAGTCGTCGCTCGTCGCGGCCCAGCCGGCGGGGGCCGGCACGCCGAAGCCGGGGGGCGACAGCGTGACCACGTCGTCGCGACCGAGCGCGACGAGCAGCGGATCCCAGATGGCAGTGGTCTCGGGGTTGCCGTGGACGAAGACGACAGGCATCTCGGCGACCGTAGGCGATGGCGCCGTCAGCCCTGCGCCGACCGGATCAGCACGGCGAGGTTCTTCGCCGCCTTGTCGGCGTCGGCCGGGCGACGTCGCTCGACGGAACGGGCGACCATCGCCATGACCGAGTCGAAGTCCCAGAGAAGGTCGGGGTGGTCGGCCTCGATCGTCGGGCGCACGGCGGCCCACTCGGCCTGCACGCGGGCGAGGGTCTGGCGCTGGCCCTCGCCGGCCACGAGCTGCTCACCGAGGGCGTCGACGGACGTCTGGATCGACGCCAGCAGCTCTGCCGGGGTCCCGGTCGGCACGAACGTCGTCGTCGTGGTCGCGCGCGGTGGGGTCGTGGCGCTCGCGTCGTAGGTCACGTCCGCGCACGCCAGCAACCCGATCGGCGCCAACAGGACGCCGGCGATCGCGCCCGCCCGCGAGGGATGGCGAGGGGTCACCCGCCGATCACGCGTCGACGAGGATGCGGGCGCTGGCGAACGCGCCGACGCCGACGTGGTGGCCGTCGATCTCGACGGTCAGGGTGCCGTCGGGCGACGCCGCGGTGATCACCCCGGCGTTCCCCGGCAGCAACGAACTGGCCTCGAGGAACTCGAGCAGGCCCGGCGTGAACTCGAGCTCCTCGGTGATGCGCGCGATCGTGAACTGCTCGCCGACGGTCACGGCGGCCAGCGGTCGGGAGTCCAGCTCGACGTAGCCGGAGCCGGGGATCGGGTTCCCGTGCGGGCACGTCGTCGGGTTCCCGAGAAGCCGGGCCATCGCCTGCTCGACGGCCGCGCTCATGACGTGCTCCCACTTGCCGGCCTCGTGGTGCGCCTCCGCCCACGACAGGTGCAGGACGTCGGTGAGGAACCGCTCGGCGAGGCGGTGTCGCCGCACGACCGTCGTCGCCAGCAGCTGGCCGGCGTTCGTCAGGCGGATCCCCGACGACGACTCGACGAGGCCCTCGGCGTCGAGGCGCCGCATCATCTCGCTGACCGCGGGGCGGCTGACGTTGAGCCGATCGGCGATGCGTGCCTGGATGACGTCGACGTCATCCTCGGCCAGCTCGTAGATGCACTCGCAGTACTCCTCGAACGCCGGGTGGTGTTCTCCAACGACGGCCATGCCGGCGATCCTAACGTCAGGGTGTGACCGCCAGTTCGCCACCACCCGCCGGCCGCAGGCTCCACGTCGTGATCGTCGGCGGCGGCTTCGGCGGGCTCGCGACGGCCCGCGCGTTGCTCGGCGCGGCCGTCGATGTGACGCTCGTCGACGCCAACAACTTCCACACCTTCCAGCCGCTGCTGTACCAGGTGGCGACCGCCGGGCTCGACGGTGACGACGTCGCGTACGCGATCCGGGGCAGCGTGCCGCGGGCGGCGCGGGCGGCGCTCGAACGTCACCGTGCGCATGGCCAGGGTCACGGACGTCGACCTCGCCGGGAACGCCGTGGTGCTCGGCGGGGGTGACCGCGTCGCGTACGACGTCCTCGTGCTGGCGACGGGCGCCGTCTCCCACGACTTCGGCGTGCCGGGGGTGCGCGACCACACCTTCCCGCTGAAGCACGTCGAGGACACGTTGGCGCTGCGGGCGCACGTGCTGAGCCGCTTCGAGGAAGCCGTCGCCGATCCGTCGCTCGTCGGTGCCGGGGCGCTCGACGTCGTCGTGTGCGGTGGCGGGGCGACGGGTGTGGAGCTGGCCGGCGGTCTCCGCGAGCTGTACGAGAAGGTGCTGGCGCGCGACTTCCACCACCTGCCGGTCGCCGCCGCCCGCATCACGCTCGTCGAGCTCGGCGACCGGTTGCTGGCGCCGTTCCGGCCGGCGTCGTCGGCGGACGCGCTCCGGACGCTGCGCCGCCGCGGCGTCGAGGTCCGTCTCGGGTGCAGCGTCGCCCGTGTCGGCGACGGGCTCGTCCACCTCGACGACGGCAGCGTGCTGCGGGCCGGCACGATCGTGTGGGCGACCGGCGTGAGGGCGGAGGGCCTGGCGGGGGTGCTCGGCACACCGACCGGCCGTGGCGGCCGCCTCGTCGTCGAGCCGGACCTCACGGTGCCCGGGCACCCGGAGGTCTTCGCGATCGGTGATCTCGCCGCCGGCGCCGGGCCCGACGGGCTGCCCCTGCCGCAGGTGGCGCAGCCGGCCATCCAGGGCGGCAAGCACGTCGCCCGGCAGATCCTGCGCCGGCTCGACGGCCGGCCGACCGAACCGTTCCGCTACCACGACCGCGGCCAGATGGCGACGATCGGGCGCCACGACGCCGTCGCCGAGCTCGCCAACGGCTGGCGCCTCAGCGGTCCGATCGGGTGGGCCGCGTGGCTCGGCCTCCACCTCGTGTACCTGATGGGCTTCCGCAACCGCATCAAGGTGTTCGTCGACTGGTCGTGGAACTACCTCACGTTCGACCGCGGCAGCCGCGTCCTCCGCGAGGCCGACCGCCGCCCCCTGACCCCCGGCGACCGCCCCTGACCCATCCGAGTGTTTCGACGCGTCCGAGTGCTTCCTGCGGGGCGTCCCCGCCCGAAACACTCGGGTGGGAGGCGACCGCGGATCGGCCAGACTGGGGCCATGCGCCGCGCCTGCTGACGACGACCCACCCGAAGTCCCCAGGAGCTCCCCGTGCCCGCTGCCGCCCCCCTCCGCGCCCGTGACCTCACCGTCACCCGTGGTCCCACCCTCGTCCTGGACGCCGTCGACCTCGTCGTCGCGACGGGCCAGCGCATCGGCGTGGTCGGCCCGAACGGCGTCGGCAAGTCGACGTTGCTGCAGGCCCTCGCCGGCCTCGTCCCGCTCGAGCGTGGTCGCGTCGAGCGGACACCGCCGACGGCGACCGTCGGCTACCTGCCCCAGGAGCCCTCGCGCGGCCCCGAGACGGTGACCGGCTTCCTCGAACGCCGCACCGGCGTCGCCGCGGCGAACACCGAGCTCGATGCCGCGACGGCTGCGCTGGCTGCGGGCGAGGTCGACGCGGACGACCGCTACGCCACGGCGCTCGAGCGCTGGCTGGCCCTCGGCGGCGCCGACCTCCACGCTCGCGTCGGGCAGGTGTGGGCCGACCTCGGGCTCACGGCCCGGCTGCTCGAGCAACCCACCGCGTCACTCTCCGGCGGCGAGGCCGCGCGGGCCGGGCTCGCCGCCCTCCTGCTCGCCCGGTTCGACGTGTTCCTGCTCGACGAGCCGACGAACGACCTCGACCTCGCCGGCCTCGATCGCCTCGAGCGCTGGATCGTCGAGCTGCCCGCCGCCGTCGTCCTCGTCAGCCACGACCGCACGTTCCTCGGCCGCACGGTGACCGACGTCCTCGAGCTCGACGAGTTCTCGCACCGGGCGAGCAGCTACGGCGGCGGCTGGCACGCCTACCTCGACGAGCGCGAGGCCGCCCGTCGCGCCGCGTGGGAGCGCTTCGACGACTACGACGCCAAGCGCAAGCTCCTCGCCGGCCGGGCGCAGCGAGAGCGGGAGTGGGCCTCGCAGGGGATGGCCAAGGCGCGCCGTTCGATGGGCGACGAACCCGACAAGAACATCCGCGCGTTCAAGGTCAACCAGACCGAGCAGCTCGCCGGGCGCGCCGCGCGCACGGAGCGGGCGATCGAGCGGCTCGACGCCGTCGACAAGCCGCGCGAGCCGTGGCAGCTGCGGCTGTCCGTCGCCTCGCCGGGGCGGACCGGCGACGTCGTCGCCCGCCTCGAGGGGGTCGTCGTCGACCGCGGCGCGTTCACGCTCGGTCCGATCGACCTCGTCGTGGGCACCGGCGAGCGGATCGCCCTCGTCGGCGCGAACGGCTCGGGCAAGACCACGCTGCTCGACGTCGCGCTCGGGCGGCTGCCCGCCGGTTCCGGCCGCGCCAGCCTCGGCCCGAGCGTCGTCGTCGGGGAGGTCGAGCAGGCCCGTGACCGCCTGGTGGGAACGACGACGCTGCTGCGGGCGTTCCAGGACGCCACGGGGTCGAGCACGGCCGACGCCCGCACCCTGCTCGCCAAGTTCGGCCTCGTCGCCGACCACGTCACGCGCCCGGCAGCAACCCTGTCCCCGGGCGAGCGCACCCGAGCCGAGCTGGCGTTGCTGATGGCGACCGGGGCCAACGTGCTCGTCCTCGACGAGCCGACGAACCACCTCGACCTGCCGGCGATCGAGCAGCTCGAGGCGGCGCTCGACGACTTCGACGGGACCGTCGTGCTCGTCACCCACGACCGGTCGCTGCTCGCACGGGTGCCGATGACGAGACGCATCGAGCTCGCCGGCGGCCGCGTCGTCGCCGACGATCCGCTGTGACATGGGCGGCGTCGCGGCCAGGATGGGTCCCCGCCGCCGTCCAGGAGGACACGTGCCGATCGCCCTGAAGCTCATCACATCGACGTCCCGGCCCGGTCGGCAGGCCGACAAGGTGCTGCCATGGCTCACCCGGCGCTTCGCCGACGACGCGCGCTTCGACGTCGAGGTGCTCGACGTGCGGGAGTGGCGCCTGCCGCTGTTCCAGGAGAACCGCGAGACCATCGGCGACCCGGCCGACCCGACCTACTCCGACCCGGTCGTGCGAGCCTGGAACCGGAAGATCCGCGACAGCGGCAGCGTTCGTGTTCCTCACCGCCGAGTACAACCACTCGATCCCGGGCGAGCTGAAGAACGCCATCGACACCGTGTTCGTGAGCTACGGCTTCCGCAACAAGCCGGTGGCGTTCGTCGGCTACAGCGGCGGCCTCGTCGGCGGGGCCCGTGCCGTCGAGCACCTCGCGCACGTGCTCATCGAGGCCGAAGCCGTCCCGCTGCGCAACTCCGTGCTGATCGGGTCGGTGGGCGCGGCGTTCGACGATGCGGACGAGCCGACGAACCCGGCGACCGAGGCCACGCTGCCGCGTGATGCGCGACGACGTCGCCTGGTGGGCGAGCGTGCTCGCCCGGGCCCGCGCCGAGGGCGAGCTGGCGCCGGGGAACGGCCGCTTCGCCAAGGAGCTCGCGGCGCTGCGCGGCTGACGCGGCAGGATGGCCGCGATGAAGGTCGTCGACACGCTCCGCTCGGTCATGCAGTTCCGCCGGGTCGAGCTCGACCCGGCGGCGCGGCGATTGGCGGGCGCGGCGTCCGTGGCCGATCTCCGCGACGCCGCCCGGCGGCGCCTCCCGCGCGGCGTGTTCGACTACATCGACGGCGGCGCCGAGGACGAGCGTTCGTTGCGCAACAACGCCGACGCGTTCGCCCGCATCGAGTTCCGGCCACGCGTGCTGCGCGCGGTGGCCGACGTCGACACGGCGACGACGCTGCTCGGCCGGCCGCTGCCGTTCCCGCTGACGCTGGCACCGACCGGGTTCACCCGCATCGCCCATCCCGACGGGGAGCTCGCCGTCGCCGCGGGCGGCGGCACGCGCCGGGCTGCCCTACACGCTGTCGACGCTGTCGACCCGCTCGATCGAGGAGGTCGCCGCCGTCTGCGAGGGCCGCAAGTGGTTCCAGGTCTACGCCTGGCGCGATCGCGGTCTCGTGAAGGACATGGTCGAGCGGTGCCGGGCCGCCGAGTACGAGGCGCTCGTGCTCACGGTCGACACGGCGATGCTCGGCCGCCGCGAGCGTGACGTCCGCCGCGGCTTCGCGATGCCGCCGAAGATCGGCCTCGGCACGCTGCTCGACGGCGCCGTCCACCCGGGCTGGACGTGGGCGTTCGTGCGCTCGGACCCGATCGTGTTCGCCAACGTCTCGACGTCGTCGCGCGACCCGGGCAACGCCGCCCCCGGCGACGGTCGCGACCCCGTGACGCTGTCGGCGTACGTCAACTCGCAGTTCGACCCGAACCTGTCGTGGGACGACGTCGCGTGGTTCCGATCGATCTGGGACGGCCCGCTGATCGTGAAGGGCATCCAGTCCGTCGCCGACGCCGTCCTCGCCGCGGACCACGGTGTCGAGGCGATCGCCCTGTCCAACCACGGCGGCCGCCAACTCGACTCGGCGCCGGCGCCGATCGACCTCGTCGGTCCTGTCGTCGAGGCCGTCGGCGAGCGCACCGAGGTGATCTGCGACGGCGGCGTCCGGCGGGGCAGTGACATCGTCAAGGCCGTCGCCCTCGGCGCCAAGGCGTGCATGGTCGGGCGGGCCTACCTGTACGCGCTCGGCGCGGCCGGCGAACGCGGCGTCGACCATGTCCTCACGCAGCTGCGGACGGACGTCGTGCGCACGATGGCGTTGTGCGGCGCGGCCGCGGTCGCCGACCTCGGTCCCGAGCTCGTCGTGGCCCCGTCCGGCGTCAGCCGGTGACGGCGACGATCTGGTCGGCGTAGAAGCGCCGGCCGTCCGGCGGCAGGTGGATGCCGTCGTCGTAGAAGCAGTCACCCGGGCAGCTGGCGGCGGCGTTGGCCCAGTCGAGGACGGTCACGTTCGGGTACGTCGCCGGGAGGGCGCGGATCTTGTCGTTGTTCCCGGCCGCGTAGCCGCGGTCGGCCTTGACCGTCAGCATCACGACCGTCGGCACGCCCGCCAGCTCGTTCATCAGCTGGCCGAGCTGGCCGTCGCCGATCGGCCCGTTCGTCCCGAGGGCGACGACGACGGCCGGGCCGAGTCGACCGGCGGCGCGGAGGTCGACGACCTGTTGCAGCCCGTTCACGAACGCCCGCGACTCGAGCGCGTCGACACAGAAGCCGGCCGCGGCGCCGCGCGAATACGGGCACGCAGCTTCGGAACCGCGGCGTTGGTCGCGGCGCCACGATCACCTGATGGCGCGTGTCGTCGACGAGGTAGGTGTTCGAAACACTCGGAGGACAGCGCACGCGGCGGTCAGGCTGTTGATCCGTTCCAGCGCGGTGCGCAGATCGCTCAGCACCGAGATCTCGCGCGCGATCCGCGACGAGGTACGGCTCGGCCTCGAGCTCCAGGCCGCGCAGGCGTTGCTCGGAATCCGCCAGCGCGATGCTGCGGCGCCAGAGATCGTGGCGAGTCCGGTCGACGATCGCGGCGCCGACGCAGGACAGGCCGGCCGCGATCACCGGGCCGAGCGATCTGATGGGTCGAGTCCAGCGACCGGCCGGAGATGACCAGCACGAGGTAGTAGATCGCCAGCGTGTAGGCGGCGGAGAGATACTGGCGAGGCGGGATGCCAGGGCCAGAGCAGGGCCGAGGCGAGGAGCTTGAGCGACAGGAAGAGCGCCGTGCCGGAGAGTGTGGTGGTGTCGAGGAACAACCGGCCGGCAGGACGAGCGGTGAACAACAGGTCGGTGCACAGCGCGGCGGTCTCGACCTTGCCCTCCAGCCCGCGTCGCGTCAGCCACCAGCCGAGCAGGGGAATCGCGAGCTCGACGCCGTAGCTGGCGAATTGTCCGGCGGTCGGCGCACGCGGCAGATCGGCGATCGCGTAGAGCAGCACTGCGAGCGCCACGACCGCGAGCGCCACCGGAAAGGAGGCCGCGAGGGCGCCGGATCCCGGTGTGCGGCGTACGACAACGCTGGTGCCGTTACGTCGCCCCGAGCCCGGTCCCCTGCATGGCTTGCGGCATGTTACTCTCGGCCGCGGGGTGCGGAAGCAGAAATCTTTATCACTTTCTTTCTTCCGGCGCCCGGCTAGGGGAGCGGCGCTGGCGCTCGAAGGCGCGCCAGTGAGCCGGCGGGAGGAGTCGCGCGATGGCGCCGGAGATGGATTGGGGCAAGTCGCTCTACGGGTCGAGGCCGCGAGCGGCGAAGCCGGCGCTGGTCGACGGCGGCGCGCTCGTCGGCCGCGTGCTGGGCGAGCCAGGCGTCCGCTACCTGTTCGCGATCAACGGCGGCCACATCTGGCCGATCCTGGCGCACCTGCGCGAGCACGGCATCAAGCTGATCCACATGCGCCACGAGCAGGCGTGCGCCTACGCCGCCGACGCCTACGCGCGCACCAGCGGCGACGCCCGGCGTGTGCAGCGTGACCGCCGGCTGCGGGCTGACCAACGCCGTCACCGGCCTCTGCGTCGCCGGGCTGACCGGCAGCGCGGTGGTCTGCATCGCCGGCCAGCATCCCGACGACCGAGGACGGCCTCGGCTCGTTCCAGGAGGCCTACGGCGCCGAGGTCTGCCGCACGTTCTCCAAGTTCGCGAAGCGCGTCGCTCGACTGGATCGACGATCGAGTTCGACCTGCGCCAGGCGTTCCGCGAGGCGCATGGCGCCGCCGCAGGGCGTCGGCGCTGCGTCGAGATCCCGACCAACATCCTCTACCACCAGGACGACGACGCCGAGCAGCGCCGCGGCGCGCGCGGTCTACGACCCCGACGAGCTGCGCGTCGCAGGCCGATCCGCGCGCGATCGAGCGCGCCGTCGAGCTGCTGCGCGCGCGCCGAGCGGCCGCTGATCGTCGGCCGGCGACGGCGTCTTCTGGTCCGACGCCGCGGCCGAGCTGCGCGAGCTGGCCGAGCTGACGCAGCATCCCGGTCTACTACGCGCCGCGCCGGCGCAGGGCGCGTGCCGGAGGATCACCCGCTGGCCGTGCGCGGCGCCTGGAAGAAGCCGTTCACCGGCCGCGCCGACGTGGTGCTCGCCGTCGGCTTTCGACTTCTGGAGCGGCGAGCACTTCGGCGAGCCGCCGACCTGGAACGACGACGCGACGCTACATCCAGGTCGACGCCGACGCCGACGCGCATCGGCTGGCACGTGCCGGCCGAGGTCGGCCGTCGTCGGCGATCCCGAAGCTGGTGCTGCGCCAGCTGATCGACGCCGCCAAGCGCCGCGGCGCTCGACTGGCGCGGCAAGAACGCGACCTGGCTCGACGAGGTCGGCCACGGTGCGCGCCAACTTACGAGCGCATGCTCGACGAGCGCGAGCAGAAGCAGACGCACGGCGAACGTGCCGATCCATCCGGACCGCCTGGCGCGCGAGCTGTGCGAGGTGATCGATCGCGACGCCACCGTCGTGATCGACAGCTTCACGCTGTCCGGCTGGATGTCGCAGTGGTTCACGGCGCGCTTCCCGGGCCAGGTCGTCGACGCCGGCCCGCTCGCGCCGGTCGGCCACGGCATCGGCATGGCGCATCGGCGCGCAGCTGGCGCGGCCGGGCAAGCAGGTCGTCGTGGTCATCGGCGACGGCGGCCTCGGCATCGGCGGCTGGGACATCGAGACGGCGCTGCGCTACGAGCTGCCGATCGTCACCGTGCTGTGGAACAACAGCTCGTGGGGACCGAGCTTCGAGCAGATGCCGATGCTGCAAGGGCCGCACCGATCCGTTCGACATGCTGCGAGAACATTCGCTACGACCGCATGTTCCGCGACCTCGGCTGCCACGGCGAGCACGTCGAGCGAGCCCGACGAGATCGCGCCGGCGCTCGAGCGCGCCTTCGCTCGCGGCAAGGCCTCGCTGCGTCAACGTCATCGGCGACAAGCGCATCGGCCACCCCAGCTCGGCGGCAACCTGCTCGGCTCGACGAAGGTCTGATGACTCCGAACCTCCCGTGGGACCGGCCTCCGTGCCGGTCGGCCGCGCGTAGCGCGGCCGAAAGTCCTCGGTGCTTGGCTGAGGACTAGTCCGAGTCCAGTTCTGCCGAGGCGAACAGGGGCACGGCATGCCGTGCCCCTACGCTTCAGACCCGGAACGGGCGCGACAACAGGGTGCGGCCGTCGCCGTCGACGATGTAGATCACGACGGTGTCGAAGCTCGGCCGAGTCGTCGGCCTCGGCCGTGGCGGTGATCCGCTCCCATTGATCGCTCAGCGTCGCTTGGATCCGGTGCGCGGCGTCGCGCCGTGGAAGTGTCCGCCGCGGTGATTGCCGGACCGGCGGCTGCGGCGGCCAGATCGCCCATTGCTTCGGCGCCACCTGGTCGTTGCGCGCGCACCAGGTACACGTAGCAGGGCAGGCTGACGTTGACTCGACGGTGCGCAGGCGCAGCGAGACGCTCAGCCGGTCGCCCTCGGCACTGCGCTCGCGGCGCGCCGAGAAGCGGTCGAAGTCGATCGCCTCGTGCGCCAGCTGGATGCGCTGCACGCCGCGCTGCGGATCATCGAACACCGAGCGGCGCAGGATCAGCGCCAGCGCCAGTGTGGCGATGAGCAGCAGCAGCACCAGCGCGGCGAAGCGGTCGCGGCGGCGAATGTATTCCGGCGTGGACATCCGTACCTGAAAACGTAGCTGCGGCGCAGCGCAGCGGCAACGAATCAGCGCGGTCGGGACGACGAAAGTCGCTGGCGCGCGCGACGGCCCGTGTTGGAGGGCCCAGACCCCTCTGGTATAGCTGCGGCATGTTCGGCCTCGGCTTCGCCGGAACCGTTGTGCTGCTTGGCCTGCTGCTGGTGATCGGCGGCGTAAAGATCGTGCGCGAGTCGAGCGCGGGGTCATCCTGCGGCTCGGGCGCTTGGTGGGCGCCCGGGGGCCGGGCGTGTTCTACGTCATCCCGTTCCTCGAACAGATGTACAAGATCGACCTGCGCACCATCACGCTCGAGGTGCCGTCGCAGGACGTCATCACGCGCGACAACGTGTCGGTGAAGGTCAGCGCGGTGCTGTACTTCCGCGTCATCGACCCGGCGCGGGCCATCGTCGAGGTACAGAACTATCTGTACGCCAGCTCGCAGCTGGCGCAGACCACGCTGCGCAGCGTCTGCGGCCAGGCGCAGCTCGACGAGCTGCTCGTCCGAGCGCGACCGGCTGAACGAGCAGCTGCAGGAGATCATCGACACCAGCACCGAGCCCTGGGGCATCAAGGTGATGATGGTGGAGATCAAGCACATCGATCTGCCCCCCGACATGCAGCGCGCCATGGCGCGCCAGGCCGAGGCCGAGCGCCTGCGGCGCGCCAAGGTGATCAGCGCCGAAGGCGAGTACCAGGCCGCGGCGCGCCTCGGCGAGGCGGCGGCGGTGATGGAGGGCGAACCGATCGCGATGACCCTGCGTTCGGCTTCGCCCACTACGTCGAGTGGGCGCTGGACGTGCCGATGTTCTTCGTGGTGCGCGACGGCCACTACCACCCGGTGGGCGGCATGACCTTCCGCCGCTTCCTGGAGGAGGGCTGGCAGGGCCAGCGGGCCACCATGCGCGACTGGGAGATGCACCTGTCGACGCTGTTTCCCGAGGTGCGCCTCAAGCGCTACATCGAGGTGCGCGGCGCCGACTCGGCGCCGCTGCCGTTCGCCCAGGCGCTGGCGGCGCTGTGGCGCGGGCCTGCTCGACGATCCGCGAGGCGCGCGAGGCGGCCTGGGCGCTGGTGGCCGGCTGGCCCTACGTCGAGCGGCTGCGCCTGCGGCGCGAGGTGCCCGCCGCGGGCCTGGCCGTGCGCGGTCGGCGGCCGGCCGCCTGGCCGAGCTGGCGGTCGAGCTGGTGCGCATCGCCCACGGCCGGCCTGGGCCGCCTGCCCGAGGGCCAGGGCGATCAGCCCGCTGCTCGAGCCGCTGCTGGCCTACGCCCAGGCCGGCCGCTGCCCCGCCGACGACATGCTGGACGACTACGCCGCCGCCACGGCGATCCGCAAGCTCGTCGCCGCCTGGGAGTTCCGAGCGGAAGCTGCAGTCCGTCGACAGTCACGTGGGATCGTTCCGGATCCGGAGCTGGCAGCTGTCGACTGTGAACTGACGCTGTAGCTCTGGAGGTGCCGCCCGGATTTGAACCGGGGTATGAGGGTTTTGCAGACCCTTGCCTTACCACTTGGCCACGGCACCGCGATTTCGGAGCGGCCTTGGTGTACCACAACTCGCGGCCGCGAGCCCGGACGCGTCAGATCGTCTCGGCGTCGCTGTGACGTCTCCGCGCGCGGCGAGGTGGGGGCGCCGGTGCGCAGGTAGCGGGAGGCCATGTCGAACTCGAGGAACTCGAACATCCTGGTCTCGAGGACCTTGTTCCACAGGGCGTGGGCGTCGTCGCTGCGGCCGTCGGCCAGCCGGCGCATGGCTTCGTAGAAGTACAGCTCGGCGCGCTTGCCCGGCGGTGTCGGCCAGCGGCAGCGAGCTGCTCGTAGGTGATGCGCCCCAGCGCGTAGCGGGCGAGCGGCACGTACCAGGCCACCACCCGCTGCGGGCGCAGGTGCAGCGGCGGGCGGCCAGCGTGCGCAGGAAGGCCTCGGCGGCTGGGCTCGGGCGTCTTGCTGCCGCGGCGGGTGAGGTCCACGATCCACAGCGACGCGTAGACCTTCACGTACTCGGAGACGGTGCGGCTGGGCTGGGACAGCGCCCGCCGGTAGATGTCCAGCGCGGCGTCGCTCTCGCCGCGCTGGACCAGGAACGACAGGGCGTCGATGTAGCTCTGGTCGCGGGCCTCGTTCTGCTCGATGGCCTCGATGAACTTCTGGACGCCGTCGGCGCGGCGGCCCAGCAGGTAGTTCAGGCGCCCCACCTCCATGGTGGCCTCGGCCGCGGCGCCGAGGTTCTTGCGGCGCAGGTGCTCGACCATCAGGCGCTCCCAGCCGCGCAGCGGCCAGCGGCCAGGCCTGGCGCGCGTCGTCCATGCGGCCGGCCACCTCGTGGGCGTTGCCCAGCGCGTAGGCCAGCTTGGACTGGGTCTCGACGAAGGGGATGGTCTCCTCGGCGCGGCGCGTTGCGCTCGTGGTGCTCGAGGGCCTCGCGCAGGATCTCGGCGGCGCGGCGCGGCGTCGCCGCGCTTGCTCGACCAGCTTGCCGATCTGCAGGGTCAGCTCGACGCGTCCTCGGCCTGCGCGGCGGCCCGCACCAGCAGCGGCTCGGCCCGCTCGATCAGGCCGGCGTTCAGAAGCCGCGCGCCAGCTCGAAGTCGATGTCGGCGTCCCTGATCTTGAAGCGGCTCTCGCCGAAGCGCGCCGGCTCTCGGCGAACCGCTGGCGCAGGACCTCGGCCTCGCGGGCGGCCGGCTCGATGCGGTCGGGATCGATGTGCACGCGCAGGCGCGAGAACGACCGCTCCAGCAGCTCGGCCGCCAGCTCGCCCTGCCCGTCGGGGCTGGCCTTGCGCTCTCCAGCAGCGGCTGCGCCTCTTCGAGGTAGCGCAGCGACAGGAACGGTCGCGGGCAGGAAGCGCGCCACCCGCGACGCCAGCACCCGCATGTTGGTGTCGTTGGGGTAGCGTCTCGAGGCCGCGGCGCAGCACCTCGGCGGCGGCCGGCGGATCGAGGCGGTCGTTGGAGGTGCCGCCCAGCAGCTCGATGCGGGGCAGGAACCGGCGGGCCAGCGCCAGGAAGTCGGCGGCGGCCGCCTTGGCTCGCGCGGCGGCGGCCACCAGCTGGCGCAGCTCGGGATCGTCGCCCGGCTTGCCGGCCAGGCGCGCGATCACATCAGCACAGCCCCAGCCCCACAGCAGCAATTCACCGCGACAACGTTTTCGGCACTTTTTTGTGGTTTTTTATGGCTCGTTACGTATTGCTAGCCGCCGGCCGCCTCGAAGTCGGAGCGCCGGACGAGAAGCGCCGCGCCCTTGACCGCCTCCACGACTCGAGGTCTCCCGTGGTCCGCGCGCATCGCGGAGTGGCCGGCGAAGGGCGCTCGGCCGCCCGTGAGAAACGCCAGGCCGGAGCTCTCGCAGAAGATCCGCCAGGGCGAGGGCAGCCGCTGGATCGACGGCTGCAACGAACCGTCGGGGTTGAGGAGTCGCGGAGCCGCGGCCGCGGCCCCGGGAGACGCCTCGAGGGCCGAAACGAGGGCGTCGACGGCGCCGGGCCGCACGTACGCGTCGGAATTGAGAAACAGCAAAAGGGGCCGATCGGTCTCGCGGGCGCCCCGGTTGCAGGCCGCGCCGAACCCCCGGTTCGAGGCCTCGGAGACGACACGGACGGGCGGCGCTTCGCTCGCGAGGCGGGCCGCAATCCCGTCGCCGGACGCGTTGTCCACGACGAGGATCTCGGTCCCCGGCGAGGTCTCGGCGACCGCGCGCGCCGCGCGCGCGGTCTCGCTCGGAGTGCGGTAATGAACGATGACCGCCGACACGCGGTGGCCCGAAGGGCTGCCCACTGCCGCCAGTATAAGAAACACCGGGACAGCCGGGCCGCGCCGTCGTGAAAGGATCACGGACGCCATGAACCTCGAACAGATCGTCAAGACGGCCCGCAAGCTCTCGCGCCCTTTCTGCATTGAGGACGGAAGGAAATTCCGGCTCTCGAAGGTCGACCCGGAGGACACGCTCTGGATGACCGACAAGGACAAGCCGCAGGCGCGCGAAGCCCTCGAGACGGGTGTCGCCGCCCTCGATGAGCTCCAGGAGATGCTCTACGCGCAGGATCGGTGGGCGGTGCTCCTGATCTTCCAGGCCATGGACGCGGCCGGGAAGGACGGCGTCATCGAGCACGTCATGTCGGGCGTGAACCCGCAGGGTTGCCAGGTGGAGTCATTCAAGGCGCCGTCGGAGGAGGAGCTCGACCACGACTTCCTGTGGCGCTGCGCCAGGGACCTGCCCGAGCGCGGGCGCATCGGCGTTTTCAATCGGTCGTACTACGAGGAGGTCCTGGTCGTGCGCGTACACCCGGAGATCCTCGCGAAGCAGAAGCTCCCGGCCTCGCTCGTCACGAAAGACATCTGGAAGCAGCGCTTCAAGGACATCCGTGGCTTCGAGCGCCATCTCGGCCACAACGGCGTCGCCATCCGCAAGTTCTTCCTGCACGTTTCGAAGGCGGAGCAGAAGCGGCGTTTCCTCGCGCGCCTCGACGAGCCCGAGAAGAACTGGAAGTTCTCGGCGAGCGACGTCCGGGAGCGGGCGCACTGGAAGGCCTACATGGCGGCGTACGAAGACATGGTCCGTCACACGGCGAGCGAAGCCGCGCCGTGGTACGTCGTTCCCGCCGACAACAAGTGGTTCACGCGCATGGTGGTCGCGGCCGCCGTGATCGACGCGCTCGCCTCGCTCGACCTCCACTACCCCGTCGTGTCGGCCGAAGCCCGCAAGGAGCTCGCCGCCGCCCGGCGGGAGCTCCTCGCCGAAAAGTAGGCCGTCTCCGGCCCAAAAGAAAAGGCCCCGGCTTTCGCCGGGGCCTTTGAATCGCTTCGGGAATCCGAATCAGTACATGCCGCCCATGCCGCCGGGCATTCCGCCGCCGGCCGCCGGCTTCTCCTTCTCCTTGATCTCGGAGACGAGCGCCTCGGTCGTGAGCATCAGGCCGGCGATCGACGCCGCGTTCTGCAGCGCGTTCTTGGTGACCTTGGTCGGGTCGATGATGCCGGCCTTGAGCATGTCCTCGACCTTCTCGTCGTTGGCGTTGTACCCGAAGTTGCCGCCCTTGGCCTTGAGCTCGTTGATCACGACGGAGCCTTCGGCGCCGGCGTTCTGAACGATCTGGCGGGTCGGCTCCTCGAGCGCGCGGACGACGATCCGGACGCCGATCTTCACGTCGCCCAAGGCCTTGGCCCGCTTCTCGACCGCGTCGATGCGCGGAGCAGCGCCACGCCGCCGCCGGGGACGATGCCCTCTTCGACGGCCGCCTTGGTCGCGTGCATCGCGTCCTCGACGCGGGCCTTCTTCTCCTTCATCTCGGTCTCGGTCGCGGCGCCGACCTTGATGACGGCGACGCCGCCGACGAGCTTCGCCAGCCGCTCCTGCAGCTTCTCGCGGTCGTAGTCGGAGGTCGTCTCCTCGATCTGCGCGCGGATCTGCTTGACGCGGCCCGCGATGGCGTCCTTCTTGCCCTTCGAACGGTCATCGACGACGATCGTGGTGTTGTCCTTGTCGATGGTGACCTTCTTCGCGTCGCCGAGGTCTTCCCACTTGACGTTCTCGAGCTTGATGCCGAGGTCCTCGGAGATGAGCTTGCCGCCGGTCAGGATGGCGATGTCCTCGAGCATGGCCTTGCGGCGGTCGCCGAAGCCCGGCGCCTTGACGGCGCAGACCTGCAGCGTGCCGCGGAGCTTGTTGACGACGAGCGTGGCGAGCGCCTCGCCCTCGACGTCCTCGGCGATGATCAGGAGCGGCTTGCCCTGCTGGGCGACCTGCTCGAGGATCGGGAGGAGGTCCTTCATGGACGAGATCTTCTTCTCGTAGAGGAGGATCTTGGCGTTCTCGAGGATGCACTCCATCCGCTCCGCGTCGGTGACGAAGTACGGGGAGAGGTAGCCGCGGTCGAACTGCATGCCTTCGACGACCTCGAGGGTCGTCTCGAGGCCGCGGGCCTCCTCGACCGTGATGACGCCGTCCTTGCCGACCTTCTCCATCGCCTCGGCGATGATCTTGCCGATCTCTTCGTCGTTGTTGGCCGAGATCGTTCCGACGTGCGCGATGTCCTTGCCCTCGACGGGCTTGGAGAGCTTGTCGAGCGACTCGACGGCGGCCTTGACGGCGGCGTCGATGCCGCGCTTGAGCTCCATCGGGTTGGCGCCGGCGGTGACGTTCTTGATGCCCTCGCGGTAGATCGCCTGCGCGAGAACGGTCGCGGTGGTCGTGCCGTCGCCGGCGACGTCGGAGGTCTTCGAAGCGACCTCGCGGACCATCTGCGCGCCCATGTTCTCGAGCGGGTCCTGGAGCTCGATCTCCTTGGCGACGGTGACGCCGTCCTTGGTGATCGTGGGCGAACCGAACTTCTTCTCGATGACGACGTTGCGGCCCTTGGGGCCGAGCGTCACCTTGACCGCGTCGGCGAGCTTGTTGACGCCGCGGAGGATCGCGCTGGCGCGCGTCCTCGCCGTAGGTGATCGTTTTCGCTGCCATGTGTGCGTTCTCCTTTTACTTCTCGACGACGGCGAGGACTTCGTCCTCGCGGAGGATCAGGTACTCGTCGTCGTCGATCTTGATCTCGGTGCCGGAGTACTTGCCGATGAGGATGCGGTCGCCCTTCTTGACGTCGAGGGGGAACTGCTTGCCTTCCTCGTTCACCTTGCCCTCGCCGACGGCGACGACTTCCGCCTCCATCGGCTTCTCTTTGGCGGTGTCGGGGATGATGATGCCGCCCCGCTTCTTCTCGCCTTCCTCGAGACGCTTGACCAGGATCCGATCGTAGAGTGGCCGAATCTTCATGAAACTTCCTCCTGTGAAGTTGGTTTGCCTCTTTCAGGTCCCGACGCACCCGGGGAGAGCGCATCGGAACGGAGACGGATATTAGCACTCGTCGAAGGTGAGTGCTAGTAAATCCGCTGGACAGCTGCAAGGCACTGATCTAGAGTAGTTTAGACGCATGGGCGAGCTTTCGAAAGCCAACGTTCTGATCACGGGGGGGCTCGGGTATGCGAGTTCCCGCGCGCCCGAGGCGCGCCGCAAATCGCAAGCGTTCCAGCTCGTCGATCATCAGACCCGGCCGTACGGGACCATCGACATTCGGTCGATCGGCAGAAGTGTTCCAGCTCGCCGACGGCTGCCATGAGTCTTGGCGCCGCAAACATCTTGATCACGGGGGGGCTGGGCTTCATCGGCTCCAACCTCGCCCGGCGCCTCGTCGCCGACGGCGCGACCGTCACCCTCTGCGACGCGATGATCGAGGGTTACGGAGGCAACGCCGCCAACGTCTCTGAGATTCGAGGGCGTGTCGGGATCGACACCTCCGACGTGCGCGACGCGTCGGCCATGGAACGGCTCGTCGAGGGGCGGGACATCGTCTTCCATCTCGCGGCCCAGGTGTCTCACGTCATGTCGCTGTCGAATCCGTACCCCGACATCGACATCAACATCAAAGGCACGGCCGTCGTGCTCGAAGCCTGCCGCAAGAAGAACCCGAAAGCGGTCATCGTGCGCTCGGGCACGCGCGGGCAGTACGGCCCCGCCGTGACGCTGCCGGTGTCCGAAGAGACGCCTTCGGATCCGCGCGGCATCTACGAGATCTCCCAGCTCTCGTCGGAGATGATCTGCCGGACCTACACCCGCATCCACGGCATTCGTACTGTGCCCCTGCGTCTGACGAACGTGTACGGCCCGCGCGGGCAGATGCGCCACTCGCAGTTCGGCGTCGTCAACTGGTTCGTTCGCCTGGCGCTCGAGGAGCGGCCGATCCCGATCTTCGGGACGGGGAAGATCCTCCGGGACTTCCTCTACGTCGACGACTGCGTGGAGGCCCTCATCGCCGCCGCCCTCTCCCCCGCCGCCGTGGGCGAGATCCTCAACGTCGGACATGACCGCGCCTCCACCTTCCTCGAGGTCGCGGAGCTCCTCCGGGAGATCGTGCCCGGAACGCGGATCGAGTTCACCGAGTTCTCGCCCGAGCGCAAGGCGCAGGAGCCCGGCGATTTCGTCTCGGACATCACGAAGATCCGGCGGCTCCTCGGCTGGGAGCCGAAGACCGGCCTGCGCGAAGGCCTCGCGCGGACGGTCGACTACTACCGCGAGAGGCGCGCGGAATACTTCTGAGGAGGGGGTCATGACGGCGCAGGTGCGCAGACTCGTTCCGATGGCGCAGGTTCGGAGCGTCCCACGGTCGATCGCCTTCTACGGGCACCTCGGCTTCGAGGTACGGGGGGATTTCGCCCCTCCCGACGCCACGGAGCCGACCTGGGCGAGCCTCGTCGCCGGCGGCGCCGAGCTCATGGTCGCGCGGGCGGACGAGGCGCCGGCCATCGCGCCCGAATCCGTACTCTTCTACCTGTACTGCGACGACGTCGCCGAGATGCGGCAGCAGCTCGTCGCGCGCGGCCTCGCCCCCGGGCCGATCCAGACACCGTTCTACAATCCGCGCGGCGAGTTCGAGCTTCGCGATCCCGACGGCTACCTCGTCATGGTCACGCACACCTGAAGCGCCGGGCGGCCGAGCCGCCTCGCTGCAGTAAGCTACCCGCAGTCCATGATTTCGATTCACCCGACCGCACTCGTCGCCTCGCAGGCGATCGGGGACGGCACGCGCATCTGGGCCTTCGTCAACATCCTCGCCGGAGCCCGCATCGGGCGCGACTGCAACATCTGCGACCGCTGCTTCATCGAGAACGACGTCGTGCTCGGCGACCGCGTGACGGTCAAATGCGGCGTGTCCCTCTACGACGCGCTGACGCTCGAAAACGACGTCTTCGTCGGGCCGGGTGTCGTATTCGCCAACGACCCGCGCCCGCGCAGCGGGCAGCACCTCGAGAAGTACCCGCCGACGCGGGTCCGCGAGGGCGCGAGCCTCGGGGCCGGCGCGATTCTCCTTCCCGGGGTCACGGTCGGCCGGTTCGCGATGGTCGGGGCGGGCTCCCTCGTGACGCGCGATGTCCCGGACTTCGCCCTCGTGTACGGCTCGCCGGCCCAGGTTCACGGCAACGTCTGCCGCTGCGGCAAGACGTTCCGCTTCGAGAACGAGGACGCCTCGTGTGCCTGCGGACGGCGCTACGCGCGCGGCGCCGAGGGCGCGGTGTCCGAGGCGCCGTGAGCGCGACGGCAGGCACGGCCCTTCGCGTCCCCTTCGGCGCCCTCGCGCTCGACTACCGGGAGAAGCGCCAGGCGATCGACGCCGCGATCGCTCGCGTCCTGGAGCGGGGATGGTTCGTCCTGGGCGAGGAAGTCGCGGCATTCGAGAGCGCCTTCGCCGCGTTCCTCGGCGTCTCCCACGTCGTCGGGTGCGCCAACGGAACCGAGGCCATCGCGCTGGCGCTCCGGGCCGTGGGCGCCGGTCCGCAGGACGAGGTCATCCTGCCCGCGAACACGTGCGGGCCGACGCTCGCCGGCGTGCGCATGGCGGGAGCCAGGGCCGTCCTCTCCGACGTCGACGCCGATACCCTGACGCTCGACGCCTCGGGCGTGGAGAAGCGCCTCACGCCCGCGACGCGCTTCGTGCTTCCCGTGCACCTCTATGGCGGCCTCGCGGACATTGCCGGCTTCGTGGCCCTGGCGGACGCGCGGACGCTCACGATCGTCGAGGACTGCGCCCAGAGCCACGGCGCTCTGTTCCACGGCCGGGCGGCAGGCAGCTTCGGCAAGGCGTCCGCATTCTCCTTTTACCCGTCGAAGAACCTCGGAGCCTACGGGGACGGCGGCGCCGTGGCGACCAACGACGCGGACACGGCCGGTCGCCTCCGGGAGCTCCGCCAGTACGGCTGGAGCCGCCGCGACTTCTCCGAGCGCGAGGGCTGGAACTCGCGTCTCGACGAGCTCCAGGCGGCCATCCTCGCCGCGAAGCTGCCCTATCTCGCGAGAGAGAACGCGCGCCGCCTCGAGATCGCGAGCCGCTACGACGCCGCCTTCGCCGCGCTGCCTCTTCGCGGACTCGCGACGCGCGCGGGCTCGGTCCCGGCGCGCCACCTCTATCCCGTCCGGGTCGAGAACCGGGACGCGCTGCGGGAGCACCTGTCGGCACGCGGCATCGAGACGGCCGTGCACTATCCCGTGCCGCTCCACCTCCAGCCCGGGTACGCGTTTCTCGGCGGCCGCAAAGGCGACTTCCCGGTGTCCGAAAGGGCCTGCGAGACCGTCGTCTCCCTGCCGCTCTACTCCGCGCTGACGGACGCGCAGGTCGAATCCGTCATCGCCGGGGTGACCTCGTTCTTCGAAAAGACGCGATGACCCGCGAGCTCGTCTCGGTCGTCGTTCCGGTCTACTTCAACGCGGAGAGCCTCCCGAAGCTCGCCGAGCGCCTGCGGGCGATCGCCGGGAACGCGGACTGGGACATGGAGGTCATCCTCGTCGACGACGGCTCCGAGGACGGCTCGTGGGAGCGCATCACGGAAATCGCCCGGTCCTGGCCGCAGGCGCGCGGGGTCCGGCTGACACGCAACTTCGGCTCGCAGATGGCGATCACCGCCGGCCTCTCCGAGGCCAGAGGCGCCGCGGCCGCGGTCCTCTCCGCCGATCTGCAGGAGCCGCCCGAGCTTCTCCCGGAACTCGTCGCCGCCTGGCGGCAGGGCGCCACCGCCGTCCTCGCGGTCCGCAAGAGCCGGCCGGAAGGCTGGACCACGCGGGCCGCCGCGGGCTTCTACTACCGCACGCTCCGGCGGCTGGCGTTCGAGCAGATGCCCTCGGGCGGATTCGACTGCTTTCTCATCGGTCGGCCCGCGATCGACTTCCTCGTCGAGAGCCGCGAGATCCACACCTCGCTGCCGGGACTTCTGCTCTGGGGCGGCTTCCCGACGGCGCTCGTGCCCTACGACCGGGCGGCGCGCGAGGACGGAGAGTCGCGCTGGACGTTCGGCAAGAAGCTCAAGTACTTCGTCGACGCCGTCGTGTCGTTCTCCTACGCTCCGCTCCGCTGGATGTCGTTCGGCGGAGCGCTTCTCGCCGCCGTCGCTTTCGCCTACGCGGTCTTCCTCGTCGTCTACAAGCTGCTCCACGGCCAGCCGATCGCGGGGTGGACCTCGCTCATGGTCGCGGTCGCGTTTTTTTCGGGCGTCCAGCTCCTCTGCGTCGGCGTCCTCGGCGAGTACCTCTGGCGGACCCTCGACGCCGCCCGGGCACGCAGGGGGTTTCTGGTGCGGGAACGGACGCGTTAGCGTCTGCCTCCGGCAACCGGACGGGCGTACGCTCGCCTCACCAAGGAGGCCAGCCATGCTCAGGTCGCTGTTCGGGGTTTTTGTCGTGTTCGTCGCGGTCGCCGCTGTCGCACAAACCGGTGGGCCGGAACAGTTCGGAACGGACGACGAAGCCATCACAGTCATCGGGTTCGACGACTTCCTGCCGAAGAGCTCGGTCGACGGCTGGACGGGGACGTCCAATAGCCGCTCCTCGCCGGGCGTGATGGTGGCGGGCATCAACATGATTCCCAACGGAGCGGTGTTGGAGTCGGTGGCCGTCTACGCGCACGACGTGGATCCCGTCGAGGACGTCGAGGTCGCGCTGTGCTCGAGCTCCTGGGAGACCTTCAGCGGGGACGGCGGCGTCTATGACTGCACCCTGGCCGTCGGCTCCACTTCGGGAACGCCGAGCTCCACGGTGATCCTTCTGCCCAACAACGTCCCGATCCTCTATCAGGAGAACGCGCCGGGAATCGGGCCGACGGTCAAGCACTTCTTTCTCCAGGTGTCGGCGCCAGCCCCGCTCACGAGGGTGCACATGGCGCGCCTCAATTGGATCCGCCAGGTCAGCCCCGCGCCCCCGGAGGCGAGCTTCGGCGACGTGCCGACGAATCACCAATTCTTTCAGTTCGTCGAGGCTCTGGCCGCGTCGGGCATCACCGCGGGTTGCGGAAGCGGGAACTACTGTCCCGACGCCCCTCTCACGCGCGGCCAGATGGCGGCGTTTCTCGCCAAGGCGCTGGGTCTGCATTGGCCTTTTGAAGGCGTCGTGAAAGGAGTGGTCACAGGGATGCGATGAGAGCGTCGGCCACCCGGTCGATCTCCGCGTCGGTCAGCTCGGCGAACATCGGGAGCGCGAGGACTTCCTTCGCCGCTTTCTCCGCCCGCGGGAAGTCGCCCTCGCGACCTCCGAGGTCCACGAAGCACCTTTGCAAGTGGAGCGGCACCGGGTAGAACACGGAGCTCCCGATGCCTCGGTCAGTGAGTCGCTTCTTGACGCCGTCCCGATCCGCGACGCGCACGACGTACTGATGGTAGACGTGGCGGCGTTCCGGCGCCTCGACGGGCAACGCCAGCCGACCGGCCTTCGCGGCATCGGCGAGGAGTTCGTCGTAGCGCTTCGCGATCGCGCGCCGTCGTTCGATCCAGCCATCGAGGCGCGGGAGCTTCGCCGACAGCACGGCCGCCTGCACGGCGTCCATCCGGAAGTTGCCGCCCACGCGGTCGTGGAAGTAGGTCGCCGTGGAGCCATGGACTCGGAGGCTCTTCACGAGAGCGGCCAGCGCGTCGTCGTCCGTCGCGACCGCTCCGGCGTCGCCGGCGGCCCCGAGGTTCTTCGTCGGGTAGAAGGAGAAGGCGCCGAGCGCGCCGAGCGTGCCCGCGACCTTCCCCCGGTACGTCGCCCCGATGGCCTGGCAGGCGTCCTCGAGCACGGGGATCCCGCGCCGTCCGGCCATCTCGAGGATCGGGTCCATGTCCGCCGCCTGGCCGTAGAGGTGGACCGGCTGGATCGCCTTCGTGCGCGGCGTGACGGCCCGCTCGAGCAGTGACGGCTCGAGGTTGAACGTCGCCGCGTCGATGTCGACGAAGACCGGCTTGGCCCCGAGGCGGGCCACAGCGCCCGCGGAGGCGAAGAAGGAGAACGGAGACGTGATCACCTCGTCGCCGGGCCCCACACCGAGAGCCATGAGCGCGACGAGGAGCGCGTCCGTTCCGGACGCGACGCCGAGGACGTGGCGGACGCCGAGGCGCCTGGCGAGGGCGGACTCGAACGCTTCGTTCGCGGGGCCGAGAACGAACCGGCCGGAGGCGAACACGTCCGCGACGGCCCTCGCAATGTCCGCCTGGAGGCCTTCGTCGTAGCGAGTCAGGTCGATGAGCGGGACGGGGCGCGCTTCGGTCATCGCGGAGCCGGCATTCTAGCTTTCCGCGCGGTCACGATGCGCGCCGGAGCAGGTGCGCCGTAAACCCGTCCGTCCGTTCGTCGGGAAGCAGGCGCAGGCGCGCGCCGTCGACGAAGGGACCGAGCGCGGGAGGCGGCTCGAGCGGCGCCGGCCCGAGACCGGGCGTCGCCGCGCAGACGCGTTCGACGACACGCTCGTTCTCCTCGGGCTCGAGACT
Organism: uncultured Acidobacteriota bacterium; assembly: GCA_963782585.1. Classification (GTDB taxonomy): domain Bacteria; phylum Acidobacteriota; class Thermoanaerobaculia; order UBA5066; family Gp7-AA6; genus DAHUXD01. The sequence continues at coordinate 49,696 of CAWAKL010000005.1, forward strand.
GCACGTCGAATAGAGGAGAAAGCCTCCCGGGGCGAGAAGCGCGGCCGCGGCGGACAGCCACCGCTCCTGGCTGTCGGCGAGCCTCTCGATCGCCGCGGGCGTGACGCGGTACCGGATCTCGGGATTCTTGCGGAGCGTGCCGGTTCCGGTGCAGGGCGCGTCGAGGAGGACCCGGTCGAACCGTCCCGCGCGGAAGGGGCAAGCGCGGTCAGGTCGGCCGCCGCGGGCAAGAGCGTTCGCAGCCAGCCGGCGCGCGTTCTCGACGACCCGGAGGAGCCGCGGAAGCGAGAGCGTCCAGGGCCAGCGTCCTCTGCGCGCGTCCGTGCGCCAGGGCCGAGATCGACTTTCCGCCCGGCGCCGCGGCCAGGTCGACCAGGATCTCGCCCGGCGGGAGCAGCAGCGGCAGGACCTGCGCGCCCAGATCCTGGATGGAGAAGTGGCCGTCCGAAAAGAGCGGCGAACGCAGCGGGTTGCCCGAGACGGCCGTGAGCCCGAGCGGCGTCAGGGCTGAGCGCTCCGCTTCCACGCCGCCGGCCGCAAGCGCCGCGACGAGCGCGTCGCGCGTCGTGCGCCCGGGATTCACGAGCAGATCCAGACGGGGCGGCGCGTTGTCGGCGGCGAGGACGCGGCGCGTCGCCTCCGCCCCGAAGCGGGCGACCCAACGCTCGACGAGGAAGGGAGGATGCGAATAGAACCTCGCGAGCGCTTCGGCCGGAGCCTCCGGGGCCGGCTCGGACGGCGGCGGTGGCTGGAGCAGGATCCCGCGCAGCACCCCGTTCACGAGCTTCGAGGCGCCTTCCCCCCGCTCGCGCGCGCATGCGTGACGGCCTCGCTGACCGCGGCGTACGGCGGAATCCGATCGAGATGCCGGAGCTGGTAGAGAGCGACCTCGAGGATCTCGCGCAGGTTCGGCGCGAGCTTGGGCAGGGGAATCCGGCAGATCGCGGCGATCTCGGAGTCGAGCGCCGCCTTCCAGCGCAGAACGCCGAGGACGAGCTCGCGCAGGAGATCCGCGTCGACCGCCGAGAGCCCGCGCGAGAGCTCGCCGACGAGCGGCGCCGCCGGCCGGCCGGTCTCCAGTACTTTCCGGAGAGCATCGACCGCGCGCGTTCGCGCCGTGTTCGGGCGCGGCGAACGCGTCGAGGGGGCGGGCTTCCCCTTCACCGTTTCACCGGGACGGCTCGGCCGCGAGGGCGAAGCGTCCGGGCAGCCGCGCCGCGCGCGCGAACTCGGCCCCGGTCACCGGCTTTCGCCCCTCGCGCTGCAGGCGCGTGATGCGCAGAGCGGTTCCCCCGCCGGCCGCCGCGACGAGCTCGCCCGCTTCGAGGCCGAAGACGCCGGGCGGGGCTTCGCTCGCGACCGGGCTCTCCTCCGCGTCGAGGATCTTGACGCGCTCGCCCTCGAGAAACGTGTAGAGGCCGGGCCAGGGCGTGAACGCCCGAAGGCGCCGCGCGATCTCCGCCGCCGGCCGCTGCCAGTCGATGAGGGCGTCTTCGCGCCGGATCGGGCGGCAGAGCGTCGGCTCCCCCTCCTGCGGCCGCGCCGTCAGCCGTCCGGCGGCGAGGCCTTCGAGCGTCTCGACGAGAAGCGCGCCGCCGAGGAGCGCAAGCCGCCCCGAAAGCTCCCCGGCCGTTTCCCGTTCGCCGATCGGAACACGGCGCTCGAGATACACCGGTCCGGTGTCGAGGCCTTCCTCCATGCGCATCGTGGCGATCCCGGTCTCCGCATCGCCGGCGAGGATCGCGGCCTGGACGGGCGACGCGCCACGGAAGCGCGGGAGCAGCGACGCGTGGACGTTGACGCACCCGAGCCGCGGCAGGTCCAGGATCTCGGTCGGCAGGATCCGGCCGTACGCCACGACGGCGATCGCATCCGGCCGGGTGTCCCGCAACCAGGCGAGCAGCTCGGCGTTGGATCGCACCTTTTCCGGCTTCGCCACCGGAAGGCCCCTGGCGGCGGCCAGGATCGCCACGGCCGACGGGCGCGGCTCCGCGTGACGGCCGGCGGGCCGGTCGGGCTGCGTGACGACGAGGGGAATCGTCACCCCCGCCTCGAGCAGCGCCTGGAGCGAGGCCGCGGCGAAGTCGGGCGTTCCAAAGAACACCGTTCGAGGAAACCGGTCGCCGGTCACGTGTCGAAGGCCGCGGATCAGGCCAGCGGCTTCTCCGCCGGGCTTGCGGAATCGTCCGGGCTCGCGGCGGCCGCCGGCGTCGGGTGCCGGAGCCTCCAGAGCCGCCGGCCGGCGATCACACCCACCGCGCCGAAAAAGAGCAGGACGACGGCGTTGATGAACCCGAAGACGGCCCACACGCGCGGCCAGTCGTTCGCGTGGCCGAAGAGAAACACCGAAAAGAACAGGAGGAAGGCAAAGAGCGCGACGACGATCGTCCGCCTCTGCTCGTGCTCCGCGTTCCAGGGCGGATCGAGGAACCCGAGGCCTTTCGCCAGGCGATAGATGCCCCACGTCGCGAAGGGCGTCGCGAGCAGCGCGACCACGAGGAGCATCATCGGCCGGGTCATCGCGGCTGCCGGTCGACCTCTTCGAAATAGTCTTCGGCCACGAGGACCTCGCGGGGCTTGGATCCCCGCGGCGGCCCGAGGAGCCCGTCGCGGGACATCATGTCGATGAGCTTGCCGGCGCGCGAGAACCCGACGCCCATGCGGCGCTGCAGGAAGGAGATCGACGCCATCTTCTCGCGCACGACCAGGCGCGCGGCCTCGTCGTAGAGCGGATCGGTCTCATCGCCCGCGTCATCCCGCTGGACCATTTCGGTCCGATCCTTGGTGATCTCCTCGTCGAAGTGCGGCCGGGCCTGCTTCTTCAGGAACTTCATGAGGGCGGCGGTCTCCTGCACCGAGACGAACGCGCCGTGGACGCGCTTCAGCCGGGACGTGCCCGGCGGCAGATAGAGCATGTCGCCCCGGCCGAGCAGCCGCTCCGCGCCGTTGCCGTCGAGGATGACGCGGGAATCGATCTTGGAGGAGACCTTGAAGGCGATGCGCGAGGGCAGGTTCGCCTTGATGACGCCGGTCAGCACGTCCACCGAAGGACGCTGCGTCGCGACGACCAGGTGGATGCCGACGGCGCGGGCCTTCTGCGCGAGGCGGACGACCGCCTCTTCGACGTCCTTGGGAGCGGTCATCATGAGGTCGGCCAGCTCGTCGATGATGATCACGATGAGCGGCATCGGCTCGAGCTTGAGGTCGGGATCGTCGGGGTGCTGCGCCCGGACGCGCGCGACCGCCTCGGGGTCCTGGATCGCCGCGTTGTACTGCTCGGCGTTGCGGACCTGGCCGAAGCTCGAGAGCGTCTGGAATCGCTCCTCCATCGTCGCGACCGCCCACTTCAGGGCGTTCGAGGCCTTCCTCGGGTCCGTGATGATGGGGGTGGCCAGGTGCGGGAGGTTCTCGTACATCTCGAGCTCGACCATCTTCGGGTCGATGAGGATCAGCTTCACCTGGTCCGGCCGCGCCTTGTACAGGATCGAGGTGATCAGCGCGTTGATGCCGACGCTCTTGCCCGAGCCGGTCGTGCCCGCGATCAGAAGGTGAGGCATCGCCCGCAGGTCGTCCACGACGGGCTCGCCGTGGATGTCCTTGCCGAGCGCGAGTGTCAGCAGCGAGCGCGAGCTCTGGAATCGCTCGGACTCGAGGACGTCGCGGATCGCGATGATCTCCCCGCCGCCCGGGTTGGGAACCTCGATGCCGACGCTCGCCCGGCCGGGCAGCCGCTCGACGCGGATCGACTCGGCCGAGAGCGCGAGCGCCAGGTCCTCCGAAAGCCCCATGACCTGGTTGACCTTGATGCCCGCCGCGGGCCGGAATTCGTAGGTCGTGACGACGGGGCCGGGATGGTACTCGGCGACCTCGCCCTCGACGTCGAACTCGGCGCACTTCGCCGCGATCTGTCGGCCCGTCTCGGCGAGCGCCCGACGATCGATGGCATCCGCCTGCTGCCGCTTCTCGAGCAGAGACACCGGCGGATACGTGTAACCGGAAACCGTCAGCGGCAGGCTCTGCTGGGCGTCCCGATCGGCCTTCTTCTTCGGCGCGGCCGCCGGCCCCGGCGTCTTCGCGCGCGCCGGGGAGGGCCCGGCCGCGGCGATCGTGGTCTTCTTGATCGAGAACTTGCCCGGCCCGGGCAGCTCGCGGACGATCGGCGGCGCGTCCTCGGTCGTGAAGGGAATCTCGTCCAGCGAGATCTCGTCCTTCTTCGCTTTTTCGAGGTGCTTTGTCACGACGGTTCGCCGCAGCCGTTCCTTGGTGCGGCGGTCGCGGCTGCGCGCCCAGCCGATCCGGAGCCTCGAGGCGAGCCCCGCGAATTTGACGCGGAGCTTCAGAAAGACGTCGCCGAGGGAAACCTGGGTCGCGAGGGGCACGGCGAGCAGGACCAGCGTCGCCGCGACGAGAACGGCCCCGGTCGTTCCGATCCGGCCCCGGAAGGCGTCGGCGAGCGCCCGGCCGACGATGCCGCCGGTTTCGGTCTCCTCGCCGTACAGGCGGCGACGCCCGAGGGCCAGCGAGAGAAGCATCGGCAGCGAAAAGAGGAGCAGGCCGACGCCCGCCGCCTTCGAGGCGGGATTGGGCAGCGGGCGCGCCCAGAATCGCCGCCATCCGAGGACGAGGACGAGGCCGGTCAGGCCCCAGGCGGCGAGGCCGAAGAGGGCGTAGAGAGCCGTGGCGAGCGACGCCCCGAAGCCGCCGATCCAGTTGTTCGGGCTGGCCGCCTCGCCTCCCGCGGTCCACGAGAAGATGTTGGGGTCGCGCGGATCGTACGAGAGCAGCGCCAGCGCCGCGAGCAGGCCCGCGAGCACCAAGACAACACCGATCGCCTCACCGGCGAGGCGGCTCTTCCAGAAGGACCCTTCGCTCAATGGGTACCATTATGAGGTCGAAACGGCGAAAGGGCTACGGGGCGGGGCCGTTTGCCACCTCCGCAGGACATCTCGCGTCCGCCTGACTGCGATATAGAAGATCCGTGGTCGACCGCCGCCGCGTCCTCTTCCTCTGCACCGGCAACGCCGCGCGCAGCCAGATGTCCGAGGCGCTCGCTCGCCTCGACTACGGCGATCTGCTGGACCCGGTCTCGGCCGGCTCCCGGCCGGCGGGGTTCGTCCACCCGCTCGCCATCCACGCGATCGAGGAGCTCGGCGTCGGCATGGACAAGGCGCGCTCCAAGTCCGCCGAAGACTTCCTCGGGGAGCCCTTCGACCTCGTCGTCACCGTGTGCGATTCGGCCGCGGCCGATTGCCCGACGTGGCCGAAGGCCCGGCATCTCGTGAACTGGTCGATCGAAGACCCGAGCTTCCTGCGCGGAAGCGAGGAGGAGCGCGAGCAGGCCTTTCGCGCGACCCGGGACGAGCTGCGGCGGCGCATCGACTCTCTGATCGAGGCGCTGCGCCGCTCCCACCCGAAGCGTACGGACACCGACCTCCTCACCGAGGGCGCGAGCCTGCTCGAAGACGTGATGGGGGCGCACGGCTTCAAGCGGCAGGAGATCCTCCAGGAAAAGGTCGAAGGCCGGGCATCGGCCACGACGCGCTTCGCGAGGCGCGGACGCGCGCTCGAGCTGCGCCACCGGAGCGGCGTGACGATCGCCGGGTACTCCGCCTCGGGACGCCGTCTCCTCCATCCGGACTACATGGAGCAGCTCGGGGTCGGCGGCCTCATGCGCTACCCGGGACTCTCGAAGGATCCGCTGGACGCCTTCCGGCGTCTCCGCACCGACCTGATCCGGTTCGGCCGGCCGTTTCTCGCGGGCGACGGCCTGAAACAGTTCGCGCGTCTCGCGGCCGCCGCGAAGGAGCCGGGAACCGCGAAGTCCGTCGAGAGGTAAGAGGCACCCGGTGACGCGCCGCGTCTCCAATCCGCCAAACCCGTGGCAGTCGGTCCACGCCGAGTGGATCGGCGAGCCGCCCGCCGCGGAGCTCGAAGTCTACGAGGAAGACGCGAAGTCGATCATCTCGGAGAACGACAGCCCCGACGTCGGCTTCCGCTTCAGCGTCAATCCGTACCGTGGATGTTTTCATGCGTGTTCGTACTGTTTTGCACGCCCGACGCACCAGTATCTCGGCTGGGGCGCGGGCACGGACTTCGACCGCAAGATCGTCGTCAAGGTCAACGCGCCGGAGCTCTTGCGGCGGGAGATGTCGCGGCGCTCGTGGAAGGGCGAGACGCTCGTCTTCTCGGGCGTCACGGACTGCTATCAGCCCCTCGAGGCGGTCTACGGGATCACGCGGAAGTGCCTCGAAGTCTGCGCCGAGTTCCGCAACCCCGTCGGCATCGTGACGAAGGGAGCACTCGTACGGCGCGACATCGACCTCCTGTCGCAGCTCTCGCGAGAGTCCGAGGCCGTGGTCTACGTCAGCGTGCCCTTCGCCGACGACGCGGTCGGCCGGGCCATGGAGCCCAACGCGAGCCTGCCTTCGCAGAGAATCGAGACCATCGCCCTCCTCTCGGCGGCTGGCATCCGGACGGGCGTCGCGGTGGCGCCGGTGATCCCGGGGTTGAATGACAGCGACATTGCGTCGGTGCTCTCTCGCGCCCGCGAGGCCGGCGCCCGCAGCGCCTTTCTCACGCTGCTCCGCCTGCCCGCCGAGGTCCTTCCGGTGTTCGAAGAGCGCCTCGCCGCGGCCTTTCCGGACCGCGCCGCTCGCGTCTGGTCCAACCTCGAGCAGACGCGCGGCGGAAAGAAGAACGAGTCGCAGTTCGGTGCGCGCATGGAAGGCGTCGGCCCGCGCTGGGCCGCGATCGAGAGCCTCTTCGAGATCGAATGCCGCCGGCTCGGGATCAACCAGGCGCCGCACGAGAAGAAGCCTCGAACCAGCACGTTCCGGCGGCCGCCGGGACGTCAACCCGGCCTCTTCGACATGCTCTGAGCCTTGACGGACCTCGAGCCTCTCCGCCGCCACTTCCGGGACGCGCTCACCGCCGACCCGCCCGGCGCCTATCGCGACTGGTACCGCGCTCAGGAGGAGCTTCGGGCCGAGCAGCGCGAGGATGCCGCGCGCGCTCTCGCCGACGACCTCTGGCAGCTCATTCCCGGGCTCGCTTTTCCGGGCGCGGACGAGCGCGCGCGATTCCTCCACAACGCCGCGGTCTTCTACGGGAGCCCGGGTCCCGCCGCCGACCTCGCGCGGGCGCGCCGCCTCTTCGCCGACGCGCTCGTCCACTTCGCCGAGGACGCGGAGGAAGGCTGGCACGCCCGGGCCCTGCACAACCTCGCGACCGCCCTCTCCAACCTCGGCGAGAGCGAGGCCGAGCTCTCCGAGGCCGTGGCGCTCTTCGGGCGGGCGCTCGCCTGGCGCACGTCCGAGCGTGAGATCGCCCGGGGCGTGACGCTCCACAACCTCGGCCTCGCCCTGCGCCGCCGCGCCGAGCTCGATCCGACGCGGTCGGCGGAGCATCTCGCCGGCAGCGCGGCGGCCCTCGAGGAGGCGGCCGCGATCCGGGAGCGCCAGGGCCTGACGGAAGGCCTCGCCCATTCGCAACGGCAGCTCGCGATCACGCGCGAGCGGCTCGCCGCGTTGCCGGAGGGGTCGCGATAGATTTCCTGTCGTGACCAAGCGCCGGTGGATCGAATACGCGGTCTCGGTCCTCGTCGGAAACGCGATCTACTTCTGGGTCCTGCACCCCGGCCTTCCGCCGGCCCTCCAGAACCAGCCCTACCGATTCGACCTCGGTCTGGCGATCGACTTCGCCTGTTGCATCCTCGTCTACCTCGCCATCCGGCTGGGAAGCCGCCACGCCCGGCGACGGAGCGCGGGCGGCGCCGTCCGCTGAGTCAGGGCCTGGGAAAGAAGAGGATCAGCGCGAGCCCGAACAGGAAGCAATAGATCGCGAAGAGGTGCACCTTGCGGGTCGCGACGAGCCGTATCAGGAATCCGATCGTGAAGTAGCCCGTGACGCCGGCGATCGCCGCTCCGAGGACGTACTTTCCGAAGCCGGGCGTGCCGAAAAACGCGAACCCCTGGTGCCGATAGGCCGAGGCGAGCTCGAGGCCGATCGCTCCGAGGATCGCCGGAATCGCGAGCAGGAACGTGAAGTCCGCCGCCCAGCGCGCCGCGAGCCCGAGCAGCAGGCCCACGGCGATCGTCGAGGCCGAGCGCGACAGGCCGGGCAGCACGGCAAAGCCCTGGGCGACGCCGATCAGGACCGCGTCGACGTACGGCATCGTCTCGCGGTCCTTCCGCCCCTCCCGGCGGAAGAACGACAGGACGAGATAGAGACCGGTCAGGATCTCCATCGCGCCGACGAATCGCGGGTCGAGCTTGGTGGACTCGACCGTGGGCTTCAGGAGAAGCCCGATCACCGCGGTCGGCACGGTCGCGGCGAGCAGCAGCCACACCAGGCGCCACGCGCGGCGCCGATCCTCGACGTCGGCGGCGACGAGCCCGGCCGCCTCCTTCGCGAGCATCTCCCGGTAGTACACGAAGATCGCGGTGAGCGTCCCGACGTGCAGCATGACGTCGAAGAGCAATCCAACCTGACCGAACCCGGGCATGAGCATTTCGGCGGCCGAGAGGTGCCCGTCCGAGGAGACGGGGATGAACTCCGTCAGGCCCTGGATCAGGCCCAGAAGCGCCGCCTCGAACCAGCTCATGGCGTCAAAGTAGCAGAGTCGCTCTAGCCGTACGCGCGCAGCGTCGCCGCGAACCACACCGCGTTGGACGCGATCACGAAAAGCGCGCCGCCCCACAGCGCGACTCGCGCCGCGCTCTCCGGGATGTCGCCGAGGTCGGCGGCCGCGGCCGCGAGCCAGGGACTCCAGCCCCACAGATACCAGCCGCCGACGCCGCCCCAGTCTCCGTAGTACCGGCGGTTCGCGATCGCGAAGACCGCGAAACCGGCGGCGGCCGCGAGGAGTCCGGCGGCGTGCGCGCGCCACCGCCGCGGCGCCGGGCGTCGCCGAAACGCCACGGCGAGCGCGGCGAGCCAGAGGGCATACGCCGCGGTGAGCCAGCGCGGCGGGCGCAGGAGGGAGAATCCTCCGACCCAGAACGTCGTCTTCACGAACGCGTACACCGAGCGCAGGAAGCCCTTCGCGGCCTGAAGCGGCGGCTCCCCCATGGGCCCTCCGGGGAAATTGAGCTCGAGCGTTCCGCCCCACAGCCAGCCGCGCGCGGCCTGCAGCGGAAACACGAGAAGCGCTGCGGCGGCGGCCGCGGCGGCGAGCCGCACGCGATGCGCCTCCGCCAGCGCCACGACCGCGAAGACGACGATGGGGATCGCCGTCAGCTTGATCGCGGGGCCCGCCGCGAGCAGCAGGACGATCGCCCAGGGAGGCCACGGCCTGTCGAGAGCGGCGAGGACGAGGGACGCCCACAGGAAGATCGCGGCCTCGTTCGAGCAGCGCGCCAGCCCCTCGGCCGCTCCCGGCAGAAGCAGAGCGAGGAGGCCCGCGGCGGCGAGGGCCGGCGGAAAGCGCGACGCGACCGCCCGCAGCGGACCGAAGAGCGCCGCCGCGACGCAGGCGACCGCGAGGAGGCGTGCGTAAAGAAGGGCGCCCGCGACTCCGAGCGGAAACGGCGTGAGCGCCCAGCCGGCCAGGGCGTAGAAGAGAGGCGGCTGGTTGGCCTCGATGTTGGGAATGCTCCGCGCCGGCGCGAGCGGCGGAGCGCTCCGCAACAGGTCGAAGGTCCCCCGCGCTTCTCCATACGTCGGGCAGCCCAGGGTCGCGTGCAGCGACTCCCGGCACGGGTAGGCCGCGACGGCCGAGAGAATCTCTGCCGAAACGTTCCGGCCCGCGAACGCCTCCGCGATCGGCCGGCGGGCGAAGTCCCAGATCCGGGCGAGATGCTGCGGCTCGTCGGGGCCCTCGAACGCCGGCAGGTACACGGCGTGAAACGCCATCCGCAACACGACGGCTCCGGCGAGAAGCCCGATGCCCCGCTTCATCGGGGCTTCTTCACAGCGTCACAGCGTCACAGCAGGACCGGCACGATCACGGGGCGCAGGCCCAGGGTGCGGCGGCACGCCCGGCGGGCGGCCAGCGCAATCTCCGCGCGCAGCCACTCCGCGTCGCCGCGCTCTTCCGCCGTGGCCCGCCCGAGAACGGCGCGGGTTGCCCGCGAGACCTCCCCGGCCAGCGCGCCGTCGTCCGCTGCGACTCCACGGGAAACGACGTCGACGTCGTCGCCGCGCACGAGGACGACGACCACCCCCTCCGCCGCGAGATGCCGGCGCTCCCGCACGACGTCGGGATTGACGGCCTCGGTGCGGTCGTCGAGAAACACGGTGCCGCAGGCGACGGCCGCGGGCTCGATCCGCATCGCGCCGTTCTCGAGAACGAGCCGATCGCCGTTGTCCAGCAGGGGCACGCGCTCGCCCGGCACGCCGACGTCCCGCGCGATCTCCGCGGCGGCGACGAGCATCCGGCGGTCGCCGTGCACGGGCATCACGGCCCGCGGGCGGATCAGGCGCAGCCACTCGGCGATCTCGCCCGCGTGCGCGTGGCCGGAGACGTGGATCGGAGGATCCGACTCGCGAACGATCCGCGCGCCCCGGCGCACGAGGTGATCGCACATCCGGTTGACCGAACGCTCGTGCCCCGGGATCGTGCGCGCCGAGAGCAGGACGAGGTCGCCCTCCGAGAGCTCCAGGTCCGTATGCTCCCCGAGCGCCAGGCGGTAGAGCGCGGAGCCGGGCTCGCCCTGGCTACCCGAGGTCAGGCACAGCAGCCGCTCGGGAGGCGTGTGCCGCAGATCCGCGGACGGGATCCGCGCGCCCATCGGGAGGCGCAGCCGCCCGAAACGCTCGGCGATCTCCGCGACCGCCCGCATGCTCCGTCCCAGCATCGCGACGCGACGTCCGACGGTGAGCCCGGCGTCGATGCCCTGGGACAGCCGGGCGACGTGGCTCGAGAACGTCGTGAGGATGACCCGCCCGCGGGCGGTCCGCACGGCGGATCGCAGGCCGTCGCCGGCCGCGCGCTCCGAGAGGGAGTGGCCCGGCCTTTCGGCGTTGGTCGAATCCACCAGCGCGAGGTCGACCCCCGCCTTCACCGCGGCCGCGATTCCCTCGCGATCCGTCGTCTCGCCGTCGGGAGGGTCCTCGTCGAGCTTGAAGTCCCCCGAGTGAAGGACGCGCGCGCCGCCGGCCTCGATGAGAACGGCGGCCGAGCCCGGCACCGAGTGCGAGACCCGGAAGAACGTCACGCGGAAGGGACCGGCCTCGATCGCCTCGCGGCCGCGGGCCTCGACGAGGCCTCCGAGGGAGAGCGCGGACTCCTCGAGCCGGCGGCGGGCCATCGCCAGCGTGAACGGGAAACCGTGGACCGGCGCGTCGCACCACTCGCGCAGGTACGGAAGCGCGCCGACGTGATCCTCGTGGCCGTGCGTCAGAAACACGGCCTCGATGCGCTCCTTCGCGAGGACCGCGAAATCCGGAGCGATCCGGTCGACGCCCGGGAACGTCTCGTCCGGAAACGACACGCCGACATCCACGAGGATGCTCACGCCGTCGCACCGCAGCCAGAGAACGTTCTTCCCGAACTCGCCGACGCCGCCGAGGGGAACGAGCTCGAGGCTCACGCGCGCCAGCCTCGGGCGAGCGCGAGGAAGTCGTCGAGCGCGAGCTCTTCCGCGCGGACGAGCGGCCCGCGGCCCAGTGTTTCGAGAGCGGCTTCCCAGTGGGACCGCGGCGCCGCCGACGACAGAGCGTTCGCGAGCGTCTTGCGGCGCGCGTTGAACCCGAGGGAGGCGAGCGTCAGCGCGCGCTTGACCACGGCCGGATCGGGCGGCTCGGGCCGCGGCACGAGCTCGAGGACGCTCGACATCACCTTGGGCCGGGGCCGGAACGCGCCGGGCGGAAGGTCGAAGAGGATCCGCCCCTCCGCCAGAGCGGCGGCGCGGACCGAGAGATAGCCGTACGCATCCTGCCCCGCCTTCGCGACGAAGCGGCGCGCCACCTCGCGCTGCACGGTCGCGACCACGCGCCGGATGCGCCCGCCCGACTCGAGGGCGGCGAAGAGAATCGGTGTCGCCGCGTTGTACGGGAGGTTGGCCACGAGCAGCCCCCCGTCCGCGCAGCCCGCCGCCTCGAGCCACCCGGCGAGCGGCCGGTCGAGGACGTCGCCCGAAAACACGCGGACGTTCGGGTCGCTCGCGTACTCGGCCGCGAGGAGCTCGGCCCGGCGCGGATCGATCTCGACCGCCGCCACTCTGCGGGCGCTTCCGGCCAGGAACCGGGTGAGCGCGCCATCGCCGGGGCCGACCTCGAGCACGCAGTCGTCCGGTCCGATGCGGGCGGCGTCGACGATGCGGCGCGCCGTCTCGGGGCTCGCCAGGAAGTGCTGCCCCCACCGCTTGCGGGCGGGGATCCGCGGCCGATTCCGGCCGGGCTGCCTTTCACCGCTCATCGCTCATGCTGTGACGGCATCGGCTCGCGTGGGGAGCACGGCGCAGGAGGCTATCAGATGGTAGAATTTTTCAATCGGGATGGGCGCTTTGCAGGTCAATACACTGGAGAATCGTCGCCTCGAAAACTTTCTCGAGCGGCACAAGGCGTACTACGCCTACACGGGTGAAATCGAGATCGACCGGTTCCTGCGCGAGATCCTCCAGAAGGCGAACGAATTCGTTCCGTCCGAGGCCGGCTCGATCCTCCTCGACGATCCGATGACGAAGAACTCCGACGACCGGCTCGAAAACGAGCTCGTGTTCATCGCGACCTTCGGCGCGCACGGCGAGTCCCGGCTCGGCAAGCGCATGAACGCGCGCGACGGCATCGTCGGCCACGTCTACGCCACCGGCGTCGCGTACATGACCGACGACGTCGTGGACGACCCGTTCCACTACCCGACGCTCGATCTGAGCGATGGTTTCCAGACCAAGTCCGTCCTCTGCGTGCCGGTCCGGATCGAGTCCTCCGTCTGCGGCGTGCTCGAGCTCGTCAATCGCGCCGGGCCCGGAGGATTTCGCGAGAAGGACCGCCGGCTCCTCGAAATCTTCGCCGACTACGCCTCGATCTCGATCCAGAACCTGCTCGACGCGCGGCGCGCGTACGAAGTCGCCAAGCGCGACGGCCTGACGGGGCTGTACAACGAGCGTTACCTGCACCTCCGCCTGACGCAGGAGCTCTCGCGAATCTCGCGGGACGGCGGGGACCTCTCGGTGGTCTTCCTCGATCTCGACAACCTCAAGTCCGTCAACGATCGGCACGGGCATCTCGCCGGAAGCCAGGTGCTCCGCGAGGTCGGCTACATCCTGCGGCGCACGATCACCGACGAGCGCGCGACCCTCACACGTTATGGCGGGGACGAGTTCGTCCTCATTCTCCCGGGCCACGACCTGCAGGAGGGCCTGGAAGCCGCCGAGGCGATTCGAAGCGCCATTCGCAGCGCGACGTTTCTCTTCCGGCCTTATGGATTCAACGAACCGGCGCTCAATCTCCACGGAGTCATCACGGCCTCGCTCGGCCTCTCGTCGATCCGATCCCACGCGACACCGGGGGCGTCGGTCGAGCAGCACAAGAACGAGCTCCTCCGAGCCGCGGACACGGCGCTCTACCGCGCCAAGGAACACGGCAAGGACCGCTGCACGGCAGCGAGCCTCGAAGACGCGCGAATCCCGGCGCTTTCGGGCTGACCGACGGTCGGTTCCGCCGCTTCCGACTGGGCGCTGGTTCCTCTTCGGACAGCGTTTCCGACGGCCGGGGTTCTGCCTCTGGGCGATTGACGGAATGCTGGGCCTCCTGCTACCGTTCCCTCTCCCGGCCGCTTTTTCGCCCTTTTTGCGCCTTCTGAGGAGCTCACCATGCCGCCGACCCTGACCCGCGAGCAGCTCTCGCCGAAGAACGTCCTCGACGTCCTTTCGCGCCACATCCTCGTCGACGGGTACCACGTCGTCATGGACATGGAGCGGAGCCGCGGCTCCTACCTCTACGACGCGCGCAGCGACCGGCCGATCCTGGACTTCTTCTCCTGCTTCGCGACCATTCCGGTCGGCTACAACCACCCGAAGATGCAGGACCCCGAGTTCCGGGAAGCGCTCATGGAAGCGGCCCTCACGAAGCCCTCGACGAGCGACATCTACACGGAGCACTTCGCGCGCTTCGTCGAGACCTTCTCGGACCTCGCGGTGCCGAAGAGCCACACCGACCACATGTTCTTCGTCGAGGGCGGCACCCTCGCGATCGAGAACACGCTCAAGACGGCCTTCGACTGGAAGATCCGCAAGAACCTGGCCCGGGGCCGCGGCGAGAAGGGCACGCAGATCCTCCACTTCCAGAACGCGTTCCACGGACGGTCGGGCTACTCGCTCTCGATGACCAACACCGCCGACCCCCGAAAGACCCAGTACTTCCCGAAGTTCGACTGGCCGCGCCTGTCCTGCCCGCGCCTCTCCTTCCCGGTGACCGAGCAGATCGTCCGCGAGGTCGCCGCCGCCGAGGAGACGGTCGAGAAGGAGATCCGGGCCGCGTGCGCCGCCCGCCCCGACGACATCGCGGCGCTGATCATCGAACCGATCCAGGGCGAAGGCGGCGACAACCACTTCCGCCCCGAGCTCTTCCGCCGCCTGCGCGCGCTCGCCGACGAGCTCGAGTTCCTCCTCATCTTCGACGAGGTCCAGACCGGCGTGGGGCTGACCGGCTCGATGTGGTACTGGCAGCAGATCGGTGTCGAGCCCGACATGTTCGCCTTCGGCAAGAAGACGCAGGTGTGCGGGTTCGCGTCCAACCACCGGATCGACGACGTTCCGGACAACGTCTTCCGGGTCTCCTCCCGCATCAACTCGACCTGGGGCGGAAACCTCGTCGACATGATCCGCTCGGCGAAGTACTTCGAGATCATCACCGAGGAGAACCTGATCGAGAACGCGCGCGTCGTGGGCGAGTACCTGCAGGCCCGCCTCGCGGAGCTCGCCGCCGAGTTTCCGGGGGTCATGACGAACGTCCGTGGCCGCGGGCTCTTCATCGCGTTCGACCTGCCCGACAAGGCCATGCGCGACCGCACGCTCGCCGCCTGCCTCGAGAACGGCCTGATGGGCCTCGCCTCGGGCGCGAACGCCATCCGCTTCCGCCCGCACCTCGTTCTCACGAAGGACGAATCGGACGAAGGCGTCCGGAAGCTGCGCCGGGCAATAACGGCCGCGAGGGCATGAGCGTGACGGACTCGCTCTTCGCTCCCGTCCGCGCGTCGAGCGCGGCTCAGAGCACCCGGAAGCTGCGCCGGGCGATCACGGCCGCGCGGTCCTAGGAGCTTCTCCGCTTCGTGGTCCGGCGCCTCGTCCTGTTCACCGCCGCCGCGGTTGCCGCCGCGGCGGTTTTGTTTTGGGCGACGCTGCCCGACGTCTCTCCGCTCGCCACGAGCTGGCCGAAGACGACCGCATTCATGGAAAGGCGCAAGGCGCGCCTCGTCCGCGACGGGAAGCGCGTGCGCCTCGACTGGAGGCCCGTGCCTCTCGCCCGGATCGCTCCGGACCTCCGCCGCGCGGTCGTGGTCGCCGAGGACGCGCGCTTCTGGGAGCACGCCGGCGTCGACTGGCAGGCGATGCGCGGGGCCCTCGAGAAGAACTGGGAGAAGGGCGACCTCAAGGTCGGCGGCTCGACCATCACGCAGCAGCTCGCCAAGAACCTCTACCTGTCGCCGGCCCGGACGCCCTGGCGCAAGCTCCGGGAGGTCGCGATCGCGCACCGCCTCGAGGCGCGGCTCCCGAAGAAGCGGATCCTCGAGCTGTACCTGAACGTGATCGAGTTCGGCCCCCAGACGTACGGCGTCGAGGCCGCCGCGCGCCGCTATCTCGGCAAATCCGCCGCCGAGGTCTCGAGGGAAGAGGCCGCCACCCTGGCCGCGGTGATCCCGTCGCCTCGCATCTACGATCCGGTGAAGCATCCCGGCCGGGTGGCGCGGCGCGCCCGCCGGATCCTGCGCTGGATGTGACGCGGCGGCGGCGCCGCGAGAAAGTCCGGGGCTGACTTCAGGTTCCCGCCGGTACAATCTGACCGGAGGTGAGTCGGATGCGTTTGCTTTCCCGCGCGCTCGCGGTCCTGGGGGTCGCCCTCGTCGCCGCCGCCTGCTCCCGCAAGCCCGGCACGATCGAAATCTCTCCCAAGAAGGTCACGATCTACGGCCTGGCGCGTGGTCAGCGTCTGACCGTCCGCGTGCTCGACAAGAAGGGCCAGCTCATGGAAGGGAAATCCCCGGGCTGGACCTCTTCGGACGGCTCGACGGTGGACGTCGATGCCGGAGGCCGGGTCGTCGCGAAGAAAGCCGGAAAGGCGACGGTGACGGCGGAGTACCAGGGAGTCAGCGCGCAGGTCCCCGTCGAGGTCGTCGACATCGCCAGCATCGAGTTCGGCGCTCCGTCGCTCTCCCTCATCGGTCCCGCCGGGACCTCCATCCCGCTCACCTGGCAGGTCCTCGACTCCAAGCAGGCGAAGGTCGACATCGCGCCGACCTGGTCGACTTCCGACCCGAAGGTGGCCACCGTCTCGGACGCCGGCCTCGTGACCTCGGTCGCCGCCGGCACAACCACCGTCGTGGCCAAGGTCGGCGACGTCCAGGGGGCGTGCGAAGTCGCCGTCAGCGTGCGCGCGATCGCGCGGCTCGAGGTGCGGCCGGCGACGGCGCTCGTTCGCGTCGGCGATTCCCAGCGCTTCGTCGTCACGGCCTTCGGTCCCGACGGCCAAGCCATCCCGGACGTGGCCGCGGCGTTTCGATCCTCGGACCCGGCCGTCGCCTCCGTCGCGGCGTCCGGGGTCGCCACGGGCCACAAAGCCGGCGCCGCGACGATCAAGGCGGAGCTGGCGGGCGCGGCGGCCGAAGCGTCCCTGCTCGTGAACTGAGGCCGACGGCGGGAGGATCCGCACCGATGCGCGTCCGTCCCCCCGCCGTGGCCGGCGCCTTCTACGACGCGCGGCCGGACCGTCTCGATCGCGACGTGCGCGAGCGCCTCGCACTCGCGGAAGCCGGCGCCGATTCCGCCCCGCGCGCGGCCTTCGGAGCGATCGTTCCCCACGCCGGTTACGTCTACTCGGGCCCCGTCGCCGCCGCCGTCTACGCCCGGCTGCAGATCCCGCCAACCTGCGTCATCCTCTGCCCCAACCACACCGGCCGCGGCGCGCCGGCCGCGCTGGAACCGTCCGACGCCTGGAGGACTCCGCTCGGCGACGTACCGGTCGACCGCCGGCTCGCGCGGCGGTTCTCCGAGCTCGCGCCCTCGCTCGAGGAGGACGATGAGGCGCACCGCCGCGAGCACTCGCTCGAGGTCCAGCTGCCGTTTCTGCAGGTCCTCCGGCGCGACGTGTCCTTCGTCCCGATCTGCCTGGGCGAGCCGAGCCTCGCGCTCTGCCGGGAGATCGGCGAGGCCTTCGCGACGCTCCGCTCCGAGGAGGCGAACCCTCCCCTGCTGCTCGCCTCTTCGGACATGAACCACTACGAGAGCCGCGCGGTGGGACGCGCGAAAGACGACCGCGCCCTGGCTCGGGTCGAGTCCCTGGACGCGGAAGGCCTTTTTCGCACGGTCCGGACGGAGGCGATATCAATGTGCGGCTTCCTGCCGGCGACGGCCCTGCTCTTCGCCGCGCGCGCGGCCGGGGCGAGCCCGGCGGCCGTCATTGCCCGCCGCGACAGCGGCGACGAGACGGGAGATACTTCGAGCGTCGTCGGCTACGCCGGCGTCGTAATCGAGACAACGTAGAACGGCGTCGTCGACGACGCCAGGGAGAACCGATGAGGACCTGGATTGGAGCCGTGCTTCTTTCGGCGGCCGCCGTGATGACCGCGCAATCCGCCGCGCCGAAGCCCGAGATCAAGACCGTGCCGCCGCGCCCCGAGGACGTCGGGACGATCGACGGCATGATCAAGGCCTTCTACGAGGTCGTGTCGGGGCCGAAGGGCCAGCCCCGCGACTGGGCGCGCGACCGCACGCTGTACATCAAGGACGTCCGTTTCGTGCCGATCGACGTCGAGAAGGACGGGAAGATCACGCCGAAGATCGTGGATCACCAGACGTTCACCGAGAACGCCGCCTCGCTCGAGAAGGAGGGGTTCTTCGAGTACGAGATCCACCGGGTCACCGAGCGCTTCGGGCCGATCGCCCACGTCTGGAGCACGTACGAAGGCAAGCGGACCCTGGACGGCCCCGTCTTCATGCGCGGCATCAATTCGATCGAGCTCTTCTGGGACGGGAAGCGCTGGTGGATCGCGAACGCCATCTGGACCGACGAGACCGCCGAGAACCCGATCCCGAAGCAGTACCTGCCAGCGCCGAAGTAGCTACCGCGGCTCCGCCACGATGACCGCGTGGTACGAGGAGCCGGCCTCGCGCGCGAGCATCCGCTCCTCCTGCGCGAGCAGCGACTCGACGGCCGCGTCGAAGAGCGCCGGCGCCGGCCCTCCGGGCTGGTCGGGCCGAAGCAGGCTCGGATAGATCGGCGCGAGGAGGTTCCCGCCGTAGTCGCGGCGGGCGATCACGCGAAAGTGCCGCTCCACGGCCGGCAGGATCCCCGAGGACTCGATCGCTTCGGTCGGATCCTCGCGGTTGATCGGCCGGCGGATCACCCGCGTCCGCCGCACGGCCTTCGGAAGCCGCCGATACAGGCGGTTCCAGCGAAGCAGGTGCCGCCACGTCCACTCGCCGCGGGCCGGGCCGACGTATTCGTCGAGGTAGAGCAGACCCCGCGGCGAGAGCGCCGAACGTACGAGGCCGAGAAACTCGGGCAGGCGGTCGAAGTGATGGAGCGAGGAGTGGAAGAGCACGGCGTCGAGGCCGCGGACGCCTTCGAGAAACGACCAGGCGTCGGCGGCGGCGTACGCAATGCGATCGGAGAATCCCGCCTCCGCGGCGGCGTGGCGCGCGCGGCGAACGGCCTCGAGACTCGCGTCGATCCCGGTCACACGCTCGACGAGCCCGAGCTCCACGAGCGACCGCTCGAGATGGCCGACGCCGCATCCGATCGAGACGGCCCGGCGGATGGGAAGCCGGTCGGGGACGACGCGGGAGAGAAACGCGATCGGCCACTGCGCGGGGTCGCCGGTCACGAGGCCGTTGATCCGGGCCCGCACCGCCGGATGGTTCTGCCAGAGCTCGTCCCAGCCGTGCCTCTCGAGATCCGACCAGTAGGACATGGGCGGCGAGGCCACCGGCGAGTCGCCGGCCCTATGAGCCGCCGGCCGGCGTTCCCGGAAGCAGGCCTTCCACCTGGATCGTCCGGGGCCCCTTCGCGTCGCAGACCGCGTAGCGGACGCGCCGCCCGGTCTCGCCGGCCCAGCCCTTCTCGTCGTCCTCGAGGGCGTACATCGCGACACCCGCGAACTCGCCCTTCGCGTTCAGGGCGTAGAAGTTGATGTTGAAGCTGGGATTGCCGGCGGGATTGAGCAGGCGCTTCTCGATCGTGTTCGACTTGATGCGCTTCAAGGCCTCCATGCCGGCGTCCTTGGGATGCATGCCGCGGCGCATGTTCTCGACGATCAGGTACGAGGAGAGGTTGAACAGGTTGGCTTCTCCCCGTCCCGTCGAGCCCGCCGCGCCGACCTGCCCGTCGACGTAGAGCCCGGCGCCGAGGATGGGCGAGTCGCCGACCCGGCCCGGGATCTTGAAGAAGAGCCCCGAGGTCGTGGTCACGCCGCAGATCTCGCCCTTCGCATTGATCCCGTCGCAGTTGATCGTGCCCCACATCTTCGAGGCCGGGAAGAGCCCCTCGGCCGCCATCTGGCGCCTCGCCTCCGAGGAGGCGATCTCGCGCTCCTTCGGCGTCAGGTAGTGGCGCGGGTCCGTCCGCTGTTTCCACTCGAGCCAGAGCTTGCGCGAGAGCGGCGTGTTGAGGTCGTCCTCGATCGTGAACCCCATGTTGCGCGCGAAATTCTGCGCCCCCTTCCCGACGAGGAGGTGGTGGTCGGTCTGGTTCATGACCTCGCGCGCGACGCGGGATGGCGTCTTCACGCCCTCGAGCGAGGCCACGCCGCCGGCGCGCTTGAGCGGACCATGCATGCACGAGGAGTCGAGCTGGACGACGCCGTCGGCGTTGGGCGCGCCGCCGTAGCCGACCGTGTAGTCCTCGGGGTCGAGCTCGACGATGTTCACGCCCTCGATGAGGGCGTCCAGCACGTCGGAGCCGGCCATCATCGACATCCAGGCCTTCTCGACGCAGGTCTGCGTTCCACCGTTCTTGAACCAGTTTCCGTTGGAGGAGGCGATGACGACGGGTGAGGCCGTCCCGCTCGGAACCACCGCCGGCGCCTTGCCGAAGGCTCCTCGCGGAGCCGCCGCCACCACACCCGCCACCGTGCCCGCCCGGACGAAGTCCCGCCGCGTGATCCGTCGCCGCATGTCGCCTCCTCCCGTCCGTGTCGCTCCGCCGAGTCTACCCCGCGCCCGGCCCGACTCTTGCCGCGGCGCCGCCGAGCGGCTAACCTCGTGGGCCAATCCGGATGAAGCCGATGGACTACGAGGGCCACGTACTGGCCGAGCCGGTGACGACGCTTCCGGGCGAGTACTACGTCTCGCCGGAGGTCTTCGCGCGCGAGGCCCGGACGATCTTTTCGCAGCGGTGGCTCTGCGCGGGCCGCTCGGACGCCCTGCCGGCCGCGGGAGACTACGCGCTCTTCGACGCGGCCGGCGAGAGCCTCATCCTCGTCCGCGGCAAGGACGGGAAGCTCCGGGCCTTCTTCAACGTCTGCCGCCATCGCGGCACGCGTCTCTGCGAGAACGGGAGCGGCCATTTCGCGGGCGGGATTCAGTGCCCGTATCACGCCTGGACCTACGGGCTCGACGGCGCGCTGCTCGGGGCCCCCCACATGAACGACGTCCCCTGGTTCGACAAGGCCGACCACCCGCTCGTTCCGGCGACGGTCGCCGAGTGGGAGGGTTTCGTCTTCCTCAGCCTCGCCGAGCGTCCGCGTCCGCTCGAGGACGTCCTCCGGCCCCTCCTCGGCCGCTTCGCGCCGTGGCGCCTGAGCTCGCTCGTCTCCGCGCGGCGCATCGTCTACGACGTCCGCGCCAACTGGAAGCTCATCTTCCAGAACTTCTCGGAGTGCTACCACTGTCCCCCCGTCCACCCGGCGCTCGCCAAGCTCTCGCACTACCGCAGCGGCGCCAACAATCTCCGCGAGGGCGGAATCCTGGGCGGGTACATGCTCATCAACGAGAAGGGCGGCAGCCTCACGATGAGCGGCCGCCTCTGCGGCGCCCCCTTCGCCGACCTCCCCGACGAGGAGCGGCAGCGCGTCTACTACTACTCGGTCTTCCCGTCCTTTTTCCTGACGGCGCAGCCCGACTTCGTCATGGTCACGCGCCTCGTCCCCCGCGCGGTGGACCGGACCGAGGTCGTCTGCGAATGGCTCTTTGCCCCCGAGGAGGCGCGCGCGCCGGGCTTCGACCCTTCGGACGGCGTCGAGATCTGGGACATCACGAACCGGCAGGACTGGCACATGTGCGAGCTCGCCCAGCAGGGCGTCTCCTCGCGCGCGTACCGGCCGGGGCCCTACTCGAAAGACGAGAGCCTGCTCGCCGCATTCGACCGGGAGTACCTCCGAAGCTTGTCCGGATCCTAGGCCGCTCGACATGCGGCGATCCCTGACGCTCCAGGTCGTCGTCGCGCTCGCGGCCGGACTCGCGCTCGGAACCGCCGCGTCCTTCTCGGCGAACCCGCGGTGGACGCGGCTCGCGGGAGCGCTCGAGCCCGTGGGCACGCTGTGGGTGAATGCGATCCTGATGACCGTCCTGCCCCTGGTGGTCTCGGGCCTGGTCGTCGCGATCGTGACGGCCGCCCGCACGGGACTCGTGGGACGGCTCGGAGGCCGCGCGGCTGCCCTGTTCCTTCTCCTGCTCGTGCTCGCGACCGCATCCGCGGCCCTCGTCGTCCCGCCGCTCGCGGCCGCGCTTCCGGTGAGCGAAGAAGTCGCGACCCGGTTTCGCGAGAGCCTGGCGGCGGCGCCTCCGACCCCGGCTCCGAAGCTGACGGCCGCCGACTGGATTGCGAACCTCCTCCCGGCGAACGTCTTCCGCGCCGCGGCCGACGGGGCGATGCTCTCTCTCGTCCTGTTCGCGATCCTCTTCGCCGCGGCCGTCAGCCGGGTCTCCGAGCGCGCGCGGGAGACGCTGCTCTCCTTTTTCCGCGGCGTCTCCGAAGCGATGGCTGTCCTCCTTTCCGGAATCGTGCGCCTCGCCCCCGTCGCGATCTTCGCGCTCTCGCTCGCGCTCGCGGCGCGCGTCGGCCTCTCGGCCACCGGGGCGCTCGGGGTCTACGTCCTCGCGCTCTCGGGCCTGTGCCTGGCGCTGACGCTCGGACTGATGCTCGTGCCCTGGCTCCTCGCGCGCGTCTCCCCCGTCCTCTTCGCCCGCGCCGCCGCGCCGGCCCAGCTCGTGGCCTTCGCCGCCCACTCGTCGCTGGCCTCGCTGCCGGCGATGCTCGACGGCGCGGAGCGAATTCTCGGCATTCCGAAGCCGGTGTCCCGTTTCGCTCTGCCGCTCGCCGTGTCGACGCTCAAGGTGTCGGCGCCCGTGCACTGCCTCGTCGCGGCCTTCTTCGTGGCCCGTCTGACGGGGACCGCGATCCCGCCGGGCGAGCTCCTCGCGCTGAGCCTCCTCTCGCTGGCCGTGAGCTTCAGCGTTCCCGGCGTGCCCCACGGAGCGATCCTCGTCACCGCCCCGGTCCTTGCGGCCGCCGGCCTGCCGACTTCGGCGGTCGCCCTCCTGCTCGCGGTCGACGCCGTGCCTAACGCGTTCCGCAGCGCCGCCAACTCGACGGGCAACCTCGTCGTCGCCGCGATCCTCGGGCGCCGCGTGCCGCAGGAGGCGGCGGAGGCGAATTCGGAACCCGCCCTCGAGGCTCCTGGCTAGATCGTCTCTTCCGTGACGATTCCGCGGGCCGCGGCCCGGATGCCTTCGGCGACGCCTAGCGGTCCGGCCACGACGTTGCCCCGTTCGAGGTAACGCTTTCCGCCGTCGAAGTCCGTCAGAACGCCGCCGGCCTCCTCGATCAGGAGCGCCCCGGCGGCGACGTCCCAGGGCGCGAGGCGGAATTCGAAGAACCCGTCGAACACGCCGGCCGCGACGTAGGCGAGATCCAGCGCCGCTGAGCCGGCCCGGCGGATCGCGCGCGCGTGAACGAAGACCGCCTTGAAGAGAGCGAGGTACGAGTCGATCTTGTGGCGGTTGCGGAACGGAAACCCCGTCGCGACGAACGCTCCCTCGAGACCCGGCCGGCCGGTCACGGAGATCCGTGTGCCGTTGCGCCAGGCGCCGCCGCCGCGCTCGGCGGTGTACATCTCGTCGCGGAGCGGATCCCAGATGACGGCCGCGACCAGCTCCTCGCCCTCACGGGCGGCGATCGAAACGCACCAGAACGGGAAGCCCGAGACGAAGTTGGACGTGCCGTCGAGGGGGTCGATGATCCAGACGCGCGCGCCGGCCCCGGAGCCGTCGAGCGCGCCGCCCTCCTCGGCGAGGAAGGCGTCGCCCGGGAATTTGCCGCGCAGCACGCCGATGATGCGCTCCTCGCTCTCCCGGTCGGCCAGCGTGACGAAGTCGTTCTTCTTCTTTTCCTCGACCGAGCCGTGAGGCAGGTTGCGCCAGTTGGCGGAGAGCACGCGTCCCCCGGCCACGGCGGCGTCGACGGCGACATCGAGCAGTCCGCTCACGGTGTCGCATTGTCCATCGTTCGGAATCCCTCCAGCGCGGCCTTCTCGGCGGCGCCCGTCGTCGCGTCGAACGGCGGCCAGTAGACGCCGCGCCAGCCGGCATCGCCGGACAGGGCGCGGTACAGCGCGGCGATCGCCCGGGGGGATTCGTAGGAGGCCCGCGTGAGGATGACGGGCTTTCCGAACCGCTTCCCGAGCGCCGTGAGAGGCCGTGCGGCGGCGCCCGCGGCCTCGACGAGGGCCTGCTCCGACGCGTCCTTGCGCGCCGGCGGCTCGGCCAGCTCGACGCCGAGGGCGTCGAGCGCGTCCCAGAACGGCACATCGGCCGCCCCGGCCGCCGCGGCCACGGCGTAGGTCAGCGGGGCGCCCGTGGCCAGGCGGACGGCGGCGATCGCGTGCTTCCACTCGTTCTTCTCGAGCTCGCTCGAAGTCAGGCCCGCGCCGACGACGAACAGATCCGCGCCCCCGGCCTCGGCCACGACGGCCTCGTGCACGATGAAGCGCCGATACGCCGAGAACCACTCCGCCCACGCGGCCTCGCCGGTCCGCACGATCTGCCCGGCGGGCACGGCACCGCCCACGAGCAGCTCCGGCGCCATCGCCACCGTCAGGCCGGCGGCGTGGGCGTCGCCGAGAGCGCGGAAGAGGCCTTCGTCGGTCTCGCCGCGCGCGCCGCGCCGGACGAACAGGATCTCGCTCGACTCCGGATCGCGCATCAGCGCCCCGGGCCGCAGCGCGATCGAGCCGAACCCGGCCGCCGCCAGTCGGGCGAGCGCCTCGCGCGACCGCGCGGAAACGAAGGAATCCTCGAGGGCTTCCGGGGCCGGATACGTCACGCCGCGCAGGAACTTCTCCGCGAGCGCGCGGCGCGCGGGCGGCTTCACGGGCTGGCGTTCCGCCGCCGCACGCCACTTCGCGAGCAGCGGAGCGAGCGCCTTGTCCGGCTGGGCGAGTGCCTTCGCCACGGCGGCCTCGCTCTCGAGCCGCGCTCCGGCGTCGAGCCAGGACGCCACCGTGCCGGTGTCGAGCACGGGTGAGAGCGATTCCTCGGACGCGAGCACGTCGGCGATCGCGGGCACGACCCCGGCCGCGCGCGCGAAGGCGGCGAACGACTTGACGTCCCGCCCCCACCAGCCGCCGGCGCGCCGCGCGCCCTCGGCCGCGAGCAGAAACGGCCGCTTCAGCAGCGCGGGGTTGCCCGTGGCGAGCCCGCCGGCGGCCAGCACCGGCGTGATCAGGTCGGGCTCGGCCGGCGCCGAGGCATCGAGGTCCACCCGCAGCGCGCCGGCCTCGCCGGCGAGGTCCGCCGGGCGCGCGGACCCGGTCAGGATCGCCTTGGTAACGGTGTCCGGATAGACCCGGACCGTCAGCCGGGCCTTCCCCTTCGGCACAAAGCGTCCCGCCGTCTTCTCCCACTTCGCCGCGGCGGCCTCGGCGCCTGCGGGATACTCCCAGACGACCGAACCGCGCGTGCGACGTTTGAGAGAGGCGAGGAACGCGTCCCGCAGCGCGATGCGGTCGCGGTCGGTCGCGGGGTCGACGAAGAGCCGACCCTCGCGCCGCTCGAACTTTCCGTCGCGTGAGACTTC
The DNA here is from genome assembly GCA_963782585.1 of uncultured Acidobacteriota bacterium. GTDB lineage: Bacteria > Acidobacteriota > Thermoanaerobaculia > UBA5066 > Gp7-AA6 > DAHUXD01. The sequence continues at coordinate 74,866 of CAWAKL010000005.1, forward strand.
GCCCGAGAGGATCTCGTAGTCCGTCGACCCGGGCGACGCGAGCCAGCGCCCGGCGAGGGCGAGAACCGCGGCCGACGAGTTGCCCAGCACGATGATCTCCCCGCGCGTCGACGTCGTCAGACGGACCGCCTCGTCCGCGCCGCGGTACGGACGGCCGTCGAACGCGAATCCCTCCGGGTCGGCCTGGAGCGGAAAGACGAGAACCGCATCCCGCACGACCGGCGACGGCGGCAGCGTCGAGAGCCGCAGCAGAACGAAACCCGGCTCGACCGCGCTCCCCGGCGACTCGATCCGGACCTCGATGCCCCGCGCACGCGCTCCCGACGCGAGCTCTTCCACCGCGGTCGCGGCAAAGTCCGGCGAGGCCTGGATCACGACCCGGCGCGCCGGAGCGCCGACCGCGGCCGCCGCCGCGGTGAGGACGAGGACGGCGGTCAGGAACCTTTCGACGGGGCGCACGACAGAAGTTGAACGTTAGGCGGCGGGAGGTTCGACTCTCAGATCTCCACCCTCTGCCAGACCACGGCGCCGGCGACGATGGTCGCGGCCGGGGCGCCGACGATCTCCCAGCCGGCGAACGGGGTGCTCCGCCCCTTCGAGACGAACTTGTGCGGGTCGACTTTCCAGCGCGCCTCGAGGTCGAACAGGGTCACGTCGGCCGGAGAGCCCGGAGCCAGAGTCCCGCCGGGAAGACCGAACGCGCGGGCCGGGCCGGCCGAGAAGAGGGAGACGAAACGCTCGAGCGGAAGGCGGCCGCGCGCCACGAGACGGTCGTGGATCACCGAGGCCGCCGTCTCGAGGCCGACGATCCCGAACGGCGCCGAGTCGAAGTCCACGGCCTTTTCGTCGGCGTGGTGCGGGGCATGATCGGTCGCGATCGCATCGATCGTCCCGTCGGTGAGGCCGGCGAGGAGCGCGGCGAGGTCCGACGCCTCCCGCAGGGGCGGGTTCATCTTCGTTCGCGTCGAGAAGCCCGAGGAGCCGACCTCCTCGTCGGTCAACAGGAGATGGTGGGGCGTGACCTCGCAGGTCACGGCGAGGCCGTCCGCCTTCGCCCGCCGGACGAGCTCGAGGGATCGCGCCGCCGAGAGATGGGCCACGTGGAGGCGTCCGCCCGCGAGCCCGGCGATGAGGAGGTCCCGCGCGAGGGCGGCGGCCTCGGCGATGGCCGGCTGGCCCGAGAGACCGAGGCGCGCGGACACCGCGCCCTCGTGCATTGGCGCGCCCTCGGAGAGGCTCGGGTCCTCGCAGTGTTGAATGATGGGCTTGCCGGAGAGGCGGGCGTGCTCGAACGCGTGCCGGAGGAGCGAGCCGTCCGCCAGCCACTTACCGTCGTCCGAGAATGCGACTGCTCCCGCCTCGGCGAGCTCGCCGAAGGCGGTCATCTCCTCGCCCTTCTGTCCCTTCGAGATGGCCGCAATGGGATGAAGCCGGGGACCGCCCGCGGCCGCTCCCCGGGAGCGGATGAACTCGCACACCTCGCGGGTGTCGTTGACCGGGGACGTGTTGGGCATCGCGCAGACCGCGGTGAAACCGCCCGCCGCCGCGGCGGCCAGCCCGCTCGCGATGGTCTCCGCGTACTCCCGCCCCGGTTCGCGCAGGTGAGCGTGGAGGTCGATGAAGCCCGGAAAGACGCAGAGCCGCGAAGCGTCGAAGATGCGGGCGTTCCCGGCCTCGAGCCGGTCTCCGACCTCGGCGACCAGGCCGTCCTCCAGGAGCACGTCGAAGCGGCCGTCCCGGCCGGCCGCCGGGTCCACGAGCCGTCCGCCGCGCAGGAGAAGGCGGCTCACGCTTCGCCCTCCCACGGGTGGCCCCCGAGGAGCAGGTACAGCACCGCCATCCGGACCGCCACGCCGTTGGAGACCTGCTCGAGGATGACCGAGCGGTCGGAATCGGCGATGTCCGACGCGATCTCGACGCCCCGGTTCATGGGCCCGGGGTGCATGACGATCGCGCCCGGCTTTGCCTTCGCGAGGCGCTTCGACGTCGAGACCGTAGAGGCGGAAGTACTCGCGAATCGACGGGAAGAGGGACTTGCCCTGGCGCTCGAGCTGCATGCGCAGCATCATCACGACGTCGGCCCCCTCGAGAGCGGTGTCGAAGTCCGTCGTGACTTCGACCCCCATCGCGGCGATCCGCTCCGGCAGGAGCGTCGGCGGCCCGCAGACCACGACCTTCGCCCCCATTTTCTTCAGCAGCCAGATGTTGGAACGCACGACGCGAGAGTGCGCGATGTCGCCGCAGATCGCGACGCGCAGGCCTTCGAGCCGCTCGAGGCGCTGGCGAATGGTCAGGGCGTCGAGGAGGGCCTGCGTCGGGTGCTCGTGGGCGCCGTCGCCGGCATTGACGACGCCGGCCTTGAGGTGACGGGCGAGGAAGTGCGGCACGCCCGGAGAGCTGTGGCGGATGACGATCAGATCCGGCGACATCGCCTGGAGATTTCTCGCGGTGTCCAGCAGCGACTCGCCCTTTTCGACCGCGCTCCCCTTGGCCGCGAAGTTGAGCGAGTCGGCCGAGAGCCACTTCTCGGCGGTCTCGAACGAGAAGCGCGTCCGCGTCGAAGCCTCGAAGAAGAGATTGATCACCATCCGGCCGCGCAGGGCCGGGACCTTCTTGATCGCCCGCTGGCCGATCGAGCGCATGGACTCCGCGGTGTCGAGGAGAAGCGTGATCTCGTCGGGCGTCAGAGACTCGATCCCGAGCAGGTCCTTGGAGCGCAGGCTCGTGGCCGTCAGGCGGGCCTCTCGAGGATCCACACCTCGTCGGTTCCGTCGATCTCCTGGAAGAGGACCTGGATCGTCTCGCGGTTGGCGGTGGGAACGCTCTTGCCGACGTAGTTGGCCTCGATCGGAAACTCGCGATGACCCCGGTCGATGAGGACCGCGAGGCGAATCGCCCGCGGGCGGCCGAGATCGATCACGCCGTCGAGCGCGGCCCGGATGGTGCGGCCCGTGTACAGGACGTCGTCACAGAGGAGCACTGTCCGTCCGTTCAGGTCGAAATCGATTTCCGTCTTCTTGAGCAGGGGCTGCGGCGCCACGGTCGAGAGGTCGTCGCGGTAGAGCGTGATGTCGAGCGTGCCGACGGGGAAGCTCTGGGGCACGAGGTCCGCGAGCCGGGCGGCCAGGCGCGCCGCGAGAGGGACGCCGCGGGTCCGGATGCCGATGAGGGCCAGCTCCTGGAGGTCCTTCTGACGCTCGACGATCTCGTGCGCCATCCGGTCGACCATTCGCCGAATGCGGTCGGCGTCGAGGATCTTGGCCTTCTTGATGAGCTCGTCGGTCAAGGCCGCGCGAGTCTATGGGGCCGGGTTCCACCCCGTCAAGAACGGCGGAAAAACGGCTCCGATTCGCCAAAACGGCGCTAAAATGGCCCGTACACAAAGGCTGACATGGTCATCTACAACGCTGCCACGCGGGAGCTGACGGCCAAGATCGTGTATTACGGTCCGGGCCTGTGCGGGAAGACCACGAACCTCAAGGTCCTCCACGACCGCCTCGAGCCCGGCACCGCGGGCAAGCTCCTGAACCTCCAGACGCAGACCGACCGGACCATCTACTTCGACCTGCTGCCGGTGGAGCTCGGCGACATCAAGGGCTACAAGATCCGCTTTCAGCTCGCGACCGTGCCCGGCCAGACGGCCTTCAACGAGACGCGCCGCGTCGTCCTGAAGGGCGTCGACGGGATCGTCTTCGTGGCCGACTCGCAGTGGACGATGCTGCCGAAGAATCTCGAGGCCTGGCAGAACCTCAAGGACAACCTCAAGACGAACAGCATCACCTTCGAGTCGATCCCCGTCGTCGTCCAGTACAACAAGCGGGACCTCGCCGACATCCTCGCCGTCGATGCCATGCAGGAAGCCCTGGGCCTGTCCTCGTATCCCTTCGTCGAGGCCGTCGCGTCCGCCGGCCGGGGCGTCACGGAGACGTTCAAGCTGATCTCGAAGCTGACGTTCGTGGACCTTCTGCGTCGGCTCCAGGGCCGCCGCGCCGAGGAGGACGAGGCCGGCGCGCGGGCCGCGGAGGAACTGGCGCGCCAGGACGACCTCCAGACCTGGAAAGACTCGCTCTTGAAGCGCGACTCGCAGCCCGCCGTGGCGCGGCCGTCGCGTCCCCTGACGCTCGTGCCGCCGGTTTCCGAGGAGGCCCCCTTCGATACGACCGAGCTCGGACGAGGCGTGGACGACGAGGAGTCGGACTCTCCGTATTCCGTTCCGGAGCCGCCCGAGATGGGCATGCCGTCGGAGTTGGACCTGCCGCCGGGCGCGGCGGCGAACCCGGCGGCGACCATCCGGATGGACGCGATTTCCGACATCGACTTCCACGCTCCTCTCGCGCCGCCGGCCGGTGAGCGCGCGGAGGAAGAGGCCCCCGAGATCCTCTCGGAGGCGGACGAGGTTCAAATCGAGATCCCTCCGGCGCCGGAGCCGGAGCCGGAGACCGCCTACGAGTCGGTGCATGAGGCCGGAGAGCCGGTGTCGGCCGAGTCGGGCGCGGCATCCGCGTTCCTGACGGCCGAGGCCGCTCACGATGACCGGATCGACGTCCTGGAGCAGCGGCTTCGTGAGGTCGATGGCCGCGCGGGCCGCGAGCGGGAGGCCGCCGAGCGCCTCTTCGAGACCGTGGCGTCCACCGAGGGGCGTCTCGCCGCGGCAATCGACCACGTTTCGGCTCTGACGGAACGCCTGTCCGCAGTGGAACGCGGCGTCGGGGGCCTGCACGAAGCCCTCGGTTCGGCGCTCCAGCGCCTCGCGGGCCTCGAGAGCGCAGCCGGTCGCGCGGCCGAGCTCGAGGGCGGGCTGCGCCGCCTCGAGGAAATCGTCGGGCCGCTCGAGAGCGAGCTGCGCGGCGAGGTCGGCCGGCAGCGCAAGGACTCGGACGACATGACCATGGCGCTGTCCGCCCTCACCGAGCGGGCCCAGGCCGTCGACCGCGAGCTCTCCTCGGCGATCGGCCGGCTCGCCGGACACAACGACCGCCTCTCCGCGGTCACCGAGCTCGCCGAGCGCAACGAGGAGCAGCTCGCCGCCGTTCGCAGCATTGCCGAGAAGCTGCCCGGGTTCGAGGCGCAGATCGAATCGATCCTCCAGGAGCACCGGGAGCTGCAGGAGACCTTCGAGGAGAAAACCCAGCTCGGCCGCCGCGAAGCGGAAGACATCCGCTCCCAGCTCGCGCCGCTGCTCGAGGATCGCGTCCGCCGCCACGAGTCCGACGCGATGCTCTTCGGCGAGATGGAGCGGCTGCGGGAGTCGCTCGCCGAGTCCCTGCACGAGCTCGCCGAGCGCGTAAGAAGCCGCGTCCGGGAATAGCTGTCCCCCAGGACGTCATCCTGAGGAGCGAAGCGATCGAAGCGATCCCAGACTCCGATCGCGGCGCTGCTGAGTTCGGGATCGCTTCGCTCCGCTCAGGACTGACGGCTCTTGCCTCGCAACTTCGCCAGAAACGCGCCGTCGTTGCGCCAGTCCGCCTTCACCCGCACGGTCAGCTCGAGGTAGAGCCGCCGGCCGAGCTCCGCTTCGAGCTCCTCGCGGGCGGCTTTTCCGATGTCGCGGATCATGGTGCCGCCCTTGCCGACGACGATCCCCTTCTGCCCTTCGCGCTCCACGACGACCGAGGCGGTGACGACCGTCAGGTCCTTGTCCTCGGCCTCGTGGACCGACTCGATCAGGACGGCGTGAGCGAACGGGAGCTCGTCCCGAGTCCGCTCGAGGAGCTTCTCGCGGATCACCTCGGCGATCCATTCCGTCTCGGGCGTCGACGTCAGGAAGTCCTCCGGGTACGCCGGTTCCCCTTCCGGCAGCTTCGCCGCGAGCACTTCGAAGAGGTGCTCCACGTTTTCGCCGGTTCGGGCCGAGACGGGGACGACCTCCTCGAAACGGCGGCCTTCGCACAGATCGGCGATGATCGGAAGCAGCTTCTCCTTGCGCATCCGGTCGATCTTGTTGGGAACGAGCACGGCGGGAACACCGGCCTGCGCCACGAGGTCGGCGATGTAGCGTTCACCGGGCCCGCGCTCGCCGGCCGCGTCGACCACGAAAAGCACGAGGTCGGCCGAGCTCAGCGCGTCCTTCGCGTCGTGGACCATCGCGGCGTTCAACCGGTACTCCGGCCTGTGGATGCCGGGGGTGTCGACGAAGGCGATCTCCGCCCCCGGCCGTCTCGCCACGCCCAGGATGCGCTTGCGCGTGGTCTGCGGCTTGTCCGAAACGATCGCCACCTTCTCGCCGACGAGGGCGTTGACGAGCGTCGACTTGCCCGCGTTGGGCCGGCCGACGACGGCGACCGATCCGGTTTTCAAGCGGTCCGCCCTCAGTGGTCAGCTTTCAGCCGGGCCGAAGTCACGGGCTCTGGCTGAGAGCTGAAAGCTGAGAGCTGAGAGCTCGGGGTCGGCTCGATCCGGACGCGATAGACCCGCCGGCGGTCGGCTTCTTCGACCGTGAAGCGCAGATCCGACTCGGTGAAAGTCTCCCCGGGCCGGGGAATGTGGCCGAGACGGCTCGCGAGGAACCCTCCGACCGTCGTGAACTCTTCCTCCTCCGGCCCCCGGCCAAAGAGGTCCCGGACGATCCCGATGTTGGCCTTGCCGGACACCGAGAAGACTCCCTCCCCGACCCGCGAGACCGGCTCGCGCTCGTCCTCGTGCTCGTCGGAAATCTCACCGACGATCTCTTCGAGGAGGTCCTCGACCGTCACGACGCCGGACACCCCGCCGTACTCGTCGACGACGATCGCCATCCAGAGGTGGCGCCGCTGGAACTCTCTCAGGAGCTCCGAGACCTTCTTGGTCTCGGGAACGAAGTAGGCCTCGCGCATCAGGTCGGCGAGCGACCGATGGGTGCCCGCCCGCAGGGCCTCGAGCGTGTCCTTGACGTGCACGACTCCGAGGACCGTGTCGATCGACCCGCGGACGACCGGAATCCGGGAGTACTTCGACTCGACGAAGAGATCGAAGAGGACGGTGGGGGAAGAGGCGACGTCGATCCACACGACGTCGGTCCGCGGCGTCATGACCTCGCGCACGCGGGTGTCCCCGAAGTCCACGATCGAGAGCAGGAGCTTCTCCTCGTCTTTCTCGAGGATGCCCTCCTGCCGGCCGACGTCGATGTAGGCCTGGACCTCCTGATCCGTGGCCTCCGCGGGCTTCTCGGACGACGTCGCGCGCCCGGCGAAGATCCGGCGGATCGGGTAGGCGATCGGCAGAAAGAGCCACGAAGCGCCGGTGATGACGGGCAGAAGACGCGCGACGATGCGTTCGGGATCGCGACCGGCGTCGCTGCGAATGAGAGCGATCTCGGTCAGCATCCAGCCCAGCAGGAAGAACAGCCCGCCCCAGAGCCACGGCCGCGGAACCTCCAGCGTCTCGAGCACCGACACGGTCGAGAGGAGGCCGACGAGGAGCAGCACCTGCGTGAAGACCTTGGTCGTCGTCCGGACGATCTCGACCTGTCCCGGACCGGAGAGGATGCGGGCGCGCTCGGGATGCTCCTCGAGGAGCCCCCGGACCTTGATCGGGGACAGCCGGTCGAGGGCGAGAGCAAACGTCTCGAAGAGCAGAAAGCCCGCGTAGCAGACGCCGGCGCCGATCAGGGCGATCATCCCGCCCGCCGATCCGCGATCCGGAGCCGCCGGCGGACCCGCGTTTCCAGGGCGTCCATCTCGCCGTTGTCGGTTTCGTGGTCGTAGCCCATCAGGTGGAGCAGGCCGTGCACGAGGAGCCGGTCGATCTCCCGCGCGCCGCTCTCGCGGCGCCGCCGTGCCTCGCGCGCCGCGTAGGGCACCGAAATGACGATGTCGCCGAGGAAGCCGCCGCCGTCCTCGCCCGCCGGGAAGGCGAGCACGTCCGTCGGACGGTCCTGGCCCCGATAGCGGCGGTTGAGCGTGCGCATCCTCCGATCGGCGCAGAAGAGGACCGAGACGTCCCTGACGGGCGTCGATGCCGCGCGCGACCCGCGCGTTTTCGCAGCGCGCGCCGCCCGGGAGAGCAGCCCGCGGACCCGCGCCGCGGGGGGCGCCCCGGCGGACTTCGTCTGAACGTCGACGCGGAGCATCAGACGGCCTTCGGGGACGCCGTTTCGCCCGTGGCGGTCGGGCGGCGCCGCGCCTTCTCCCGATTGAAGTCGAAGCCCGGGTAGTCGATGCGGTGGTGGAAGACCGTCGTGACGGTGCGTTCCAGGGCGTCGGAGATCGTCGCGAGGTCGCGCATCGTCAGGTCGCACTCGTCGAACTGGCCGTCGCGCAGGCAATCGTCCACGATCGCGTGGATCATGGCCCGGATCTTCGCCGGCGTCGGCTCGATGAGCGTCCGCGAGGCCGCTTCGACCGCGTCGGCGATCATGAGGATGCCGAGAATGCGCGTCGAGGGCTTGGGCCCGGGATAGCGGTATTCGGTCTCCTGCACGGGACCCTGGGCCGGATCCATCCGCGTCAGGGCCTTCTGGTAGAAGTAGCGGATCAGCTTCGTGCCGTGGTGCTCGCGGATCGCCGTGACGATGGGCTCGGGAAGCCGGGCCTTGCTGGCCATCTCGACCCCCTCCTTGACGTGGGCCGCGATGATGAGCGCCGACATCGACGGCTCCAGCCGGTCATGGCGATTGAAGCCCTTCGGCTGGTTCTCGATGAAGTAGTCGGGCATCCGGGTCTTGCCGATGTCGTGGTAGTAGCCCGACACCCGCGCGAGCAGCGCGTCGGCGCCGATCGCCTCGGCCGCGGCCTCGGCGAGGTGCCCGAGCATCAGCGAATGCTGGTAGGTGCCCGGAGCCTCGAGGGCGAGGTTGCGGAGAAGCGGCAGGTTCTGGTTCGAGAGCTCGAGCAGGCGGATGTCCGTCACGACCGAGAACAGGTGCTCGAAGACGGGGAGCAGGAGTCCCACGACCATGGCGATCGTCAGCCCGCCGGCGACTCCCGCGAGGGAGTCCCAGAGGAGCGCCCAGCCCCACGGGCCTCCCGACAGGAAGTGGATCGCCAGAATGGCCACGAGGTTGCCCGCGCCGACCATGCCGCCCATGGTCAGCAGCACGCTTCGTGCGCGGACCTTGCCGAGCCCGTAGATCCCGGCGAGCGAGCCGACGATGGAGAAGAGCGCGAACGGAAACGACAGGCCCATCAGCACGCCGGCGCCCACCCCCTGAACGAGGGCGACGAGGAGCGCCGGTCCCATGCCGGCGACGAGGCTCACCACGATCGGCCCGGCGGCGAAGGGAATGGCGTAGTTCACCGCCCCCGACGCGTCCTCGAGCGAGGGCGAGAGGGCCTGGGCGAGGGCGAAAGCGCCCCGCGTCACGAGGGCGAAGAGGATCCCCGTGGCGAGGACGGTGCCGAAAACGACGGCGGTCGAGCGTTCGCGCTTGCGGCGGCGCTGGCGCCGGGCGTCCAGCCAGAACGCGATGACCGCGAGAACCTGCAGGATGAGGACTCCGGTCACCTTGACCCACGAGGAGGGATCCGAGGCCGAGGCCCGCACGGCCGCGATCCACTGCGCGGCGCGCGGCGTGATCTCGTCGCCGCGACGCACGATCACCTTGCCCTGGGGAAGGCGCGTGAACACGCTCTCGACCGAGCGGGCCCCGCGATCCCGGCGCTCGGCGGTCTGTGAGGCGTCGTAGGTCAGGTTCGGCCGCAGGATCGCCGCGAGGAAGGCCGCCACCTCGGCGCGCTCGCGAACCGAGAGGGGGCTGTCCGCGAGGCGCGCGGCGACGGCCGCCCGCGTCTCGTTGCCGTATTCGACGGCGCCCGCCTCGCGGCGCCTCGCCTCGCGTCCCGACGCCGTGTCGTGAACGGTGAGGCCGCGGCCCCGCGCCTCCGGGGCCAGGTCCCGATGGTCGACGACACCGACCCGGTAGAGCTCCAGGCCGATCTCCACGAACCGGTCCTCGAGCTCCCGGGAGAATCCCTGCCGCGCGAGGGCGGCGAGGGCCTCGTCCCCGATCGGCAGCGTGAACGCGTCGCGGACCTCCGTCGTCACGGCGCCGCGGGGGCGCGTGCGGGCCGCGGCGGCGCGGGCCCGGTCGAAGGACGCGCGGATCTCCTCCTCGAAGCGCGCTCCCGCGAGCGCGTCCGACTCGTAGATCGGCAGGACCTCGGCCGAGGCCTCGGCCCGCCGGCGCGCGGTGGCTTCCGGGTCCGGCACGATCAGATCGCGCGGGGCGACGACGTCGCGCGGCGCGATCGTTCCGGGCGTCATCGCCCCGCGGCGGAACGAGAGCGCGGGCGAAAAGGCCAGCGTCGTGACGAGCACGTAGCCGGCGCCCCAGAGGAGGGGCTGGAGCCACTCCCGCCGCGGCCGCTCGCCCGGGCCCGCAGGCGGCGCGCTCGTGCGGCCGAAATGGAACGTCCTGCGCCTCTCGGGCGCGCGTTCGCTCATCGAATGACTCAGCGACCGGAAGCGGGCCGGCCCGGCGTCGCGGCGGCGGCTTCGCGCTCCCGGTCGAGGGCTTCGTAGGCGGTGATGATCGACTGCACCAGCGTGTGCCGGACGACGTCGCGCTCGTCGAAGAGCACGAAGCGGATTCCTTCGATGCCCGAAAGCACCTGTTGCGCCTCGCGCAGCCCGGAGGTCTTGCCGTGCGGCAGGTCGATCTGCGTGACGTCTCCGGTGACGACGGCTTTCGAGCCGAAACCGATCCGCGTCAGGAACATCTTCATCTGCTCGGAGGTGGTGTTCTGCGCCTCGTCGAGGATGATGAAGGCGTCGTTGAGCGTCCGTCCCCGCATGAACGCGATCGGCGCCACTTCGATGATGCCCCGCTCGAGCAGCTTGGCCGTCTTCTCGTAGCCGAGAATGTCGTAGAGCGCGTCGTAGAGCGGGCGCAGATACGGATTGATCTTCTCGACGAGATCGCCCGGCAGAAAGCCCAGCCGCTCCCCGGCCTCTACGGCCGGACGGGCGAGGACGATGCGCTTGACCTTCTTCTCGAGGAGAGCCGCCGCCGCCATGGCCACGGCGAGGTATGTCTTTCCGGTCCCGGCGGGGCCGACCGCGAAGACGAGGTCGTGCCGGTCGATGGTCTGGACGTAGAGCCGCTGCTTGAGGTTGCGCGCGGTCACGACGGACTTGAGCGTCGGCCCGAAGGGGCTTTCGGTGAAGAACTCCGTCAGCGAGACGCTCGGGTCCTCCCGGGCGACGCGAATCGCCGTCGTGACGTCGCTTCCGCGCAGGGGGAATCCCCCGGCCAGAAGGTCGGAGAGGCCCGCCAGGAGCCGCCGGGCGGCATCCTCCTTCTCACCTTCTCCGAGAACCGCGATTTCGCTCCCCCGGGCCTGCAAGCGGACACCGAAGGCGTCCTCGATGGCCCGGAGGTTTTCGTCGGCGATTCCGAAGAGCGCGGTGAGTCCGGTTTCGGGCAGGGTTACGGCGTGATTCGGTTCAGAAATCGGCGCTGCTCCTTGAGGCGGTAAACGGTACCACGATAGGGGCCCTCCCGCCCCGGGGGGCCCCCTCACGGCTACCTAAACTGCTGAGCAGCAAAGACTTGGTGCCTGATATCCCCCGGCCCTACTTGCCCGCCGCGATGGACTTGCACATGTCTTCGAGGCCATTTTCGACCGCGTCCGGGATCGTCGAGCCCTTGGCCTTCTGGCGCAACTCTCCGACGATCTCGCCGTTCTTGTCCTTGATCAGCAGCTCCAGCCCGACCCCCGGGTTGGCCGCCCAGCCGCCCCAGTAACGGGCGGCGCCGCTCGGCTCCCAGGCGTTGAAGACATTGCCCTCGACCACGATGTCCGCGCCCTTTTCAACGATCTCGAAGCCTTCCCGTTCGAGCCACTGTTCGGCGTACTCCCGGCCGTCCCGGGCCGCATCGCGCGAATCGCGCCCTTTCCCGTTGCTCTCGAAGTCCTTGACCATGACCGTCTTGTAGGTCTTCAGGCTGCCCTTGGGGAAGTAGACCCAATCGGCGTCCTTCCCCGCGACGAGCTTGTCGTAGTCGGGGAGGAACTTCTGCGGCTCGTCTTTCTCTTTCGCGTCGTCGGAGCCGACGAAGGACTTGGGAACGGCCAGAGCGGCGGACGCCAGGAGGAGCAGAAAGGCGGCGGCGAAGGCAGCAGTCAGTCTGCGGGAAAAAGCAGGCATGTGCGGAATCTCCTTCGGAGGGGAATTGTAGCAGGGCCGCGCGCCCGGAAGATCAGTCGAAGCGCAGTCGCTGGCAGACGGCGTCGCCGGCCTGGGAGGTGGACAGCGAGCCGCCGACGTCGGCCGTGGCCGCCCCTTCGCGCACGCACGCCGCGACGGCGGCCTCGACGGCGGCGGCCTCGGCGCGGCGCCCGAGATGGTCGAGCAGCAGGGCGGCCGTCAGGATGGCCCCGAAAGGATTCGCGCGGCCCGTGCCGGCGTATTTCGGCGCCGAGCCGTGGACAGGCTCGAACATCGAGACGCGGCCCGGGTGGATGTTGCCCGACGCGGCCATCCCCAGTCCCCCCTGGAGCGCCGCGCCCAGATCCGTCGCGATGTCGCCGAACATGTTGTTGGTGACGATCACGTCGAACTGTCGCGGATCCTTGACCATCTGCATGCAGAGGGCGTCGATGTAGAGGTGGGAGGACTCGATGTCGGGGTACTCCCGCGCGACTTCGGCGAAGGCACGCTGCCAGAGGTCCCCGACGAAGCGCATCGCGTTCGACTTGTCGGACATCACCACGCGGCGGCGGCCGCGGGACCGCGCGTACTCGAAGGCATAGCGGAGGATGCGCTCGGTGCCCTTGCGGGTCGAGACGTCCTCCTGGACCGCGACTTCGTCGGCGGTGCCCTTCTTGAAATGCCCTCCGCTTCCGACGTAGGAGCCCTCGGTGTTCTCGCGGAAGACGACGAAGTCGATGTCGCCCGCCGAGAAGCCCTTCAGCGGGCAGAGCCGGTCGTCGAGGCAGCGCACCGGGCGGTAGTTGACGTAGAGGTCGAGCTGGAACCGGGCCCCGAGCAGGATGTCCGCGGCGTGCTTCATGTCCGGCACGCGGGGGTCGCCGAAGGCGCCCATGAAGATGGCGTCGTAGTTCGACGCGAGGTCGGCAAAACCGCCTTCCGGGACCGTCACGCCGGTCTTCAGGTAGTGGTCGGCGCTCCAGGGAAAGAAGACCGGCTGAAACTCAAACCCCCGGGCCCCGGCCACGCGCTCGAGGACCTTGACGGCTTCCGACGTGACGTCGACCCCGATTCCGTCGCCCGGGATGATGGCGATTTTCATGCGACCGCGCACCATAACATGGCCATAGAATTCGACGCGTGACCTTCGCGGACGCCGTCAGGGAGGTCGTGCTCGAGGCCGCCTCGAACCCGGAGCGGCCCACGCCGGGCGGACTGTGCGAGCGCCTCGCCCGCGAAACCGAGCGCTATATCGATCGCGTGCAGTTCTCGCGAGACCGCTACCTGCGCCACCCGATCCTTCTGTGGGAAGACTGGGAAGTCATGCTGATCGCGTGGGAGAGCGGCCACGTGACGCCCATCCACGATCACCGCGGCGTCATGGGCGGCATGGCCGTGCTCTCCGGCACGCTGGTGGAGGAGCGCTTCGGGACTCCGCACGAGCAGCCCGAGCTCTTCGACAACCGCCCGCGCCCGGAGGGGGACCTCTCGGACATCGGACCGACGGTCCTCCATCGGCTGGCGCCGACGAGCGCCCGGGCGATCTCGCTGCACGTCTACCGCCCGCCGCTCCGCTCGATGGGCATCTGGGACGAGACCGGTCTCATCTCGATCATGCCCTCGGCCTTCGACGTCGGAGAAGAAGTGCTCGCGCGCGCGGTGCGCGTGCCGGCCGAGACGACGCGCTAGCCGCCGCGCTCCCGGCGCGCGTAGACGACGGCCCAGCACCGTCCCCAGGGATCCACGATCCGCTCGACGAGCCGCTCGCGCGGCTCGCGCGCAGCCGGCTCCGGGACGATGCGAGCCCGAATCCGACCGTCGGATCCGGTCCGGGCCAGGGGAGGCGGATCCGGATCCAGACGGTACCGACGCACCGGGTCGACCGCGAGTCTCGAATGGCCGAGGCCGGGGGCGATCTCGACGCTCCCGTAGCTCTCCCATCGAGCCGCCGCGCGGCCGAGGAGCGTGTCCTGTCCGTGGAACCCGCGAAACGTCTCGCGGTGCGAAGGCCAGAGAACCAGGGCGTCGCGCGCCGAGAGCGCGCCGTGAACGGCCAGCGCGCCGACGGCGGCGATGCTCGCGGCGCGACGCGCCGGCAGCCGCACCCGACCCAGGATCCAGAGGACACCCGCGGCCGCCGCGACGGCGGAAAGCGTCGAGAGGTAGGCGAAGCGCGAGCCGTTGGGATTGTCGGCCTGGCCGCCGGCGGCGACGGCCAGGAGAAACGCCGCGGCGTGCGCGAGCAGGAGTCCCGACACGGCGTCGCGGGGCCGCACGAGCGCCCGCACGAGGGTGATCGCCACCGGAATCCCGAGGAGCCAGCCGAGGCGCAGGCGTCCCGGAAGGTCGTGCCGCGGCGTGGGATCCGCGAGCAGCCACGGCGAGACGAGCGCGTCGGCGACCGCCTCGACGGGCGGCCGCAGCGAGCGGGTGCGCTGGATCTCGAGCATGACGTTGTGGTCCGCCGTCCGAGCGAAGTACGAGGCGGTGCGGCCCTCGCGAAAGAGAAAGAGCGGAGCGGCGCAGAGAGCGAACCCCGCGGCGAAGGCGGCCGAGCGAAGCAGCCGGGCGGCGGTCCGTTCCCCGTCCCCGGCGGGCCAGAGCGCGAAGAGCGCGAGGGCCGCTCCCACCGGCCACGCCGAAAGGTAGACGTGCGCGCCGACTCCTCCGACGATCCCGGCGGCCAGGGCGAGCGGCAGGCTGCGTCGCCTACGCGCTCCGAGCAGGGCGAGCGTCGCGAGATCCACGATCGGGGCGAGCAGGATCATGACGAACGCCCAGCGGCCGAGGATGAGGTGCCAGCGCAACCCGGCGAGCACGAGCGCCGTGAGCATTCCCCCGCCCGCCGGCAGGAGGGCCCGGCCGAGAAGCGCCGCAGTCACAAGCGACGCGGCGCCGGCGATCGCCGACGGCAGGCGCACACCGAGCACCGTCGTGCCGCCGAGCTCGAGGGCGGCGCGGAAGCCCTCGAGGTAGAGGACGCCGATGCTGCCGTACGGCTTCGAGGCGCCGTACGGGATCGGGCGGATCGAGTCCGCGAAGTCGGCCGGCGATCCCTGGAGCGCGAGCGCCGGCTCGAGCAGCGACAGGTCGTCGACCCAGAGCCATTCCGGAACGCGGGCGAGCGCCGCGAAGCGGAGCGCCGTGCCCGCGAGGATCGCGAGGAGCGTCAGCCCGACGAGCGTCGAGCGGCGGAAGGGAAGGCCGGCGAGATCCTCGGCGGCGCCGGAGGAACGCGCCCAGGCGAGAAACACGGCAGCCGCGGCGACGGCCGCCGCGGCCGCTCCGGCGGCGACCGCGACGCCGAGGAGCAGGCGGGGCGGCGCCCAGGAGGGCTCCGGGTCCGCGAGAAGCGCCGGTCCGATCCGCCGCGCCAGCGCGACCGCCGCCACGAAAGCGGCCGCAGCTCCCACGAAGAGGGCCTGGCGGGCTCCCGTGCCCCCCGAGGCCGCCGACGTCACTTCTGGAAGAAGAGGAAGAGGTTGACCGAGGAGGGGCCGAGCGAGAAGAAGTCGCCGGAACGCAGGGGCCGCGCGCAGTCTTCTTCGGAGATCCCGCCCAGGTCGTCGGGCGCCGGAATCGGGTCGCCGTTCAGGTAGGTGCCGCAGGTGGAGCGCATGTCGACCAGGCGATAGAGCGTCCCGCCGGTGTCGAGGCGGCGCACGACCTTGGCGTGCAGGCGCGAGACCTCGACGTTGAGAAACGCGTCGGGCGAGGAGACGCGGAAACCGGAGACGGGCATCCCGATGCCGATGTATTCGGGAACTTCCCGGCCAATCAGAAGCTCGTCGAAGTCGAGCTTCACGAGTCCGGCGTTGTACGGGCCGAGCCCCAGCAGGAAGTAGCCGGACGGCAGCTTGAGCAGCGTCTTCTCGAGCCGCGTCGAGAGACCCGCCATGCCGTTGTCGACGAACGTCCCCAGATCGCGCTGGCGGGACTCCAGCGCCTCGCGGCAGATCGCGGAGTAGAGGTCGTCCTTCATCTCAAGGGTTCAACAGGCCGATTTTACCGCGCATTTCGGCCGTTCGATGTGACGCGGCTCAATTGACCGTCTCTTCCCCCGCCTCCTCGACCTCTTCGGAGGACGGCTCCCGCTCGATCGTCCAGCGCTCGTAGACGGAATCCGGCAGCTCGGCGACGAAGCGGGACGGCTCCAGGATCACATCCACGCCGTAACGGTCGCGGGCGAGCATCGGGTAGACGAGGGCGACCTCGTTCTTGGCCCGGGTGACGGCGACGTAGAAGAGACGCCGTTCCTCCTCGAGGCCCTCGTCGGTCGCGATCGAACGGTAGTTCGGGAAGCGCCCCTCCGAGAGACCCATCACGATGACGCGGCTCCACTCGAGGCCCTTGGCCTGGTGAATGGAGGAGAGGACGACGCGGTCGTCGTCCGGCTCCCCCGCCACGACGTCCTCGCCCGAGAGCTCGTTGAAGAGCGTGACGTCCTCGAGGAACGCGGGCAGCGAGTCGTAGGTCTGGGCGAACTGGGCGAACTGCTCGAGATCGTCGAGGCGCGCGTTTCCGTTGGGGAACTTGGCCCGGGCGAAGTCCTTGTAGACGTCCTCGACGACCGTGCGGATGGCCTCCGCGGGCGTGGAGCGGAGCGCCGGCGAGTCGAGCCGCGAGAGCAGCGAGCGGAACGGCCGCAGCGCCGACTCCGAGCCGCGGCCGAGCTCGACCGACTTCGCGTCGAGCGCGCGGAAGGCCTCCAGCGGATCGGAACGCCCGCCGATCGCTTCCCACACCGCCGCCGCCGAGCGCTCGCCGACGCGCGGGAAGAGCTTGAGGGCTCGTTTCCAGGAGAGCTCGTCCTTCGGGTTGACGACGATCCGCAGAAACGCGAGCACGTCCTTGACGTGGCGCTGCTCGAAGAAGCGCGTCCCCGAACGGATCTCGTAGGGGATCCCCCGGCGCGTCAGCTCGATCTGGAGCTCGAGCGCCTGGTAGTGGGCCCGGTAGAGCACCGCGACGTCGGCCAGCTTCTCCCCTTCGTCGTGCCACTCGAGAATCCGCTGCCCCACGAACCGCGCCTGGTCCGGAATGTCGGGCAGGGCCACGACGGCGGGCAGCGGGCCCGGCTCGCGCGAAGCCGCGAGCTCCTTGGGAAACTGCTTTTCGTTGTGCGCGATCGAGGCGTTCGCGAGCGCCAGGATCTCGGGCGTGGAGCGGTAGTTGCGGGTCAGCCGGAAGGTCTGCGCCTCGGGATAGCGCTGCGGGAAGCCGAGGATGTTCTCGAACGAGGCGCCGCGGAACGAGTAGATCGCCTGGGCGTCGTCGCCGACGACGGTCACGTTCTTCTTGACCTTCGCCATGCCGTCGACGATCTCCCCCTGCAGGCGGTTCGTGTCCTGGTACTCGTCGACGAGAACGTGGTCGAAGGAGGACCGCAGCTCGCCCGCCGCCGCCGGGACCTCGTCGAGGAGCTTCTTCCACAAGAGAAGCAGGTCGTCGTAGTCAACGGCGTTGGCCTGGCGCTTGCGCTCGCGGTAGCGCTGGAAGACCGAGACGATCTCGGTCTCGAGCTCGGCGAAGTGGGGCGCGTGCTCGGCGAGCACCTCGGTGAAGGATCGGCCGGTGTTGATCGTGAAGGAGTAGAGATCGATCAGCACGTCGCCCTTGGGGAACCGGCGCTCGAGCGTCGGGATCTTGCGGTCCGACGTCGCGGCCTCGAGCATCTCGCGGGCGTCCTCGGGATCGAGGATCGTGAAGTTGGACGTCAGCCCCAGGCGCGCGCCGAACCTCCGCAGCAACCGGTTGCCGACGGAATGGAACGTCCCGCCGGCCAGCCGCCGCGTGTCGACGGCGAGGAGCATCTCGACCCGCCGGAGCATCTCGCGCGCCGCCTTGTTCGTGAAGGTCAGCAGCAGAATGCGCGAGGGGTCGTGGCCCGACTCGATCAGGCGGGAGACGCGATAGACGAGGGTGCGCGTCTTGCCGGAGCCGGCGCCCGCGATGACGAGGATGGGGCCGCCTCCGGCAAGAACGACGTCGCGCTGCTCGTCGTTGAGCTCCCGGTCGTAGTCGACGCGGTACGACTTGAGCCGCGACGGCGTCTTGAGGACGTACTTGCGCTCCACGCTCCGCAGTTTAGCCCCGGGGCGTAATCCGCCGGGCCGGCCGCGCGTCCAATGACGCGGAACACAGGAGTTCGAAACATGCGCATCCCGACGAGATCCCGCCGATTCGCCCTCACGATCGCCGCCGGCACTCTGGCCCTGTCGGGCCTTCTCGCGGCGAACCTGGCCGCGCACACCCCCGCCCCCGGGCGGCGACTCGGGCTATCAGACGATCAGAAGCAACAGATCCGCGGCATCCTGAAATCGCACGCCCCGGAGCTCGACGCCCAGCGCGCCGCCGCGCGGAGCGGACGCCAGGCTCTTCGCGATGCGATGGCGGCCCAGCCCCTCGACGAAGGCCGCATCCGCCAGCAGGCGCTTGCGCTCGGCGAGGTGCGGGCGGATGGCGCCGTGCTGCGCGCGCGCATCCGCTCCGAGATCTGGCCGCTCTTGACCGTCGAACAGCAGGAGAAGGCGCAACGGCTCCGCGCGTCGAAGGGCAAGCGGGAGAAGCGCCGGCACGAGGCGTTCGAGCGCTGGCTGCGCCAGGACGGCTGACGCCCCGCCACTGACGCCGAACGCGTCACATAGACTCTCGGCGTGCTGCGTCTCTCGACGGCCGGGGAGTCTCACGGTCCCCGCCTGACCGCGATCCTCGAGGGGATCCCCTCGGGGCTCGTGATCGATCCCGCCTTCGTCGCCTCCGAGCTCGCCCGGCGCCAGCACGGTTACGGGCGCGGAGGCCGCATGAAGATCGAAAAGGACGAAGCCCTCTTCGAGGGCGGCGTCCGGGGCGGCGTGACGCTCGGCTCCCCCATCGCGATCGGGATCACGAACCGCGACTACGCGAACTGGGAGGCGGTCATGGGACCGCTCTCCGTGGATCCCGCCGCGGCCGCCGAAAAGCGCCTCACGCGTCCCCGCCCGGGCCACGCGGATCTGGCCGGAGGAATGAAGTACGGCGCCGCGGACCTGCGCGACGTCCTCGAGCGCGCCTCGGCGCGAGAGTCGGCGGCGCGCGTCGCGGCCGGCGCGGTGTGCAAGCTCCTTCTCGCCGAGTGCGGGATCGAGATCCGCAGCGGCGTCCTCGCGCTCGGATCGGTGGTCGATACCGACTCGCCGCGAAGCTTCGAAGCGCTCACCCGCGTCCGGGAGGATTCGCCTCTCCGCGCGATCGACTCGGCCCTCGAGCCGAAGATGGTCGCGGCCGTCGACGCGGCGAAGAAGGACGGCGAGACGCTCGGAGGCGCGATCCTCGTCGGCGCGCGCGGCGTGCCGGCGGGGCTCGGAAGCTTCGCGTCCTGGGACCGCAAGCTCGACGGCCGGATCGGCCAGGCGCTGCTCTCGGTGCCGGCCGTCAAGGCCGTGGAGCTCGGAGCGGCGATCGCGGCTTCGCGCGGCCCGGGGTCTTCGGCGCACGACGAGATCGAGCCGGGTCCCGGCGGGCTGCGGCGTCGGACGAACCGCGCCGGCGGGCTCGAGGCCGGCGTGACCAACGGCGAGGACGTGCTGGCCGTCGCCTACATGAAGCCGATCTCGACGCTCGCCCGCGGTCTCGACTCGGTCGATCTCGAGACCGGACAGCCCGCGCGCTCGGCTTACGAACGGAGCGACGTGACGGCCGTTCCGGCCTGCGGCGTCATCTGCGAGGCCATGCTCGCCTTCGTCCTGGCCGACGCCCTGCTCGAGCTGACCGGCGGCGACCGCCTGGCCGACGTGACGGCGCGCCTCTCCGCGCACCGGGACCGCGTCGCCCGCTACCCCCGCTAGGCCGTCTTTTCGGGCCGGACGCCATCTGTCCCCGCCCCGGGCGAGCATGGATCCATGACGGCCGGGGGGACCGCGGCGGCAGCCATATGGCATAATGCATACTGCCATGTGGCAGAGCTGGGAGAGCCCGTGAGCGGCACCGCGGACATCGTCCGCGCGCTCGGAGGACCGCGCCTGGTTCCGGCGCGCTCTCCCGGCCAGCTGCGCGCGCTCGTGCGCGCGGGTCTCCCCTACGCCGCCCTCTCCGCCGTCGTCTCCGGCTTCCGGCTGGGCGCCGCGGACACCGGGACGGTCCTTCGGATTCCGGAGCGGACACTCGCGCGGCGCAAGAAGGAGAAGCGGCTCTCGGCCGAGGAATCCGACCGGCTCGTCCGTCTCGCCCGCATCGCCGCGCTCGCCGAGGACATTCTCGGCAGCCGCGAGAACGCCGCCCGCTGGCTCGTCGCCGGGAACCGGGCGCTCGGCGGCCGCACTCCCCTCTCCGAGCTCGATACGGACCTCGGCGCCGAAGAGGTCGAGGCGGTTCTCCAGCGCCTCTCTCACGGGATCGTCGGCTAGCGGCCGCCGACTTGGGCCATGCGCGTCTTTCGAATCTGCAGCAAGGCGCACGCGGCCTTCGACGGAGAGGGCGCGCGTCTCTACGGTGGCCGCTGGAACCGGCGCGGCACGGCGGTCGTGTATGCCTCCGACAGCCTGGCCCTCGCCGCCCTCGAGCTGCTCGTGCACGCCGACGCGGACCTGCTCCCGGGCAACCTCGTATCGGTCGCCGCCGAAGTCCCCGACGGCCTGCGCGTCGAGTCCGTCGCGGCGAGCGACCTGCCCCGCGACTGGCGGCGGCACCCCGCGCCCGAGACGCTCGCCGAGCGAGGGACCGCGTGGGCGCGCGCCGGCCGCACGGCCGTTCTCGCGGTTCCCTCCGCGCTCGTGCCGCGCGAACGCAATTTCCTGCTCAACCCCGCCCATCCGGACTTCAAGAAAATCCGGACGCAGACGCCGGAGCCCTTCGCGCTGGATACCCGCCTGCGCGGGTGAGCGCTTACTGGCGCACCATCTGTCGCGCCGTTACTGGCGCGCTATCTGGAGCCGGCTGTATTCGGAGAGGGCCTTCCGCACGATGCGGCGCAGGTTCCTCACGCGACGCTCGGCCTGGGCGGCCTCTTCCTCGGCGATCGTGCGGGACCGCGCGTGACGGCGAACCACTTCGCGCACGAGGAGATCGACCGCCCGCTTCCATCGGGCGTAGGCGATCGTCACGGCCAGATCAAACGTCTCGGTCACTCGGCGGCCCCAAACGACGTCGTCGTCCGGCCAAGCATAACGCGCCCGAGCGCCGCCCTCAACGGATGGGCAGAGGTTCCACCGGTCCCGGGGCCGACGTCGCGGCCATCTTCTCGAGAGACACGTCCGGCGGCCCGAGGCGCCGGTCGAGCACCGCAAACCGCGGGTCGGTCGGCGCCAGTGCGCCCTCGCGCTCCCGCCAGAGCTCGTAGTGCAGCGACGGCGACACGACCCAGCCCGTCGAGCCCACCGTGCCGAGCCTTCCGCCGCGCGGAATGACCTGGCCGCGGCGCACCTCGATCCTGGCGAGGTGCCCGAAGAGAGTCGCCTGGCCGCCGCCGTGGGAGAGGATGACGAGGTTGCCGTAGCGCCAGAGCCGCGAGCTGAGCTTCGGCTTCACTCGGCCCGCGAACACGACGGTGCCTTCGGCCGGCGCGAGGGCGGCCGACCCCGCCGGCGTCGCGAGCTCCAGGCCCGTGAAGAACTCCTCGGCTCCGGTCCACGGCGACACCCGGGGACCGAAAACGACGGCGGGCTCGAAGAGCTCCGTGGCGAGCGGGAGAATCGATGGCGTCCGCGCCGCGAGCCCCGGATCGGCGGCTTCTTTCTCGAGCAGAAGGGCGAGACCCCGCTCCAGCGCGAGCAGGAACCGCGGCAGGCCGGTGGCCACGGCGACCGCCGGCGGGCCGGCCAGAAGCCCCGCCTCCGGGTTGAGCGCCTTCGGCCAGCTCGATGGCGCGACGCGATAGAGAAAGGCGATCCGCGACAGCAGGCTCGCCGCGTCGCCCGCCCGGCCGGCCATGGCGGAGGCCCGACCCTCGGCCACGGCAAACGCCTCCCGAGCCGCCGCCGAATCGGCGACGAGCGCGTCGGATGGTCTCTCGCGGACGGCGCGGATCGCCACGGCGGGAACCGTGACCCACATCGAGAGCGCCACGAGCGCCGCCAGGGCCGTCGAGACGATGGCGGCCTTCTGACCACGGTCGCCGAGCACGAGGCTCCGCACGGCGCCGCTGCTCGAGGACGGGTGGAACTGGAACTCCACGGGCCGACTCCTGCTAGAACCCCGGAAAGACGGCGACGATGCCGAGCTCGCGGCGATCCGCCGAATGCCCCAGGTGCCTCGGCACGAAGGCGCGCGAGAGCGTGAACCGGAATATCCGCGGCTCCGCGGCTCCGGCCGAGAGCCGCAGCGGAAGCCCCTGTCCGGGTGCCAGCGTCTTTTCGAAGACGACGTTTCCGTCCGCCTCGGCGGTCAGGTCGACCGGGCGGCCTTCCGGCGTGTAGTGCTCCAGGGCGATCCGCATCGTCTCGCCCGCCGGCAGCCGGATCGCGAAACGGCGCTGGGTCCAGTAGTACGAGCCCCAGCGGCCCTCTTCCTTTCCGTGGAATCCCATGCCCCGACGGTAGCGGAACGCCTGGTCCGGCGAAAGCGTCGCGAGCGTCGCGAAGACCGCCGCGACGGCGTAGAGGAGCACGGCCCCGCGCCGGAGCCGGCCCTCGACCACGTTCCGTGCCGCCGCCGTCGAGGCCAGCGGGCGCGCGACGCAGGCGGCGAAGAGGAAAAAGGCCAGCGAGACGTCCGGCGCGAACCAGTGCGAACCGAAGACGAGCGCGACGAGGAAGCCGAGCGCCGCCGCGCCGCACCCGGCCGCGAGCGGCCTCTCCCTCCATCCCGAGAGCGCCGCGAGCGCTTCCCGGGCGAGCAGGAACGCAAACGCCGCGACCAGAAGAAAGCCGATCGCTCCCGTTTCGGCGAGCGCCTGCAGGTACGCGTTGCCCGGGTTGTCGCGCAGAGGGAGCGCGCGGCCTTCCTCGGCCAGCAGGTTCGGGAGCTGCCACGAAAAGGCGCCGAGCCCCGCGCCGGCGATGGGGTATCGGCCGAAGAGGCGGGCCGCGCCGGCCCAGAGCAACGGGCGCGAGGAGGCGCGGTCCTGGACCGAGAGGCCGGGATCCATGAAGTACGCGAGCCGGCGAGCCAGGCCGCCGCGGTCGGACAGGAGCAGAACGGCCGCCAGGGCCAGGATCCCGGCGGCCGCGGCCAGCCCGAGGCCGAGCCTCAGCCGGCGCGCCGCGGGTAGACCGGGAGCCAGAACGAGGGCGAGCGCGCCGACCGCCACGACGATCAGACCACTTCGCGAGCCCGAGAGAACGAGGCCCGCGGCCGAGCCCGCTGCGACGGCGATCGGCGCGCCTCGGAGGCCGGCGGCGAGAAGCCAGGCGACGGCCGCGACGAAGGCGAGTCCCGAGAGGAGTCCGAGCGCATTGGGATCGATCGCGCCGCCCGAAAGGCGGCCCGTCAATTTCCAGAACGCGCTCGTCTCGCCGGGCGGCAGGCCGAGCCGTTCGGCGACGGCCAGCGCGCCCGAGAGCCCGCAACCCGCGAGCATCGCCCGGAGCGACTTCTCGCGCAGCGCCCCGCCCGCGCGGCGGAGGATGAAGAAGAAACCGACGCCCGAGGCCAGGGCCGACAGCGCGAAGAGGCTTTCGCGCATCGCGGCCGCGTCCAGAAGCCCCTCGACGTTGACCGCGCGCAGCCCCAGGCCGTGCTGCAGAGCCCAGAGCGTGCGGCCCCGGGCCATCGCCGCGATCGTCGCGATCACCCAGACGGCCGAGAGCGCTCTCAGCGTCCCGTCGAGCCGGGACGGGTCGGGGGTGTTTTCGAAATCGTAGAGGAACCGGAACGTCCATCCCGCGGCAAAACCGGCGAAGAGGAGGACGGGCCAGGCGAAAGCGTCGGCGCCGCCGAACGCCCGATCGCCGACGCCGGAGAGCGGGAAGAGAAAGGAGAACGCGACGAGGCCGCGCGCCGGATTCCAGGCGGCGAGGAGGCCGAGCGCGACGGCGAGCAGAAGGATCGGCAGGCGGTCGCGGGCCGCCGGAGGAAACCCGAGCGTGAAAACCGTGAGGAAACCGACGGCCGTCGCGACGAGAGCCGCGAGCCTCGGAGCTCCTCCCGGACGCCGCGCGGGCTCGCCGTTCCCGTTCAAGTGGCCGTCATGCCCGGTGGTACTCCTGCAGCGGCGCGACCACCGTCGCCTCCTCCTGCCAGGCCCGGATCCCCTCGACGGCCGCGGTCGCGGCGGAGAGCGTCGTCAGGCAGGGGATCGAGAGCCGCAGCGCCGCCGCCCGGATGGCGGCTTCGTCGAAACGCGACTCGCTGCCGAGCGGCGTGTTCACGACGATCTGGATGTCGCCGGCTTCCATGCGGTCGACGGCGTTCGGACTGCCCTCGTTCACCTTGAAAACGCGCTCCGCCTCGACGCCCGCCTCGCGGAGCGCCTCGCGCGTGCCCTCCGTGGCGCACAGAACGAAGCCCAGGTCCCGCAGCTCCCGGCCGATCGGTATCACCGCCGCCTTGTCGTACGGATTCACCGTCAGAAACGCCCGGCCCGCGAGCGGCAGCCGGGTCCCGACCGCCTCGCAGGCCTTGGCGAAGGCGTCGCCGAAGCGCGGCGAGATCCCCATGACTTCGCCGGTGGACTTCATCTCCGGCCCCAGAAGCACGTCCTCGCCGGGGAACTTGCGAAACGGAAAGACGGGCGCCTTGATGAAGAAGTCGACGGGATCGCGCTCGGGCGGAAGGCCGAGCGAGGCGAGCGTCCGCCCCGGAACGGTCAGAAGCGCGGCGGCGCGCGCCATCGGAACGCCGATCGCCTTGGACACGAACGGCACGGTGCGGGAGGCGCGCGGGTTGACCTCGAGGACGTGGAGCCGGCCGTGCTGGATGGCGAACTGGATGTTGACCAGGCCGCGCACGGCGAGAGCCTCCGCCAGCCGGCGGGTGGCCAGGCGGATCTCGTCGAGAAGCGGCGCCGGGATCCGCCACGGCGGAAGCACCGAGAACGAGTCCCCGGAGTGGATCCCGGCTTCCTCGATGTGCTGCTGGATGCCGCCGATCCAGGCGTCCTTCCCGTCGCAAAGCGCATCCACGTCGAGCTCGACGGCGTCGTCGAGGAACCGGTCGAGCAGGACCGGGTGCTCGGGCGAGCTCGCGAACGCCGTCTTCATGTAGGAGGCGAGACGGGCCTCGTCGAACACGATCGCCATCGCGCGCCCGCCGAGAACGTAGGACGGCCGCACGACCAGCGGGTAGCCGATGCGGCGCGCGGCTTCGACGGCTTCCTCGACGCTTCGGGCCTCGGCGTGCGGCGGCGCGGCGAGGCCGAGCTCCCCGAGCAGCCGGCCGAAGCGGCCGCGGTCCTCGGCCAGGTCGATCGATTCCGGCGAGGTGCCCCAGATCGGGTAGCCGGCCGCTTCGAGCGGCCGCGCGAGCTTGAGCGGCGTCTGGCCTCCGAACTGCACGAGGATCCCGTCGGGCTTCTCGTTGTCGAGGATCGCCGAGACGTCCTCGAACGTGAGCGGCTCGAAGTAGAGGCGGTCGGAGGTGTCGTAGTCCGTCGAGACCGTTTCCGGGTTGCAGTTGATCATGACCGTCTCGAAGCCGGCCTCCGAGAGCGCGTAGCAGGCGTGGACGCAGCAGTAGTCGAACTCGATGCCCTGGCCGATGCGGTTGGGCCCGCCGCCGAGGATGACGACCTTGGGTTTCTCCGTGCGGATCGATTCGTTCTCGTCTTCGTACGTCGAGTAGAAGTACGGCGTCTGCGCTTCGAACTCGGCCGCGCAGGTGTCGATCGTCTTGTAGACGGGGACGACTCCCAGCGCCTTGCGCCGCGCGCGCAGCTCGCCTTCTCCGCAGCCCATCTGCCGCGCGAGCGCCCGGTCCGAGAGGCCGAGCCGCTTGGCCTCGCGGAGCCTCTCGCGGTCGAGGCCGTCGACGCGGACGCCCGCGAAGCCCTCCTCCGTTTCGACCATGCGCCGCACGCCGTCCAGAAACCAGGGGTCGATCCGGGTGTGCGCCGCGACCTCCTCCACGCTCATGCCGGCGAGAAACGCCCGCCGGAGGTGGAAGAGCCGCTCCGCCGTGGGCTCCTGGAGCTTCACGAGGAGCTCTTCGCGGGGCAGCTCGCCCCGCCCGTCGTCCAGCCCGTCGGCGCCGATCTCGAGCGACCGGATCGCCTTGCCCAGGGCCTCGGTAAACGTCCGGCCGATCGCCATCGCCTCGCCGACCGACTTCATCTGGATGGTGAGGCGGTTGTCGGCGCGGGGAAACTTCTCGAAGGTCCAGCGCGGGATCTTGACGACGACGTAGTCGAGAGACGGCTCGAAGGAGGCCGGCGTCTTCTTCGTGATGTCGTTCGGGATCTCGTCGAGATGGTAGCCGACGGCGAGAAGCGCCGCGATCTTCGCGATCGGAAATCCCGTCGCCTTCGAGGCGAGGGCCGACGAGCGCGAGACGCGCGGGTTCATCTCGATGACGACCCGGCGGCCGGTCTTCGGGTCCACGGCGAACTGGATGTTGGAGCCGCCTGTGTCGACGCCGACCTTGCGGATGATCGTCTTGGCCTCGTCCCGCATGGCCTGGTACTGGCGATCCGAGAGCGTCATCTGCGGCGCGACCGTGATCGAGTCGCCCGTGTGCACGCCCATGGCGTCGAAGTTCTCGATCGAGCAGACGATGATCACGTTGTCCGCGGTGTCCCGCATGACCTCGAGCTCGAACTCCTTCCAGCCCTCGACGGACTCTTCTATCAGGACTTCGTGTGTCGGCGACTCCGAGAGCCCGTGCCGCACGATGCGCCGGAACTCCTCGAGGGTCCGGGCCGCCCCTCCGCCGGACCCCCCGAGCGTGAAGGAGGGGCGGATGACGACGGGCAGGCCGATGTTCTTCAGGGCCGTCTCGGCCTCGGCGAGCGAGCGGACGCGCTCGGACTGCGGGACCTCGGCGCCGATCTCGAGCATCGCTTTCTTGAAGAGGTCGCGGTCCTCGGCCAGGCGCATGGCCCTCTCGTTGGCTCCGATGAGTTTGCACGTCGCGCCGCTCGAGGACCCCTTTTTCGGCAAGGGCCAGCGCGAGGTTGATGGCGGTCTGGCCGCCCACGGTCGGCAGGATCGCGTCCGGCCGCTCCCTCTCGACGATGCGCTCGAGAAACTCCGGCGTCAACGGCTCGACGTAGGTCGCGTCGGCGAGCTCGGGGTCGGTCATGATCGTCGCCGGGTTCGAGTTGACGAGAACGACCCGGTAACCCTCACGCTTCAGCGCGCGGACCGCCTGGGTTCCGGAGTAGTCGAACTCGCAGGCCTGGCCGATGACGATCGGCCCCGATCCGATGACGAGGATCGATCGAATGTCGTCGCGCTTGCCCACCCGGGGGCGGAGTATAGCTGTCGGTACGAGCCGTCAGCTTTCAGCTGTCAGCTCTCAGCCTCGAAGCGATTCCTCTAGCGCCGCAGACGGGCGCGCGGCGAGCGCTCGGGCACCGCGGTGCAGCCTCCATCGAGGATCGCGCCGCCACGCCCGAGACCGAAGAGACGCTCGCCCGCCCACGCAACGCCGAAGAGATCGTTCGTCGTTCCGGACTCTCGCGCATCCCAGCGGCGCCCGTCGACGCTCTCGAGCGCGACACCGCCGTCGCCGACGGCCTGATAGACGGCCCCCGTCCACGCCACCGAGTTCAGCGCGCTTCCGACACCGGCCGAGCCCTCCGCCCAGCTCGCGCCATCGGAGCTCGTGAGGACACGCCCGCCGTCACCGACCGCGAGGAACTCCGTGCCGTTCCAGACCACATCGCCGAGAGGCGGCTCATCGCCCCCGGCGTCGCGACGGGTCCACGTCGAGAGATCCTCGCTTTCGAAGATCCCGGCCGTCCCGTCGCCGCCCACGGCCACGTACGTCTCGCCGCTCCACGCGACCGACTTCAACAGCTTGTTCGGCCCGATCTTGCGGTAGCTCCAGGCCGTCCCGTCGGAGCTCGTCAAGAGCGCCGACCCGCTGCCCACGGCGACGAATCGCGAGCCGTCCCAGAGGATCGACGTCAGCGTCTCCGTCAATCCCGATCTCTGCGCCGCCCACGACACTCCGTCCGCGCTCGTCAGGATGGTCCCGGCTTCTCCGACCGCGACGAACGACCGGCCGTTCCAGGCGACGCCGAGGAGCCAACGCCCGGTCCCGGAGTCGCGGCGGATCCACGGCCCGTCGCCCGCGCCCGCCCCCGTGGCGATGAACCCCTGGGATCCCACCGCGACGTACGTCGAGCCGCTCCTCGCGACGTCCGACACGACCGAGCGCGGCCCCGGCGTCCGCGGCTCCCAGAGCGCGCCGTCGGTGCTCTGGAGGATCGTTCCATGCCGGCCGACGGCCACGAACCCGGAATCGCCGTGCGCGAGACCGAGCAGGTCGAGCCCGGTGCCGGACTCGCGCTCCTGCCAGTCGAGCCCATCCACACTCACGGCGACGGCTCCGAACTCGCCCACTCCGATCCACTGAGAGCCCGTCCACGACAGCCGGTGGAGCGCCGAGGTCAGCCGGGTCCTCCGGCTGCTCCAGTTGGCTCCGTCGACACTCTCGTAGACGGTCTGGTTGTAGGGAAAGCCGGTTCCGACGGCGAGCCACCGGTCCCCGCCCCAGGCCACCGAGAAAAGGTGGTCGCGCGTGACCGATACGGCGGAGGTCCATCGCAGGCCGTCGCGGCTCGAGGCCGAGGCTCCCTCGCGTCCCACGGCCAGGAACTCCTGGCCGTTCCAGGCGAGGTCGTACCAGCTCGTGTCCTCGAAGGCGGCGGACTGCCAGGCGATGCCGTCCGCGCTCGTGAGGAGGGAGCCCGCGTCCCCCGCGATCACCCAGCGCGATCCGTTCCAGGAAGCGCGCACGAGGTTCTCGGCCGCGCCGTTCAACCGGAACGCCCAGGTCTCGCCGCCGTCGGAGCTCGCGAGGATCGTGCCGCTTCCGCCCACGATCAGAAACTCCGCGCCGTTCCAAGCGACGTCGGCGAGATCGTGCGTGAGATTCGAGGCTCGCTTTTCCCACGCGACGCCGTCGTTCGAGACGAGGATCGTGCCGGCCCGGCCCGCGGCGACCCAGCGTCCGCCGCCCGAGGCCACGCCCGAGAGCGTGTTGCCCTGCGGCAGCGGATTGATCCACCGCCACGGCCCGCAGCTCTGTCCGAAAGAAGGCATCGCCGGGAGCAGGAGAAGAAGGAGGAGGAAGAATGCAGCGAGTCGAATCGGCCTCGACATGGCAACCTCGCTTGAAAGGATAGGGGCCGAGTATAGCGGATAGAATCGGCCAGCGCTCCACGCATGATCGGCCAGACCGTCTCGCACTACAGAGTCCTCTCGAAGCTCGGAGGCGGCGGGATGGGCGTCGTCTACGAGGCCGAGGACCTGAAGCTCGGCCGCCGCGTCGCATTGAAATTTCTGCCCGAGGACACCGCGCGGGATGCGCAGGCCCTCGAACGGCTCCAGCGCGAGGCCCGGGCCGCCTCCTCCCTCCAGCACCCGAACATCTGCACGATCTACGACGTCGACGACCACGAAGGCAAACCCTTCATCGCGATGGAGCTTCTCGAAGGCGAGACCCTCCACGACCGCCTCGTCCTGGGCCATCTCAAGCTCGGCCCGCTTCTCGAAGTGGGCATTCAGATCGCGGATGCTCTCGAGGCCGCGCACTCGCAGGGAATCGTTCACCGCGACATCAAGCCCGCAAACATCTTCGTCACCAAACGAGGACAGGCGAAGCTCCTCGACTTCGGTCTCGCTTCTAGGCGGCCGCTCGACGCGGCCGGACGGGAGCAAGCGGCCGCTTCTCAGCATCCCAAGGCGAAAAATGATGTCACGGCTGCTCCAACCGTCGTGTCTCTCACCCAGCCGGGCGTCGTCATCGGGACCGTCGCGTACATGTCGCCCGAGCAGGCGCGCGGCGAGACTCTCGATCCCCGCACCGATGTGTTCTCCTGCGGCGCCGTGTTGTACGAAATGGCGACCGGACGGCAGCCGTTCACCGGGAACACGACGGCCGTCATCTTCGATGCGATTCTCAACGCCGCTCCCCAGCCCGCGCACGCGCTGAATCCGACCGTTCCGTCGGAGCTCGAGAGAATCATCGGCACCGCGCTCGAAAAGGACCGGGAGCTCCGTTACCAGGGCGCGTCGGAGCTCCGGGCCGACCTGAAGCGCTTGAAGCGGGATTCCGAATCGGCCGGAAGCGGCCGCGCCTCCGCAGCGCCGCCTCCACCACCGCGTCCGCGCGTGAACTGGATGCTCGCGGCCGGCGCCGCCGTTCTGCTCGCCGCCGCGCTCGTCTGGGGCCTGATGCATCGCCGCGCAACCTCGCCCGCTTCCGCCGCCCAGACCGCCATCGCGGTCCTGCCGTTCGAAAACCTCTCCGGCGACGGCGCGATCGACTACCTCGGCCTCGCTTTGCCCGACGAGATCGCCACGGCCCTCACCTATGCGCCGGGGCTGGCCGTGCGCCCCTTCTCCTCCACCCGGCGGTACGCCGGCAAGAACGTCGACGCGAAGACGGCCGGAAGCGAGCTCAACGCGACTCGCGTGCTCACCGGCCAGTACCAGAAGGAGGGCGACCGCCTCCGCATCTCGATGGAAGTCGTCGACACGGAGGGAAATCGGGTCGTCTGGCGCGAAACGACGACGACGCCCGCCGCGAACCTGGTTTCGCTCTCCGAACAGATGCTGCAGCGCGTGCGCCAGGGCCTCTTGCCGGCGCTGGGCGCGGGCGCCGACGCCAAGAGTCCGGCGACCCATCCGAAAAACCCCGAAGCGTACGACCTCTACCTTCGAAGCAAACCCTTCACGAGCGATCCCGGGCAGAACGAGCAGGCCACGGTCATGCTCGAGCGAGCCGTCGGGCTCGACTCGGAGTACGCCCCGGCCTGGACGGCGCTCGGCCAGCGATACCTGTACGAGTCCCAGTACGGGCTGGATCGCGCGAAGGCCGCGGAGTATCTGCAGCGGGCCACGACCGCTCAGGAGCGAGCGCTCGCGCTCGATCCGAACCTCGCGGAGGCCGAGGTCGGCCTCATCCTGCTGCAGACCGAGCACGGCGACAACGCAGGCGCCTACGCGAGGGCTCGCGACCTGGTGCGCCGGCGGCCTCAGAGCGGCCGAGCCCACTTCGCGCTCGGCTACGTCCTGCGTTTTTCGGGTTTGCTCGAGGAGGCGATGCGCGAATGCAACGAGGCCCTCACCCTCGATCCGCACAATCGCAGCCTGCGATCCTGCGGCAACTCCTTCCGTTTCAGCGGAAAGCCCGATCGGGCCAGGGATTTCTACCGCCTCGACGCCGGCTCCAACTGGGCCCGGACGTACGAGGGCGCGACGCTCCTCTGGGAGAAGAAGCTCGAGGACGCGGGACGAGCCTACGCGTCGGCCGGCGAACCCGCAATCGCCCAGCTCTTCCTTCGGACCGGGACTCAGGAAGAGCGCGACAGCATCGCCGCGAAAGTGGAAGCCGACGGCAAGCAGGACATCGACTCCGAGCAGCGCCTCGAAAGCGCGATCATTCTCGCGGCCGCCGGATACGCGCCCGCGGCCTTGCGCACGTTGCGAAGCACGGTCGACGGCAACTACTGCGCGCATCCGTCGATGGACCGGAATCCCTCCTTCGACTCGATCCGCAATACGCCCGAGTTCGCCGCGATCCGCGCGGACGCGATCCGGAAGCAGAAAGATTTCCTGGCGAAGCGAGACTCGAGCAAGCCTTGATCGGCCAGACCGTCTCCCACTACCGTGTCGTGTCCAAGCTCGGAGGCGGCGGCATGGGCGTCGTCTATGAAGCCGAGGATCTGAAGCTCGGCCGCCGCGTGGCGCTCAAGTTCCTGCCGGAGGAGCTGGCCCGCGACGCCCAGGCGCTCGAGCGGCTGCAGCGGGAAGCGCGCGCGGCCTCCTCGCTCCAGCACCCCAACATCTGCACGATCCACGACGTCGACGAGCACGAGGGCAAGCCCTTCATCGCGATGGAGCTGCTCGAAGGCGAGACGCTGCGGGACCGGCTCGGGCCCGGGCCCGTTGAAACTCGAGACGCTGCTCGATCTCGGGGCGCAGATCGCCGACGCCCTGGAGACCGCCCACGCCCGCGGCATCGTCCACCGCGACATCAAGCCCGCGAACATCTTCGTCACGAAACGCGGCCAGGCGAAGGTGCTCGACTTCGGGCTCGCCAAGCAGGCCGACCTGCCGGGCTCCGGCGACACGGCCATGCCCACGGCGATGCCGGAAGCGAACCTGACGAGCCCGGGCACGGCCATCGGCACCGTGGCGTACATGTCGCCGGAGCAGGCGCGGGGCGAGGCGCTCGACCCACGGACCGATGTCTTCTCCTGCGGCGCCGTTCTCTACGAGATGGCCACGGGCCGACAGCCGTTCGCCGGCAGCACGTCGGCAGTCATCTTCGACGCGATCCTGAACAAGGCGCCGGTCTCCCCGGTCAAGCTCAATCCCGAGCTGCCCGCGGAGCTCGAACGCATCGTCAACACGGCGCTCGAGAAAGACCGGGACCTTCGTTACCAGAGCGCGGCGGAGCTCAAGACGGACTTGAAGCGCCTCAAGCGCGACTCGGACTCGGCGAGAAGCGGAAAGACCGCGGCGGCCGCGCCGGCGCCCGCACGCCGGATCGGCTGGAAGATGCCCGTGCTCGCCGTGGTCGTGCTCGCCGCCGCGGGCGCTGCGGCCTGGTGGCTCTCGCACCGGACACCGGCGCCCGGCTCGGCAGGGCGCGGCCAAACGTCCATCGCCATCCTTCCCTTTCGGAACCTCGGCGAGGACGCGTCCATCGACCACCTGCGCCTCGCGCTTCCCGACGAGGTCGTCACGACTCTGTCGTATATCCCGACGCTCGCGATCCGGCCGTTCGCCGCGACCCAGAAGTACGCGAAGGGCGACGTTGATCCCCAGACGGCCGGCCGCGAGCTCCGGGTCGCCGACGTCCTCACGGGTCACTTCCAGAAGGAGGGCGACCAGCTCCGCGTCACGCTCGAAGTGATCGACACGGAGTCGAACCGGCTTCTTTGGCGCGACACTTCGAGCGCCGCGGTGACCGACCCGATCGGCCTGCGCCAGCAGATCTCGCGGAGAATGCGCGACGGCCTCTTTCCGCTTCTCGGAGGCGCGTCGGGCTCCATGGAGTCGGCGACGCAGCCCCGCAATGCCGAAGCCTACGACCTGTATCTGCGGAGCAAGGCGCTGACGAGAGATCGCGAGCCCAACCTCCAGGCGATCGCGGTGCTCGAGCGTGCGGTCGGTCTCGATCCCGGCTTTGCTCCGGCCTGGTCGGCCCTGGGATTGCGCTACTACTACGACTTCTCCTATGGAGCCTCGCAGGACGATCCGAACATGATGGCGCGGTCGACAACCGCGAGCGAACGGGCGCTCTCGCTCGACCCCAACCTCGCGGAAGCGGCGCAGGGGCTCGTGGTCATGGCGAGCGAACGGGGCGAGCTCCAGGAGGCCGATCGAAAGGCCCGTGAGCTCGTGGCCCGAAGGCCGAAAGACGCCGATGCGCACTTCGCGCTGTCCTACGTCCTCCGCTACGCCGGCCTTCTCGAGGAGGCCGGCCGCGAATGCGATGCGGCTCTCGCGCTCGATCCCGGCAGTGTCAACTTCCGTTCATGCTTGTTCGTTTTCCTTCAACTCAACGACTATGCGCGCGCGAGGGATTACCTGCGTCTCGACGCCGGTTCGAGCTGGGCGACGACGCGGGAAAGCAACATCCTCCTGCGCGAAGGCAAGGTCGAGGCGGCGGCTGCGACCCTGGAGACCGCTTTCCCCGAAGTGGCCATGCTCATGCGCAAGACCGCGCCGCAGCCGGAACGGGATGCCGCCGCGGCGACCGTCGGGACACAGGCCATGACCAACCGCGACCCGGAGAACAGCTACTACATGGCCAGCTTCCTCGCCTTCGGGGGCTACCGCGAGCCCGCACTCCGGCTGCTCCGCAAGGCCGTTGAAAACAACTACCTGTGCGAGCCGGCGATGGAAACCGATCCGCTCTTCGACTCGATCCGCAAGGACCCCGAGTTTCAGGCGATTCGAGCCGAGGCCACCCGGCGACAGAAGGCGTTCGTGGCCGGGCGAGCGGCCGGGCCGTGATCGGCCAGACGGTCTCGCACTACCGCGTCGTCTCCAGGCTCGGCGGCGGCGGCATGGGCGTCGTCTACGAGGCCGAGGATTTGAAGCTCGGCAGACGCGTGGCGCTGAAGTTCCTGCCCGAGGAGCTGGCCCGCGACGCGCAGGCGCTCGAGCGGCTCCAGCGCGAGGCGCGCGCGGCCTCCTCGCTCCAGCATCCCAACATCTGCACGATCCACGACGTCGACGAGCACGAGGGCAAGCCCTTCATCGCGATGGAGCTGCTCGAAGGCGAGACGCTGCGCGACCGGCTCGGGCCGGGGCCGCTGAAGCTCGAGACGCTCCTCGATCTCGGAGCGCAGATCGCCGACGCGCTCGAAACCGCCCACGCGCGCGGCATCGTGCATCGCGACATCAAGCCCGCGAACATCTTCGTGACGAAGCGCGGCCAGGCGAAGGTGCTCGATTTCGGGCTCGCCAAGCAGGCCGACCTCCCGGCGCTCCGGCGACACGGCCATGCCCACCGCGATGGCCGAGCAGCACCTGACGAGCCCCGGCACGGCCATCGGCACCGTCGCGTACATGTCGCCCGAGCAGGCGCGCGGCGAGGCCCTCGACGCGCGCACCGACGTCTTCTCCTGCGGCGCCGTCCTCTACGAGATGGCCACGGGCCGCCAGCCGTTCTCCGGCGGCACGTCGGCCGTCATCTTCGACGCGATCCTGAACAAGGCGCCGGTCTCGCCCGTCAAGCTCAATCCCGAGCTGCCCGCGGAGCTCGAGCGCATCGTCAACACGGCGCTCGAGAAGGACCGGGACCTGCGTTACCAGAGCGCGGCCGAGCTGAAGACGGACCTGAAACGCCTCAAGCGCGACTCGGAGTCGCTGCGCAGCGGAAAGACGCCGGCCGCGCCTCCGCCGCCGCGCTCATCCCGTCGGCCCCGCTGGCTTCCTCTCGTCGGGGCCGTCGTCGCCGTCACGGCCGGCCTCGCGGTCTGGATGACGCGACGTCCCGCGGGCGGGAGCGCCGCCGGCAAGCTGACGACGATCGCCGTGCTGCCGTTTCGCAACCTCTCGGGCGACCCGAAGACCGACTACCTGCGCGCCGCTCTCCCCGACGAGGTGTCGACGACGCTGTCCTACATTCCCGACGCTCGCCATCCGGCCGTTCGCCTCGACGCAGAAGTACGCCGAAGGCAACGTCGATCCGCAGGCCGCGGGGCGCGAGCTCCGCGTGGCCGGCGTGCTGACGGGCCATTTCCAGAACGAGGGCGACCAGCTTCGCGTGACGCTCGAGATGATCGACACCGAGTCGAACCGCGTGCTCTGGCGGGACAGCTCGAGCGCCGCCTCGACCAACCTCATCGCGTTGCGGGAGCAGATCGGACAGCGATTGCGTCAGGGACTCTTCCCGATTCTCGGCGCCGGCGACGGCGGCGCGCAGGCCGCGACGCGGCCCAACAACGAGGAGGCCTACGATCTCCTTCTCCGCACCGCGGCTCTCACGAGCGATCCCGAGCCGAACACGCAGGCCGTCGCGATGCTCGAGCGTTCGGTCGGTCTCGACCCGAGCTACGCGTCCGCCTGGGCGCAGCTGGGGACCCGCTATTACTACTCGGCGGCGTTCGGAGGGCCGCAGAGCGACTTCGAGCGCTCGCGGGCGGCGCACGAGAAGGCCCTGTCCCTCGACCCCAACCTGACCTGGTCCTCCCAGGGCCTGATCGTCATGGACACCGAAAAGGGCGACTTGCTCGGCGCCTACGGGAAGGCGAACGAGCTCGTCCGCCGGCGGCCTGAGGACGCCCGGGCCCACTTCTCCCTCGCCTACGTCCTGCGCTACGCGGGCCTGCTCGAGGAAGCCGCCCGCGAGTGCGAAGAGGCCCGGCGCCGCGACCCCGGAAATCGCAATGTGCGCTCGTGCGGAGTCGTGTACATGTTGATGAACGACGACGCGAAGGCGGTCGACTACTTCCGCCTCGACGCGGGCTCCGAGTACCAGAAACGATGGGACGCGGTGGTCCGCCTCCGGCGGGGCGATCCGGAACCCATGCGAAGGCTGACCGCCAGCCCGAGCTTCGGAAATTGGGCGGCGATCCTCTCGGGCCCCGGCACCGAACGCGACCGCGCCGTGGCGGAGGCGGAGCAGATCAGCCTGCGGGACCGCGACCCCGAGGGTCGCTACACGTACGCGGGCGTGATCGCCCGCGCCGGTTATCCGGACGTCGCGCTTCGACTCCTCCGCTCGGCTATCGAAGGCAATTACCTCGCCGTTGCGGCCATGGACGCCGACCCTCTCCTCGACTCGATCCGGAATCGTCCCGAGTTCGCGGCGATCCGCGACGAGGCGGTCCGCCGGCAGAAGGAGTTCCTGGCGAAACGGGGCGGGCCGGTCTCCTGAGAATCAGCCCTTCGCGTTCGCTTTCGCCAGCGACTCCGCGACGAACTTCTTCCAGGCGGCGGGAGTCATCGTCTCGATTTTCAGAAGGTCGAGCTTGAAGCTGTTCCAGTCGGGATTGTCCCGGAACGGGATCTGGATTCGCTCGAGCCAGCCGCTCTTCGGGTCCTCCCAGATCGTGCCCGTCGTGTTCTCGATTCCGGGCCCGGAGATCCGGTAGCGCCGGCACTTCTTGCCCTTGAAGCGTCTCGTCGCCGCGTCGTACTCGATCTGCGCGTCGCCCCGATAGAAGATGAGGTCGCCCGTCCTTCTGGAACGTCGGATCGATGATGCCGATCGTGAACGGCGCCTTCGGGTCGATCAGGTGGCGCCACGCGAAGTTCAGGCTCGTGAAGTCGAAGTTGTAGACGTGGAACGGAAGCTGCTGCCAGGCGGCGCTCCCCTTCCGATCGCCCACCGTCACGTCGACCTCTCCCTTCGCGCGGTCCATGGCGAAGACCGCCCGCTCCTCGACGGAGCCGTCGAGGTTGATGACGGCGGCCTCCATCCGTCCGAGGTGAAGAGCGTCCAGTCGAAGTGCGCCCGCACCCAGGCCGCGTCGGTGGTTTCCCGCTCGACCTTGGCGACCTCGAGCCGGTCCGGCGCGACGACGAAGATCGAGACCCGCGTGGGCTTGGTGCCGTCGAGGTTGGACTTGACGTAGTGCGCGACCTCGCCGACCCGGATCTTCGAGGGCTGGTAGCGGAATCGGTCGAGGGACGAGCCGACCGGAGCCGCGGCGGCCCCGAGCAGAGAGAGCGCGGCCAGGAGCGCGCCGAGGCGTTTCATGCCGCCGATCCTATCGCCGGTCACTCGTAGCGCAGAGCGTCGGCGATGTCGATCGACGCGGCCCGGCGGGCCGGCAGCCAGGAGGCCACGAGAATGGCCAGGGCGGAGAAGCCCACGATCGCCGCGAGGTCCCGCAGGCGCACGAGAAAGGGGATGTAGGAGACGAAGTAGATCTCGGCGACGCCCGGAGGAAACGAGAGCAGCCGGAAGCGGGTCATCACCCAGCAGACCAGGACGCCGAAGACGACCCCCGCGAGCACCCCCGCGCCGCCGAGCAGCGCGCCGAGCGCGAGGAAGACCCGGGAGAAGAATCGCGGCTCGGCCCCGAGCGTGGTGAGCACGCCGATGTCCCGCTTCTTCTCCTGCACCGTCATCACGAGGGTCGCCACGACGTTGAACGTCGAGACGGCCACGATGAGGCCGATGACCAGAAAGAGCGTCGTCTGCTGGATGGCGAGCGCGGCGAAGAGGCCGCCGTTCATGGAGCGCCAGTCCGAGACCGAGTAGCCGGAACCGGCCGCCTGGCCGATGGCCGCCGAGGCCGCTTCCGTGTCCCGGAGCGACTTCAGGCGCACTTCGACGACGTTGGCGCGGCCCTCCATTCGCGTGAGCTGGCGGAGCTCCTCGCGATCGAGGAACACCCATTCCGTGTCGTACTCCGAGAAGTTGGTCCGAAAGATCCGCGCGACCCGGAAACGCCCGGTCCGCGGAGCGAAGCGTCCGACTCCGCCCGCGGCGTCCGCGACGGAGAGCGTGATCACGTCGCCTTCCCGGGCGTCGAGCTTCGCGGCGAGCTCCGCGCCGATCGCGACGCCCGGGGGCGAATCCGGCGCGCCGCGCGTGATCGCGCGCTCGGGGTCCGGCAGGTAGACCTCGAGGTCGGACACCCGCCGCTCGGCCGCGGGATCGATGCCCTTCAGGATCGCATCCACGCCGTCCGGCGTGGCCGCCGAGGCCGCGACGCCGGTCTGGTAGATGACAGGCGCGGTGGCCACCACGCCCGGCACGGCGGCGACGCGCTTCTCGAGCGCCGGACGGATCCGGGTCTCCGCCCGGGATGAGCGGAAAGACGACGACCGGAGCGTTGGCGCCGATCAGCTTCTCGCGGATCTCGGTGCGATAGCCCGAGAGCAGGCCCATCGCCACGACGAGGGCGGCGACCCCGACGGCGATGCCCGTGATCGAGAGGAGGGAAACCGACGACACGAGCCTCGAGGGCCGCGCCTTCAGATATCGCACGGCCACCTCGAGCGGCAGGCTCTTCACTTTCGCGCCTGCTGCAACGCCTCGAGGAATGGGTGGAACAGAACGTTGGCGTCGTGCGGGCCGGGGGCGGCCTCGGGATGAAACTGGGCCGCGAGGATTGGCCGCTTCCGGTGTCGAAAGCCTTCGAGGGTGCCGTCGTTGAGGTTGCGATGCGTCGTCTCGACGTCCTTCGGCAGCGTCTCCGGGTCCACGGCGAAGCCGTGATTCTGGGACGTGATGATCACGTGCCCGGTTGCGAGGTCCTGCACGGGATGGTTCGCCCCGCGGTGGCCGAACTTCAGCTTGAACGTCGTGGCGCCCAGCGCGAGCCCGAGCAGCTGGTGCCCGAGACAGATCCCGAAGATGGGCTTGCCCGTCTCGATCAGCGTCTCGATCGTCCGGATCGGCCCGGTGAGCGCCGCGGGATCGCCGGGCCCGTTCGAGAGGAAGATGCCGTCGGGCTTGCTCTCGAGGATCTCCTCGGCCGAGGCCGCCGCCGGAAACACCGCGACGCGGCAGGAGCCCGCCTGCAGGAGCCGGACGATGTTGCGCTTCATGCCGTAGTCGATCGCCGCCACGCGGAATTTCTTCTTCCCCTTGCCTCCCCGGGCGACCCGGGCTTCGCCCGGCGAGACGGTGAGGGCGAGGTCGCTTCCTTCCATGCGAGGCGACGCGAGCACGCGCCGGTGGAGCTCGGCCGGATCCTCGATCTCCGTCGAGATCCCCGCCCGCATCGCGCCCTCGCTGCGGATCCGCCGCACGAGAGACCGCGTGTCGAGGCCGTGCAGGCCCGTGACCGCGTTCTTCTCGAGGTACGCGTCGAGGCTGATCTCTCCGCCGGTCCCGCTCCAGCGCACGGGGAAGTCGCGGGCCACGAACCCGGCCACGTGCACGCGGTCGGACTCCGCCTCGTCCTCGCGAATACCGTAGTTGCCGATGTGGGCGGCCGTCATGACGACGATCTGGCCGGAATACGAGGGGTCTGTCAGGACCTCCTGGTAGCCGCTCATCGCGGTGTTGAAGACGATCTCTCCGAAAGAAGTGCCGGGCCGGCCGATGGCGTCTCCGCGGTAGGCCGTCCCATCCTCGAGAACGAGCAGTCCTCTGAGGGGCCCCTTCACGCCGTCCGGCCCACGACCGGCGCGAGGCGCCGGATCTGAAGGACGAGCTCCGTGAACATGGCGGGCAGGATGGCCTGCGGCCCGTCCGAGAGCGCGTGCTCGGGCTCGTCGTGAACCTCGATGAGCAGGCCGTCCGCCCCGACCGCCACCGCGGCCCGCGACAGCGGCAGGACCTTGGCGCGCTTGCCGGTCCCGTGGGAGGGATCGACGACGATCGGCAGGTGCGAGATTCGCTGGACGTACGGCACGGACGAGAGATCGAGCGTGTTGCGCGTGTGGTCCGCGAACGTGCGGACGCCCCGCTCGCAGAGGATGACGTCGTAGTTGCCTTCCGCGAGCAGGTACTCGGCGCACAGAAGCAGCTCCTCGATCGTGGCCGCCATGCCCCGCTTCAGAAGCACCGGCTTCTTGATGCGGCCGA
Source organism: uncultured Acidobacteriota bacterium (assembly GCA_963782585.1). GTDB lineage: Bacteria > Acidobacteriota > Thermoanaerobaculia > UBA5066 > Gp7-AA6 > DAHUXD01. Next base: position 114,967 of record CAWAKL010000005.1, read on the forward strand.
GGCGCTTGAGCAGCGAGAAGTTCTGCATGTTGCGCGCGCCGACCTGCAGGCAGTCGGCGTGCTCGGCCACGAGGTCCACCGTTTCCGTGTCGAGGACCTCGGTGACGATCGGCAGGCCCGTCTCCGCGCGCACCCGCGAAAGGATCCTCAGGCCCTCGGCGCCGAGGCCCTGGAAAGAGTACGGAGACGTCCGGGGCTTGTAGGCGCCGCCGCGATAGAGATTGGCGCCGGCGTCGCGCACGAGGCGGCCGATCTCGATCGCCCGCGCCTCCGACTCGACCGCGCAGGGCCCCGCGGCGACGGCGAGCCGCTCGCCGCCGACCGGGACACCGCCCACGGACACGACGGTGTTTTCGCGTTTCGCCTCCCGCGACACGAGCTTGTACGGCGCCGAGACGGGTATGACCTCCGTCACACCCGGCAGGTTCTCGAACGCTCCGCGGTCGACGGCGCCGCGGTTTCCGGTGATGCCGATCGCCGTGCGCTGCGCGCCCGGAATCGGGTGGGCCTGGAGACCGAGACCCTGGACGGTGTCGACGACGCGGGCAATGTCCTCCGCGGAGGCCGCCGCGTCCATGACGATGAGCATCGGGGTGCTATCATCTGAGCCACGGCAGACAGAGTCAAACTCGTTCCGGCGGAGGCCGGAGGAGGTCCGCGCATCGTGAAAAAGAGCCTGTTTCTGGCGTTCGCCGTCCTTCTCGCCCTTTCGGCGGACGCCTTCGCGTATGTCGTCAAGCTCAAGGACGGATCCCTGATCTTCGCGCGCACGAAGTACACCGTGAAGGGCGACCGCGCCATCATCACGCTCGAGAACGGAACAGTCACGGCGATCAAGCTCGAGGAAATCGACGTCGAAGGCTCGGAGAAGTACAACAAGGAGAACTTCGGCAACGTCATCGCGATCGACACGCCGGACAGCCGCAAGCCGACGCCGGCCCCCGAGGCGCCGCAGCCGCCCCGGGTGCAGGACTACATCCGACAGAACAAGCCGCGGATGGACCTGCCACCTTCCGCAAGCGAGAAGGCGCAGGCCTCCGCCACGGGGCCCTCGTTCGGAACGGTCGACTCCGGCCTCCAGACGGCCTTCTCGAAGATCTTCGACGGCGCGGGAATCACGCAGTACAAGCTGACGAACTTCCGCGGCACCACCGGCGTGCTCGTCACGGCCAACACCGAAGAAGCCGTGTTCAACGCGATCAACGCCACCGCCCGGGCTCTCTCGGATCCGGCGAGCCGCGGCAACCCGATCACGATCACCGTCGTCCTGACGACGTCTTCCGGCGAATCGGCCGGCCGGCTCGAGATGACCCCCGAGCAGGCGCGCCTGCTCGTGAACGGGCAGATCAGCGCCGCGGACTATTTCGTCCGGAACGTGGCGCTGTAGACCTCAGCTCTCCACGTCCGGGATCGGCGTCAGGTAGTACCGCGCGTCCTCTCCGACGGTTCGCTTGAAGCGCTCGGCGAACGAGACGAAGTCCCCGGCGCTCTCGTCGAGGAACACGCGCTCGACGCGGTGAAGCGGGAAGAACACCGTCGTCGGCAGGACCGTGACGGTCTCCTTGCGGGCGATCTCGTGGAGCCAGCCCTCGAACCCCTCGAGCGAGAGGCCGCGGATCGTCAGGCCGGAGCCGTCCCGATCCTTGAGGAGGCCCCAGAACTTCTCGCGCGGATTGACGAGCTGGACGAGCACGAATTCGCCGACCTTCATCGCGTCTCCTCCTTCCGCTCGGACAATTCGATCAGCACGCCGCCGCCCGCCTCCGGATGCAGGAACGCGACGCGCTTGCCGTCGGCGCCGTCCACCGGCGTCGTGTGGATGAGCCGGAAGCCCCGGCGGGAGAGATCCGCCAGCGCCCCCTCGAGGTCCTCGACGGCGAAACAGATGTGGTGCACGCCGCCGCCCCGCTTCTCCAGGAACCGGGCCACCGGCGAATCGGCGGAGGTCGGCTCGAGCAGCTCGACCCGGGTCTCCCCCACCGGAAGAAAGGCCACGGTGACCTTCTGTCCGGGCACGACCTCGCGCTTCGTTTCGATGAGGCCGAGGGCCCGGTAGATTTCGAGGGCCGAGTCGATCGAACCGACGGCCACGCCAACGTGGTCGAGCTTGTACGCAGTCACGATCCCGTCCTCGACGCGGCGGCTTCGTGCCCATCCCGGACCAGCCGCTCGAAGAGACGCCCGGCTGCCGAATAAGGGTCTTCGCGGCGCGCCGTCACGCCTCGCACGGCTTCGTCGAGGCCGTCGGGGTCGGGGGCACGCGACTCGATCGTCCGCCGGAACCGGCCCTCGAGGAGGGCGAGCAGGCGGGACCTCGCCCGCACCGTCCGGCGCCGCGCGCCCTCGGACGACTGCTCGAGGTATGAGCCGTGGGCCTCGAGGGCCTGCACCGCCTCCGGCACGCCGGCGCCGGAGGGCGCCGTCGTCTTCACGATGGGCGGTCGCCAGGAGTTCGCATCGTGCGCCGAGAGATCGAGCATCATCGACAGATCCGAGACGGCCCGGTCCGCGCCCTCGCGCTCCGACTTGTTCACGATGAACACGTCGGCGATCTCGAGGATGCCGGCCTTGATCGCCTGGATGTCGTCGCCCTGGCCCGGCACGAGCACCACGGCCGTGGTGTCCGCGGCCCGGACGACGTCGACCTCGTCCTGGCCAACGCCGACCGTCTCGATGAGGATGATCTGGAAGCCCGCGGCGTCGAGAATGTCCACGGCGTCGCTCGTCGCCCGGGCGAGCCCGCCCAGAGCGCCGCGCGTCGCCATCGACCGGATGAAGATGCCGGGATCGGTGTAGATCTCGGACATGCGGATCCGGTCGCCGAGAATCGCGCCCCCGGTGAACGGCGACGAGGGGTCCACGGCGACGACGCCGACGGTGCGCCCGGCGCGCCGGTACGCCTGGGCGAGGCGCAGCACGAGCGTGGACTTGCCGGCACCGGGCGGCCCGGTGATCCCGAGGATGCGCGCACGCCCGGTCTCGCGAAAGACGCGGCGGAGAATTTCGGGAACGTCTCCCGAGTCTCGCTCGACCTCGGAGATGGCCCGGCCGATCGGGCGAGGCTGCCCGGCGAGCACTCCCCGCGCGAGCTCCTCGGGCGATCCGTGTCCGCCCGCGGCCGCCGCCGGGGTCATGGGCCGCCCGAGAGGAGCTGTTTGGCGATGACGAGCTTCTGGATCTCGCTCGTGCCCTCGCCGATCGTGCAGAGCTTGACGTCGCGGTAGAACTTCTCGACCGGAAAGTCTTTCGTGAAGCCGTAGCCTCCGTGGATCTGGATGGCGCGGTCCGTCGCGCGCACGGCGATCTCCGAGGCGTAGAGCTTCGCCTGGGCCGAGAACCGCGTCACGGACTGGCCGGCGTCCTTGGCCGCCGCGGCCCGCTCCGTGAGGAGGCGCGCCGCGTCGATCTCGGTCGCCATCTCGGAGAGATAGAACTGGATGGCCTGGAACTCGCAGATGGGCTTGCCGAACTGCCGGCGCTCCTTCGCGTAGCGGAGCGACGCCTCGTAGGCGCCGCGCGCGAGCCCGACCGAGAGCGCGGCGATCGAGATCCGCCCTCCGTCGAGGATCTTCATCGAGTCCATCCAGCCCGCGCCTTCCTCGCCGAGGAGGGCATCCGCCGGCACCCGGCAGTTCTCCATGACGAGCGTGCAGGTGTCGGACGCCCGCATCCCGAGCTTGTTCTCCTTCTTGCCGACGCGGATCCCGGGGTTGTCGAGCTCGACGATGAAGGCCGAGATCCCGCGGTTGGCACGGGACCGGTCGGTCACGGCCATGAGCACCGCGAGGGAGCCGGTCGAGGCGTTCGTGATGAAGTTTTTCGCGCCGTTGAGCACCCAGTCGCCGCCGTCGCGCACGGCCGTCGTCTTCGTCCCGCTCGAGTCGGATCCCGCCTCGGCTTCGGTCAGCCCCCAGGCCGCGAGCCACTCGCCGGAGGCGAGCTTCGGCATGTAGCGGCGCCGCTGCGCCTCCGAGCCGAACTGGAAGAGGTGGTTGGAGCCGAGGCTGTTGTGCGCCGCGAGCGACAGGGCGATCGAGGGATCCACGCTCGAGAGCTCCTCGACGATCGCCTGATAGTCCATGTAGGAAAGGCCCGCGCCGCCGTACTCCTCGGGAAAGAGAACGCCGAGAAAACCGAGCTCGCCCAGCTTGCGAAAGACCTCGCGCGGAAACTCCTGGGCCTCGTCCCAGCGCATGACGTGCGGCCGGATCTCGGCTTCGCAGAAATCGCGCAGTGTCTGGACGATCGCCTCCCGCGCTTCCCGCCCGGCGCCGACGACGGTACTCATGGAAGTAATTCTACTGCGGAGATCGCGCACGCAAACCTGACCGCCGAAGCCTTGGCGAAGGCGGTGCCGAACCCTTGGCGAAGGCGGCGCTAGCGGGTGGACGGCGCCGCGACCGAAGTCACCGCCGAGGCGGGCACGATCTCGATCCCCGTGTAGTAGTGGGTGAGGATCTGGTCGAACGTCCGGCCCGCCAGCGCCATGCCGAACGCGCCGTTCTGGCACATCCCCACGCCGTGACCCCAGCCGCGGCCCAGGAAGACGAAGTCCTTCTCCTCGCCCGTGCCGTCGACCTCCGTGACCGAAAAGAGCATTTCGGGCATTTCCACGGCCTGCCGCACGTCGAAACGACGGAAGGTCGCCTCGGCCAGGTCGGTCTGGACCCGCATCTCGATCGCGCGGCCCGTGGCGCTCCGCTGCGTCACGGAGACCTGGCGGACCTCGTTCCCGGCGACGCGCCCGCTCATCCGCCGGGCGAGCTCCCGGGCGCCGACGCGCCGCACCCACTCCGTCCACGCCGACTCCCGCTCGTAGGTCGGACCGTCCGGGTCGAGCTCGACCCAGAACGCCAGCAGGCGGCCTCCGTCCTTGAACCAGCGCACGCGGTCGCCCGCGCGCAGGCGCAGCCGGGCCGCCGGGAAGAAGGTGTCGCCGATCTTCCGCGCGAACGGCACCTCGGGATCGACCGGGAGTCCGATCCGGCCCTCCGGCGCCTTGACCCAGAGGTTCGAGCCTTCGCGCGAGAGAAACCGCCCGGAGCCCTCGGTGACCCCGAGCGTGCGAAGAGCGATCGAGAACGCGAGGCCGCCGTACTCCTCCTCGGTGAGGTCGCGGTCGGCGGGCGGCAGGGCGTCGCCGGCGAAGCGGAATCGCAGGAGGAACTCGTAGGCCTCGCGCGGCGGGCCGGAGAGCCCGCGCGCCGCCGAGGGCGGCTCCTCGAAGTACGCCTCGTCCCGCGCCGTGAGCTGGAGCGCGCGGGCCTCGGAGAGCTCGAAGGCAGTCACGAGCGACGGGTAGACCGCCACGGGCGTCAGCCTCGCGGGAGGCGCGCCTTTGCGGGGCACGCCGGCGAGCTTCTGGGCGGCCTCGAGACTCGCCGCGCGCACGGCGGCCTTTCGCGGCGCGAGACGGCGCAGAACATAGCCGCGCCACTCGAGCGACGTCCGTGGACCGGACCCGTCGCGGGGCACGAGCGAGCCGCCGACCTCCTCGGTCGGAAGCTCGCCGCACTCGACCGAGACGAGGTACGGCAGGGGGCCGCCGGAAAAAACGTTCTCGACGTTTTCCGTGACGCCACCGCAGGTCGAGACGTAGAGCGCGTCGGCAAACTGGCCCGCGTGGGCCAGGACGAGCCCGCGCGTGCCGTCGACCGCCGCCGTCGAGAGCGGATCCTCCACCGAGGCTCCGCCGTACGCCTGGCACTTCGGGCCCGGGCAGATGTCGTAGCCCTCGGCCTCGAACTGTCCGCGGTGGGCCAGGGCGTAGGTTCTCGCGGCCACGGCCTGGGCCTTCAGCGCTTCGATGGCGTCGAAGCGCTTCGGTCCCATCTCGGCGGGAACGACGCCGTAGAGATAGTCCTCGAGGTCGACGCGGTTGACGAGGTTCAGCGCTCCACGCGGGTTGACCAGAACGCGCAGGCTCCCGCGGTAGGGAACGCCGTCGACCGCAACGCGGACCTCGGGCGCCGGGCCGTAGATGTCGACGGGCGAAGCCAGGGCGAGCGCAGGGCCTCCGCTGCTGATCACGGTGATCGTCGCCGCCGCGGCGCCGGCGTCCGCGGGCCGGGCCGCGCCGGGCGCGACGAAGCCGTCCTGCCCGGACGCCTTGAGCTTCTCCAGAAACGCGTCCGCCTCAGTCCGCGAGGGGAAGCTTCCCAGCAGAACGCGGTAGAGCCCGCGATCCGGCGCGAACGCGACGTCTCCCGGAACGCCGAGCGTGGAGGACAGGCGCTCCGCCGCCTTTCGCGCCGGATCCTCCTGGGAGAACGCTCCGGCCTGAACCTGGAAGACCTGCGGGCCGGCGGGCGCGGAGGAGGGCCGGAAGACGACCGGCCCCTGGAGAAGCTCCGCCCGCTCGCCCGAGGTCACGATCCAGAGGGTTCCCGCAGATCCGATGGAGAGCTCGGTCAGGTCACTCTTCAAGCCCAGGCGGTAGAGCACGCCCGAGCGGGACGGAGTCTCCGGCGGCGCCACGCGCATCGCCGGGACCGGGACGGGCGCCTCGGCCGCCGAGGGCAGAGGCGGCGGCGGCGCGGGCTTCGTCGTCGTGCAGGCGGCGGCCAGAGTCCAGCCCAGGCCGAAGAGAAGAACGCGCGCGCGGCGCGCGGGGAGGCGCTCTCTCAAAACCGGGACCGGATCCGGGTGCCCAGGACGTCCTTGCGGAAATCGCCTCCCCGCAGGGGAACCATGAGGCACATCTCGTAGAGGCGGCTGCGCAGGCGGTAGCCGATGCGGTCTTCGAGCCTCTCACGCTCGCCTGCGGCCGGGTCGGGCTCGTCCTCGAAGTTGGAGGTCGCGATCGTGACCTTCTTGCGGTTGTAGCGCGAGTTCAGCAGGCTGTAGAGGACGTCGAGCACCCACGCGTGGGGCTTCGAGGCGCCGAGCTCGTCGAGCACCAGGATCTCGGCCTCGGCGTAAGGCGTGAGGACCGACTCCTTCGACGCGTCCGCGTCGGGCCGGAACGACGTCGTGATCTTCATCAGCAGATCCGAGAAGTCGACGTAGAGACCCGTGGCGCCCTTCGTCACGACCAGCTCCGAGAGGATCGCGCAGGCGAGATGCGTCTTGCCCCGTCCCGACGGGCCGACGAGCAACAGGCCCGCTTCGACCGCCGGGTACGCGTCGGCGAACTCCCGAGCGCGCGTCCGCGCGTTCGTCAGGCTCACCGTGTTGTCGGAAAAGTTGTCGAGCGTGCAGTCCCGGTAGCGCTCCGGGATTCCGGCCGCCTCGAGCCGCGCCCGCCCGATGGCCGCGCCCCGGCAGACACACGGGTGCGCGCTCTTGCGGCCCTCGGACGAGTCGAGGACCCAGCCCGCGCCTCCGCAAAGCCCGCACGTCTCGGTTGTGATCGCTTCGCCCACAGTTCCCTTCTAGTTCGTCGGCAGTCCGGCCTCGATCGCGATCCGGCGGCGGCGCGGCCCCTCGAGGTACTTCTTCAGGTCCTCGAGGCTCGACGCCCAGCCCGACTCGGCCTCTCCGCGGTACCGGATGTACGCGGGGCCCTCGTCGGGCACGTCCTGCGCAATCGTCACGAGGCAGCCGCTCTCGCGCTCCGCGATCGTCAGCTCGAGACGAATGCCCGAGAGGGCTTCCCCCACCGCGGGCTCGTAAGAGATGTCCTCGACGACGAGGCGGCGGCCGCGCTCGAACTCCGCGATTTTCCCGAGAATCGTGGCCTCCGTGACCCCGCGCGCGTCCGTGAAACCGACGGCCCAGTTGCCTCCCGGGCGAAGGCCCACGAGAGCGCCCTCGCAGAGCCACGAGAGAAGCTCCGAGACGCGCGTGAATGCGTCGAAGACTTCCGTGGCGGTGGCGTGAATGGCGACGGAGCGAACGAGCGCGAGACTCACGAGTGGATTCTAACGCCGGGACAGCGTCGCGGCGGACCTCGAGGGCGCGCGAGCGCGGGCAATATACTCGCGCCCCATGCTGGCCGCCCTTCGAAGAGAGCTCGCGACCGCCGTGGCGGCCGCGGCCCGCGACAAGCTCGGCGCCGAGGTGGACGTCGAACGGGTGGTGCTCGAGCGGCCGCCGAAGCTCGCGCTGGGGGACCTCGCGTGCCCGGTGGCGTTCGACCTCGCGCGGTCCCTGCGGAAGGCGCCCCGCGCCATCGCGGCCGAGCTTGCCGCGGCCCTGGCGCTGCCTGCGGGTGTGCGCGAGGCCAAGGTCGAAGGCGGCGGGTACCTGAATTTCTTCCTCGAGCGCGGGCCGATCGTCCGGGCGCTCCTCGGCGGGGCCGCTGCGCCGGCCGCGCGGCCGGGCAAGATCGTCGTCGAGCACACGAACATCAACCCGAACAAAGCCGCCCACATCGGCCATCTCCGCAACGCCGTTCTGGGAGATGTCCTCGTGCGGGTGCAGCGGCATCTCGGTTACCGCGTCGAGGTGCAGAACTACCTCGACGACACAGGCGTGCAGGTCGCCGACGTCGTGGCCGGCCTGATTCACCTGCAGGGCGTCGCTACCGAGGAGGCGGCCCGCACCGCCGTGGCCGAGAGCCGCTGGCCCAACGGCCCGGTCGAGCCCAAGGGGTTCGCGTATCTCTGCTGGGATCTCTACGCCGAGGTCGGCCGGACCTATCAGGCCAAGCCCGAGACGAAGGCCTGGCGCGAGGAAGTCCTCCACGCCATCGAGGCCGGCAACAACGAAACCGCCCGCGTCGCGGCCGTCGTGGCCGACGCCGTTTCCCGGTCGCACCTCGCGACGATGGGGCGGCTCGGCGTCGCCTACGACCTTCTGCCGCGCGAGAGCGACATCCTGCACAAGCATTTCTGGGCGAAGGCCTTCGAGCTCCTCAAGGCCTCGGGCGCCATCCACCTCGAAAAGGACGGCAAGCACGCCGGCTGCTGGGTGCTCGACCTTTCCGACTCGGAGGAGTTCGCGGGCATGGAGGAGCCGGACAAGATCCTCGTGCGCTCGAACGGCACGGTCACGTACACGGGCAAGGACATCGCCTACCAGCTCTGGAAGTTCGGTCTTCTCCCGATCGACTTCGACTACGAACGGCTCCACCCCGTCTGGAGCTCGGGCGCGGTGCTCGAGAGCGAGGTCCCCGCGGCTGTCCGCGAGCACACGGTCTGGCGGACGGCGCATGCGGGCGGCGAGCCGGGCGCGCCCGAGTTCGGCCGGGCCAGCCGCGTCTACAACGTCATCGACGTGCGTCAGTCGTATCCCCAGAAGGTCGTGCGGGAAGGCCTCCGCGCTCTCGGCCACGAAAAGGAGGCCGAGGCCTCGGTCCACTTCGCCTACGAGATCGTGGCCCTCTCGGGCAAGGCCGCTCGCGAGCTCGCCGAGCGCTTCGGCGAGGAGTACCGCCTCTCGGCGGAAGACGAGAAGAAGCCGTTCGTGGAAATGTCCGGCCGCAAGGGCCTGGGCGTGAAGGCGGACGATCTCGTCGAACTGCTCCTCGAGCGCTCCCGCGCGGAGATCGCGGCCCGGCGGGGCGAGGCGGCGGACGGCGCGGCGGCCGCCGAGGCCGACGCCCAGTCGATCGCCATCGGGGCCCTGCGCTACTTCCTGCTGAAGGTCGGCCGCAACAAGATCATCGCCTTCGACTTCGACGAGGCCCTCAACTTCGAGGGAGACACGGGCCCCTACCTGCAGTACTCGCTCGTGCGAGCGGACAACATCTTTCGCAAGGCGAAGGAAAAAGGCATCGCGACCGACGTCGACGCGGCCACGCTCGCGGACTCCGGGTGGGACGACGAGCTCTGGGCCCTCGCCCTCGACGCCGCCTCCACGCCCGACGTCGCCGAGCGCGCGGTGGACACGCTCGAGCTGGCGACGCTGGCGCGGCACGCGTTCGGCCTCGCCCAGACCTTCAATCACTTCTACCACCGGCAGCCAATCCTTCAGGAACCGGATGCGGAAACCCGGAACCGCCGTCTGGCCGTCGCGCATATTTTCCGGCGGGAGATGTCTTCCCTGCTCGGACTCCTGGGGATTCCCGAGCCCGGGCGCATGTGACGAAGCCGGCCACCGAAGGCAGACCCACGGCAGTCGGCAACGCCGACCGCAGGTCGGCGGTAACCCGAAGGAGGCGCGATGCAGAAGGTCAACCTGCTCGAGAAGTTCGGCAAGTTCACGGAGCCATATCAACCCAAGATTGTCGGCGACCTGAACGACCACCAGGTCAAGGTCGTCAAGGTCCAGGGCGAGTTCGTCTGGCATCACCATGAGAACGAGGACGAGCTCTTCCTGGTCGTCAAGGGACGCATGCGGATGGGGCTTCGCGACGGCGACATCGAGCTCGCCGAGGGCGAGATGTTCATCGTCCCGAAAGGCGTGGAGCACAAGCCTTCGGCCGACGAGGAGTGCTGGATCGTCCTGATCGAGCCGGGCACCACGCTCAACACCGGGAACGTCGTCGGCGAAAAGACGGTCGCGGTGCTCGAGAGGATCTGACCCCCTGGCGACTCTCGCAGAGCGGCTTCCGGACAACGCCCCCGGCGAGTTCTACGTCGACTCCACCTGCATCGACTGCGACACCTGCCGGCGGGTCGCGCCCGCCGTCTTCGAGCAGGGCGCGGGGCACTCGTTCGTCGGCGCTCAGCCGGCGAGCCCCGAAGCGCGGCGGCGCGCCCTCATGGCGCTCGTCGCATGTCCGACAGCTTCGATCGGCACGGCCCCGAAGGCCGACGCCTCCGAGGGCGTGCGGGGCTTCCCCGAGCCGATCCACGAAAACGTCTCCTTCTGCGGCTTCACCGCCGAGAGCTCGTTCGGAGCCTGGAGTTACCTCATCGAGCGGCCCGAGGGAAACGTTCTCGTCGACTCGCCGCGGGCGGCGGGGCCGCTGCTCGCCGCTCTCGAAGAGCGCGGGGGGATCGCGTCTCTGTTCCTCACGCATCGGGACGATGTGGCCGACCACGCCGCCCTCCGAAAGCGTTTCGGCTGCGAGCGGGTGATCCACGAGGACGATGTGACCCCTTCGACGCGGGAGGTCGAGCGTCGCATCCGCGGGCTCGAGCCCGTGAGCCTCGCACCCGATCTCCTCGCGATCCCGACCCCCGGCCACACGCGCGGGCATGCCGTGCTGCTCTACCGCGACCGGTATCTCTTCACGGGCGACCACCTCGCCTGGTCCCGGCGGCGCGGCCACCTCGTGGCCTTCCGGGACGCCAACTGGTACTCCTGGCCCGAGACGATTCGCTCGATGGAGCGCCTCCTCGACCATTCCTTCGAGTGGGTCCTGCCCGGGCATGGCGAGCGGTACCGGGCCGAGTCGCCCGCGGCGATGCGCCGCGAGCTCGAGCGCTGCGTGGCCTGGATGAGGGAGCGCTGAGGGGCGGGCGCTAGGCGGGCGGGCTCAGAACGAGCAAGCCCCGGTTCTCCGGGGCGACCAGCAGAAGACGCCCCTCGGGAAGACGGCTCAGGGCCTCGCGCACGGCCGGCGTCTTCTCGGCCGGTGAGAGGATCACGAGGCAGCCTCCGCCGCCCGCGCCGCACGCTTTTCCGCCCCAGGCCCCCGCCGCCTCGGCGCTCGCGATCGCGTCGTCGAGGCTCGGCGAGGACACGACCGGCGCCAGGCGCCGGCGCGCCGCCCACTCCCGCCGGAGCGCGGCGCCCATCGCGCGGAAATCGGTGGCCTCGACCGCCTCGGCCATCTCGCGCGCCGCGACCCGCACCTCTTCGAGACGGGCGGCCACCTCGTGATCCCCTTCGAGCCGGGCGCGGAAGATCTCCCAGTTGTTCATCCCCGAGGAGTGCACGGCGCGCGTGTCGTAGACCGTCAGGTGCCGGAGCCAGACGCCCGGATCCACGTCGCGCCTCCGGATGGACACGCCTCCGGGCTTGAAGTCGAGCGTGTGGATCCCGCCGGAGAGCGGCGGGTAGTAGTCCTGGGTGCCGGCCGGCTTGCCCAGAACGCGCGTCTCGACGTCGCGCACGAACTCGACGCGCCCGGGACCCTCGAACCGCCGCTCCACGCTCGCGGCGAGCGCCGCGGCCATCGCGACCGTCAGGGCCGACGAGCCGCCGAGCCCGGAGCCGAACGGCACGTCCGAGGAGAGCTCGATCTCCCGGGGCTCGCGGATCTCGAGGGCCTCGAGGACGGCGCCGGCGAGGGCCCCACGCGGATCGGCGAGAAGCTCCCCCGGCTCTCCGACGGACCGCTCGTACCCGAGGTCGGGAACCGTAACGCGGAAGCCGGATGAGCCCGGCCGCACGCGGCACCGCGCGCGAAGATCGATCGCGACGTTGATCGTGACCGAACCGGGATGCAGCACGTGAAGCGGCCAGAGGTCGAGCGTGCCGCCCGCGAGATCGATCCGCGCAGGCGCGCTCGCTTCGAGCCACTGAGACATTGGAGGGATTGTAGCTGTCAGCTATCAGCTATCAGCTATCAGCTCGGCTGGAGACTGGGACGAGAACGTCGACTGCGGTGTCTGGCTGAAGGCTGACAGCTGAGAGCTGAGAGCTCGTCAGTACCCGACGCGCGACGCCCGATAAAAGCCCGATTCCGGAAACGCGACGCCCTCGACCGTGACCGTCTGGCCGACCGAGGCACTGGCGAATTCGCGGTCGGTGGTCATCAGACGCCAGCGCTCGCCGTTGTCGGCGCAGAAGCCGAGCTCGTGCACGGGCTTCTCTTCGAACGGACACGCGGCGTCGGTGTGTCCCGCCTCGCACTGCAGGCAGACAAAGGTCCCGGTCATCTTGCGCGAGACCGGGACGATGCGCGTTCCCGGAGCGCCGATGGCCACCGTGGCGAGCGATATGGCCGCTCCGCGCGGCCCGCGCTGGTCGGAGACGAGGGGCAGAATCATGAGGAGGATCGAGGCGGCGATCCCGAGCGGCGCGTAGGTCGGCCTGACCCGGGCCGTCAGCCTCGCACTGAGCCTCTCCCTGAGGTCAATCGGCGCCCGGGCGTAGTCCAGCCGGGTCCGAAGCAGTTTCCCCAGGCCCCGGGCCGACTGGCCCCGGGCGGCACAGGGGCCGCAGGTGCCGAGGTGGCGCTGGAGGGCCTCGGCGTCCTGCCGCGGGAGGTCGCGGTCGAGGTAGGCGTAGAGGAGAAACCGGGCTTTCGAACAATTCATCGGGCCGTGGGGAAAAACGGCCCCCCCCGACCCATTATTCCGAACCTTTCGGGATCGGGTCTTTCAGGCCCCAAAGGCCCGGGCGGCCGGCCTCAGGCCGGCTGAGGCTTTGGCCGGGTGCGCATCTTGGTCGGCTCGGCCCCCCGGATGTACCCGTGCTTGCGGGCGTACTTCAGGAGCGCCTTCTCGAGGAGCTTGCGGCCACGGTACAGGCGGGACATGACCGTCCCGACGGGGCACTCGAGGATCTCGGCGATCTCCTTGTAGGAGAAGTCCTCCAGGTCGGCCAGCACGACGACCATCCGATAGTCGTAGGGCAGGGACTCGAGGGCCCTCTTGACGTCGTCGTCGAGGACGCTCGAGAAGAAGTCGGTCTCCGGGTCCGAGGGCGGCTCCGACGCGTCGCGCCGGACGATGCGCTCGAAGGAGTCTTCGATCTCGGCAAAATCCACGCTGCGCGGCTCGAGCTTGCGCTTGCGGTAGTTGTTGATGAACGTGTTCTTGAGGATTTTGAAGAGCCACGCCTTGAGGTTGGTCCCTTCTTCGAACTTGTCGTAGTACTTGTACGCCTTGAAAAAGGTCTCCTGGACGAGATCCTCGGCGTCCTCCGCGCTCCGCGTCATGCGGTAGGCGGTGTTGTAGAGGGAGTCCACGAACGGCATCACCTGGGAGTTGAAGTCCCAGGCCGAGACGGCCTTCGGGGCTCCCGAACCCTCAACGAGGCTCAGAGTTTCTTGCACGTTTACCTTCGCCATGCTTTCGAGGAATCGCAAAATCCTTGCCCGGCCGATTCCAGCGGCTCCTGCCGCCGACCGAACCGGGCTAACCTCCGTTCCTTCTACGGTCTAGCCCACCGAGTCGTTTGGGTTCCTCACCCTAAAAATACGCAGACCCGCCCGTTCTGGTTTCTTCGGGGGGTCAGCCTGTCTCCGGGAGAGGACAAACGGGCCGTCCGGGGGCTCTTTCGAGCCCCCGACGACCCCGGTTCAATCCTACCGGCCGTAAATGAGGAAGCAGATCAGGAGCGCGTACAGGACCAGGGACTCGATCAGCACGAGGCCCAGAAGCGTCATTCCGCGGATGTCCTTGGCCGCTCCCGGGTTGCGGGACATGCCCTCGGCGGCAGCCGAGGTGGCCCGCCCCTGGGCCGTGGCTCCGGCCGCCGCCGCCACTCCGAGGAGGAACGCGGCTCCGATCACTCCCCACTTGACCCCGGTCGCGGTCCCGGCGGCCGCCGGCGTCTCCTGGGCGATCGCGGGCATGGCCAGCACGAGGGCCAGCGCGCACAACACAAGCGTCTTCTTCAACATCCCCAATCTCTCCTTCTTCTTCTTCTTTTCACACCGTCCGGAACGGTCTGGCACGCGCCGTCCGGCGGAAGTTTGCGAACCCTATCACGAGCCGATCTCAGTGCTCCTCGTGGGCGACGGCCGAGCCGACGTAGACCGCCGAGAGCAGCGCGAACACGTAAGCCTGCAGAAACGCCGTGAAGATTCCCAGAGCCATCATCGGCCAGGGAACCACGATCGGTACGAGGCTGGCGAAGACGTTCGTCGTCGTGTGCTCGCCGAAGATGTTCATGAAGAGCCGCAGCGAGAGCGACAGGATCCGGGCGAACGTCCCGATGATCTCGATGACGAAGAAGAGGGGCGCGATCCAGATCAGCGGCCCCATGAAGTGCTTCAGGTAGCCGCCGAGGCCGTGCTCCTTGACGCCCTGGTAGTTGAAGTACAGAAACGACACGACCGCGAGGGCCACCGTCGCCGACAGCGACCCGGTCGGAGGCTGGAGGAAGAAGAAGAGGCCGAAGAGGTTGCCCATCGCGATGAAGACGAAGAGCGCTCCGATGATCGGCAGGTACTGGCGGATGTGATGCTCCCCCACCGTCTCGGCGACGAGCCCGCGGAGGAACGACACGATCATCTCGAGGAAATTCTGCACGCCGCCCGGCCGGTGGCGGTCGAACCGCTTCGCGGCCAGGGGAAAGAGGATGGCGATCAGGGCCGCCAGGAGCAGGGCCATGATCGCGGGATCGGGAAGCCAGGCCGCCTTGCCGTCGGGGAAGAAAAAGTGCGCCATCCCCGGCGAGAGCTTTTCGACGGGCGGCTCACCCAGGATCCGGATCAACAGGGCGTTGATCGGGCCCCAGAGGAATGAATGATGCTCCTGCAAGCGCGCCTACCTCCTCGAAAACAACTCGGGAACGACCGCGAGAACGACGACGGAGAGGCCTGCGGCCCCTGCCACGGGATCGAAGCCCTTCCACCGCAAAAGAACCGCCCCGAGAAGCGCAAAACTCGCGAGGGTCACCAGCAGAAGGGGAATCAGGGTTCGCAATCCTGCCTTGCCCGCGCCGGGGACCAGACGCTCGGTTGCCTTTTCGAGGACCAGGAAGCTGGAAATTACCACGGCCGCGCAAATTGTCAATGAGACGCCGGCGCGGACCCCGAACAGGAATCCCGCGAGAATCCCGACGGCGCCGAGGACGAAGGCCCGCCGCTTGACCCGCCGGATGACGGCGTCGATGTCGCTCATTTCGAAGCCCGCCCGGTCAGCCGGACCAGGTGGATGAAGGCCGAGACCAGCCCCAGCGCCGCCCCGATCCATGCGGGAACGAGTCCGATCCCGAGGAGATTGCCGACCCACTTCCCGAGGAACCAGCCCGCGACCGGGCCGCAGAGGAAGAGCAGTCCCGCCGACAGCGCCTCACCGAGCAGGGCGGGCCGGGCGATGACGGTCTCCTCAGGGAGTGAGGACGCAGCTCTTCAGGACCGCGAGAAACGGCTGTGGCGCCACGCCGATCACGAGCGTTCCGACCGCGCAGATCAGAATCACCGCCGTCAGCGTGTACGAGCTCTGGAGCTTCGCGCCTCCCTCCGCCTCGGCGAAGAACATCGCGGACGCGATTCGGAAGTAGTAGAAGAGCGAGACCGCCGACATCACGACCGCGAGGACCGCGAGCCAGGCATAGCCCGCCTTCATCGCCGCCGTGAAGAGGTAGTACTTGCCGATGAAGCCGGCCGTCGGCGGGATGCCCGCGAGCGACAGCAAGAAGAGCAGCATCACGACGGCCGCCGGCATGTTGCGCTGCGCGAGGCCGTTGAAGTCCGAGACCGACTCTCCGGCGTACCCCTTGCTCTCGAGCAGGATCACGAGCGTGAAGGCGCCGAAGTTCATGAAGGTGTAGGCGAGCAGGTACACGAGGACGCCCCAGAGGCCCCACTCCGTCGAGAACCCGAGCACGCCGAGAAGCGCGTACCCGGCGTTGGCGATCGAGGAGTAGGCGAAGAGACGCTTGACGTTCGTCTGGAGGAGCGCGGCGATGTTGCCGACGATCATCGTCGCGGCCGCGACGAGGGCCACGACGAAGCCCCAGTCCGCCTGAAACTTGGGAAAGGCCACGTAGAAGATCCGGGCGAGGATCGCGTAAGCCGCCACCTTGGGGCCGACCGAGAAAAACGCCGTCACGGGCGTGGGAGAGCCCTCGTAGACGTCGGGCGTCCAGACGTGGAAGGGCACCGCGGCGATCTTGAAGAGCAGCCCGGCCAGGATGAGCAGGATCCCGAGCATGAGTATGTTCGAGCGGTCCGTCGTCGCCAGGAGCTTCGCGAGCTCCGGCAGTCCCATCTGGCCGGCCACGCCGTAGACGAGCGAGAGGCCGTAGAGCAGAACGCCCGATGAGAACGCCCCGAGGATGAAGTACTTGAGGGCCGCCTCGGTCGATTTGACCTCGCCTTTGAAGTAGCCCGCGAGAACGTACGACGAGAGCGCCATGGTCTCGAGCGCCACGTAGATCGTGATCAGGTTGTTGCCCGAGGCCATGAAGAGCATGCCGACCCCGGAAAACAGCAGCAGGGCGTAGTACTCGCCGCCAGGGTACGGCGCCCGGCCGACGAAGCGGACCGAAGCGAGGATCGCGAGGATGAGCGAGAGGAGGATGAGCCCCTTGAAAAACAGCGAGAAGTTGTCGACCACGAAAGAGCCCGCGAGGATCGGCGTCTTCCGGTCGGGGCGGGCCGCGACCCAGACCAGCAGCGCTCCGGTGATCGCGACCGACAGCGTGGCGATGAAGCCGAGGAACTCCTCGCGGGCCTTCCCGAGAAACACGGAGATCGAAAGCATGAGCAGCCCGGCGGCCGTGAGGAAGAGCTCGGGCGAGAGCAGGATCCAGTCGGAAGCCTTCGTCGCGAACATCACGGACGCGCGGCTCCGGCGGCGTCCGCGCCCACGCTCGGGGCTCCTCCGCCTCCGGCGTCGCTCCCCGTCTTTGCCATGGCCGGAGGCTCTTCCGTCGCGCCGCCGACGATCCGGACGATCTTTTCGGAGGGCCTGCGGATCACGTCGAAGATGGGCCGGGGATAGAGGCCGATCCAGAGGGCCAGGATCACGAGAGGCGCGAGCGTCAGCTGTTCGCGAAACGTCAGATCGGCGAGTTTCTCGTTGGCGGGGTTGGTCACCTCACCGAAGAAGACGCGCTGGTAGAGCCACAGCAGGTACGCGGCTCCGAGGACGATGCCCATCGCGGCGAAGAACGCCCACCAGAAGCTCCTGCGCGAACGCGCCCAGGAGGATCGTGAACTCGCCGATGAAGCCGTTCAGAAGCGGCAGCCCCATCGAGGAGAGCGCCATGATCAGGAAGTACGTCGCGTAGACCGGCATCTGCTTCGCGAGGCCGCCGTACTCCGAGATCATCCGCGTGTGCCGTCGCTCGTAGATGATGCCGACGAGCAGGAAGAGCGCGCCCGTCGAGATGCCGTGGTTGATCATCTGGAGGATGCCACCCTGGACCCCGGCCATGTTGAGGGCGAAGATCCCGAGCATCACGAACCCGAGGTGGGACACCGAGGAGTAGGCGATGAGCCTCTTCATGTCCTTCTGGACGAGCGTCACCAGGGCGCCGTAGACGATGCCGATGATCGAGAGCGTGATCATCAGACCCGCGACCCGGCTGTTGTTGACCGCGTCCGGGAAGATCGGCAGCGAGAACCGCACGAAGCCGTAGGTCCCCATCTTCAGGAGGATCGCCGCCAGGATCACCGAGCCCGCCGTCGGCGCCTCGATGTGGGCGTCCGGCAGCCAGGTGTGGAACGGGAACATCGGCACCTTGATCGCGAAGCCGAGGAAGAACGCGAGGAAGATCCAGATCTGCAACGACTCCGGCATCCCCTGCGCCACGGTCGTCGAGCGTCTCGATCGAGAAGGTCGGCGTGCCGCCGAGGCCCTTGTGCCCGAGGAACCCGGTCGTGTTGAAGAAGTAGAGGGCGATGATGCCGAGCAGCATCAGCACCGAGCCGGCCAGCGTGTAGAGGAAGAACTTGATCGCCGCGTAGAGCCTCCGCGAGCCGCCCCAGACGCCGATCAGGAAGTACATCGGCACGAGCATGACTTCCCAGAACACGTAGAAGAGGAAGAAGTCGAGACAGCAGAACGTCCCGATCATGCACGTCTGCAGCAGGAGGAGGAGGACGTAGTACTCCTTCTGCCGCGTCTCGATCGCCGTGAAGGAGCAGACGACGGCGATGACGCCCATGAGCGTCGTGAGCAGGATCAGGAGGAGCGAGATGCCGTCGATGCCGAAGTGGTAGTCGACGCCGAGCGACGGGATCCAGGAGGCCTTCTCGACGAACTGGAAGCCGTCGCGGCCCCGGTCGAACGCCCACCAGAGGGGCAGCGAGACCACGAAATCGAGGACCGCGATGACCGTCGCGGCCGTCTTGATCGCCCCCGCTTTTTCCCTCGGCATCAGGAACACGATCGCGAGCGCCCCGAACAGCGGGATGTAGGTGATGATCGAGAGGATCGGGATGTGACTGAGGTCCATGCGCCTTCCTTATCCCTTCATCGAAACAAGAGATACACCGCCACCAGGCAGAAGAGTCCGCCGCCCATGACGAGTGCGTAGTTCTGGACCCGGCCGGTCTGGGCCCGGCGGAGCACGTCGAAGAGGCCCTGGAGGGTGTTCGCGACGCCGTTCACGAGCCCGTCGACGACGTACTGGTCGAAGATCGAGGCGATCCAGGACGCGGCCTTGGTGACGGCGCTCGCGCCGTTGGGGATCAGGTCGACGACGGTGGCGTCCACGTCCCAGAGAACGTTCCCGCCGCCCACGGCCGCCCCGCGCACGAACACCTTCTCGTACACCTCGTCGACGAAGTACTTGTTCGAGACCGCCCGGTAGACGCCCGGCCATTCCGCCGCGAGGCGAGCCGGCGTGCGGCCCTCCCCCTTCACGTACCAGGCCCACGCCAGGAACATGCCGATGGCGGCGACCGCGACCGCCGCCGCCATCAGCGCGAACTCCATCGTCAACGAAGCGTGGTGCGCCGTGTTCCTCCATCCCGGCGATGGGCAGGCGGATCGGGCTTGAGGAACTCCCCGATCCGGTTGCCGCCGTGGACGATCGGGATCCCCACCCAGCCGGACACGACCGACAGGATCGCCAGAACGATCAACGGCACCGTCATCGACCGCGGCGACTCGTGGATGTGCGACTCCTCCTGCGGCGTGCCGCGGTAGCGGCCCCAGAACGTCAGTCCGAGCAGGCGGAACATGTAGAACGCCGTCAGCCCCGCCGTGAAGAGGGCCACGGCGTACAGGAGCTTGGGCATCCAGGGAACGGCGGCGAACTCGGCGTGGAAGACGGCCGCCTTGATCTCGTCCTTCGAGAAGAAGCCCGCAAGGCCCGGCACGCCCGCGATCGCCAGCGTCGCGACGAGGAACGTCCGGTACGTCGTCGGGATCCTTGCGCGAGCCCGCCCATCTGCCGCATGTCCTGCTCGCCGGCGCAGGGCGTGGATGACCGAGCCCGAGCCGAGGAAGAGGCAGGCCTTGAAGAAGGCGTGCGTCATGACGTGGAAGATGCCGCGCTGAACGCGCCCGACGCCGCAGGCGAGGAACATGTAGCCGAGCTGCGAGACCGTCGAGTAGGCGAGGACCTTCTTGATGTCGTTCTGCGCGATGCCGATCGTCGCCGCGAAGATCGCCGTGAACGCGCCGACGACGGCGACGACGAGCATCGCGTGCGGGGCCAGCCGGAAGAGCACGTTCGAGCGCACGACCATGTAGACGCCCGCCGTGACCATCGTCGCCGCGTGGATCAGCGCCGAGACCGGCGTCGGGCCGGCCATCGCGTCGGGCAGCCAGACGTAGAGCGGGAACTGCGCCGACTTGCCGCAGGCGCCGACGAAGAGGAGCAGGCAGATGGACGGTCATGTAAGGCGTGTACGCGGCCGCGATTCGGCGGCCGCCGCCGCGAAGACCGTCGCGAAATCGACGCGTACCGAAGAGCGCGAAGATCACGAAGATGCCGAGGATGAAGCCGAAGTCGCCGATGCGGTTGACGATGAACGCCTTCTTGCCCGCGTCGGCCGCGAACTTCTTCTCGTAGTAGAAGCCGATCAGCAGGTACGAGCAGAGGCCCACGCCCTCCCAGCCGACGAAGAGCATCACGATAGTTCGCGCCCAGCACGAGGACCAGCATCGCGAACATGAAGAGGTTCAGGTAGGCGAAGTAGCGTCTGTAACCCTCCTCGTGGCGCCATGTAGCCGACCGAGTAGACGTGGATGAGGAAGCCGACGAACGTCACGAACGCGAGCATGAGCGCCGAGAGCGGGTCGAGCCGGAAAGCGACGTCGACCACCCAGTCCCCGACCCCGCCGGGGATCTGGCCGACGGCCTGGTTCACGCCGAGCGGGATCCACCGGTAGAGGACCCGCGTCACGGACTCGCCGGCCGCGAAGGCCTTCAGGCCGACGTCGAAGATGGCGCCGAACGCCAGGAGGCACGCGAGGCCGACGCTGCCCGCGCCGACCACGGTGTGGACCGACTTGAAGGGAATGACCGGGTGCGCTTCGCCGTGGCCATGACCGGTCGGGGGGTGGCTGCCGGCCACCGGCGGAACCGCATGGGCCTCGCCGTGGCCGTCTTTGGCATCGCCGTGGCCGTGCCCGGGGACGTTCCTCGAGCGGTGGGTCGCCAGATAGAGCAGCCCGTTGATCAGGAAGCCGCCAGCGGCACGAGGGGGATGAGCCAGATCAGCTCTTTCACGGCTTCCTCTAACCCCTCAGCCGCGCATCGTGTCGGCTTCTTCGACGTTCAGCGTCTTGCGCAGACGGAAGAGCGAGATGGTCAACGCCAGGCCGACCGCCGCCTCGCCGGCCGCGATCGTGATCGTGAAGACCGCGAAGACCTGGCCCGGTCAGATCCGAGAGCCGGTACGAGAACGCGATCAGGTTGAGGTTCACGGCGTTGAGCATCAACTCGATCGACATCAGGACCGTGATCATGTTGCGCCGGGCGAGCACGCCGAAGAGGCCGATCGCGAAGAGCAGGAAGCTCGAGACGATCAGGTAGTGGTTGATCGTGATCTCGTCATCGCCGGCGTCATGCTCGTCGTCTCCTCCTCGACGCGCACTCGCTTTGCCGAGCACGACCGCGCCGATCATCGCGACCAGCAGGAAGACCGAGGCGATCTCGAACGGCAGCAGGTAGTCGCGGAAGAGCGACCAGGCCACCGCTTCGGAGTTGCCGGCGATCTCGCCCGCGGACCATCGCGGAAGGCGTCGGGGTTCGGCCGGAATGTCCGGCAGCTTGTCCGTCCAGAGCGATGTAGGCGAACGGCGATGAGCAGGATCGGGAAGAGCAGGAGCGCCACGTCGCCACTGGCTGCCGAACAGGACTTGACGCGTCTCGGCAGCCGTGCGCGGATTCACCAGCATGATGACGAAGAGGAACAGCACCATGATGCCGCCGCCGTAGACGAGCATCTGCACGGCCGCCGACGAACTCGGCGTGCTGCAGCAGGAAGAGCACCGCGACGAGCAGGAAGCAGCAGAAGCAGGAAGAGCGCCGAGTACATCGGGTTGCGCAGGCGACGACGACGGCGACCGCCGCCAGCAGCGCGAGGCCGGCGAAGACGACAGAAGAGCCAGCTCGGCGGTTCCGCGTCAGAAGCGCGCCGGCCATGACGGGCTACCCTCGCTCCTCGTCGGTGTAGGGCTTCACGGGGCGCCTCCGCCAGTCCTGGAGCTTGCTCCATGTCGACGTAGAGGGCTCGTTGCGGTCGTAGGCTGGCCAGCTCGTAGGTCTTGGTGGTCAGCCAGATCGACTTCGGCTCGGTCGGGCAGGCCTCCTCGCAGAGGCCGCAGAACATGCAGCGCTGCACGTCGATGTCGAAGCGGTCGAGGACCTTCTCCTTCTTGCCGCGTCTCCGCGTTCACCTCCTGGTGCCAGTCGATGTAGATGATGTCGATCGGGCAGTCGACGCGCGCAGATCGTGCACTTGATGCAGCGCTCCTCGTCGAGCCGGAACATGCCGCGGAAGCGGTCCGCCGGCTCCCTGCGCTCCTCGGGATACTGGATCGTCACCTTCTTCTTGAACAGGTGCCGACTGGTCACGAGACCCGTCGAACAGGTCGAGCAGGGCAGCTTGTCGAGCCACCTCGGCTTCGAACTCGACCTGCGATGCAGCACCGTCGCGAGCGGTCGCGGCGGCAGCTTCTGTCGAGCTTGCAGCAGATACATCACGACGAACAGCCTCCGAGGTCCAGACAGCCAGACCATCAGTCGCTCCTGGCCGAGGAGGATCGCGAACGCGATGACGACGATGTTGGCGAGCGCGAGCGGGATCATCCACTTCCAGCCGAGGTCCATGAGCTGATCGAAGCGGTAGCGCGGGAACGTGCCGCGGAACCAGATGTAGACGAAGATGAACACGGAGACCTTCGAGCAGGAACCAGCACCGACGGCCGCCGGCACCAGCGCCGAGGAAGTCGCAGTGCCTTCGACGTTCGGGAACGGCGCGCAGCCAGCCGCCGAGGAAGAGCGTCACGGCGACCGCCGAGATGACGATCATCTTCGCGTACTCGCCGAGGAAGAAGAGGGCGAACTTCATCGCCGATGTACTCGGTGTGGAAGCCCGGCCACCAGCTCCGACTCGGCCTCGGGCAGATCGAACGGGTTGCGGTTGGTCTCCGCGACGCCCGCGACGAGGTAGATGAAGAAGGCGACGATGCTGCGGGAAGAAGAACCAGACGTGCGTGACCTCCTGCTGCGCCTCGACGATGTCGACCAGCGACGAGCGAGCCGGCGATCATCAGCAGGCCGACACCAGGGCGAGCCCCATGCGGCACCTCGTAGGAGACCATCTGCGCCGCCGAGCGCAGGCCGCCCATGCAGCGAGTACTTGTTGTTCGAGGCCCAGCCGCCGAGGATGATCCCGTAGACGCCGATCGAGGTGATCGCCAGCGATGAACAGCAGGCCGACGTTGACGTCGGTGACGCAGAGGTGAGTCGACGTCTTGCCCACCTGGCCGGGCGGGCCGAACGGGATCACCGCGAAGATGATGAACGCCGGGACCACCACCAGGCACGGGGCGAGGAAGTGAACGCCCACTTCACCGCCTCGGCGGGCATGATGTCTTCCTTGACCAGCGAGCTTCACGACGTCGGCGATCGGCTGCAGCAGGCCCCCGCGGCCCGACGCGGTTCGGCCCGAGGCGCGCCTGCATGAAGCCCAGGATCTTGCGCTCGGCGAGACCAGGACGGTGATCAGCGGCAGACCCGAGGAACAGCAGGACGAGGATCTTGACCGCGGCGAGCAGGACGACCGTTGACGTACGGGTCGCCGAGAGACAGCGAGCGTCGAGCTGGTCGGCATCACCGGTCGACCTCGCCGAGCACGATGTCGATCGTGCCGATCAGCGCCACGAGGTCGGCGACGCAGATGGCCCTTCGCCAGCTCGCGGCAGCGCCTGCAGGTTGATGAACGACGGCGGCCGCACGTGGCAGCGGTACGGGTTGGTGCGTGCCGTCGCTGACGATGTAGAAGCCGATCTCGCCCTTCGGGCGCTTCGATCGAGTGGTAGACCTCGCCTTCCGGCGGCCGGCTTGATCACGCGCGGACGCTTGGCCGATCATCGGCCCGCTCGGGCAGCTTGTCCAGGCACTGCTGGATGATGCGCGTTCGACTGCCGCATCTCCTCCATGCGCACGAGGTAGCGGTCGTAGGTGTCGCCGTTCTTGCGCGTCGGGACGTCGAACTCGAGCTCGTCGTAGCCTCGTAGGGACGGCGCCTTGCGCAGGTCCCAGTCGACGCCCGAGCCGCGCAGCATCGGCCCGGTGATGCCGTAGTCGATCGCCATCCTCGGGCGAGCAGCACGCCGACGCCGACGGTGCGCTTCTTCCAGATGCGGTTGTCGGTCGAGCAGCTCCTCGTACTCGTCGATCCGCGCCGGGAACGTCGTCGATGAACTCGCGGCAGACGCTCGGTCCAGCCGACCGTGCAGGTCGTAGGGCAGGCCGCCGATGCGCATGCAGTTGAGCGTCAGCCGCGCGCCGCAGTACTCCTCGAACAGGTCGAGGATCTGCTCGCGCTCGCGGAAGCAGTAGAAGAACGGCGTCATGGCGCCGATGTCGATGCGCGTGCGTGGCCAGCCACAGCAGGTGCGAGGAGATGCGCTGCAGCTCGGCGAGGATCACGCGGATGTAGCGCGCGCGCGGCGGCATCACCAGACCGCACCAGCTTCTCGACCGCCCGACGAAGGCGAGGTTGTTGGTGGCCGCGGCGACGTAGTCCATGCGGTCGGTGTGCGGGACGTTCTGGAAGAAGGGCTGGAGCTCGAAGAGCTTCTCGGTGCCGCGGTGGAGATAGCCGATGATCGGGTTGGCGTCGATGATGCGCTCGCCGTCGACCTTGAGCATCAGGCGCAGCACGCCGTGCGTCGACGGGTGCTGCGGCCCGAAGTTGAGCTCCATCTCCTGGACGTCGAAGAGCGTGTGGGCGCCGGGCGCGACTTCCGTCGTGTCTCCCGTGGCGCTCGACGCCGCGGCCGGTGCCGAAGCCCTGGCGGCGGCGACCCGCTCGGCGAGGTACGCGGCCTCGTCCTTCTCGGCCTGGGAGATCTTGTCGTCCGTCATGCGCTCATCTCAGGAGACCACCTTGCGGTTGGGGTCGTCCTTCGGCGGTCCGCCGCCGTCCGGCCACTCCTCGGGGTAGACGGCCGCGCCCGTGTCGATCCCCTCGAGCGGAAAGTCCTTGCGGAGCGGATAGCCGTGGAAGCCTTCCCACGTCAGGATCCGGCGCAGGTCGGGATGCCCCGAGAAGCGGATCCCGAACATGTCGTAGGTCTCGCGCTCGCACCAGTTCGCGGCCAGAAAGACCGAGGCGATCGAGGGGACCTCCTCGTTCTCCGCGGCGGCGCACTTGACGCGGATGCGGTCGTTCTTCGAGAACGAGTAGAAGTGGTAGACCACCTCGAAGCGCGGCTGGCGGTCGCGCCAGTCGACGGCGGTGACGTCCACGCAGTAGTTGAAGTCCTCGGCGTCCTTGAGGTGCCGGGCGACGCGCGCGATCTGCTCGCGCTTCACGACCACCGTCGACCTGCCCGACGAACTGCTTGGCCGACTGGACCGTGTCGGGAAGCGCCGCGCGGATCGACCGCGACCCACGGGTGCTCCGAGGCGTCGACGGCCTCGAGCTTGGCCTTGGGAGGCTCTTTGGGCTTCTCCGGAGCGGGAGTCTTCTCGTCTTCCGCCAATCAGGACGCCTTCCGGATGACCTTCATCCGGTCGATCTTCTTCTGCAGCGCCATGATCCCGTAGATCAGGGCCTCGGGCCGCGGCGGACAGCCCGGCACGTAGACGTCGACGGGCACGATGCGGTCGACGCCCTGCGTCACGGCGTAGGTCCGGTAGGGACCGCCGCAGGTGGCGCACGCGCCCATCGCGATGACCCACTTGGGCTCGGGCATCTGGTCGTAGAGCCGCTTCACGATGGGGGCCATCTTCTCGACGACCGTGCCCGCGACGATCATCAGGTCGGACTGCCGCGGCGTGCCGCGGAAGACCTCGGCGCCGAAGCGCGAGATGTCGTGGCGGGGGTCCATGACGGCCATCATCTCGATCGCGCAGCAGGCCAGGCCGAACTGCATCGGCCAGATCGAGGACCGCCGCGCCCAGTTGATGACCGAGTCGACGGTCGTCGTGAGGATGTTCTCCTCGAATCGGTTGTCGATCAGACCCATTCGCCGTCCCTTCGCCTTCTGCCTAGGCCCAGTCCAGGGCCTTGCGCTTCCAGCAATAGAAGTACCCGACGACGAGGATCGCCAGGAAGATGACCATCTCGATCAAACCGAAGAGCCCCAGGCGGTTGAACATGATCGCCCACGGGAACAGGAAGACCGTCTCGACGTCGAAGACGACGAAGAGGACGGCGATCAGGAAGTAACGGACCGAGAACCGGGTGTCGAACGCCTCCGAGGACGGCTCGATGCCGCACTCGTAGGGCTCGAGCTTCGCCGGGTTGGGGCGACGGCGCTGCACCGCCCGAGCGACGAGGATCGTCCCGAGCGGCAGAGCCGCGGCGAGCACCGCGAATATCAGGATGGGGAAGTAGTGACCCACCGGAGCGGCATTCTATCGGACGGGCGTGGGGAATCCAACCCGCAGGGTCATCCAGCGCGTAGCGCGGTCATCCTGAGCGCAGCGAAGGATCCCGGACTCGTAGCTCCGAGACGCCGATCGAGTTCGGGATCCTTCGGGCGAGCGCCCTCAGGATGACCGCCGGCCAATCGCGACGCTAAAGCGTCGCCATGCCGGCGGTCACTCCCCTGGACTGAATGAGAACCGAGATCTGCTCGCCCATGCCTTCGGGATCGACGAGTCGGAAGATGCGCCACTTCTCGGCTTCGCTGCGCGCGAAGTCGAAGATGCCCGCCTCGGCGAGGTAGGCGCCCTGCCGCGCGAGACGATCCGTGTGGAGACCTTCCGCCTCCCCCGCGGCGAGAAGCACGTCCCAGTTCACGTGCGCCGTGAGGTCGTGCGCGCCCGGATCCTCGAGCGGATCGCCGCCGCGGCGGCCGCCGGCGTGCACCGCGAGCGTGCCTTCGGGCCGGGCGAGCGGATGGTAGAGGATGCGCGCCGGGTGCCCGTAGTCGAAGGCGACCAGCCATCCGCGCGCGAGCGCGCGCGCGAGGCGGCGCTGGAGGTCGGCGAGCTCCGGCGAGATCTCTCCCTTCTGTCCCGGCGCGAGCGCGATGCCCTGAGCCTCGAGGTGTCGCCGGAGCGGCTCCCCCGCGGGAACCCGGCATCCAGACGAAGCGGCCGTCCTCGAAGCCGACACGGAGCTCGCGCAGGCCTTCCTCCGAGCCCATGACGCGCGCCACGGGAAGCGCGTCGAAGAGCTCGTTCGAGAAGATCCAGCCCGTGACGGAGCCCTCCGCGAGCTCCTCGACGCTCGAAAGAACCTTCGGCGCCGGCTCGATGGCCCTCGCCGCGAGCGCGCTTCGGCCGGCCGCCGAAGCCTCCACGGCGGTCAGCCGGAGGCGTTCGTGCACGGAGGGCGCCAGGACGCGCAGGGCCTGCGAGAAGTCCCCGAGAAAGCGGCCGTCGCCCGCGCCGATCTCGACGAAGTCGACGGGATCCGACAGCTCGGCGACGTCCACGGCGAAAACGCGGGCCAGCGTCGCCGCGAACGCCGCGGAGACGTGCGGCGAGGTGACGAAGTCGCCGGGCTCCCCGATTGGCGCGCCGCGGGTGTAGTAACCCGCGTCGGGGTCGTACAGGGCGGCCCGCATGAAGGCGGTGAACGAGATCGGTCCCTCGCGGGCAATCGACTCGCGGAGGCGATCCGGCACGGAGGAGGCCACGCGGCCGCGGATTATAGTTTCCGCCGTGCGCCGCCGCCGTCTGCGATCCGGTGCCCTCGCGGCTGCGCTCGTCCTTTTCGGCGCCTGCGCCTCGAAACGGGACGCGCTTCCCACGTTCGAGGAGTATTCCGACGGCACGTCCATCTTCGCCGATCGGCTGCTCTCGGGCTGGAAGGCGGGCCAGATCGCACCGGAGCTCTTCGCGCCTTCGGTCGGCTGGAGCGGTCCGATGCCGGGCGCGGGCCTCGCGCCGGTGTCGGCACGCCCTCCCCTCTCGGTCGCCGTCTACCGGGCGCCGTCGGGAAGCACGGCCCCGGCGGCCGTGCCGATCGGCGGAGATGACCTCCGAGGCAGCCTCGCGCATCTCCGCGGCGCGCTCGCATCGCTCGGGCGCTGCGAGGCGACGATCTTCCAGTTTCGCCGGCGCGGCGCGAATCGGGAGGTTCTTCTGGGCCTTTTCCTCTCGGGGACGGACGCGCGCGGAGGTCTGCTTCAGACCGGAGGGAAGATCCGCATGACGCTCGTGCCGGCCGGCGGGGGCGCCTGGCGGATGCAGTCCGGCAGCGTGGAGAGCTGGCTCACCGCCTCCGCGACGGAGCCCCTCTTCGAGAACGTCGCCGACCGCGCCGGACTCGCCCGCCCCCACCGCGCCTTCCTGCCGAACGCGGCGAAGAACATCCCCATCCCGGGCGAGCACATGCCTCCGGGCGTGGCCGTCCTGGACTTCGACCGCGACGGACGGCAGGACCTCTTCATTCCGGGCGGCGACGGGAACCGCCTCTATAGAAACCGCGGCGACGGGACGTTCGAGGACGTCGCAAAGGCGGCCGGCGTGGCGGGTCAGGAGGGCGAGGGCGCCGGCGCGCTGGCCTTCGATTACGACAACGACGGCGACTCGGATCTGTACGTGACGTACCTCCTGCGGCCGAACCTCCTCTTTCGCAACCGCGGCGACGGGACCTTCGAGGAAGTCGGCGCGAAGGCTGGAGTGGCGTTGAGCGAGTACTCGACCTCCGCGGCGGCGCTCGACTACGACCGCGACGGCGACGCCGACCTTTACGTGCTCGTGTACGGCCGTCCCGACCAGGGCCCGACGCTCGAGGGAGACAATGCGGGACCGAATTACCTCTACCGCAACGAAGGCGACGGCACCTTCACGGACGTGTCGAAAGCGACGAAGACCGACGACCGTCGCTGGGCCCTCGCCCTGCAGTCGGCGGATTTCGACGGCGACTCCTGGCCCGACCTCTACATCGCCAACGACTTCGGCGACCACACCTACCTTCACAACCAGCGCGACGGCACGTTCCGCAACGCCTCGAAGAGCGCCGGCGTGCGCGACCCGGCGTTCGGGATGGGCGTGACCGTCGACGACTACGACGCGGACGGCCGCCTCGACTTCTTCGTTTCGAACTACTCCTTCCCGATCAGCTGGTTCCTTCGCGATCCCCGCTATCCGATGCCGCCCTTCCCCTACTCCCTCGGCCGGCCGTTCGTCTGGCGGCGGCTGACCGCCCTGTCGCGCGGCTCCTCCCTTTTCCGAAACCTCGGCGGAAACCAGTTCGAAAACACGGCGGACGCGGCCGACGTCTGGGACACCTCCTGGTCCTGGGGCTCGGTTTTCGTCGACGCGGACCTGGACGGACGCGCGGATCTCTTCGTCGTCAACGGCATGGTGACCGGGAAAAACGAGACCGAGCGGGAGATCGACTTCTGGAACCTGATGTCCGTCGAGTTCCGCAATTTCGAGAAAGGCATCCCGATCGCCGAGTTCGGCGACGACTCGCTCTGGGGCCGCCTGCCCAAGCGCTTCTACCGCAACCGCGACGGGCGGCACTTCGACGAGCTCGCCGCGATCACGGGCCTCGAGTCGAACGCCAACCAGCGGGGGCTGACCGTTCTCGACGCCGACGGCGATGGCGATCCGGATCTCTTCGCCACGGGGTTTCTTCAGCCCAACGCTCTCTGGATCAACAGGAACCCTGCTGGAGCGAACACACTCGTCGTCGCGCTCGAGGGTGACCCGTCGGCCTCCGGACCCTACAAGTCGACGCGCGACGCCCTCGGCGCGACGGTCACCGTCGAGGCCGGCGGGCTCTCCCGCACCCAGGTCGTCTCCGCCGGGTACTCGTTTCTGTCATCCGGACCAAAGGAGCTCTACTTCGGCCTCGGCGATTCGGAGAAGGCCGACCGCATCACCGTTCGCTGGCC
The DNA here is from genome assembly GCA_963782585.1 of uncultured Acidobacteriota bacterium. Classification (GTDB taxonomy): domain Bacteria; phylum Acidobacteriota; class Thermoanaerobaculia; order UBA5066; family Gp7-AA6; genus DAHUXD01. The sequence continues at coordinate 144,861 of CAWAKL010000005.1, forward strand.
CTCAGGCCGCGTCACCGAGCGACGCGACGTGCCGGCTGGGAGGCTCGCGCTCCGCGAATCGTCCTGAATCTGCATCACTCCCTGTCGGCCGGATCGTTGAAGAGACCCGTCAGGCGGATGCTGCCGTGGCCCATCTGGGGGAACTGCGCATGCGTTCGGTCCCCCGGATCGAGGTTCGACGCCGTGTCGTCCGGCGGGAAGAGGACGAGCGTGCCGCAGGAAGTCGATGACTTCCTGCTGGTCGGCGTCGCCCAGCCCGGCGAAGGCGTCCCGCTCCTTCTGCGCCTCTCCGCCGTGCCTCAGGATGACCTCGAAGAGGTTGATGCTCCGTGCCGTCGTGGCCGAAGGCGATCTTGCTGCCGACGCCCCAGAGCGGCCGGGTCAGGAACTCCTTCTGCGTCGTGCCGTCCCAGTTGCGTTCGTGGAACGCGGGCCCGAGGTCGTGGCGCTTGAAGTCCGTGAAGATGTTGCGTACGACGAAAGGCTGCCGCAGGGCCCGCTTGACGGGCGGGTAGCGCGCTCCCGTCCGCCACCGTCTCGACGCGCGGAGCGGCGGTGGCGAAGAGCGCGTTCAGGATTCCCCGCTCCGGGTCGTAGACGGTTTCGACGTCCGCCACGCGGCGATCGCGGGCGATCGAGAGCTCCGGCACGTGGCAGGAGGCGCAGCCGATCTGCTGGAACGTCTGCAGGCCACGCCGCGTCGCGTCGGTCTGCTTGTAGGTCGCGGGCTTGAAGTAGTTGAGGAGGTAGAACTCGAGATAGTCCACGATCGCCGTCGGGAGCTCGCCGCCCGAGACGTTTCCGTCGATCTGTCGGTGCGGGTTGGCAACCGGCGGGGCCTCGATCTTGTCGGCCCGGCCGTCGAGAACCATGCCCGACGGCGTGGACACGCGCGCGCCGGAGCTCGCCGCGGCCGTGTCGGGATCCGCGACTTCGAGCCCCATCTCGGCCCGGAGCGCGCCCACGACGAACTCCCGGATCGAGATCGTGCCGCCATGCGCGAAGAACGGTCGAATGCGCAGGTCGGGATCCACGCCTTCGATCGCCGACACGTCGAAGGTCCCGTCGGCCCGGGCCGTGATCGCTCCGAAGGAGACGCCCTTCGCGACGAGCGGCTCGCGTGACCGCCGCGCCGGTGCGCCGGGCCTCGGCGCGCGCCTGATCCCGGATGATCGCGCAGGCTGCGCGTCATCTCGTCGGCGAGCATCTCCTTCAGGCCCAGGCCGAAGAGGTGAATGGAGTCGCGGCTGTCGGGACGCGTCACGACGTCGCCCCCCGCCCCCGCCGATCCGCGCGGCCGGCCGTGGCAGCTCGCGCAGCTGTCCGACAGCCCCGCGCCGATCGTCAGGAGCGTGTTGATGTCGCCCAGCCCGTCGTCGACGCCGGGGCCCTGGAGCTGCAGGCGCGTGAACTTGCGCTGAAAGAGCTGGCGCCCGCGGCGAATCGCGCGAAACGGGTCGCGGCTGATGATGAACGAAGCCGATCCCGGCGTCTGCCAATCGCCACGGCCGGGCCCGATCTGCTCGGCCAGCGACTTGGCGATGCCGTCGTTCGATGACATTGGGGGATTGAGTCCGGTCGATCATCTGGCCCCGTGCGGGCGCAGTCAGGCCGGCGGCTCCGGCCAGAAGCCACACCAGGACACCGCGTCGCCAAAGTCCTTTGTCCATGTTCCGGTCTCCTGAAATGGAAGACGGAAGCGGAGCCGGGAAGGCGACACGCGCTCACCGCGAAGAGACCCGCCGCTTTCGACCGGCACATCTCCCCTCAAAGAAGACGGAATCCGAGCCCGAAAGCCGACACTCTCGCCGCGAAGAAATCGGCCGCTGCGCACGCGCGTCGCCGTGTGCTAGCCTCGAAACGCGCTCGGCAGGGACCTCATCCCATGGCGCCAACGATCTCGGGGCTCATCTCTTCCGCCGAAGGCGGCGACCCATCCGCCTCCGATGCGCTCTTCGCGGCCCTCTACTCGGAGCTGCACGCCCTGGCGCGGCGTCAGCTTTCGCGCGAACCGGGCTCCACGCTCGGCACGACGACCCTTCTCCACGAGGCGTACCTGAACATTTCCGGAAGGGAGGGCGAGCTCTTCGCGGACCGTGCGCGATTCATGGGCTACGCGGCGAAAGTGATGCGGCGCCTCGTCATCGACTATGCGCGCAGCCGCCATGCGCTGAAGCGGGGAGGCGGCTTCGCGTTGACCGCCATGAGCGAAGACGTCGCGGATCCCGTGGCGAGCTCCGTCGAGCTCGAGCAGATCGGCGCCGCGCTCGACGAGCTCTCGACCGTCGAGCCGCCGCTGGCCGAGCTCGTGGATCTGAAATTCTTCGGCGGCTTCTCCTTCACGGAGATCGCCGCGATGCGCGGAGTGTCCGAGCGAACCGTGCAGCGCCACTGGGAGCGGGCGCGGGCGTACCTCTACCACGCGATCCGCGCGACGGTCTGATGCGATGCCGCCCCTGAGCCCGGAACGCTGGCGTGCCCTGAGTCCGCACTTCGAGACGGCGCTCGCCATGCCGCCGGGAGATCGGGAGGCATGGCTCGCCGCGCTGCGTGCGGAGGAGCCGGCCGTGGCACGCGACCTGGAGACTTTGCTCGCGGAACATCGGGCGCTCGCGGGCCAGGGTTTTCTCGAAGGCTCCCCCGTCGCCCTGCCGCCGGCCGCGTCCACGCTCGCCGGTCAAACGCTCGGCCCCTACCTGCTGGTCTCCCCGATCGGACGGGGCGGCATGGGAAGCGTGTGGCTGGCGCGACGAAACGACGGCCGTTTCGAAGGGCAGGTCGCCATCAAGCTTCTGAACGCGAGCCTCGTCGGCCGCGCCGGCGAGGAACGCTTCCGGCGCGAGGGCTCGATCCTGGCCCGCCTCGCTCATCCGCACATCGCGCGCCTTCTCGACGCCGGCGTCTCCGCGTCCGGCCAGCCCTATCTCGTCCTGGAGCATGTCGACGGCGAGCGGATCGATCTCTATTGCGATCGTCGGGAGCTCGGTATCGACGCCCGCCTCCGTCTCCTGCTCGACGTCGCCGACGCCGTCTCGCTGGCGCATGCGAACCTCGTCGTCCATCGCGACATCAAGCCCTCCAACGTGCTCGTGGGACGCGACGGTGCAGTGAAGCTTCTGGACTTCGGCATCGCCAAGCTCCTCGAGGACGACCGTGCTTCCGCGCTCGTCACGGAGCTCACGCGCGAGGGAGGCCGTGCCTTCACGCCGGAGTTCGCCGCGCCGGAGCAGCTCACCGGCGGCGCGGTGACGACGGCGACCGACGTCCACGCTCTCGGCACGCTCGCCTATCTCCTGCTCGCCGGACACCACCCCGCGGGCTCCGCGAGCTCCAGCCCGGCGCTCCTGTTGAAGGCGATCGTGGACACCGACCCCCGACGTCCGTCGGAGGCGGCGACCGCGGCCGACGCCGCCGCCCGCGCGACGACGCCGGAGGGTCTTCGCCGCCAGCTGCGAGGCGACCTCGACACGATCGTGATCCGGACCCTCAAGAAGGACCCGGCCGAGCGCTACGCGTCCGTAGACGCGATGGCCGGGGACATCCGCCGATTCCTCGCCCACGAGCCGATCGACGCGCGTCCGGACACCTTCGGATACCGCACCGCCAAATTCGTCAGGCGACATCGAGCCGGAGTTGCTCTCGGGCTTCTCGCCGTCGCGGCGGTCCTCGCGGGCACGGTCTCCACGTTCTGGCAGGCGCGCGAGGCGCGCCGGCAGCGCGATGCCGCCCTGGCCCAACTCGCGCGGGCCACGGCCTCGAGCGAGTTTCTCGGGTTTCTCCTGACCGCGGCGGCACCCGCCGGGAAGAAATTCGTCGTCGCCGATTTACTTCAGGAGGGCGAGGCCGTCGCCGAGAAGCAGTTCCGGAGCAACGAACCCCTGAGGGCCGAGCTCCTGGCCAGCGTCGGTCTGCAGTACCTCTCCATACAGCGCTGGGAGAAGGCGCAGCACGTCCTGGAACGCGCCGACAAGCTCGCGAGCCGGTCGAACGATCCCGCACTTCGAGCGCGGGTTCGCTGTCCGCTCGCTCTGGCCTATGCCGTCGCCGGCGATGGGCGACGCGCCGAGACGCTGATCGCGCGAACGATCGACGACCTTCCCGCCGATCCCCAGCATGCCCTCGCTCGAGCCGAATGCCTCACGCGGTGGAGCGAGTTCGGCTACTTCAACGACGAGGGCGAGCCGATGGTTCGCCACGCCTCAGAGGCCCTGGCCTCCCTCGCGGTCGCGCCGGTGCCCGCGCTCCTGGCGGCCCTCGACGCCCGGGCCGCGCTCGCATACGGCTACTACCTCACGCGGCAGAACGCGAAGGCGGACGCGGCTTTCGCCGATCTGACACGGGAGCTCGAGCAGAACGGCCGGGACCGGACGCTGTCGGCCGCCGATGCGTGGAACAACTGGGGCCTCGTCCACCATCGCGGGGACCTGCTTCGGGCGGAGCCGCTTTACCGCCGATCCCTGGAGCTCGGTCGCGCGATCGAGGGCGAGGACGCCGTCGGCTCGATCGTGCTGCACAACCACGCCGGCGTCCTGCAGCAGCTCGCGCGCTATGACGAAGCGGAGCCCGTCTTTCGTGAGGCCATTCGCAGCGCGCACGCCCGGCAGCATAGGTTCATTGAGATCCCGGCGACGCTGGAGCTCGCCGGCATGTATGCCGAGACGGGCCGCCTCGACGAGGCCCGCGCGACGCTCGCGACTCTCGACTCCTACCTCGGGACCGAGACCTTCACTCCCCTGCGCCGCGCCCTGCTCGCCTATACCCGAGGCGTCCTTGCCGTGGCGAAGGGAGATGCCGGCGAAGCCCGGACGCAGTTTGCCGAGGCGGCCAAGCTCTACGATGGAACTCCGGCCAAGTTCAGCCACGGCGTTCTGGCGCTCGTCGCCCTGGCGCGCGCGGAGCTCTCGACCGGCCATCCCGACGCCGCCGAAGGCGCGGCCCGTCGCGCCCTCGCTCTCGCGGAGTCGTTCGTGGAGAAAGGCGCGCCCTCGTACCTCGTCGGCCTCTCCCTCGCGGCCCTGGGCGAGATCGAGCTCGCCGGCGGAGACGCCGGGGCGGCGCGGGCGTCGATCTCCGCAGCCGTGGAGAACCTCGAGCGCGACACTCGGCTCCGAGCACCCGGCCACGCTCCAGGCCGCAGGCTCGTCGGCACCGCAGCGGAGCGATGAGCCGGGCCTTCACGACCGGGGCCGGCCCGAAGGCCGGCCCCCGAGGTCGACGAACCGATATCGCTCAGTTTGGCCAGTGCAGTCCGAGCGCCTTCGAGAGAAAGACCGCCATCTGACCGCGCGTCAGCGGCGCATTCGGGCAGAAGATCGTCCCGTCTCCGCAGCCACCCGTGATGCCGGAGGCCGCGAGGGCCTCGACGAACTGGTAGAACGGGTGGGAGGTTGGAACATCCCCGAAGGTCGCGGTCGCGGGAGGATCGGAAACGGCCCGGCGCCACCAGACCTCGACGTAGCCGAAGTACTGAAGATCCGCGCTCGCCGCTTGTTCGACGTCGAGGATGAACGTGCGGTCGTGGTTGCCGGGCACCAGGATGTTGAGAGGCCCCGCCATATCGGTCGCAAAACCATGAGCCGGAAACGAAAAACTGACCAGGGGCGCGAAGCCGCCGAGATGGTCGCGGAAGATCAAAGAGAAACCCATCACGGCTTCTCCGGTCGTCGCCGTGTTCACACCGATATAGTCGATGATGGCGCCGGCCGGAATGTCCAGATTCGCGAAGTAGTGCGTGCCGACTCCACCACAGTCCGTGCAGGTTCGAGAGTAGGTGCTGAAATCAAGGGGCGCCCCGAGCTCCACCCCTCCGATGTAAAACGCTTGGAACTGCGCGGCCGAGACAACGGTGATCGTGTAGTCGTCGGTTCCGAACGCCCTTGGATCCGCTCTCGCCGTCAGAAGCGGAGCGGATACCCTGCCGCCTCCGGTTCCCGTTATCGACTTGGCCGGCATTGCCGCCTTCGCCGTCTGCGCCGTCTGCGCCCCGGCTGAGGCGGCCGCCAGCACGGCGAACACCAGGATCCCCAACTTCTTCGACATGTTTTTCTCCCTTCGTCCCGTCGCCTCGAGTCTTTCCGACGCCAGGTAGGGCGCCCTTCGAGCAAGAAAGCGCCGTTCCGGGGCGAAAGCCGACAAGGACCCGATGACGGCGTAATGAAAGTGCTAGGCTCCCTCACCGAAAACTGGCGACCAGTGGCGCCCACGATCTCCGTCCTCATCGCCTCCACAGAGTCCGGCGACCGATCCGCCGCCGACGCGCTTTTTGCGGCCCTTTACGGCGAGCTTCACACCCTGGCGCAGCGACAGCTCGCTCGCCGGGGCTCCGACCTCACGCTCGGCGTGACGACGCTCCTCCACGAGGCCTACCTCGACATGGCGCAGCGCGAGGGTTCGGTCTTCCCGGACAAAGGCCGCTTCATGGCGTACGCGGCCCGGGTCATGCGCTCGTTGATCCTCGACTATGTCCGCAGCCACCGGGCCCAGAAACGCGGCGGCGAGTTCCACATCACAACGCTCGAAGACGACGCGGCTCCGGCGCCTGTGGCCAGCGCGGATCTCGAGGCCGTCGGCGCCGCTCTCGAGAAACTGACCGCGCTCGATCCGACGCTCGCCGAGGTCGTGGACCTCAAGTTCTTCTGCGGATTCTCGCTCGCGGAGATCGCCGCGCATGCGGGGCGCGTCCGAGCGCACGATGCAGCGGCGGTGGGAGAAGGCGCGGATCTATCTGCAAGAGCGTCCTCGGGGATGCGCAGGCCGAGAGCCTCGCGTGAGAGACGAGATCTGGCGCTCGCTCGAGCCCCAACTCGACCGGCTTCTCGATCTCCCGGCTTCCGAACGCGGGCCGGAGCTCGATCGGTTGCGCGCTCAGGATCCGGAGCTCGCCGCGGAGCTCGGACGACTTCTCGCGCTCGGCGACGACGTCTCGAAGGAGAGATTCCTCGAGGACGCGCCCTGCCGCGCCGCCCGGGCCGCCTCGCTCGCCGGCCGAGCTCTCGGCGCATACACGCTGATCGAGCCGATCGGCCAGGGCGGCATGGGAAGCGTCTGGCTGGCCCGGCGGAGCGACGGCCGCTTCGAGGGACGCGTCGCCGTCAAGCTTCTGAACGCGAGCCTCGTCGGCCGCGCCGGCGAGGAACGCTTCCGGCGCGAGGGGTCGATCCTCGCGCGGCTCGCGCATCCCCACATCGCCCGGCTCCTCGATGCCGGCGTTTCGGAGTGGGGACAGCCCTACCTGGTGCTCGAGTATGTCGACGGCGAGCACATCGACCGCTACTGCGACGGGCGGCGGCTCGGCATCGACGCGCGCTCGAGTCTCTTTCTCGACGTCGCGGCCGCCGTCTCGCTGGCGCACGCCAATCTCATCGTGCATCGCGACATCAAGCCCTCGAACGTTCTCGTCGGTGAGGACGGCCAGGTCCGGCTGCTCGACTTCGGCATCGCGAAGCTTCTCGAGGACGACGGTGGTGCCGGCGTCGACACCGCCCTCACCCGCGAGGGCGGGCGCGCCTTCACGCCGGAGTTCGCCGCGCCCGAACAACTCTCCGGAGGCGTGGTGACGACGTCGACCGACGTCCATGCCCTGGGGACGCTCCTGTATCTCCTGATCGCGGGAAGCCATCCGGCGGGAAGCGCCCGCTCGACTCCAGCACTCCTCCTGAAGGCCATCGTCGAAACCGACCCGAAGCGCCCCTCCGAGGCCGTGACCGCCGACAACGCCGCGGCGCGCTCGACCACGGCGGACGGCCTCCGTCGCCAGCTGCGAGGGGATCTGGACACGATCGTGGCCAAGGCGCTGAAGAAGGAACCGGCCGAGCGCTATCCGTCGGTCGATGCGATGGCCGCGGACATCCGCCGTTTCCTGGCGCACGAGCCGATCGGCGCTCGTCCCGACACCTTCGGCTATCGCGCGGCCAAGTTCGTCCGCCGACATCGCGTCGGCGTCGCGCTCGCGAGCCTGGCGCTGATTGCGGCGCTGGCCGGCACCGCGGCGATCCTCTGGCAGGCGAACGAGGTCCGCAAGCAGCGCGACACGGCGCAGGCCCAGCTCGCCCGGGCCACGGCTTCGAGCGAGTTTCTGGGCTTCCTCTTCAGCGCCGCGGCTCCCGAGGGCCAGAAATTCGTCGCCACGGACCTGCTCCAGCGGGGAGAGGCTGTGGTCGACAAGCAGTATGACGAAGACGATCCTCTCCGAGCCGAGCTTCTCGCCGGCATCGGCATGCAGCACCTCTATGCCCAGCGGTTCGAGAAGGCCCAGCCGGTGCTGGAGCGCGCGGAGGAGCTCGCGGCCCGGTCGACGGACGCCGCGCTTCGCGCACGCGTACGCTGCCCGCTGGCCATCGCCCTGGTCGTGGCCGGGCAACGGGAACGCGCCGACACGCTCATCTCGCAGGCGCTCGCCGACCTGCCCCGGGACCCGCAGCATGCGCTGGCGCGCGCCGAGTGCCTGGCGCGCTGGAGCGAGTTCGGCTTCTACACGGACGAGGGCGAGCCGATGATCCGCCGCGCGGCCGAAGCCCTTTCGGCGCTCTCCGAGTCTCCCGTGCCTTCCCTTCTCACCCGCCTCGACGCCCAGGCGGACCTCGCCTACGGCTACTACCTCGACCGACAGAACGCGAAGGCGGACACGGCGTTCGCCGAGCTCGCGAAGGAGCTCGAACGGACCGGACGGGATCGGACCCGCGCCGCCGCCGATGCGTTCAACAACTGGGGCCTCGTCCACCACCGCGGAGAGATCCTCAAGGCGGAGCCGCTCTACCGGCGCTCTCTCGACATTCACCGTGCCATCGTCGGTGACGGAGAGGTCGCCGCGGTCGTGCTCCACAACTATGCCGGCGTCCTTCTGCAGCTCGCGCGCTTCGGAGAGGCGGAGTCGATCTTCCGGGAGGCCATCCGCGCCGCGCGCGCCCAGCAGTCGGCGTACATCGAGATTTTCGCGACCCTGGAGCTCGCGGGGATGTATGCCGAGACCGGACGTCTCGATCAGTCCCGCGCGGCGTTCGCGACCCTCGCGCCGTACTACGGGACGAAGGCTTTCACTCCCCTGCGAACGGCGTACCTCGCGTACAACCGCGGACTTCTGGCCATGGCGGAAGGCAAGCCTGCCGACGCGCGAACTCAGTTCGCCGAGTCGGTCCGGCTCCACGACGGGATCCCGGCCAAGTTCAGCTCGGGCGTCCTGGCGCTTCTGGGTCTCGCGCGAGCGGAGCTCGCGACCGGCCATCCCGAAGCGGCGGAGGCGGCGGCACGGAGCGCTCTCGCTCTCGCGGAGTCGTTCGTGGCGAAGGGCACCCGCTCGTACCTCGTCGGGCTTTCGCTCGCTGCGCTCGGAGAGATCCAGTTCGCGCGCGGGCAGGAGGCATCCGGCCGGGAGACGTTGCAGACGGCCCTCCCGCACCTCCAGGAAACCCTCGGCCCCGAGCACCCCGCGACGGTCGCGGCCCGCCGGCATTCCGCCCGAAACGACGACGGCAGCGAAACAGCATTGAATCCGTCGAGCTACGGCACTCGTCTGGCAGCGATCCTGGCCGCGGGGGCGCTCCTGCGTCTCTGGGCCATCCTTGCGATCCCCACGCGGCCCGTCTCGGACTTCTTCGGATACTTCGCGGTCGCCCGGAATCTCGTCGCAACCGGACGCTACGAGACCGAGCCGGGCGTCCCCGACGGCCGCCGCTCCCCCGCGTATCCGGTGTGGCTCTCGCTCGCGTTGCGCGCGGCGCCGGACGGAGGGGCGCTGCACGGGGCCAAGCTCGGGAACGTCGCGCTCTTCGTTCTCGCGGGCCTCGCGGCCGCGGCGCTTTCGCGGCGGCTCTGGGGCGACGCGGCCGGGCTCTGGACCGTGGGGATCCTCGCCGTTCTGCCGAGATCCATCCTGATGACGAACCTGCTGGCAGCCGAGAATCTACTCGCGCCGCTTCTCCTGGGCTATCTGCTGGCGTGCGCGTCTTCCTGGATCGGCCGCTTTTCCGCGGGACGTGCCGCCGTCCTGGGCCTCCTCGCCGGGCTCCTCTGCCTCACGCGCGCGAGCTTGTACTTCGTCCCCATCGTCTGGCTCGTCGGAGCGCTGGCCGCGAGACTCGGCGCCCGGAGAATCGCCCGGGAGCTCCTCGTAATGCTCGTCGTCGCGACACGCCGTTCTGCTGCCGTGGGCCATCCGCAACGCGCGCACGCTCGGCCGCTTCACGCCGTTCAACCTCGTGGGCGGCGTCGGAATATTCATGGCGAACAACCCCAACGCCACCGGCGAGTGGTACGCCTGGGACGTGGACCTCGAGAAACGACACCCCGGCGTGATCGCGCGCGGCCACGTCGCCATCGACGACGCGGCGCGCGAGGAAGCGCTTGCAGTGGATCAGAGCCAACCCGGGCGCCGCCGCGCGGCTATACGCGCGCCGGCTCGCGATCATTCTCAAGGACGACGCGTTCGCCGCGGAGTTCGCCATCTACGCGAAGGAGATACCGCACCGGAGCGGTCCGATCGCCGTCCTGTCCAACCCGCACGCGCTCGACGGACATCGCCGCCCCGTGCACGCAGTCCTTCGAATCTCCGGCGTCCTCCTCGCGGCCGCCGCCCTTGGAGGACTCTGGCTCCTCTTTCGCGGCGCTCGCCAGGGATCGGTACCCGACCGCGCCCTCGCCGCCGGCTTTCTCGCCGCCGCCCTGTACGTCCCGCTCGTCTCCGCCGCCATGGCCGTCAACGGCCGCTACCGCTGGGCCGCGGAAGACGCGATCGCGCCTCTCGCGGCTCTGTTTCTCTCGCGGCTGACCTCCAAGGCCACTGAAGCCTCAGCTCACGCGGCTCATTCCGAAAGCGGCACTGGCCACTGGAGTCCCAGCGCTTTCGACAGGAAGACGGCCATCTGGCCGCGCGTCAGGGGCTCGTCCGGGCAGTAAGAGTCGAGACCGCAGCCCACCGTGATTCCAGAACGAACGAGCGCCTCGACGAACTGGAAGAAGGGATGATCGGTCGGCACGTCGGCGAAGCTGGCCGAGAGCGGCGCCGGCGACACCTGGCGGCTCCAGCTGAGGCGCACCTTCCGGAGCCGGATGAGTGATCCCACCGGAGGGTCGCCCGGGTCGGTGAACTTGAATCGAATCGCGTAGCCGCATTCCGCGTTGTTCACCGTGACCCCGGCGAACGTATTCGAAAAGTGAAACGCGCCCGCGGAGCCCGGGAGGTCACCGTCGTCCAGGAACGTCTCGGTCTGGCCGCCCGGCCCGTCGCAGCTCGCGATCAAAGCGTAGTGCATGTCGCTGTCGGTGGAAGTGTCATAGCCCCAGACGTCGAGCGCGCCGAGCAGCGCTCCGTCCGGCGCCAGGATCTGCGCGTAGCCGAGGCACTCCCCCGTTGCGCTGCCCTCGCACCAGGAGCCCTGGCTGGCTCCGTTCTGGAGAAAGTAATCCTCGGGATTCGCGCCGTGAAATTCGTGGTGCAGGATCATCGTGTATCCGGTGGCCACGCCCCAGGTGTTCGGGCTCGGCGGCGACTGGGCGAGGAGACGACCGCCTAACGCCAGCATGACGGCGAACGAAACCGTTCGAAATCTCATGGGAATCCCCTTTCAATAGTGAGATCGGGATGCGTCGGGGAAACCCGACACCCGGACGCCTCGACGTGCTAGCCTCCTCGCGCAAGGGCCTATCCGGTGGCGCCAACGATCTCGGGACTGATCCTTTCCGCCGACGAAGGCGACCGCTCCGCTGCGGACGCGCTGTTCGCGGCCCTCTACGCGGAGCTTCACGAGCTGGCGCGGAAGCAGCTCTCCCGCGGGCCCGGCGCGACGATCGGCACGACCACCCTTCTCCACGAGGCCTACCTGAACATCTCGGGGCGGGAAGGCACGCGCTTTCCGGACCGGGCGCGCTTCATGGGCTACGCCGCGAAGGTGATGCGGGGCCTGGTCATCGACTACGCCCGAAGCCGGCAGGCCCTCAAGCGCGGCGGCGGGTTCGAGATCACATTCGTCGGCGACGACGTCGCTGGCCCTTCGGTCGACGTCGGAGAGGTCGAGCAGATCGGCGCGGCTCTCGACGAGCTGGCGACGGTCGATCCGCCGCTCGCCGAGCTCGTGGACCTCAAGTTCTTCGGCGGTTTCTCCCTCGCGGAGATCGGGACGATGCGGGGCGTGTCGGAGCGCACCGTGCAGCGGCATTGGGAGCAAGCGCGGACGTACCTCTACCGAGCGATTCGCGCAATCGCTCCCGGCCTGAGCCGTTGACCATCCGAAACGCGGAACGCTGGCAGCCGTCAGTCCGCATTTCGACCGCGCTCTCGAGGCGAGCCCCGACGAGCGAGCCGCGTTGCTCGAGACCCTGCGCGCCGGGGATCCGGCACTCGCCGCCGAAGTCGAGGAGCTGCTGGCGGACCACGAGGCGCTCGACCGTGAAGATTTCCTCGGAACGGCTCCCGCCGCTGCCAGAACCGGCGTCGCTGGCCGGCCAGACGCTTCGGCGCCTACACGTTGATCTCGCGGATCGGCCAGGGAGGGATGGGCAGCGTCTGGCTCGCGCGCCGCAGCGACGGCCGATTCGAGGGTCGGGCCGCCGTCAAGCTCCTCAACGCGAGTCTCGTCGGCCACGCCGGCGAGGAGCGCTTCCGGCGGGAGGGCAGCATCCTGGCCCGGCTGACCCACCACCACATCGCGCGACTCCTGGACGCGGGCGTGTCACCGACGGGCCAGCCGTACATCGTTCTGGAGCACGTCGAGGGCATACAGATCGACTCCTACTGCGACAGGAACAAGCTGGACGTGGAGGCGCGACTTCGTCTCTTCCTGGACGTGGTGGCCGCGGTCGCTTCGGCCCACGCGAGCCTGATCGTGCATCGAGACATCAAGCCCTCCAACGTCCTCGTCGGGAAGGATGGCCGGGTCAAGCTCCTGGATTTCGGCATCGCAAAGCTGCTCGAGGTCGACGGAAGCGCCGGCGAGGCCACGGCCCTGACTCGAGAAGGCGGCGGTGCGCTGACCCCGGAATACGCGGCCCCCGAGCAGGTGACGGGAGGCGCGATCACGACGGCCACCGACGTCCACGCCCTCGGCACGCTGCTCTATCTGCTCCTCGCCGGCCAGCATCCCGTCGGATCTGCGCTGTCCTCCCCCGTCCTGTTGCTCAGGGCGATCGTCGAAGAAGACCCCAAACGGGCATCCGATTCCGCGGCCGATTCCGACGCCGCCACGCGCGCGACGTCTCCGGACGGGCTCCGCCGCCAGTTGAAGGGAGACCTCGACACGATCGCAGCCAAGGCCTTGAAGAAGAACCCTGCCGAGCGATACGCGTCCGTGACGGCCCTGGGCGAGGATGTCCGACGGTACCTCGAGCACGAGCCGATCAGCGCGCGACCGGACACTCCCGCCTACCGCCTCGCCAAGTTCGTGCGCCGAAACCGCGTTCCCGTCGCACTGGCCGGATTGGCGGTCCTCGCGCTCTGCGGCGGCCTCGCCGGCACCATGACCCAGGCGCGCCGGGCCACCCGACACGCGGCGCAAGCGGAGGCGCAGCGGCTCCGCGCCGACCAGGAAGCCGCTTCCGCCGGCGAGCAACGAGACTTTGCGCTCCGCCAGCTATCGCTTGCCGAAGCCGTCATTGCATTGAACTCCTTCGTCCTTTCCGATGCGGCCCCCGCCGGCAAGCCGTTCACGGTGGGCGAATTGCTCACCCGCGCCGAGCAGATCGTCGAGCGCCAGCGCGGCGGCGCCGACGAAAACCAGGTCGAGATGCTGATGGCCATAGGCCGCCAGTACATCGTTCAGAATCAGAACGCCAACGCGCACCGGGTGCTCTCCGAGGCTTACGCGCTGGCGTCCACTCTCCCCGACCGGTCGATCCGCGCGAAGGCGGGCTGCGAGCTCGCGGGTGTCATCGTCTACAGCGGCGAGGGGGAGCGCGCCGAAGAGCTCATCCGAAGTGCGGCCGCGGACATCCCGGAACAACCCCAGTTCGTGCTCCACCGGGTTCGGTGCCTGCTCCGGGGCAGCGAGGTGGCTCGATGGCGCGGGGACGTGGCGGCGGGCATCGAAAGAGTCCACGCCGCCCGGAAGCTCCTCACGGAATCGGGAATCGTCTCCCGCTCATTCGAGATGGGAGCGTCGCTACATCTGGCAGAGTCCTACCGGACGGCGGGTCGGATGCGCGAGGCGAGCTTCGAGTCCGCCGACGCGGCCGCCAAAGTGGAGGCGTTCGGCCTCGGTCAGACGGAGACCGCCGGCACGCTCTACAACAACTGGGGCCTCGTCGTCCTGGCTCTCGGGCGGCCCCTCGAAGCCGAGCGCCTCTTCCGCAAGGCGATCCAGATCGGGAGCTCCGACGATTCGGATCGGACGGTCCGGCCGATGCTCCTCAACAACCTGGCGCGGACGCTGCGCGACTTGCACCGGATGAACGAGGCCGCCGACTACGCCGATCGGGCGTATCGAAAGGCGAAGGCTGCCGGCGACCAGAACATCGTCAGCCAGGCCCTGATGGCGCGTGCCGGCATCGAGCGCGAGCGCGGCGACTTGCGGCGGGCAGCGGCTGCGCTCGAGGAGCTCGAACCCCGGCTGCAGCGAACGCTTCCCGCCGGTCACGTCGCCTTCGCATCGCTCCGCATGGAGCAGGCGATGCTGGCACAGACTCGCGGGAACCTGCCTGCGGCCGTCGCGGCGGCCGACCAGGCGGTCGCGATCGCGGAATCGAGCAAGCAGAGCAGCGAGTACCTGCCCCGCCTTCTTCTGCGCCGCTCCGGCCTGGAACTGGAGATGGGACGCCTGGAGAATGCCTCGTCAGACGCGGCGCGGGCGCTGCGCATGGCCCAGCAGCTCGCCGAGCCCGGCGAGTTTTCCAGCGTCTCGGGCCGTGCCTATCTCGCAATGGGAAGAGCGCTGCGGGCTCAGGGAAAGGCCGCCGAGGCCCGTGCGGCCTTCGCTTCGGCCGTCGAGCATCTGGAGCCGACGCTCGGCCCGGATCACCCCGAGACGCTGGAAGTTCGCGCTCGGATCGCCGGGCAGCCGGAGATCGCTCGAAAAGGAGAATGAACTGCTCGGTCGGGCTCTGAACGGCGAGGGCAAGCGCGGACGCGGCGGCTCGGCCGTGAGCGAGAATCCCCGAATGCGGCCGCGTCGGCTGAGGCGTCTCGTCGTCGGCGTGCTCGTCGCGTCGGCCTCCGCGTGCGCCTCGCACACTCCCGACCAGGCTGGCTGGCAACTTCTCGGGAGCCGCCAGGTTTCGAACATGGTGGATTACGAAGTCATCGCCGTCAGCCCCCCGCGCAAGCTGCGCGCCGTGAAGCTCCTCGTGCTGGGCAGCCCCGTCCGGATCCACGGGATCCGCGTCGAGCTGTCGTCGGGCGAGTATCTCGAAGCCTCGGTGGCTGCCACGATTCCTTCCGGCGACGAGGGTCCGATCGTCGAGATCCCGGCCGGCGAGACCGTCGAGCGCGTCAGCTTCCGCCACGACACGACGCCGCTTTACGGGTCCCCGGCTTCCGTCGCGCTGTACGGAAGGGAGTGACCTCGTCCGCCGCCCTCCGTGTAGAATCCCGCCACTTCGATGGAAAAAAAGCGCAAGTTTCTCTTCGTTTCCCTGACAGGGCTCGTCGGTGACATCGCGTGGCAGGTCCTCAAGGAAGGCCACGAGGTCCGCTACTTCATCGGCGACCAGGAAGAAAAGGACATCGCCGACGGCTTCGTGCCGAAGACCGAGGACTGGGAGAAGGACGTCGACTGGGCCGACGTGATCGTCTTCGACGACACGCTCGGGCAGGGCGAGAAGGCCGTGGCGCTGCGGACGCGGGGCAAGGCGGTCGTGGGCGGCACGCCCTACACCGACAGTCTCGAGGACGACCGCTCCTTCGGGCAGGAGGAGCTGAAGAAGGCCGGCGTCACGATCATCCCCTACCGGGACTTCGACAACTTCGACGAGGCGATCACCTACGTCCAGGAGAACCCGTCGCGCTACGTCATCAAGCCCTCGGGCGCCGCCGGCAACGTCAAGCGGCGCCTCTTCGTGGGCGACGAGGAGGACGGCGGCGACGTCGTCCGCATGCTCGAGGCGTACAAGAAGGCCTTCTCCGACGAGATCAAGGTCTTCCAGCTCCAGAAGCGCGTCGTCGGCGTCGAGGTCGCGGTCGGGGCCTTCTTCAACGGCAAGAGCTTCGTCTACCCCGTCAACACGAACTTCGAGCACAAGAAGCTCTTTCCGGGCAACAGCGGACCTCCCACCGGCGAGATGGGCACGACGATGTTCTGGAGCGAGCCGAACAAGATCTTCGAGCAGACGCTTCTGAAGATGGCGTCGAAGCTCGCCGAGGAAGGCTACGTCGGCTACATCGACGTCAACTGCATCGTGAACAACAACGGGATCTACCCGCTCGAGTTCACGTCCCGCTTCGGATACCCGACGATCTTCATCCAGCAGGAGGGCATGATCACGCCGATCGGCCTCTTCCTGGCGGACCTGGCCCACGGAGTCGACCCGAAGCTCAAGGTCAAGAGCGGCTTCCAGGTCGGCGTGCGGATCGTCATGCCGCCCTTCCCCTTCGACGACGACGCCACCTTCGAGTCCTTCTCGCGCAACGCGGTCATCGTGTTCAAGCGAGGCACGCCCGAGGAAGTCCACATCGAGGACGTCAAGATCGTCGAGGGACAGTGGCTCGTCGCGGGGACCTCGGGCGTGGTGCTGACGGTCGTGGGCCTCGGCCAGACGATGAAGCAGGCGCGCGAGCAGGCCTACTCGCGGGTGCGCAACATCCTCATCCCCAACATGTACTACCGCGACGACATCGGCGAGCGCTGGGCCGAGGACTCGGACAAGCTGCACAACTGGGGATACCTGAGGTAGCCACCCGCTCCGCCTTCAGGCGGCGCGGCGGATCGCGAGAAGACCGGCCAGGCCGAGGAGGGCCGCGAACAGGATCGTCCCGATCTCCGACAGCGTGGGGATCGTCGAGACGTCGCCCTCGATGTACTTCACGAGCGCCGCCTGCTGCACGAAGACGTTGTGGTCGACGCCGAGGAGGATCCCATCACCCGGAAGAATGGACAGCGAAGTCGCGCTGGCCGTGTTGTGTGGAGGTCCTCCACCGAGACCGGTGCTGGTCCATCCCTCGGGTCCCACGGCCCGGTCCGGCGATCCGTCGGGCAGGAGACGCAGGAAAACGGCCTCCCGGCCACCGCCTTCCCCCGCCAGCACGATGCGT
Source organism: uncultured Acidobacteriota bacterium (assembly GCA_963782585.1). GTDB lineage: Bacteria > Acidobacteriota > Thermoanaerobaculia > UBA5066 > Gp7-AA6 > DAHUXD01. The sequence goes on from CAWAKL010000005.1 coordinate 162,031, forward strand.
CCTCTCGAGTCGAGCGCAACCGCGTTTGCAGGATTGACGTGCCGGGAGGTCGGGACGACGCCGCCGTTGCCGAACGTCACATCGAACGCTCCATCCGGCTCAAGCCGCATCACGAGGCCCGACGTTTTCGAGGCTCCTGCGACGACGAGCCTCCCGTCGGCGAGAAGGGCGAGAGCCTTGCAATCCCAGACGTCGTGCGGGAACACGAGTCCCGACGTTCCGAAGGAAGGATCCAGAGCGCCGTTCTCGAGCAGCCGTGCCATGCCACAGCCGGTCCCGGACGGCGCATTCGTGAGACCAGCCATCACGATCCGGCCGTCGGGTTGCAGGACCATGGCCTCGGTGAACTCGGGGAGTCTCCCGCCAAGATCGAGGACGACGCGTCCGCCCGATCCGAAGGACGTATCCGGCGTTCCGTCCGCCAGAAATCGGGCCGCCGCGTAGTCCTGCGAGGGTATCGGGACGAAGTTGCTCACGGTTCCGACGACGACGACCTTGCCGTCGGATTGAAGCGCGACGGCGGAGGCGCGGGCGCCGCCCTCCGGAAAGACCAGGGTCACGTGACCGATTCCCCCGAAGCTCGGATCGAGATCGCCGTTTGCGAGCAGGCGCGCGACCAGGAAGCCGCCGCTGGCCACAGAACCCGCGATCAGGATTCTTCCGTCCGGCTGCAACGCCATTCCCCGGACATGCGTGTCGACGGGCAACGGAGGCTCGACGACTCCCCCGACGCCGAAGCCCGTATCCGGGCTGCCGTCCCGTTCATAGCGCGCGAGGAGGGCGCCGAATGAGTCCGAGCGTGCGACGAAAATCCGTCCGTCCGAAAGCACGGCGAGGGCGCTGACCCCGCGCAGCCGGTTGTCCGTTACGATTCCGCTCCGCCCGAATGTCGGGTCGAGGCCGATCGCCAGCACGACGCGGCCGCAGGTCGCCAGGCTCAGCAACCCCACTGCCCAGAACCGCATCATGCGCTCCGCCGGATCGCGATAAAGCCAGCCAGTGCGAGCAACCCGACGAAGAACGCCTGGCTGATCTCCGAGAGCGTCGGGATCGGCGTGGAGGTGCCTCCGTAGCGAATCAGGGCGAAGGCCGTGGTCGACGCGACGGTTCGGTTCTGCTGATAGCCGGCAACGAGGATCGAACCGTCACGAAAGGTTTTCACCGCGGTCGCTTCCGCCGCATGCGGATAGCCGTTGCCCAGGCCGCCGGAGATCCGACCGTCGGAGCCGACGGCGCGATCGGGTTCGCCGTTCGGAAGGTATCTCGCGAGGATGAAGTCGCCGAAGTGTGCTCCCGACGACGACCACGCGGTTCGCGGCGTCGACGGCGACGGCGTTTCCGATGATCTCCGGATCGCCCAGCACGAGTCCCGTTCCGGCTCCGAAGCTCGGATCCAGCGATCCATCGGACCGATACCGTGCGACGACGAGGTGGTTTGGATGCTGAGACAGCCCGACCGCCACGATCGCGCCGTCGCGGCCCGCGGCGAGCACCGTTGAAATAGGTGAGGCTGCCGATGGCGGTGGTGACCGCGCCGCCGGAACCGAAACCCGGATCGGGCGATCCGTCGGGGAGAAATCGGACCAGCAAGGCTCGCCCCGGCGCGTCCACGCCTCCGACGACGACGCGTCCGGCATCGTCTAGGACCATTCCGGTGGCGACGTACGCATCGCGCCGCGAGCGCGGCGACACCGCCGTTTCCGAACGACCCATCGGGAGTGCCGTCCGCGAGATAGCGGAGAGCGACGAACTCGATCACGCCGTTGCTGGATCGAGTGCCACCCGCGACGACTTTGCCGTCGGGCTGAATCGCAACTGCCGCGATCCCGGCGTTGGCGATGACAAATCCGTCGCCGCCAAACGAGGGATCCGGTGTCCCGTTCGGGAGGAGCCGGAAGACCATTCCCCCGGACTCGGGCGGCCCCTGCGTGTATCCGCCGACGACGATCTTTCCGTCCGGCTGCAAAGCGATCGAGCCGCCGGCGTCGATCGAGCCATGAAAGATCGGCAGCAGCCCGGCCGTTCCGACCGCCGGATCGGGACGGCCATCCGCGGTGTAGAAGCCCATCAAGATGTGGACCTCGTGACTACCGACGACCACGATCCGGCCGTCGGGATGAACGGCGAGCCCGCGGAGGTCGTCGCCCCCGCCGATCTCGGTGAGGACGCGGCCCCCGTTCCCGAACGTGCGATCCAGCTCGAGGCCGTACAGGTCTCGACAGACGAATACCGTCGAAGTCCCAAGGAGGAGCCCCGCCGCTATCTTGTTCATCTTTTCGCTTGAAACGCCTCATGCTGTTATAGCATAACCAGCCGGGGCGGTGCTCCCGTCGGATCGGATGGCCCCCGGACCGGCTCAGGAAGCCGCCCCACCCTTTCAGCCTCCGGTGGGAGCGCTCGGACTAGCGGGAATCGCGGCGACCGCCCTCGGCTCGTCTCCTGCGCGTCGACGACCGCGATGGCTGCCATGTTGACGATGTCGGCGACATCGCAACCGCGCTGAAGCACGTGGACGGGACGCTCGAGGCCGAGGAGGATTGGGCCGATCGCTTCCGCCCCGGCGAGCCGCCAGACGAGCTTGTAGGCGGCGTTGGCCGCCTCGAGATTCGGGAAGATCAGGACGTTCGGGTTCTGAACGGTAGCCCACGAGTAGTGCGCCTGGAGCATCTCGGGCACGACCGCGAAGTCGGCCTGCATCTCGCCGTCGATCGGCAGATCCGGCCGCGCCGCCTTGACGAGCGCGACGGCTTTCTTGACCTTCAGGGCGCTCGCATGCGTGTTCGAGCCGAAGTTCGAGAAGGAGATCATCGCGACACGCGGCTCCATGTCGAAGCGGCGGACGGCCTTCGCCGTCAGAAGGGCGATCTCGGCGAGCTCTTCGGCCGTGGGATCGATGTTCACGGTCGTGTCGGCGAAGAAGTACGTCTGGTGCTTGAGCATGAGGATGTAGAGACCCGACACCCTTTCCACGCCCGGGGCCGTGCCGAAGATCTGCAGCGCCGGCCGGATCGTGTCCGAGTAGGACTGCGTCATGCCCGAGATCACGCCGTCCGCGTCCCCGGCGTCGACCATGAGCGGTGCCGAAGACGTTCCGCACGCGCGCCTGCCGGCCCGCCTCGTCGTGGGTCATGCCGCTGCGCCGCCGGAGCTCCTCGAGCCGCCGGGCGTACGCCTGGAGCTTCTCGGAGCGGTTCGTGTTGATGAAGTCGATCTTGTCCATCGGCAGTTGCAGCTCGAGCGCGAGGTTCTCGACCTCGGCCTCGCGGGCGAGGAGGATGGGACGGCAGATGCCCTCCTCGGCCAGGATCTTGGCCGCGCGGAGGATCTTGGGGTGCTCCCCTTCCGGGAAGACGATGCGCTTCGGATCCTGCCGCGCCTTCTCGATGACGACGCTGCATCACCTCGCGCGACCGCGAGAGCATGGCCTCGAGACGGCGGAGGTACGCGCCCATGTCGGTGATCGGCTCGCGCGCGACGCCGGATCGCATGGCCGCCTCGCGCGACGGCCGGCGGCGACCCAGCAGCAGGACGCGATGGTCGAACGGTTTCGGGATCAGGTAGTCGCGGCCGAAACGGAAGCTCTGTCCGCCGTAGGCCTTCGAGCACCGAGTCGGGAACGTCCATCCGTGCGAGCGCCGCGAGGGCCTGCGAAGCGGCGCGCTTCATGTCCTCGTTGATCTCGGTGGCGCGCACGTCGAGCGCGCCGCGGAAGATGAACGGAAAGCCGAGGACGTTGTTGACCTGGTTCGGATAGTCGCTCCGCCCCGTCGCCATGATGACGTCGGGCCGCGCCGCCCGCGCCTCCTCGGGCGTGATCTCGGGATCGGGATTGGCGAGCGCGAACACGATCGGGTCGCGGGCCATGCGCCAGGAGCATGTCGCCCTTGACGATGCCGCCCGACGGAGAGGCCGATGAAGGCGTCGGCGTCCGGCGAGCGCGTCCGTGCAGCGTCCGTTCGAACGGTCTCGGCCGCGAACTGGGCCTTGTAGGGATTCATGTCCTGGGTCCGGCCGAGGTGGATGACGCCGGACTTGTCGACCATGCGCAGGTTCTCGCGCCGGACTCCGTAGGAGAGGTACAGCTTCGCGCACGCGATCGCCGCGGCGCCGGCGCCGCAGAAGACGACCTTGACGTTGTCGATCTTCTTGCCGACGACCTCGAGCGCGTTCAGAAACGCGGCCGCCGAGATGATCGCCGTGCCGTGCTGGTCGTCGTGGAAGACGGGGATCTGGAGGCGCTTCTTGAGGCGCTCCTCGATCTCGAAGCACTCCGGCGACTTCGACGTCCTCGAGGTTGATCCCGCCGAACGTCGGCGCGATGCGGGCGACGGTGTCCGACGAACTCGTCCACGCCCGTGGCGTCGACCTCGATGTCGAACACGTCGATGTCGGCGAAGCGCTTGAAGAGGACGCCCTTGCCCTCCATGACGGGCTTGCCCGCGAGCGGGCCGATGTCGCCGAGCCCGAGGACGGCCGTGCCGTTGGAGATCACCGCGACGAGGTTCCCCTTGGACGTGTACTCGTAGACCTGTCAGGGATCCTTCGCGATCGCCAGGCAGGGCTCGGCGACCCCGGGGCTGTAGGCGAGCGAGAGGTCTTCCTGGGTGCGGCAGGGCTTGGAGGGGACGACCTCGACTTTCCCTTTGCGCCCGCGGGAGTGGTACTCGAGCGCCTCCTCGGCCGTCATCTTCCGCATGGTCAGCCGCCCGCGAGCTCCGCTCTCAGAGCCTTCACCGCCTCGAGGGCGCCGGCCGTCTCGACCTGGCGCACGCTCTTGTCCCGGCGAAGCACGATCTCGACCTTGCCTTCCTTGAGCGTCCGTCCCCCGACGTTCACGCGGATCGGGAAGCCGACGAGGTCGGCGTCCTTGAACTTGACGCCGGGCCGCTCGTCGCGATCGTCGTAGAAGACGTCGAGGCCGGCGGCGACGAGCGCGTCGTAGAGCGTGTCGGCCGCCTGGCGTGTGGCCTCGTCCGAGGGGTTCAGCGAGGCGAGCACGATCTCGAATGGAGCGACGGCCAGCGGCCACACGATCCCGTCGGCGTCGTGATGCTGCTCGATCGCCGCCGCCATGGTGCGGCCGACGCCGATGCCGTACGTGCCCATGACCGCGGGGAGGGACTCCCCCTTCTCGTCCGTGTACGTGCAGCCGAGCGCGGCCGAGTACTTGGTGCCGAGCTTGAAGATGTGGCCGACCTCGATCCCACGGGCGATGTCGAGGGGCTTGCCGCAGCGCGGGCAGGGGTCTCCGGCGCGCGCCTGAGCGAAGCTGCCGAAGGCCTCGACCTTCGCGTCGCGCCGCTGGACGAACCCCGCGACGTGCCAGTCGCGGCGTCCCGCCCCGGTGACGGCGTTGACGGCGTCGCGGATCGAGTGGTCGCCGACGATCCGGACGGCCTCGGCCGGCAGCTTGTGCGGACCGACGTAGCCGACCGGGGCGCCCGTGGCCTTCTCGACCTTGTCCTCCGACGCGAGCGCCAGGTGGTCGACCTTCATCATGTTCTTCAGCGCGACCTCGTTGACCTCGAGGTCGCCGCGCAGAAGGGCGACGACGAAGCCCTTCTCGGTCTCGTAGACGAGGCACTTGATCATCCGCGAGGCGGTGATCCCGAGAAACTCGACGACGTCGTCGATGCCGCCCTTGCCGGGCGTCTCGACCTCGACCATCGGCGTCTCGGTTTCGTCCTTCCAGGGGGCGGGCCGCGGCCCCGTCTCGGCCTTCTCGAGGTTCGCCCCGTAGCCGCAGGCCGCGCAGCGCACGACCGCGTCCTCGCCCGTGTCGGCGAGGACCATGAACTCCTCGGAGGCGGTGCCGCCGATGGCGCCCGAGTCGGCCTGCACGACCGTGAAATCCAGGCCGCAGCGCTGGAAGACGCGGCGGTAGGCGACGTCCTGCGCCTTGTAGGAGCGGTCGAGGCCTTCGGCGTCGACGTCGAACGAGTAGCCGTCGTACATGAGGAACTCGCGGCCGCGCATCAGGCCGAAGCGAGGCCGGATCTCGTCGCGGAACTTGGTCCGGATCTGGTACAGCGTCACCGGCAGCTGGCGGTAGGAGGTCACGCCGGACTTCACCATCGTCGTGACCGCTTCCTCGGCCGTCGGCGCGAGGCAGTAGCCGCCGCCCTTGCGGTCCTTCAGGTGGAAGAGGATCTCTTCCTGCTCGTAGCGGGCCCAGCGCCCGCTCTCCTCCCAGAGCTCGCGCGGCTGCAGGATCGGCAGCTCGACTTCGTGCCCGCCGGCGCGGTCGATCTCCTCGCGGACGATCTGCTCCGTCTTCCGGTGGGAGCGCAGGCCGAGGGGTGTCAGCGAGTAGATGCCGGCCGCGAGGCGGCGGATCATGCCCGCCCGGGTCAGGAGAATGTGCGAGATGGCCTCGGCGTCGCCGGGGACTTCACGGACGGTTTGAAGAAAGTATCGCGACCAGCGCATGGCAGCGGGAGGATAGCAGGAGCTAAGCCCGGCTCTTGCCGGGCGCCGCGGCTTCCTTCCGCTTGGGCCCGACCTTCTCGACGAGACGGAGGTTCGAGCGAAGCTGCTGCATCATCCGATCCTCGATCCCCGCGCCGCGCGCCGCCGTCTTGGCCTTGGTGAACGCGAGCTTGGCTTCTTCCGCGCGTCCCGCCGCGAGGTAGGCCATGCCGAGGTGATGCAGGGTCGTCGGCGCCGCGGCGCGCTCGCTCGAACGCCGCAGGCACTCGATGGCCCGGTCGTACTCCTGCCGCTTGTAGTGGACCCAGCCGAGCGCCGCGAGCGGATAGGGCTTGAGCTCCTCCGGCGCGGCCGCCAGGGCGCGGCCCGCGTAGTCGAGAGCGAGATCGAGATCCTCGCCGGACTCGGCGAGGCTCGTGGCGAGCTCGTAGTACCCGACGGCCTGCGCCGTCTTCGAGGGGTGCTTCTCGAGAAACTCCCGCAGAAACTCGGCGGCGCCGCGCGGATCGCCCTCGGCGCGCAGCGCCTCGGCGAGCGTCGAGCAGGCCGCCGCGGCGACGACGTCCTCCGGGTCGGCGGCGAGGACCTCGCGGCAGGCCGCGATCGCCTCCTTCCAGCGCCCCATGGACGCCGAGAGCAGGGCGAACGACACGCGAATCGTCGGGTTCCGCGGCTCGGCCCGCATCGCCTTGCGGTACAGCTCCTGGGCGCGCTCGAGGTATCCGCGCGCGGCGCTCTCCTCGGCGTCGCGGAAGGCGGCCGCGCCCGGGCCGTTCACCCGCGGCAGCTCGTACCCGCCCTTCCGCTCGAGCAGCCGCACGGCCTCCTGGTATTCCAGCCGCCGCGGATTCTTCTCGAGGGCCTGCTGGAAGCATTCGAGCGCCCGCTTCGACCAGTTCTTCTCGAGGTAGCAGAGGCCGAGCTGGAAGACGGCCTCCTCGGACTCGGGGGCCAGCCGCAGCGCCTCCTCGAAGTGCTGGATGGCGCGCGAGAGCTCCCCTTTCTCCCGCAGGACGTTGCCGAGAAGGATGTGCGCGGAGGGCACGGGCGCGGCGTCGATCGCCCGCGAGAGCTCGCGCTCCGCCTCCTCCCATCGCGAGAGGTGCGCGTAGAGCGTGCCCAGAGCGAAGTGCGGCAGAAAGGCGTCGGGCTTGCGCTCGATGGCCCGCCGCAACGCCGCTTCGGCCGCCGTCGTGTCGCCGGCCTCGGAGGAGGCGATTCCGCTGTAGACGAGAGCCTCGAAGTGGTTCGGGTCGACGGCGAGGATCCGCTTGAAGTGCCCCGAAGCGCGGTCGAGGTCGCCGCTCGAGAAGAAGGTCTCGGCGAGGTAGAAGCCGAGCTCGACGTTGGCGCGGTCCGCCCGGTAGAGCTCCTCGAGCACGCGGATGCCCCGGTCGGCGTCGAGCGCGAGGATCGCGAACTCCGCTTCGCGGAGCCGCTTGAGGAACGTTTCGCGGTCGTTTCCGGAGGAGCGGGCGATGATCCGGTCCCGGCGCTCGAGGAAGCGGTCCTTCTTCTCGACCGCCTGCATCCTCTCGTCCATCTTGGATTCCCAGAGGTCGACGACCTCTTCGGCCCGCACCGCTCCGCGGCGCTCGAGGGTCTCCTGCAGGGCCAGGATCCCCGTGTGCGCGACGAAGAGGTTCTTCTCGAGATTCCCCATCGACTCGAAGAGGGACTTCACGGCCTCGGCCGTGCGCTTGACGACGTCCTCGAGCGTCGAGATCCGCTCGAGGAGGTGCTCGTCGAAGGGGATCTCCTCCTGCGGCTCCCCGACTCCTCGACGACGCCGACGCCCGAGAGCACCAGCAGCTTCGAGTTGCACCGGGCGCAGTACTCGTCCTCGTCCGAGTTCTTCAGCCCGCAGACCTGGCAGTACATCAGGCCGGGTACTCGTAGAAACCGCGGCCCGACTTCCTGCCGAGCCAGCCCGCGTCCACCATCTGGACGAGCAGCGGGCACGGCCGGTAGTTCGGATCGCCGAAGCCGTCCTGCAGCACCCGCAGGATGCTCAGGCAGATGTCGAGGCCGATGAAGTCGGCGAGCGCGAGCGGGCCCATCGGATGGTTCATGCCGAGCTTCATGATGCCGTCGATCGCCTCGCGCGTGGCGACGCCCTCGCAGCAGGCGTAGATCGCCTCGTTGATCATCGGCATCAGGACGCGGTTGGAGACGAAGCCGGGATAGTCGTTGACGTCGATCGGGCGTCTTGCCCATGCGGCGGGCGAGGTCCTCGACGGCCGCGGCAGGTTTCGTCGGAGGTCGCGATGCCGCGGATCACCTCGACGAGTGTCATGACCGGCACCGGGTTCATGAAGTGCATGCCGATGAACGCGCTCGGGACGGCGCGTCGCCGCGGCGATCGCGGTGATCGAGATCGACGAGGTGTTGGAGGCCAGGATCGTTTCCGGGCCGCAGATCGCGTCGAGCTTGCCGAAGAGCTCCTTCTTGACGGCCTCGTTCTCGACGATCGCCTCGACCACGACGTCGGCGGAGGCCAGCGCCCCGAGGTCCGTCGTCGTCTTCAGGCGGCCGAGGGCCGCCGCCTTGTCGTCGGCGCTCCGCTTCCCCTTCGCGACCTCGCGGTCGAGGTTCTTTTCGATGGTGGCGCGGGCCTTCTCGAGAAGCCCCTCGGCCACGTCGACGAGGACCACCGGGCAACCCGAGGCCGCCGCGACGTGCGCGATCCCCCCGCCCATCTGACCGCCGCCGACGACACCCAGGGTCCGAATCTGCATCGGCGGGACTCTATCGCGTCGAACGCCTCGCGCGCAGCTGCGCTCCCGCGCCCGCTAACCGAGGACGAGGCGATAGCGGGGCGTGCCGAAGCGGGAGACGAGAGCGACGCCCACCGCGACGATGGATGCGACGCTCCAGACGAGCGCGCCCACGAAGGGCAGGAGCGAGACGCCGCCGAGGACGGCGAAGCCCGCAGCGAGCGCCGCGGGCCGGCGCGCCGGAGCGACGCTCTTGACGAGCTTCTGGCCGACGAGGAGAAAGAGCGCGGCCATGCCGAAGATCTTGGCGACGACGGCCACCGCGGCCGAGGCGAGCGCGATCGGGATTCCGAGCGGCGCCGGCAGAAGCGACAGGGCCGCGCCGGCCGCCAGAAAGAGCGTCAGCACGCCGAGGGCTCCCGCGAGCAGCGAGCCCGACCAGTCTTCGCCGGCGAGCATCGCCGCACGGGAGAGCGGCGACGAGAACAGCCAGAGCAGGGCGAGCGCCACGGCGAGCCACGCGGCGAGGGCCAGCAGATGCAGGCCGGAGAGGACGGACGTGCCGAAGGCGCCCTCCTCCCACGGCGCGCGCCGCATCTCGGAGAGGTAGAGGTGCAGAAGCGAGCCCGGAGTCGACACGCGGCCCTCGACCGGAGGCACCGTGCGTCCTTCGGGAAGCTCGACCTTGCCCCCGAACACGACGAGGTCGCCGCGCGACCGCGCCCCCGGGAGCAAACGAGACGTCGCCGCCCCAGACGATGACGTCGCCCGACACGCGCGCTGCGATCCGGACGTCGGCCAGCACCGCGACGATGCGGCCGGGGAGATCCTGGGAAACGACGACGTCCTTGCGGACCGAGGTGATGGAGGCCGGAATCGCGAAGGCGGCGCCGCGAGGCCGAAGAGGAAGAGGCCCGCGAGAATTCCGAAGAGTGAGCGGGGCCCCGGCCTCATTTACCGCTTGGCGCCGGGAGCGCGCGCCAGCACGCGGGCGAGGCCCAGCGAAAGCGGAGGCAGGAGCAGAAGGGCGACGAGGCCGAGGGCGCCATCCTGCCGCATCCCCTGCGAGAGCGCTTCGAGCGCCGTGGGGGCGAGACGAAGGAGGTCGGCCGTCCAGCGGACGGCGGAGCGGGCCAGCGCCAGGAGCGGAGCCGCGGCGGCGGCCCCCAGCGAAGCCTGTTCGGAAGCGGTGAGGGCCGGCAAGGCCAGGAGGGCGAGACCGGAAAGCGCGACGCCGACGTTCAAGAGGACAGGCGCGTTCCAGAGGGCGTAAGTTCGGCGCTCCCTGCGGGAGAATGCCCGGAGGCGAGTCACGCGCTCCGCGAGGCCGGCGATCTGCGGGCTCGGCCCGGAAGCCCCGGAGAGCCCCTCCAGGGCCTCAGAAAGGTCTCTGGCCGCCACGATCAGCGCCTGACAGCCCGGGCAATCGCGGGCATGGGCGGCGGCGTCGGGAGCCAGGAGGGGTTCCGCTCCGGCGGCAACCGCTTCGGCGTCAATCGGATCCAACGGGCGAGGGCACGGTGTCACGTCAGTTCTCCAGCCAACCTGTCCTTCAATACGACTCTGGCCCGAAAGAGTTTGTTCTTCACGGTCCCGAGGGGCATTTTCTTGACCAGGGCGATCTCCTCGTAGGATAGCCCGGCAAAGTGCCGGAGGGCGATGAGTTCCCGAAAGTCCGGGGGGAGCTCCTGGATGGCCCGGTGGATGGCCTCCCCCCGCTCGGTGTTTCGCAGCTCCCCGTACGGATCGAGCCAGTTCGACCGCTGCTCGGGCGGATACGACGTCGCGGTGCCGTCGGGGTCGGGAGTTTCCAGCGGCACCGTCCTCGGACGGCGCTTGCGCAAGTGGTCGATCGCGGCGTTGCCCGCGATGCGGAAGAGCCAGGTCGAGAACTTGTAGGCCGGGTTGAAGCGGTCGAGCGCCTGGAAGACCTTGAGAAAGATCTCCTGCGCCAGATCGAGTGCGTCCTCGCGGTTCCCGACCATCCGGGTGACGTGCGAGACGACCCGCACCTGGTAGCGTCGGACGAGCGTCTCGAACAGCGGCTCCTCACCGGCGAGGACGCGGCGGACGATCTCGCCGTCCTCGAGCTCGGTACTTGTGGCCTCCACGTCGGGCTGTCCTCCGCTGCGCCGCGCCACGATGGGAGCCGAGTCGGTTCCAGGCTCGGTCGCGGGGCCGGTGCTCGAATCCCCGGCATTTTAGTGTGACCGGGCCTCTGGCCCGCGGAGGGGACGTGAGCACAAGCGCCGAGCCCCGGATGACCGTGGACACCTACGCGCCAGGCGCGGAATCCGCGAGTCCCTTCGACGAGATGATGTCGCGGTTCGACCTGGCCGCACAGAAGCTGGGGCTCGACCCGGGGCTCTACAAAGTCCTCCGCGAGCCCGTCCGGGAAACCAAGGTTTCCATCCCGATCGCCATGGATGACGGCCGCATCGAAGTCTTCATCGGCTACCGCGTCCTGCACAACATCGCCCGCGGGCCGGGCAAGGGCGGCATCCGTTTCGACAAGAACGTCACCCTGGACGAAGTGCGCGCCCTGGCCGCCTGGATGACCTGGAAGTGCGCCGTCGTCAACATTCCGTTCGGCGGCGCCAAGGGCGGCGTGATCTGCGACCCGCAATCGCTCTCCCGCTCCGAGCTCGAGCGGATCACCCGACGCTACACCGCCGAGCTCATGGATCAGTTCGGCCCCGAGAAGGACGTCCCCGCGCCGGACATGGGGACCAACCCGCAGACGATGGCCTGGATCATGGACACGTACTCGATGCACGCCCGCCACACCGTCACCGCAATCGTCACGGGCAAGCCTCTATCGCTCGGCGGCTCGCGGGGCCGGGTCGAAGCGACCGGGCGCGGGCTGATGCTCATCGCCCGCGAGGCGGCGCCGCTGCGGGGACTGACGCTCAAGGGCAGCCGCGTCGTCGTCCAGGGCTTCGGCAACGTGGGCTCGATCGCGGCGCGGATGTGCCACGAAGCGGGAGCGAAGGTCGTCGCCGTCTCCGACATCCAGGGAGGCATCCACGCTCCGGCCGGGCTGGACGTCCCGGCTCTCGTCGCCCACTACGAGAAGGCTCGCACGCTCCAGGGCTTCGCCGGCGCCGGAGCGGTGACCAACGAGGCCCTCCTCGAGCTCGAGTGCGAGATCCTCATCCCGGCGGCCAACGAGAACCAGATCCGGGGAAAGAACGCCGGCAACATCAAGGCGAAGATCATCGTCGAGGGCGCCAACGGCCCGACGACGCAGCGGGCCGACGAGATCCTCAACTCCAAGGGCATCCTCGTCGTGCCCGACATTCTGGCCAACGCGGGCGGCGTGACCGTGTCGTACTTCGAGTGGGTCCAGGACCGCGCCGGCTTCTTCTGGCGCGAGAGCGAGGTCAACGAACGCCTCGAGGACATCATGGTCCAGTCGTTCAAGGACGTCGCGGTCATGGCCGACAAGTACGGGGTCAGCCACCGGATCGCGGCCTACATGCTCGGGATCTCCCGCGTGGCCCACGACACGATGGTCCGAGGGCTCTACGCCTAGGCGGCGGGCGGTCCGAGTCGCGAACTGAAAAAGTCGTGGGTCGTGGGTCGAGAGTCGAGACGGACTCGATTCCTACCTTCGACCCTTGACCCTCGACTCCGGACTTTCCCCTCGCAGCGTCACCTTCGGCCGGATGGCGGGCAGCTCGTCCGAGAGCTTCCGCTCGAGCTCAGCGAGCGCCGCTTCGACCGGCCGCTTCCAGGTGGGGTCGAGCAGGGACACGGTGAGGCGCCGGCCGTGCAGGGAAACGGGTTCGATCTTGCGCGAGAGGGGCTCGCCGACGATGCGTCCCCAGCGCGCCTGAAGCCAGGCGAGCGCGTTGTCCCCGCGCGCCATGCGGCGCAGGAGGCCGTCGGCCGCGGCGTCGAGCGACGAGAAGGAGCTTTTCGACCGGGACTTCGACCTCGACGTCATCTTCGGCCTCCTTCGGGCGGCACCGGCCGCAGGGCCTTTTCTCCGGACAGAACGCGCCGGACATCCTCGACGACCATGCGCGCCATCTCGCGCCGCGTTTCGACCGTCGCGCTGCCCGCATGCGGCATGAGGACGACGCGGTCGTCGTCGAGCAGCGCCGGCGTGATCGCCGGCTCGTTCTCGTAGACGTCGAGGCCGGCGCCGGCCAGCGTCCCCGCGTCGAGGGCCCGCGTCAGAGCGACTTCGTCCACGATCGCGCCGCGGGCCGTATTCAGGAGCAGGCTGCCCGGCTTCATCTTGGCGAACGTCTCGGCGTGGAAGAGACGCCGTGTGTCCTCGGTCAAAGGCACGTGGATCGAAACGACGTCGGAGCGCCGGAGGAGCTCGTCGAACGAGACGCGCGGCGGGTCGTCGGCATCGCCCTCGTGGCGCGGCGAACGGCCGAACGCGAGGACCGTCATCCCGAAGGCCTTCGCCCGCCGGGCGACCGCTTTCCCGATGCGGCCGGGCCCGACGACGCCGAAGACCTTGCCCTTGAGGTCCCGGCCGAGCAGGAGGTCGGGCGCCCAGCCCGCAAATCCGCCCGCGCGCACCATGCGGTCGCCCTCGACGATGCGGCGGGAGAGCGAGAGAAGCAGGGCCATCGTCAGGTCGGCGGTCGCATCCGTCAGGACGTTCGGCGTGTTCGTGACGACGATCCCGCGCGACGCCGCGGCGGCCCGGTCGATCTGGTCCACGCCGACGGCGTAGCTCGCGATGATCCGGAGGCGGTCCGCGGCCTGGATCACCGTTCCCGTGACGGCGTCGTCGACCAGGCAGATGAGCGCGTCGACTCCGGGGATCTCGGCGGCGAGCTCGAGCTCCCCCGTCGCCCCGCCGAGCACGCGGACGTCGAACTCTTCGCGGAGGGTGTCGAAGGGCTCCGGAAGCTCGCGCGTCGAAAGGACCACGCCGCTCACGGTCCGCCCCTCTGCAAGGGCCCGGCCGGCGAAGAAAATCCCCGCCCCGATCCCGAGCAGCAGGAGCTCGCGCCGGACGTTGTGTCCGAGAACCCCGACGAAGAAAGCCGCGCCGGCCACCACGAGGCCCAGAAACTGCACGGCGCGCGCGATCCGGTACATCTAAGGCGCTCCCGCCGGCGCTTTCGCCGTGGTCACCTGCAGCCGCACGATGGCGTCGTCCTGCTCGATGCGATTCACGACGTCCATCCCCGTCGCGATCTGTCCGAACACCGTGTAGCCGCCATCGAGGTGCGGCTGCGGCGCCTGGGCCACGAACCACTGGCTGCCGCCGGTATCGGGCCCGGAGAGCGCCATGCCCACGGTTCCCGTCCGGTACGGCAAAGGCGAGAGCTCGTCGCGGATCTCGTAGCCCGGCCCGCCGCTGCCGGTGCCGGTCGGATCCCCGTCCTGGACGACGAAGCCCGGCACGACGCGGTGGATCGGCGCCTTGTCGAAGTAGCCCTTCTTCGCGAGCGAGACGAAGTTCATCACCGTCAGCGGGGCCTCGCCGCCCGCGAGGCGGATCGTGAAGACGCCCCGCGCCGTCTCCACGCGGGCGGTCCAGCCGGAGCGGGCCTCCCGCAGAAGGGCGGCGTAGTCGGCGACGCTCTTGCCCGTGTCGTACGTCCGCCAGGGAAGCGTCGACCGGTCGGCATGGAATGTCCGGACGAGAGAGCGGCGCGCCAGGCGGGAGACGAGCGTCGAGGGCGAGCGGTAGGCCGCTTCGACGACGGCCCGAGCTTCCGGCTTCTCCGGAGTCTGCTCCGCGGCGCCGATGGCCGTGATGGCCATGTCCGGATTCGACTCCTTCCCGGACTCCTCGACAGCCGTCGTGAGCAGGCCAAAGTCACTGCCGCCCTGGAAAGCCAGGTCCAGCGCGGATGACCGCACGGGAATGCTCGGGTCTGCGAGCGCCGTGTCGATGAGAGCGCGCTCCGCGCGGATCGCCTCGGGCTTGTCGAGGCCTTCGAGGACTTTCACGCGCACGACCGCCTCGGGGTCGGCCATGAGCTTCGCGCGCCGCGCCGCGGCCTCGGCGGCGGGCAGCGACCCGAGCGCCTGCGCGGCGGCGCCCCGGAGGAACGGATCCGAGGAGGACATCGCGGAGTCGACCAGGCTCAGAGACTCCGCCGGCAGCGCTCCCATGACGGCTTGCAGCGCGACCTGCCGACGCCGGCCCTGGCCCGACGACGCGGTCGAGAACAGCCGGCGAAAGGCCTCGCGGTCGGCCGTCGCGAACTGCAGCAGGCGGAGCGCCGGAACCGCGAAGTTGGGATTGGCGTCGCCCGCGAGCGCGGTCAGCCGTGGCACGCGATCCGGCGGAACCGACGCCGCGGGCAGCTTGGAGAGGATCGTCCAGAGCGCCAGCATGGAGGAGATGAGGACTGGAGGCCGCCGGCCGTCGAGCGCGATCCACAGCGGTCCGGCCGACTCCGCCTTGCCCAGAATCCCGAGGGCGCGAGCGCAGAGGGCCGCGGCATTTGCGTCGACGTCGGGGTCGGTCAGACAGGCCGTCAGTGCGGCCAGCGACGACTCCTGGGGCCGCCGGGCGAGCGCGTAGAGCGCGGCGGTGCGCGTCGCGGCGTCCGGGTCCGACGCGTACGGCCCGAGGGCCGCCGCGACCGGCGGCGTCGGGTAGCGCCAGAGGGCGAACAGCAGAGCGGGCCGGCGGCCGGCCGCGGCGCCCGGGAGGGACTCGAGGAGGGCTTTCTGCCCCTCCGGCTGCTCGAGAAAGCCGAGCGACCAGGCCGCCCGCGCGGCCACCCGATCCTCCGCGTCCCCGAGAAGCGGGACGAGCGCCGTGACCATTGCGGGATCGCCGAGGATGCCCGAGGCAAACGCGGCCGACTCCCGCACGTCGGGCGAGCCGTCTCCGAGCAGGCGCGAAAGCAGACCCGCCGCGCGCTCGTCCCCGATCCGGCCCGCGGCGAGCGCGGCCCGCGCGCGCACCGCGGAGTCCGCGGACGACGCGGCGGCCTCGAGCGTCGGCGCTTCGAAGGCGCGGCGATCCTCGAGCCCGACGAGCGCCGGCTCGGCTTCTGCGAGCGAAGCCATCGCGGCCGCCGGAGCCGGCGAGGGCGGCGAGGCCGACGCGGGCGCCGCGGAAGGCTTCGCGCCCGCGCAACCCGTCGCGACGGACACGATCACCGCACCGAGCGCGCCGAGAGCACGCCGCATCGCCCCGCCTTTCAATAGAGAATCGGCCCGGATTATAGAAGCAGTTCCGGCCGCGCGCCGCTCACGCCCCGACGAGCAGTCGATCGCCCAGGATGTGCGGCAGCCCCGCCTTGTAGATCTTGTCGCGCGCCTTCTCGGCCGGGTATGCCACACGGTCGAAGTGCACCACCTGCGCCTCCGCGTCGTAGATCGCATAGGAGGCGGCCGCATTGCGGTCTCTCGGCTGGCCGATCGAGCCGGGGTTGATGAGGTAGCGCAGGCCTTTGCGCAGCGGATACCGCACGCGCGACTCCGAGACGAGCTCCACGAGGATCCCGTGCGGCTCGAGCGTGAAGATGCTCGGGATGTGGCTGTGCCCGAAGAAGCAGACATTCGCCGAGAGCTCCCGGAAGTTCAGATAGGCGTCGTAGTCCGTGAAGATGTAGGCGTCCTCGTCGCGCGGCGAGCCGTGGCAGATCGCGAATGCACCATCCACCGTCACGGGGCCCAGCGGCAGCGTTTCCAGAAACTTGCGGTTCCGCGGCGTCAGCTTGTCGGTCGTCCATCGAGCGGCCTTCAGGGCGACGGGGTTGAAGAGGTCTCCGGATTCCAGGCCGCACACGACCTTGTCGTGGTTGCCCCGGATCATGACCTTCTCCTTGCCGATGCGGCGGATCCGGTCGATGACCTGATTGGGGTTGGCTCCGTAGCCGACGAAGTCTCCGAGCACGACCACGCGATCGAAGCGCTTCCGCCGGACGCGGGCGAGCACCGCGGCCAGGGCTTCGTCGTTGGAATGGATGTCCGAAAGGATCAGGTAGCGCACGCGGGACGGTCTCTCCTTCAATCCGGGGCTGGGATCGTCTCGTGGTCTTCGAGGGCCGTCAACACCCGGTCGGCCGTCTCCTCGACCGTCTCCGCGCCGGTCAGACTCACGCGGACATCCGCCATTCTATAGAAGGGGGCCCGCTCGGCGTAGAGGGCCGCGAGCTGCTCGGGGCTGTGGAAGAGCGGCCGATCGGTCTTTCCCGCGAGCCGTCCCCGGATCACCTCCAGGGGCACGTCCAGCAGGATCGAGGTGCCCAGCCGGGAGATGGCGCCCCGGGCCCGTTCCTGGGCAAAGGCGCCGCCCCCCGTCGCGACCAGGGCCCCGGGCAGCGAGGCCGTCCCGGCGAGAAACGCCGCCTCGCGCTCCCGGAATGCGCCCTCCCCCGACTCCTCGAAGATCGCGCGCACCGTCCGGCCGGAGGTGCGTTCGATCTCGGTGTCCACGTCCACGAACGTCAGCCCGAGCCGCTCGCCGAGACGCCGTCCGACCGACGTCTTGCCGCTCGCCATGAAGCCGACGAGGAAGATCCGCCGCGGCGGACGCCTCCTCCGCGCCCGATCGAGCGCCGCGCGCGCGTTGTCTTCGATGCGACCCCCGGTGTAGAGAGCTCCGATCATCGCCGCCGCGTCCGCCCCGGCGTCCCAGACGGCGTCCAGCCGTTCGAGCGTGATCCCCCCGATCGCGACGAGGGGCTTCGACTTTGCCGCCGCCACCCGGGCGAGCGCGTCGAGACCCCGCGCGGCGCGGCCGGTCTTCGTCGGGCTCTCGTAGACCGGACCGAACGCGACGTAGTCCACGTCCCCGAGCGTGAACGCGCGCGCGGCCGCCTCGGGGTCGTGCGTCGAGACGCCGATGGGCGCGCCCGGCAGGATCTTCCGGGCGGCGGCCGTCGGCAGATCGTCCTCGCCGAGATGCACACCCGTCCCCGCGCCCACGAGACGCGCGACGTCCACGCGGTCATTGACGAAAACGCGCGCGCCGCATCCGCGGCCGAGGGCGGCGACGGCCTCCGCCGCCGCGAGCAGTGCACGATCCGGGAGGGACTTCTCGCGCACCTGGAGGCAGCGCACGCCCACCGAAAAGAGCCGCCGGGCGATCGCGGCGTGGTCCTCGACGCCGCTCGCCGCGCGGTCCGTGATGGCGTAGACGGGAGGCAGTCGCACGTCGCGGGCCGTCCGTGGGCCGACCGCCGCGGGCTCCTCAGGCCGCCGTGCCCGAGAACCGCTCCATGAAGTGGGTCGAGAGCCTTCCGGAGATGAAGTCGGGATCGTCGAGGATGCGCCGGTGCAGCGGAATGGTCGTCTTGATGCCCTCGATGACGAAGAAGTCGAGCGCACGCCGGCCGCGTCCGATCGCCTCCTCGCGGTCGCGCCCCCACACGATCAGCTTCGCGATGAGCGAGTCGTAGTGCGGCGGAATCAGGTAGCCCTGGTACGCCGCGGTGTCGACGCGGACGCCGAGACCTCCGGGCGGGTGGAAGGAAATGATCCGCCCCGGCGAGGGCTTGAAGGTCACGGGATCCTCGGCATTGACGCGGAACTCGATGGCGTGGCCGCGCGGCGTCGTGTCGCTGTCGGTGAAAGAGAGCGGCGCTCCCGCCGCGACCGCGATCTGCTCCTTCACGAGGTCCAGGGCCGTGACCTCCTCCGTGATCGGATGCTCGACCTGGAGCCGCGTGTTCATCTCCATGAAGTAGAACTTTCCGTCTTCGTCGAGGAGGAACTCCACCGTTCCGGCGTTCGTGTAGCTGACCGAGCCGGGCGGCCGCGATCGCCGCCTCGCCCATCCGCTTGCGGAGCCCCTCCTCGAGCACGGCCGAAGGCGCCTCCTCGATCAGCTTCTGGTGGCGCCTCTGGATCGAGCACTCGCGCTCGCCGAGGTGGCGGATCGTGCCGCGGGAGTCGCCGAAGATCTGGAACTCCACGTGGCGCGGGCTCTCGAGGTACTTCTCGAGGTAGACCTCCGCGTTGCCGAACGCCTTCTCGGCCTCGGCCCGCGCGGTTTCGTAGGCGCCGGAGAGCTCGCGCTCGTCGCGCGCCACGCGCATGCCCCGCCCTCCCCCGCCCGCCGAGGCCTTGAGGATGACCGGGTAGCCGGCCTTGCGCGCGAAGGCGACGGCGTCGTCGACCGAGTCGACCGGTCCCGGCGACCCGGGAACCGTCGGCACGCCCGCGGCGGCCACGGTGCGCCGGGCGAGCGACTTGTCGCCCATCTTCCGGATGGCGTCCGGGGACGGCCCGATGAAGGTGATGTGGCAGTCCTGGAGGATCTCGGCGAAGTAGGCGTTCTCGGAGAGGAAGCCGTACCCCGGGTGGATGGCGTCCGCTTCCGTGATCTCGGCCGCCGAAACGATCGCCGAGATGTTCAGGTACGACGCCGCCGAAGGATAGGGGCCGACGCAGACGTCCTCGTCCGCGTAGCGGACGTGGAGCGCGTCGCGGTCGGCCTCGCTGTAGATCGCCACAGTGCGGATGCCGAGCTCGCGGCACGCCGAAATGACGCGCAGCGCGATCTCGCCGCGATTGGCGATCAGGATCTTCTTGAACATGGAAGCGCGGCGCCCGGCGCCCGGCTCAGGCGGCCAGGCGGATCGCGAAGAGCTTCTCGCCGTACTCGACGGGCTGTCCGTTGCGCGGGTAGACGGCGACGACCTCGCCTTCGACGTCCGATTCGATCTCGTTCATGAGCTTCATCGACTCGATGATGCAGAGGATCTTGCCCTTCCCGATCCGCTGCGCCGACCTCGGCGAACGCGTCGGACTCCGGCGAGGGGGACCGGTAGAAGGTCCCGACGATCGGAGAGGTGATCACGTGAACGTTCTCGTCCTCGGCGGCGGCCCCGGCCGGCGCTTCGCCGGCTTCCGCGGCCCTCGGGCCGGCCGCAGGCCCTGCGGACGGGTGCGGCATCGCCGCCGGCGCGGGCGCGGCCTCGGTGACCGCGGGCCGCCGGCCGTCGATGCGAAGGCGGAATCCGGCGCGTTCGATCTCGAGACCCGCGAGTCCCCGCTCGGTCACGAGCTCGACGAGCTCGCGGATTTCCTTCATCGAGAGCATCGAGCTACATCAGCTCCTTTTCCAGCGCCGCGGCGGCCTTCCGAAGCTCGAACCGGCCCCTGCCGAAGTTGCCGTCCCGGGCCAGAAGGAGAAGCAAATAATACTCTTCGGTCACGCGGCAGAGGATCGTCGCGGCGCGGTCGGAGGCCAGGGTCACCTGCTCGAGCGGGCCGTGCTCCGTGAGCGCCCGGGCGGCCCTCGCGGCCTTGACGACCGCTCCGGTCTCGGCCGCCAGGGACTCCATGGGCAGGCCCTCCGCGCTCACGTAGGAATCGATCGGTATCCCGTCGACTCCGACCAGGGACACCGCGCGGGTGCCTTCGACACGCTCGGCAATGCGGCGAAGCGTGTCCTGAAAGACGTTCATGCGTCTGCCGATGATGTCATGGGTCGGGAGCGGAGATCACCCGGCCTGGACCTGCGCGAGCCAGTTCTTGAGCAGGCGGATCCGGGCGAGGCGGCCCTCGAGGCCCGGATCCGACGCCGCCGCGCCCGGCGTCGAGCCGGCCGGGAGCAGCCGGGCCTCGGCGTCGCGGCGCATGCGCTTGAGGTCCTCATCGAAGGGATGGCGGCTGACGAGGTCGTCGTAGATCTGGAGCGCCTCGGCGTAGTGTCCCTGCGCGTAGTAGAGGTCGGCCAGCGCCCGGCCGGAGGGCTTCGCGAGCTCAGGCTCAGGCTCGAGCTCGGGCTCCGGGGCGGCGGCGGGCGAAGCGGCTTCGAGCTCCGGTTCCACGTCCGCCGAAGCCGCAGGCGAAGGCGGAGGCGAGGCCGAAAGAAGGACGAGGGAGGAGGGGGCGCCGGCGCGACCGGCGCCGCCGGCGGAACCTCCATGGGCCGCGGCGGCTCCTGCGGGCTCGACGACGCCGGCAGGCTCGCGGCGGCGGCGAGGGGCCGGGGGCGATCGCCACGTCGCGCGTCGGCACGAGGAACGGTTCCTCGACCAGGCGCTCCTTGCCGGAATCCTCGCCGAGCTCGAACGGAAGGGCGGCGATGTCGAACGGACCTTCGTCGGCCACCGACGGCAGGGGCTTGGGGACCGGGCGCCGCCGGCTCTTGTCCGTCTCCTGGAAATTCGGCGGAGGAGGCGGCTCCACCGGCGCCTGGGGTCTCGGCGGAGCCACCGGTTTCGGCGTCACCTGCGTCTCGAGCTCGGCGATCATCGGGTCGACCTTGCGGTCGCCCGAGAGCGCCCGATAGAGCTTGTACTTCTTGATGGCCTCGAGCTTGTCGCCTCGCGAGAGATAGATGTCCGCGAGCGACTTGGCCGCGACGAGGTTGCCGGGATCCGCGACGAGGACCTTCGTGAAGGTGGCGACGGCGTCGTCGTCTGTCCGGCTTCGAGGTAGACGCGACCGAGGGCGACCTGCGCGGCGACGTAGCCCGGGTGCGCGAGGAGGCCCTTCTGAAGCGCCGAGAGCGCCTCTCGCAGCCGACCGAGACGGCGGTACTCCTCCGCGAGCGACACGAAGAGCCGGGAGCCCGGATCCATGTCCAGGCGCCGCTGGAGGTCGCGGATTCGGGCTTCGGGCGTCTGCTCAGCCACGGCGAAGAAAGAGCGCCGCCCCCCGGAGGGGGGCGGCGTCCGAGAAACCTAGGGAACCGTCGGAGTCGGCGGCAGGACGCACGGGAGCTGCTGCTTGAAGATCCCCGAGGCCGTGAACGTGCACGTCGTACCGCGGTCGGTCACGGTCACGTCGACGGCACCGACGTTCTGGAGCGTACTCGCCGGGTTGCCGCCGGTGCACGCCGGCGCTCCCCGCGGATCGAGGTCGGAGCGGTCACGGTGATCGCCAGTGCTCGACGCGGAGGAGACCAGGGCCGTCTGGCTGCCGAACTTGACCTCGGCGTCGACGAGCGAAGGCAGGTTCAGACCCGAGATCGTCACCAGCGTGCCGGGGCCGCCCAGGTTCGGGCTCACGCCTGTGATGATCGGCCTCGAGATCACGTAGGTGAACGATCCTCCGGACGTGCTCGATCCGGTGTTGAGGTTCGTGATGGAGATGTCGCCGCTGATGTCCTCGCAGGCGTCGGGAATCGCCGGGCCCGGCACGACGACGATCTCGGTGGCCGAGACCGACTGGATGAGGGCGCCCCAGCCGGCCAGCGAGACCGCGATCGGCGCCTGGAATCCGCGGCCGAAGATGGTCATCGGCGAGAACGGCCCGTTGAGGGGCTGCGTGTTGTTGCTGAACCCCGTGATCACCATCGGCTCGGTGTACAGGTAGGTGATGCCGTTTGAGGTTACGCCGTTGGCGATGTTGCGGACGGTCACCTGCGACCGGCGACGGCGTGCCGACCTGAAGCGGGGTGAGGACGACGACCTGATTGAAGCTCACCGAGACGACAGTCGCCTCGAGCGGACCGAAGAAGACCTGGACACCGCCCGAAACCGAGAACCCGGATCCGACGATCGTCACACGCGTTCCGCCCTCGCTCGTACCGGAGGACGGGAGCAGCGAGGCGATCGCGGGCGTGCCGGAGTCCTGAGTTCCGTAGGAGAAGCAGGACGGCAGCGAGAGGACCTCGGGGTTCGCCTGGTTGGTGCCGAGCGACAGGGTGATCTGGGACTGGAGCCCGGGCGAGGCGAACTCCGGGAAGCCCGGCGTGAGGACGACGATCTGGTTCGAGGAGACGGACTGCACGATGCCGTCCTTGGTCACCCCGTTGACCGTGAACTGCACGCGCGTCGTGGACACGTTGCCGGTGAAGCGTCCGCCGTTCAGCGTCAGGGGCGTCCCGCCTTCCTTTGGACCGAAGCTCGGGCTGCAGGAGGATACGAACGCCAGGGTGTTGCCGCTCGTCTGGAAGACGACCGTGAGGTTCGCCGCGCCCGTATTGCCGCCGACGGTCGCCGTGGCGCGGACCTTCGCCTGCCCGGCCCCGGGACCGCACAGCGCGGTCACGGCGATGCTGTCGTTCGTGACGACCGAGATCAGCGGAAGGCCGTTCTGGCCGAACGAGCCGAAATCCGTCGAGAAATTGACGCTCGTCCCGTCCGGCACGGGGGCGCCGTTGAGGGTCACGGTCGCCTGCACGAGCGTGCACGTCCCCGCGGGCGGGTTGGCGTCGTTCGTGACGAGCAGGATCTGAAGGGCCGTGCCGCCTCCGCCGCCGGGCGGGTTCGGGCGCGGCGCCGTCGGCGCGTCCGCCGCGCAGGCGTGCAGCCCGACGATGGCCGCGGCGAGAAGCAGAACGTAGGCTATGCGGCGCATGGACCCCCCTTACCTGGACGGGCTCGCGGTCAGCCCGGCTGCCGCGTAGCGAAAGATCAAAATTCCGCTGGCGGTCTGGCTTTGAACCCGCTTGCCCGACACCGTCCGACCGAAAAACGTCAGATTGAACGCGAGATCGATTTCATCCCGGCCGGTCTCCCGGTCGATGCCCCCGTTGAAGGGAAGCAGCTGGTCGAAGGGAGCCTGCTGAACCGCCGTCGCGTACATGACGGGGAAGTTCGTCAGCGTGGCGTCGCCGCCGGAGGGGACCAGAATGCCCGCACCGAAGGTCTGCATCGGCGGGACGGCCGTTCCGCCGTCCGTCCGGGTGAACGTGACGGTGTAGTTGTTGATCTGGGTGTCGGCGAACCCCTGGGGGTCTTCCGCGTCCGGGTCTTTCAGCGCGGAGCTCAGGGTGATCGTGTCGATCTGCACGGCCGCGGGTGTCGCGACGTTGATGAACCCGGGCTGCAGCTCGATGTCCACCGTGATGAAGACGGGCGCCTCGCTCTCGCCTTCCGGGTTGGTACACCCGCTCGCGAACGCGAGGACGGCGATGAGGGCCAGCGGTATGAGTGTTTTCTTCTTCATGGGCCTCTCCCTTACGACCTGAGAATCCGGGGAGTGATGAATATGAGGAGCTCGTCGTGCTTCTCGGTCCTCGTCTTGTTGCGGAAGAGGTTGCCGAGAACCGGGATCTTCCAGAGACCCGGGATCATGTTGTTCTGGTCCTGATCGTTGATCTGGAAGATGCCGCCGATGACCGTGGTGCCGCCGTCCTTGACGAGGACCTGGCCGCGGTACTCACGGATCGTCAGGGGGACGTTCTGGCCCAGCGAGAGGTTGAGGGCCACCGCCGGCTCGCGCTTCGTGACGTTGACCGTCAACAGGATCGTTCCCTCCGCCGTGATCTGCGGCGTCACGTCGAGCTTCAGGGTCGCGTCGACGTAGATGACCGTCGTCGTGTTGTTGACGGTCGTCTGCACGGGGATCTGGACGCCCGACTGGATCAGGGCGGGCGTGTTCGTCAACGACGTGACCTTGGGCGAGGAGATGATCTTCAGGAGGCCCTGGTTCTCGGCGGCCGTCAGGGCGATGTCCAGGTTGAAGGTGTTCAGGATGTTGCCGAGGACGAGCGAGGCGACCGTCGGCCCGTTTCCGAGGCCGACGTCGATGCCGCCCAGGACCGTGTTCGGGAAGATCAGGTTCGTCGTGTTCCCGCTCTCGACGTCGGCCTTGCCGCGGACGCTCCAGTTGATGCCGAGGCTGCGTCCGAGGCTCTTGGTGGTCTCGACGATCCGGGACTCGATGACGACCTGGGGCGTGGCGGTGTCGAGGTTGTCGATGAGCTGCAGCACGGCCGGGAGGTACGTCGGGATCTCGCGGATGATCAGCGTGTTCGTGCGCGCATCGACGACGATCGCGCCGCGCTTGGACATGACGCTCTGCAGCGTCGGAACGATCTCCGAGGCCTTCGCGTAGGAGAGCTTCTTGATGACGGTGCGGGTCGGCTCCGCGGCCTGGCGGGCCTCGGCCAGCCGGGCGCGGTCGGACTCTTCCGCCTGAAGCTTGGCGGTCGTCGCGATCCGCATGATGTTGTTCTCGAGCACGTAGCCGAGGCTGTTCTGCTTGAGGATCAGGTCGAGCGCCTGGTCCCAGGGAACGTCCTCGAGCTGAACCGTCACCGTCCCGCGAACCTCGGGGTCGATGACGATGTTCAGGCCCGTCAACTGCGAGATCGTCCGGAAGACGTCCTTGATGTCGGCGTCCTTCAGGTCGAGCGAGATCGGCTCGCCCGTGAACTGGGACTGCGCCTCCGAGATCGTCCGGGAGCGGTACTGGTTGTTGGCCGGAGACGCCTGCTCCTGGTCGAGAGCCGCGGCTGCGGCTTCGAAGAGCGCTTCGCCGCGGCTGGCCTTCGGGGCGGCGGAGCGCGCGGGTTTCGCGGCGGGCACGAACGGAGCCGCGGGCGGCGGCGGCGGGGCGGACGCAACGGCCGGCGCGACCGCGGGCGCAGCCACGGGCGGCGGCGGCGCAGCAGCCGGGACGACGGCCGGCGCCGGGGCCGGCGCCGCAGCGACGGTTTCGGTCTTCGCCGGGGCCGCGACGGCGACGGAGGCCGCCGGCGCGGGCTCGACGCGGGAGACGGCCGGAGCCGGCTCAACGGTCGGTTCGGGCATCGGCTCGGGCTGCGTCGGAGCGGCGACGGCGGCCGTCTCGACGTGAGCGGGCGCCGTCTCAACCTGGGGCTGAGACGGCTCGGAGGCCGCTTCGGCCTGGGCGATCGTCGTCGTCGAGGCCGCGGGCTCAGAGACCTCGGGAGCCGGCGCGGCGGCGATCATCGCCGGCGCGGTAGCGATTTCGGCCGTCGAGACCCCCTCGCCCACGAGAACGGCCAGCCTCTCGCCGTCCGGCGCGATGGCGTACGCCACGGGACGAGCGAGGTCGATGACGACGCGGGTGATCATCTCCGGGGAGGTCTGGAACTGCGACACGCGGACGCGCGAGACCACGTCTCCCTGCACCGCGATCGCCCTGTGGCGCACTTCGTTTTTCACGCCGGGCAGGTCGATGACGAGGCGCGGCGGATTGGCGAGAACGAAATCCTTCGGCGAGAACCAGCCGTCGCCGAGCAGCGAGATCGAGGCGCGGCCGTCCTTCACTTCCGCGGTCACGCTCTCCAGCGCATGGGCCATCTCGCCGCGAGCCGCCGGCGGCACGGAGGCGACGGCCGCGGGCGCCGGCTGATCCGCCGTAGCCGCAGGCGAAGGCGGAAGCGGCGCGCTCGAAACCACGGCGACCGCCGGGGCTTCCGCGGGCGTCGCGGCGGGCGCCGGCGATTCCTCGATTGAAGCCGTCGTGGGCGGGCCGCTGAAGGCGATGGCGAGTCCCTGCCCGACCGAGCGAACGTCCGGCTTGGAGTCCGGCTGGTGGGCGATCGAAAGGCGCGTGATGCGGCGGCCGAGCTCGTCGAGCTCCTCGAACTTGATCGATTCGACCAGACCCCCCGGCGTCGAAGGCGTCTGGAAGCCGGCGGCCACGGACGCGTCGCGCAGGTCGACGATCAAGAGGTCCGGCCGCGGCTCGTAAGAGGTGTAGAGCAGCGGGGCGCTGGAGGAAAGAACGACCCGGGCGCCGTCGGAGTCCTCGTTGATCGCCGCCTGGGTGATGGTCGCCGTCGCGGCGGGCGAGGTCGCGACCGCCGGAGCCGTTTCGGACGCCGTCGAGACCGCCGCGGCCGTGTCGGCCGCCGAGCCTGTCTTGCCGCCGCCTGAAGAGCAGCCCACGGCCGCTGTCCAGGACAGCGCGAGCGCCGTGGCCGTCGCGGTTGCTCTGAATGCCATTCGCATCATTCCTCCCGTCGCGCGGAAAAGCTTCCCGTGGAGTTGCCGGATCACTGCTTGACCGTCGCGTTGAGCTGCTTGGTCACTTCCCGAAACGGCTTCACGCTCTGCGGATCGTTGAGGTTCTGCCGGAAGGACACTTCGTTGGGTCCGACACGGATGACCTCGCCGTCGTAGAGCAGGTCGCCGGCCCGAATCAGATAGCTCTTGTTGTCCGTCGCCCGGATCTGGGCCACGTAACCCGCCTTGGTCTTCCAGATTCCATGGACGATGAGATCGTCGATCGAGATCCCGGCGATGCCGGGGGGACGCTGGGGGCCGCCGCGGCTCTGCTCGCGCACGAGAAGCGAGCGGAACGGATCGCGCCGGCCCGCGGGATCGTAGGTGTAGGCCCGGCCGGCCATCGCCGACTCGTCCTGCTCGATGAGGCTCTGCCCCGGCGAATCGGGCACGGGCGCAATGACGGCCGACGGCGGAGCCGGCGTCGGGCCGGCGGCCGGAGTGGTCGCGGGCGCCTGCGCCTGCCCGAAGAGGCCGGCGGCGCCGAGGACCAGAAGCGCGACCGCGAGGAGCGCGCGCCTCATTCGACACCTCCGCCTTCGGCCCGCTTCTTGAGCGACTGCGCATTGGCTCCGGCGCGGCCGGCGGGCGGCGCCTGGCCCGGGGGCGTGGCCCCGGCGGGCTGGGCTCCGGGCTCCTCGCCCGTGTAGATGAACGTCTTCGCGACGAAGTTCGCGGCGATGGACTTGCCCGGCACGTTGTCGAGCGTGGCGATCCTCATGTCTTCGACGTTGACGATCCGCGAGAAGCGGCTCATCCGGTCGAAGAAGAGGGCGAGGTTGTGGTACGTGCCCTGGATCTGGATGTCGATCGGCCATTCCGCGTAGAAGTCCTTCTGGATGAACTCCCCGGGAGTGAACTTGAGCAGGGTGAAGTCGCCCTGGCGGGTCAGGGTCTCGATGCGCTTGATGAGCTCCTCGGTGTTGCGCTTGGAGGGCAGGATCTGGAGGAGCTTGGCGAGCTCGAGCTCGAGCCGCTTGACCTCTTCGCGGAACTGGGCGAGCTTGCGTTCGGCCGCCCGCCCCTTCGCGATCTCCTGCTTGAGGCCCTCCAGCTCGACCTTCTTGGCCGCGATCTCGGCCTGCTTGGGCTTGAAGACGAACCAGTGGACGGCGCCAGCGAGCAGGGCGGCGATGAAGATGCCGATCCCGAGGGCGTAGTACCACGGGCGATCTTCGACGGTGATGCCGAACATTGCCATCGCCTATGCCCCCGGCTTCGGCGCCGCGCCGGCTGTCGTGGCGGCCCCGGGCTGTCCCGGCGCCGGCTTCCCGAAGGTGAACTTGACCGCCATTTCCCACCCGTAGATGCCCTGCGGCCCGGGTTCGCGACCCAGGTTCTTGAAGACCGGCTCGGCGAAGTAAGGGCTCTTCTTCAGGTTCTCGAGGTAGGTGGCCACGGCGTTGGGCGAGAGGGTCCGCCCTTTCATCGTCAGCTGGTCGCCCTGCATGTTCATGTCGGTCAGCCAGACGAGGTCGGGCAGCGCCCGGGACACCTCGTCCATGAGGCGGACGGGGCCCTTCTGGTTCGTCTTCAGGCTGTTGATGAGGGAGATCTTTTCCTCGAGGCTGCGCTTCTTGTCCTCGTAGCCCTTCACCTCGTCGATGATGGACTTCAGGCGGGCCACCTCTTCCCTGGCCTGGCCGATCTCCGTGTCCAGCTTCCGGTTGCGGTTGTGCAGGACGAGAAACATCGTGCCGACGTAGATCAGGCCGAGGGCCAGTCCGCCGATGAGGAGCAGGTTGTTGAGCTTGGCTCCCGTCGGAAGGGCCGGCCCCTTCTTCTTGGCGGCCGCCGCCCTGGCCTCGGTGAGGAGGTTGATCCTGATCAAGCCGCTTCGTCCCCGACGTGCCGGATCGCGAGCCCCACGGCGACGGCCAGACTGGGAGCGTTCTCCGTCAGCCACTCACCCGAGACCGAGACGCCCGCGATGTCGATCTGGCGGAACGGGTTCAGGATCTCCACCGGAATGTTGAACCGCTCCTTGAGCTGGGAATCCAGGTTGACGACCCGCGAGGAGCCCCCGGAGATGAAGATCTGGTCGATCCTCTCCGTCGAGGTCGTCGCGAGGAAGAAGTCGAAGGTTTTCTGGAGCTCCTGAGCGAGGTCGTCGGAGACGGACCGGAGGATCGGCAGGATGTCCTGGATCGACTGGTCCCCGGCTTTCTCGCCCTTCTTGAGGGATTCCGCGAGATCGAAGGACAGCGAGAGCTGCTTCTGGATGGCGTCGGTGTACTGGTTCCCGCCGAACGAGATGTCCCGCCAGAAGATCGTGTTCGCGCCCGACAGGATGTTGACGTTGGTGACCGAGGCGCCGATGTTCACGAGGGCCACGACGCGGCCAACCTCGACCGGATAGTTGGCCTCATAGGCGTTCTGGAGGGCGAAGGCGTCGACGTCCACGAGCACGGGCGTCTTGCCCGCCTGCGTGATGACGCTCGTGTAGTCGCCGATCTTGTCCTTCTTGACCGCCACGAGCAGGACGTCCATCGTCTCGCCGCCGCCCGACTCGAGGACGACGTAGTCCAGGTTGACGTCGTTGATGTCGAAGGGGACGTACTGCTCGGCCTCCCAGCGGATCGACTCGGCGAGCTCCTCCGGGGACATGGCCGGGAGCGAGATCTTCTTGATGATGACGGAATGCCCCGAAAGGGACGTCCCGAAGTCCGGATTCCGCACGTTGAGGGAGGACACGATCCGGTTGACCGTGTCGACCACCAGGGAGGAGTCCATGATGGCCCCGTCGACGATCGCCTCGGGCGAGAGGGACTCGAGGCCGGTCTTCACCAGACGGTAGCCTCCACCCTTCGAGTCCTTGAGTTCGACGAGTTTGATCGCCGAGGACCCGATATCCAGCCCCACGAGGTTCTTAGACTTCTTAAACAGCACGCTGCGCCTTACCGAAAAAAGAAAGACGGTTACGGGCTTTAACTTGGACTTATTCGGCTGGTTTCGAGAATAGCAAAAGGTTATTCCGTGGTCAAGCACTCGGAGCCACGAAACACACGAAACGGCAACGACTTAAGCCGATCGGACAGGTTCGGGCAGGGAAGGCCAGCTGTTCTTTCTTGCGTCGCGCGCCGGAGCGGTGTAGGCTTCGCGGGTTTTTTCGGCCCCGCGGCTCAAACGAGGAGACCCATGGCTCAGCACTGCAACTTCTGCGGAAAAACGCCGATGTCGGGGCACCGCGTCAGCCACGCCCACAACCTCACCAACCGGAAGTGGCACATCAACCTCAAGAGCGTGCGCACGATGGTCGACGGCGTCTCCCGTCGCGCGTCCGCCTGCACCCGCTGCATTCGGTCAGGCAAGGTCTCCAAGCCGATGCCGCGCCGCCACGCCAAGGCCGTCGCCGTGGCCGCCAAGTCGTAGGTGGCAGGTCGTAGGTTCTCCTCCTACGACCTCTGACCTAAGACCTAAGACCTTTCTTCGCTCGCCTTCGCCACGTTGTACTTGCGGACGACATCCCGGACACCCGGGATGGCGCGGATCCTTCCGACGATTTTCTCGAGCTGCTTCAGGTCCGAGGTCTCGAGCGAGACGGTGACGAACGCGTCTTTCGTCTCTTCGACACGCGCCTCGATCCGCCGGATGTTGGAGCCCTCGCCCGCGATCGCCCGGGTCACGTCGGCGAGCAGACCGGGCCGGTCTTCCGTGGAGACCTCGAGCTCGATCGCATAGGACGCCCGCTTCTCCCCCGCCCAGGCCACGTCGATCTGACGCTCCGGATCGTAGAGGAGGTTTCGGACGTTCGGGCAGCTCTGGGAGTGCACCGAAACGCCCCGCCCGCGGGTGATGTAACCGATGATCTTCTCGCCCGGCACGGGATTGCAGCACTTGGCGAGAGCCGCGAGCAGGTCGTTGTGTCCCACGACGACGATGTCCTTCACGCCGAACGGCAGGATCCGGCGGACGACGCGGGAGACGGCCGACTCCTTCTTCTCGGCCTCCGGCCGCGCGAGCTCCTCGGCCGTCACGAAGCGCTCGAGCGCGTTTCGGGGCGCGAGCTTCCCGTAACCGATCGCGGCGAAGAGGTCTTCCGGCCGGGAAAAGCCCCAGTGCGAGAGCTCCCGCGCCATGCTGCCGTCGGCGCCGAGCTTCTTGAGCGTGCGCTTGAACTTCTTGAGCTCCCGCTCGAGAAGCCGGCGTCCCAGCTCCACCGCCTGCCGCTTCTCCTCCTCGTGGATGAAGTGCCGGATCTTGTGGCGCGCGCGGCTCGTGACGACCGACGAGAGCCAGTCGCGCGAGGGCGTCTGGCCCGGCGCCGTCACGATCTCGACGATGTCCCCGCTCTGGAGCGGTGTCCGCAGCGGCACGAGCTTGCCGTTGACCCGCGCGCCGACGCAGCGGTGTCCGACGTCGGTGTGGACCCGGTAGGCGAAGTCGATCGGCGTGGCGCCGCGGGGGAAGGCGAAGACCTCCCCCTTGGGCGTGAACGTGTAGACCTCGTCCGGGTAGAGGTCGACCTTGAGGGAGGTCAGGAACTGGCGCGGATCGGAGACCTCGCTCTGCCAGTCGGCGAGCTGCCGGAGCCACTGGAAACGGGCGTCGTCGGCGTGCGGGCCGAGCCGGCCCTCCTTGTACTTCCAGTGGGCCGCGATCCCGCGCTCGGCGATCAGGTCCATCTCCCGCGTGCGGATCTGGATCTCGAAGGGCTGGCCGGTCTCGCCGATCACCGTCGTGTGGAGGGACTGGTAGAAGTTGGGCTTGGGCATCGCGACGTAGTCCTTGATCCGGCCGGGGACCGGGCGCCAGAGCTGGTGGACCATGCCGAGCGTGGCGTAGCAGTCGCGCGTCTCGGGAACGACCACGCGGAACGCGAGGATGTCGTAGAGCTGCGCGACCTCGATGCCGTTGCGTTTCATCTTCAGAAAGATCGAGTAGTAGCGCTTCATCCGGCCCGAGACCTCGGCCGGGATGGCGGCGTCCGAAAGGCGCGCCTCGATGCGCCTCCGGATGTCCCCGATCATGGCCTCGGAGACCTTCATCCGCCGGGCGACTTCCCTCGACAGGCGCTCGTGCGCCTCCGGCTCGAGGTAGAGGAACGCGAGGTCCTCGAGCTCCCCCTTCACGCTTCCCATGCCGAGCCGGTGGGCGATCGGGGCGTAAATGTCGAGCGTCTCCCGGGCGATCTCCCGGCGTTTCGCCTCGGGGAGGAAGCCCAGGGTCCGCATGTTGTGAAGCCGGTCGGCGAGCTTGACCAGGACCACCCGAAGGTCCGAGATCATCGCCAGAAGCATCTTGCGGAACGTCTCCGCCTGCTCTTCTTCCCGGGAGACGTAGGAGAACTTGCCGATCTTGGTCAGGCCGTCGACGAGCTCGGCCACCTCGTCGCCGAATTGCTGGGAGATGGCCTGCTTGGTCGTGAGGGTGTCCTCGAGGACGTCGTGGAGGAGACCGACGACGATCGAGACGTCGTCGGCCTTGAGGTCGGCCAGGATCGAGGCCACGTTGAGCGGGTGGACGAGGTAGGGCTCCCCCGACCGGCGGACCTGCCCCTTGTGCTCGAGGCCCGAGAACACATAGGCCCGCCGCAGGAGCTCCTGGTCCGAGTTCGGGTTGTAGGCCTCGACCTTTTCGAGGATTTCCTCGAAGTGGATCACGGCTTAAGGGTAGCGGGGGAAAAGTCCAGAGTCGAGGGTCGTCAGGACATCGCGTTCAAACCCTCGACCCTAGACCCTTGACCCTCGACTTTCTCGTCAGCGCCCCTTCTGCTTCTTCTTGCCCTGGGGCGCGACCGGCTGCGCCGGCGGCGGCTCGACCTTCGCCGGAGCCGGGACCACGGCGAGCTTGCGGCGCTTCTTCCAGTCGTTCCAGATGACGACGATGGCCGCGGCGACGTAGATCGAGGAGTACGTCCCGATGAGGATGCCGATGATCAGCGTGAGTGCGAAAGTGTTGAGCACCTCGCCTCCCAGGAAGAAGAGGGCGAGGACGACGAGGAACGTCGCGCCGGCCGTCAGGATCGTCCGGGAGAGCGTCTGGTTGATCGAGCGGTTGATGACGACGTCGAGGGGCTCCTTCTTGGGTGTCTTCATGTTCTCGCGCACCCGGTCGTAGACGACCACGGTGTCGTTGACGGAGTAGCCGATGAGAGTCAGGAGTGCCGCCACGACGACGAGGTTGAACTCGCGCCCGAAAAGGGCGAGCAGGCCCACGGTGATGAGCGTGTCGTGCACGAGGGCCACGATCGCGCCCACGCCGAAGGGGATCGACCGGAAGCGGAACGCAATATAGGCGAGCATGCCGATCGTCGACCAGATGATCGCCTGGAGAGCCTTCTTCTGGAGGTCCGCGCCGACCTGGGGCCCGACGTTTTCGGCCGAAAGCAGCACGAACGGACCGGACACGGTGTTGGCCTTGACCCATGCCTTGACGGCGTCGGAGATGCCGGGGACCGACTCGACGTCCGCGGGGGCGCGGAAGAGACCGAGCTCCGAGCGCCGCGCGATCACCTTCTCCGCCGCCTGCGTGTAGTACTCGGCGGGTTGGACGTCGGGCTTGCCGGCCACCTGGTCCGGATCAGCCGCGGCGAGGCGGACGCCGAGCGTCGCCCGGCCTTCGGTGTTGATGTCGATCTTGTTCGGATCGGTCTCGGCCTGCAGCCCCTCTCGCAGCACCTTGAGCACCTCGCCGGTGACGTCGCGCCCCTCGGTGGCCTGCTGCTGCACGCGGATGAGGACCGAGTTCTTCTCGGCTTCCTCGTAGCGCTGGATGCCGATCTCGCCGAGGCCGGCGCCGTCCAGGACCCGGCGCATCTTGTCGATGTCGGGGCGCTCGGCCAGCCGGATGGCGATCGCCGTTCCGCCCGAGAAGTCGATCCCGAACTTCAGGCCCTTCTGGATGAAGACCGTGAAGACACCCACCGCGATGAGCGCCCACGAGGCGAGGATCGCCCACCACTTGTACTTGAGAAAGTCGATGTTGGTCTGACGAAAAAGCTCCATGACGTCTCGGCTTTCTAGATCGAAATCGTGTCGATGTGCTGGCGGCGCCCGTACTCGAGCTCGAAGACCGTATGGGACACGAAGACCGCCGTGAACATGGAGATGAGCAGACCGATGATGAGCGTGACCGCGAAGCCCTTGACGGGGCCGGTCCCGAACTGCAGGAGGAAGAGCGCCGAGATGACGACCGTCGCGTGCGTATCGATGATCGTCGACCACGCCTTCGAGAAACCATTCTCGATGGCCGCCTTGGGCGCTCGGCCGGCGCGGAGCTCTTCGCGGATGCGCTCGAAGACGAGGACGTTCGAGTCGACCGCCATGCCGATCGTGAGGATGAACCCGGCGATCCCCGGCAGCGTCAGCGTGGCCTCGAACATGGCCATGGCCGCCGCGAGGAAGAGCGCGTTCAGGATGAGCGCGAAGATCGCGTTCCAGCCGGCCCGGCGGTAGTACAGCGCGATCGCCACGAAGACGAGGATCGCGCCGACGACCGAGGCCGTGATCCCCTTCTTGATCGAGTCGAGGCCGAGCGACGGCCCGACGGTCCGCTCCTCGAGATAGGTCAGTCCGGCCGGCAGCGCGCCGGCCCGCAGGACGAGCGCCAGGTCGTTGGCCTCCTCGGCCGTGAACGAACCCTCGATGACCCCCTGCTCGGTGATCCGGTCCTTGATGCTCGGCGCCGACTGCACCCGGTTGTCGAGGACGATCGCGAGCTGTTTGCCGATGTTCGCGCCGGTCGCGGTGCCGAATTTCTGCGAACCCGCGGCCGTGAGAAAGAAGGACACCGAGTGCGAGCCGAACTGGCCCTGCGCGGGGCGGGCGTTCTTGAGGTCGCGGCCCGTGATCACCGCCTGCTTCTTCACCGCGTAGAAGGTGCGCTCCCGCGTGCCCGCCACCGTCTTCGACTCGACGATCTTGTGCTCGCCACCCGAGTACTGCGCCCGCAGCGCCTCCTCGGTCGACGGACCCGATTCCACCAGCGAAAGCTCGAGGAACGCCGTGTTCTTGATCAGGTCCTTGACCCGCCTGGGATCGTCGATCCCGGGAAGCTGGACGAGGATGCGGTCCTTGCCCTGGCGCGCAATCAGCGGCTCGGCCACGCCGAACTCGTCGATGCGGTTGCGGATGGTCTCGACGGCCTGCGCGACCGCGTTGTCCTCGATCACGCGGCGGGACGGATCCTTCAGGCTGAAGGTCCATTTGCCGCCACCCGTCGAGTACGCCCAGTCGGGCAGGAACCGCTTGACGGTGTCCTCGAGCCCGGGCCTGATCGGTCTGGGGCGTGACCGCGATGGCGAAGGACGTATCCGTCGGCAGCTCCGCGGCGCCGAGCCCCGCGTCCTTCGCTTCGCGCTGGAGCGTCTCGAGAGCGTCGTCGCGCTCGGCCTTCACCGCGTCGGCCGTGTTGACCTGCAGGACGAGGTGGATGCCGCCCCGCAGGTCGAGGCCGAGCTTGATCGCCTTCTTCAAGGCGTCGCGGAGCGGCGGCCCACCCGGCCCGGTCCACTCCTTTTTCGCGTGCTGGTATCCCGAGAACACGTAGCCGGCGATCGCGCCCACGATCACGAGGACGATCAGAAGGACGCGCCAGCGAAGCTTCTTACCCAAGTCTCCTCCGATTCCGGAAAAAAAGAACGGCGCAGTGTACAGGGAAAGCTGTCAGCTGTCACTTTCAGCGGCGACTCGACGTCGCCGACGAGAGAGGGAACGGTGGCGACCGCCCGTCTCCCGACTAAGTGGCTGTCGTGCTTGAAGTTATCTCGGGCTCGGGGCCGCCGGCGAGTCCCGCGATCGCGGAGCGGGACACCTTGATCTTCGTGTTGTCGGCGATCTGGAGGATCACGAAGCCTCGCTCGTCGTCGAGAGCCGTGATCCGGCCGTAGATGCCGCCGCCGGTGATGACCTCGTCGCCCTTCTTGAGCTTCGAGAGCATCTCCTGGGCCTTCTTCTGCTTCTTGCGCATCGGAGCGATGAGAAGGAAGTAGAAGATGACGAAGATGAAGATCATCGGGAGGAACTGCATGAGCCCTCCCGCCGCGCCGCCAGGGCCTGGAGCCGGGGCCGCCTGAAGCAGTGAAGTCAGCATAGCCGGCGCATCATATCAACCGTCACTCGAGCGCGAACTCGAACGTGCTGACCACCCGGATTTTCTTCTGGACCGTGCTCGTCGGCGAGAAGGTGCCCGACTCGTCGTTGCCGTCGGTGCCGAAGATCTGGATCTGCCCCTGGTTGGCCGACCGGATGCTGCCGACGCGGGCGCCGGAGTCGGCCGCGAACTGCTGGGCCATCTCCCGGGCGTTCTTCGTGGCCTCGGCGAGCAGCTGCGGGCGGAGGTCGTTGAACGCCGACACGACGAAACGCGGGTTGGCCGGGCCTCCGCCGCCCTCCCCGCCATCCAGAACGACCCCCGACTTGAGGAGCTGGTCGGTCGAGCCCAGCGAGGAGCGCACGAGATCGACTTTCGGCGTGGTGACCACCAGCGACGACGTCAGGATGTAGCGCAGCGGGTCGCCCGCCTGCGGCTGGCCGTACTCCCGCGCGAGCTTGTCGATGGTCCGGATCGGCGCCCGCTCGATCTCCGCATCCTCGAAGCCCTGCTTCTTCAGAAACGCGAGCGCCGCTTCGCGATCGGCGGCGATCTTGGCCTCCGCGTCCTTGAGGTCCGCGCTGGCGCGCCGAAGGTTCAGCGTCCAGATCGCGCGGTCGGACTTGACCTCCTTCTCGACGAGGCCTTTGACCGTCACCGTGCGGACGGCCGAACGCAGCCGCTCGGTCCCCCGGCCGATGAAGAAGCCCGCGATCGACAGCCCGACCAGGGCGCAGAGGCCGACGACGACCGCGCCCGACAGGCCCCCGTTTCTGCCGTTCGCGCTCATGGTGTCTCCGACGTCGGTTTCGAGAAGGCGAAGGGCTCGGTTCTCGCCGGCATCGTCTTGCGCGCGGCGTCGGCCCGGTCCCAGAACCGCAGGAAGTTCTCGCCGAGGACCCCGCGGACGACCTCCTCCGAGTGCCCGCGCCGCAGGAGCTCCTCGGTCAGCTTCGGAAGCTTCGAGACGTCTTCGAGACCCGCCGGCGGATCGTCGATGCCGTCGAAGTCGGTGCCGAGCCCGGCCGCGTGCGGGCCGCCGAGCTTCAGGACGCGCTCGATGTGATCCGCCGCCTTCGTCCAGTCGGCGTCGGGATATTGGATCTTCTTGCGGATCTTCCGCACCTCGGCCGCCGCGGCCTTCGGGTCGTTCTTCAGCCGCTCCCGGGCGGCCAGCACCTCCGGCTCGAGCGCCTTGCGCGCCGCGAGGTACGCGTCGACCGACTTCTGATCCAGAAAGAGCGTCGAGACGT
The DNA here is from genome assembly GCA_963782585.1 of uncultured Acidobacteriota bacterium. Classification (GTDB taxonomy): domain Bacteria; phylum Acidobacteriota; class Thermoanaerobaculia; order UBA5066; family Gp7-AA6; genus DAHUXD01. The sequence goes on from CAWAKL010000005.1 coordinate 199,069, forward strand.
TGACCATGACGACGCCGCCTCCGGCCGCCACCGCCTGGATCTGCTCGTCCGTCATGTTGCGCGGGATTCTCGAGAGCGCCCGGCAGGAGGAATGCGACGCGAAGACCGGCGCCTTCGAGACGGCGAGAACGTCCGCCATCGTCTTGTCGGAGACGTGCGAGACGTCGACGAGCATCCCGATCCGGTTCATCTCCAGGACGACCTCGCGGCCGAAGTCGGTCAGGCCGTCGTGCACGGCATACGTCTTCGGATCGAATCCGATGCGGAAGAAGTTTCCGGAGGAGTCCGCCCAGTTGTTCGTGTTCGTGTGCGTCAGCGTCATGTACCGCACGCCGAGACGGTGGAAGGACGAGAGCGCGCCGAGCGAGTCCTCGATGGCGTGGCCGCCCTCGATGCCGATGAGAACCGCGATCTTGCCGTCCTTCTTGGCCTGGCGGATGCCCGCGACCGAGTCGCTGAAGACCAGATCCTTCGGGTGCTTCTCGACGATCCGATGGATCAGGTCGATGGACTCCATCGCTTTCTTCGTCGACCCTCCGTCCTTCGCATAGTCCGCGCTGACGTAGGCCGCGAGGAACGGCGCCGTGACTCCCCCTTCGCGCCAGCGCGGGATGTCGATGTGGCCGGTGGTGTTGCGCACGCCGAGGTCCTTCCAGCGCGTCTCGAGCTCCTCGGGAACATCCTCGTGCGTGTCGACGACGATCGCGCTCTTGTGGAGGCGCATCGCGCGCTCGTGCAGGGTTTCGGCCGCGCCCGCCGATGCGGCGACGACGAACACCAGAGCGAGGGCGAGAGCGAGGCCGGTCTTTTTCATGCGCGGCAGGCTATAACAGCGTCATGCGTACGCCACCCCGTTTCGAGCCGCTGGCCTTCGAGCGCGTGCCGCCGGAGGAGATGACCCGCCGTTCCACGGAGTTCCTTTCGCGCATCGCGGCCCGCCGCACCGTCCGCGACTTCTCGCCCGAGCCCGTGCCGTTTTCTTTGATCGAGAATGCCGTGCGCGCCGCGTCCCTCGCGCCCTCCGGAGCCAACCGTCAGCCCTGGCGCTTCGTCGTCGTCGGCGACCCCGCCGTCAAGAGCGCGATCCGCGCGGCCGCCGAAGCCGAAGAGAAGGAGAGCTACGAGCGCCGCATGCCGGAGGAATGGCTCGAGGCGCTGGCGCCGCTCGGCACGGACTGGCACAAGCCGTTTCTCGAGACCGCTCCGTACCTCATCGCGGTCTTTCGGATGGACTGGGAGCCCGGCCCGCCTTCGGGCGGCGTCGACGACGGAACCGTCTCGAAGCGCAAGAACTACTACGTCGCCGAGTCGGTCGGCATCGCCTGCGGATTCCTCCTCGCGGCGCTGCACTTCTCGGGCCTCGCCACACTCACGCACACGCCCTCGCCGATGGGGTTCCTCAACGCCATCCTCGGCCGGCCCGCGCACGAGAAGCCGTACCTGCTCGTGCCGGTCGGCTATCCCGCCGCGGACGCCAGCGTCCCCGTCATTGCAAAGAAAGGCCTCGACGAGGTTCTGGTCCGCGTCGGCGGCTGAGCGTCACTGCCTCACGATCGCCGCCCGGCCGCCGCGCAGCACGTACTTCTGGACCTTCCCCGTCGCCGTCTTCGGCAGCTCGTCGACGAAGGTCACGCCCTTGGGGGACTTGAACCCGGCGAGCCGCTCGCGCGCGAACGCCCGGAGCTCCTCCTCGGTCACGCGGGCGCCGGCGCAGCGGACGACGAAGGCGTGCGGGGCCTCGCCCCAGGTCTCGTGCGGCAGGCCGACCACGGCCGCCTCCTGGACCTCGGGGTGGTGGAGCAGGACGCCTTCCACTTCGATGGACGACACGTTCTCCCCTCCGCTGATGATCACGTCCTTGAAGCGGTCGCGGATCTCGATGTAGCCGTCGGGATGCACGACGGCGGCGTCGCCGCTGTGGAACCAGCCGCCCCGCATCGCCTTCGCGGTCGCCTCCGGGTCCCGGTAGTACCCCTCCATCACGACGTTGCCGCGGGCCACGATCTCGCCGAGCGCCGTCCCGTCGCGCGGCACTTCGCGGCCCTCTTCGTCGACGACACGCACTTCGCCCGAGGTCAGGAGCTCGACACCCTGCATCGCCTTGACGGTGGCGCGGCCGGCGGGATCGAGGGCCGCGTCCTCCGGCCGCTCCTCGCAGATGGTGATGAACGGCGAGGTTTCCGTGAGGCCGTACACCTGTGTGATTTTCCAGCCGAGCTCGCCCTCGACGCGCTCGATCGTGGCCGCGGCCGGCGGCGCCCCGGCGGTCAGGACGCGGACGCCGCGCCGCGCACCGCGCCGCAGGCTCTCGGGCGCGCCGGCGATGCCGATCAGCACGGTCGGCGCGGCGCAGAGCATCGTCACGGACTCGCGCGCGACGAGATCGAAGACGGCCGAGGGCTCCACCTTCGGCAGGCAGATGTGCGCCGCTCCCGCCGCGGTCACCGTCCAGACGAACGTCCACCCGTTCGCGTGGAACATGGGCAGGGTCCAGAGGTAGCGATCCGCGACGCTCATCGGATGATGGAGCAGCGTGCCGACGACGTTCGTCCAGGCGTTGCGGTGCGTGATCATCACGCCCTTGGGACGCGCCGTCGTTCCGCTCGTGTAGTTGATCGAGAGCAGATCGCCCTCCCCGATCGGCGGCCGGTCGAACACGGGCGGGCAGCCGGCGATCTCCGCCTCGGCGTCGAGCCACCCCGGCCGCGCCCCGTCGAAGGACACGAGGCGTTCGAGCGTCGGGATCCTCGAACGAACGGCGTCGACGCGCTCGATCGCATCCGCGTAGGCGCAGACGACGCGGGCGCCGCTGTGCTCCAGGATGTAGGCGACGTCGTCGGCCGTCAGCCGGTAGTTGATCGGAACGAGCACGGCGCCGATCTGGGGCACCGCGTAGAAGGCCTCGAGGTGCCCGAGCGAGTTCGACGCGATCGTCGCGACGCGGTCCCCCGGCCCGACCCCGAGACGCTGAAGGAACGCGGAGAAGCGGTCGCAGCGCTCGAAGAACTCGGCGTAGGTGAAGCGCCGCTCGCCGTCGACCACCGCCTCGCGCCCGGCGTAGAGGCGCCGCGTCCGCCGCGCGAACTCCAGGGGGGTGAACGGAATTTCCAGGGCGACCTCCGGAAGCGCGAGGCCGATGTTATCTCCCGGGCAGCCGGAGGCTAGGGAGCCGGGCAGGGAGCGCCGGCGGCGACCCACGTCCGCCAGCTCGCGACGAACTCCGCGTGCGGCACGGATACCGCGTCGCGCCCGGCGCCCGGTTTCCACCCCCAGAGCACGAGACCGTCTTCGGCGACGTGGTGATCCAGCGCGGCGAAGTCCTTGCCCCCGTTCTTTTTCGGATCCTTGACCGTCCGGCAGAGGTCGCCGGCCGAGAGCCCGATGAAGACCATCTTCTGGTTGTCCGGCGGCAGATGCCAGTTCGGCGCGCCGGGAGGCATGTTCGCGCCATACGCCGCCGGCGGGTTGGCCGACGCATGACAGGTCGCGCAGGGCAGACCGGCCGCCCCCTTCCCATCCCGGCCGCGGAGGACGTTCTGCTGGTGCGGGATCCCCGCGTCGAACTGGAGCGGAGCGTCGCCCGGGATGTGGCAGTTCTGACAACGCGGATGCTGCAGGACTTTCTGGACCGTCGCGAAGGCCGCCAGGCCTTCCGGCTCGGAAGGCGCCGGAGGCGCCGGGCGCGAGACCGCCGCGATCGCGATTCCGAGGGCGAGCAGAACGAGAGCGGCGCGCCTCATGCCAGCCTCAGGGGAAGCTCGCGGAAGGGCTTTCCCGTGGCCGAAGAAAGGGCGTTGGCGACGGCCGGCGCGATCGGCGGCGTCCCCGGTTCGCCGACGCCGCCCGACTTCTCGTTGCTGTCGACGATGTGCACCTCGATCTGCGGCATTTCGTTCATCCGCAGGATCGGGTAGTCGTGGAAGTTGGACTGCTCCACGCGGCCGTCCTTCAGCGTGACTCGCCCGTAGAGCGCGGCGGAGAGGCCGAAGACGATCCCGGACTCGATCTGGGCTCTCACGCCCGCCGGGTTGATGCAGATGCCGCAATCGATCGCCGCGACGACGCGGTGCACGCGGATTCGCCCGCTCTCGATCGAGACGTCCGCGATCTCCGCGACATAGCTCTCGAAGGAGTGGTGGACGGCGAGGCCGCGAAACTGGCCCTTCGGCGGCGGCGCGCCCGCCTTCGCCAGGGCGAGCTCCATCACGCCGAGATGTCTCGGGGACTTTGCGAACAGCTTGCGGCGGTAGTCCGCGGGCGACTGCTTCGCCGCGTGCCGCGAGCTCGTCGACGAGCGTCTCCATGACGTACGCCGTGTGCGTGTGGCCGACCGAGCGCCACCACAGGACGGGAACCGGTGACTTCGGAGAGTGCAGGCCGACGAAGTGATGCGGCGTGGCCCGGACGTAGGGCGAGTCGGCCACGCCCTCGACCGACGTCTCGTCGATCCCGTCCTTGATCATCGCCGCGAAGGGCGTGCCTTCGAGGATCGACTGGCCGACGATCTGCTGCTTCCACGCGGCCGGCATTCCATCGCGCTCCGAGCCCGACGGAGACCTTGTGCGCCCACATCGGGCGGTAGTAGCCGCCGCGCATGTCGTCCTCGCGGGTCCAGACGACCTTGACCGGCACGCCGGCCGCCTTGGCCACGTGCACGGCCTCCGCCACGAAGTCGTTCGTCGGCGTGGCGCGGCGGCCGAACCCGCCGCCCAGAAACGTCGTGTGCAGCCGGACCTGCTCGGGCTCGAAGCCCGGCGATTTTCGCCGCGTGCGCCTGGTCGCCGGTCTGGAACTGCGTCCCCGTCCAGATCTCGCACACGCCATCGCCGAGGCGTCACGGCGCAGTTCATGCGGCTCCATCGTCGCGTGCGCGAGGAACGGGAACGCGTACTCGGCCTCGACGCGACTGGCGGAGGATGCGAGGGCCCTGTCCACGTCGCCGGCGGCGGCCGCCTTGAGGCCCTCTTTGCCGCCATCGCGCGATAGTCGGCGGCCATCGCCGGGCTCTGGAGCGAAGCCCCGGCGCCCGCATCCCAGTCGACCTCGAGGGCCTCCCGACCGAGCTTCGCCGCCCAGAAGTGGTCCGCAACGACGGCGACTCCCGAGGGGACCTGAACGACCGCGCGCACCCCCGGGACGGCCCTGGCCTTCTCGGCGCGAAAGCTCCGGACCTTTCCGCCGAATACGGGCGCGCGGGCCACGAGGACGGTCTTCATGCCCGGAACCTTCACGTCGATTCCGAACTCGGCCGTTCCGGTCACCTTCTGCGGCGAGTCGAGACGCTTCGTCGGCTTGCCGAGGATCGTCCAGTCCTTTCGATCCTTGAGGCGGACCGACGCCGGAGGCTTCTGCGCCTGAGCGGCCCGGGCGAGTGAGCCGTAGGACGCCCGGCGGCTGCCGGCGACGACGAAGCCATTTTCGGCGCGGCACTCGGCCGGAGAGATCTTCCACTGCGCGGCCGCGGCCGCCACGAGCATCTCCCGGGCCATCGCTCCCACCTGCCGATAGCGATCGAGCTCCGACCACGTCGACGTCGACCCGCCCGTCATCTGCGCTCCGTACGCCGGGTGGGCGTAGACCGGGGCCGCGGGCGCGTTCTCGACGCGGATCTTCGACCAGTCGCAGCCGAGCTCCTCGGCGACCATCATGGGCAGCGTCGTCCAGATCCCCTGCCCCATCTCCGAGTGGGCGAGGAGCACGGTCACGGTCTCGTCGTCGCCGATCCGGAGAAACGCGTTCGGCGGCGGAAGCGACGGGGCCGCACCCGCCGCCTGAGCGAAGAGCCGGCCCTTCGGGGCCACGACGAACCCGATGACGAGCCCCGAAGAGGTCTTCAGGAACCGCCGGCGCGAAAGACCGCCTCGCGGGCTCACGCCTTGCCTCCCGCCGGAGCCTGGCCCGCGGCGATGTGGACGGCCTCGCGAATGCGCTGGTAGGTTCCGCAGCGGCAGAGGCTCGCCGAGAGCGCCGCGTCGATGTCGCCGTCGGTCGGCTTCGGAACGATCTTGAGAAGGGCGGCCGCCGCCATGATCTGCCCTGGCTGGCAGTAGCCGCACTGCACGACGTCGGCTTCGATCCATGCGCGCTGCACCGGATGGAGCCCGGCCGCGCCGGTCCCGAGGCCCTCGATCGTCGTGACCGCGCGTCCCTCGACTTCCGAGACCGGCAGCACACACGATCGATACGCGCTTCCGTCGAGGTGGACCGTGCAGGCGCCGCACTGCGCCATGCCGCAGCCGTACTTGGTCCCCGTCAAACCGAGCAGATCGCGCAGGACCCAGAGCAGCGGCATGTCGGGAGACGCATCGAACTCGTGCAGTTTGCCGTTCACGTTCAGCTTCACGATGGCTTCCCCTCTTCGTTATGAGCAACTATCGCACGGTGTCCGAGGGTTCAACGATTCAAGCTCCATCCGGGATCTTTTCCTCGGGCGGAGCTGCCAGAGTTGCGAGCCCGCCGGTCTCGAGGGCGGCGCGAATGGCGCGCATCCACTCCAGATAGAAGTGGACGTTGTGCATCGACAGCAGCATCGGCGCCGAAAAGTCCTTCAGAACGAAGAGATTTCGCAGATACGCCCGGCTGTGCCGCCGGCAGACCGGGCAGCCGCAGTCCGGGTCGAGAGGCGAGAGGTCTTCCTTGAAGCGCTCGTGCTTGATCGCGACTTCCCCGCGGCTCGTGTAGGCGTGACCCATGCGCCCGTTGCGCGTCGGGAGGACGCAGTCGAAGAGGTCGATCCCCGCGCGCACCGAGGCCAGAAGGTCCGCGGGTGTCCCGACTCCCATGAGGTAGCGCGGCTTCTCCTCCGGCAGGAGCGCCGCGGTGCGTTCGGTGACCTCGCGAATGGCCTCCTTCGACTCGCCGACGGCGACGCCGCCGACCGCGTATCCCGGAAAGTCGAGCGCCCGGAGGTCCTCGGCGGAGCGCCGCCGGAGGTCCTCGTGCGTTCCGCCCTGCACGATGCCGAAGAGGAGACCCGGGCCCGCGTACGCGCGCCGGCAGCGCTCGGCCCAGGCGAGGGTCCGGCGGCAGGCCTCCTCGACCTCCGCGCGCTCGGCCGGAAACGGCGGACAGACGTCGAGGGCCATCGCCACGTCCACTCCGAAGGTCGACTGCAGCTCCATCGCCCGCTCGGGCGTCAGGAAGTGCTTCGTTCCGTCCTCGGGCGAGCGAAACTCCACGCCCTCCTCCGTCACCCGGCGGCGCGCCGCGAGGCTCATCACCTGGAAGCCGCCGGAGTCCGTGAGGATCGCCCGCGGCCAGCCCATGTACGCATGGAGGCCGCCGGCCTTCTCGATCGTCGCGAGGCCCGGTCTCGCCATGAGGTGGTAGGTGTTGGCGAGGACGACGCGGCAGTCCCACGCCTCCAGCCAGTCGAAGGCGACGCCCTTGACGGCGCCGCGCGTGCCGACCGGCATGAAGCAGGGCGTCTCGATTTCCGCGTGGGCCGTCCGCAGCCGGCCCCGCCGAGACGAGGACGCGGAGTCGCGCGCGAGCAGCTCGAACAAACGGACTTTGCTTAGAAGCGGAGGCGCACCGTCGCCGAGCCGCCCAGCGCCTCGCGGTCCGGGTTCTCGATGTTGAAGCCGCCGGTCGGGCCCCAGACCACTGCGGCGTCGATCGAAATGACCGGGATCCCGAAGCCGATGCCGAGCGTGTAAGCCCACGTCGGATCGGACGCCTTGAAGTCGTAGGCCGCGCCGCCGCGGAACGAAAAGAGCGGGATGGCGAATTCGGCGCCGAGCGAGAGCTGCTGGCTCTGGACCCCCGGGGCGAGCGTGTCGCTCGGGATGATGTCGCCGTCGGCCGCGAGCGTCAGAAAAGACAGCACGTGGACCGAGGCTCCCCCGCGGAACTGCCGGGCCAGAGGCACCGATCCCGGACTTCCGACCACGTCGGCCACCTCGAAATCGGGCTGCGAGATCGACGTCCCGACGATCCCGAGCTTCAGGATCCCCAGGTTCACGCGGGCCCCGAGGTCGAACGTCACGTTCGTCGAGGTCACGGCGTTCTGATCGAAGGCGTCCTGGATGAGGTCGCCGAGGTTGCCGTCCAGGCAGTCCTCGTCGAGAAGTCGGCAGCTCCCGAAATACGTGACCCCCGAAACGAATCGGAACGCCCCGCCGACCTCCACCGCCCCGGAGAGCAGCCCCAGGCCGTACGCGACCCGCGCCTCCCGCCCGTTGAGCCCGGCGAGGTAGAGACCGGTTTCGTTGAACGCGAGGCCGTTGTCGGGGCCCCCGCCCGGGACGATGTGCTGGAGGTCGAAGACCGGATAGATGCCCGCCGACGGAATCGTTCCGATGGACAGGGCGAATCCGTTCCAGGTCGCGATGAGGCCCGCGGATCCCGAGAAGACGACGCTGGTGCCGGGCCGGGCGAGGTTCGCGACGCCGAGGAGAAAGACGGGGATGAGCTCGGGCCGTTCGCCGGCGATGATCTCGTCATAGGGCAGATCGCCGAGGTCGACGATGGTGCCCACCAGATTGTTCCGGTTCTGAGCGACGCCCCCGGCGAAGACGGCGAAGGACAGGCCCTTCTGGCTGGCCAGCGCCGCCGGATTCACCCAGGCCGCGGTGGCGTCGTCGACGGCGGCGACCGTCGCGCCTCCCATGCCTGTCTGGCGGGCTCCGACCCAGGGGAATTGCGCCTGCGCCGAAGCGGCGACGGCGAGAAGGAGGCCGGCGAGGCCGAGGCGAGCGAGGATCGAGGGGGGTTTTTGCATCGCGCCGGATCTTAGCCGAATCTGTTGACCCCTGAAAACACGCGTGCTAGGTTTGGCCGCCTTTCGAGGGGGAAATGCCCGATCTCGGCAAGAAGTACGATTGTTTCAACTGCCACACGAAGTTTTACAACCTCGGCAAGCCCGAGCCGTTGTGTCCCAAGTGCGGAGCCAACCAGAAGAACGCCAAGTCCGACGACGCGCCGCCTCCGGCGCCCCGTCCGCCGCGCCGCTCGATGCTCATGGAGACCATCCCGGACGAGAACCCTCCGGAGTTCGGTGAAGAGACTCCGGCGGAACCCGAGGAGAGCGATCTCGACGACGACGAGCTCGAAGAAGGCGAAGACGCGGCCGAGGCCGAAGAAGAGGAAGACGAAGTCTACTGAGCGGGCCGCCCCGGCCCGGCTCGCTCTCCTCGGGCTCGGTTCCAACCTCGGAGACCGCCGGGCCCACATCGAACGGGCGCTCGCCGAGATCTCGCGCGTGGCGCCGATTCTCGCGACATCGTCCTTCTACCGAACGGACCCCGTCGGCTTCGTCCGGCAACCTCCGTTCTGGAACCTGGTCGCCGCGATCGCGTGGAGGGGCAGCCCGGCCCGCCTGCTCGCGCTGGCGAAGCGGGTCGAGAGGGTCGTTGGCCGCTCCCCGAGCTTTCGAAACGGGCCGCGCGAGATCGACGTCGACGTGCTCGACGTCGAAGGCCTCCGGAGAACGCGGCCCGATCCGATCCTTCCGCACCCGCGCCTTGCCGAACGCCGCTTCGTGCTCGCGCCCCTCGCCGAGCTCGCGCCGGGCTGGAGGCATCCGGTGACGGGCGAGTCTGCCGCGAAACTGTTGCGCGCCCTGCCGCGGCGGCCGGGAGCTACGCGGCTTTCTTCCAGGCCGCGAGGTTCGCTCGAGCCGCGTCCTGGACGGTGAGATCCTCAATGAGGTGGAGCGGCGAGGGCGACTCCGCGACGACGGCTTCCTCGAGCGTCACCGCTTCCGCCTTCTCCGCGGCGTCTCCCTTCGAGAGCGCCTCCGCCAGGTAGTGGCGGTTGGCGATGTTGCGCGGGTCGGTCTGCACCGCCAGGCGCAGGGACTTGAGCGCCTCCTCGCGCGAGACCCAGCTGGTGATGAACGGGATCCAGGGCGCCTCGTCGTTCAAGCGTCCGAGGATGCGGTAGCCGCCGCCTTCCTCGAACGTCGGATCGAGGGCGATGACCGTGAGGGCGTATTCGCGGACCTTGTCGATGGCTCCGGTCTTGGCGGCTTCGACCTTGCCCACGGACAGCGCCCACTGTCCCCAGGCCGCCGCGGCCCAGAAGAAGGTCGGCGCCGCGTCAGTCCGATCCTGGAGCTTGCCCGCGAGCAGCTCCGGGGTCAGATCGAGAATGCCCTTGACCCCCTTGTCCTCGAGACTGTGGTTGAGGATGCCGATCGCGTCCTCCGACACCCGTCGGGCCTTGACGAAGACGGCCTTGCGCTGATCGGGATCGAGGCCGCAGTAGACGCCCTTGAAGTAGAGGGCGCGCGCCAGCTTCCAGCGCGCCTCGACGAGATCGCGGGCCTCGGACGCGCGGTCGTACGCGGAGATCGCCTCGTTGATCGGGCCGACGCTCGCCTTGACGCCGAGCCGCCCGTCCTGGCGCTGCCTGTACAGCCGGTCGCCGTCCGCGACGAGCGGGTTCGCCAGCGGGTTGTTCGGGAACAGGGTGCGGTCCGAACGCACGGGCCCGGTCTGCGCGGCGGCCGGGCCCGATTCGAAGAGGAGAACGAGCGCGGGAGCGGCGGCGAGCCGGAACGAGCGCATCGTCGAACAGTTTACCCGATGCGCGGGGATAGACTCCCGCCCCGGAGGCGCTCCATGACCGACCCGAAGGCCATTCCCGTGAAGCTCACGATCGACGAGGCGACCGCGCAGGGTCAGTACGTGAACTTCGCGAACATCCTGCACAATCCGACCGAGTTCGTCTTCGACTTCGGCCGCGCCGTTCCGGGACGCCCCGACGTGAAGGTGTTGAGCCGCGTGCTCACGACTCCCTTTCACGCGAAGCAGCTCCTCCGCGCCCTCCAGGAAAACGTCTCGATCTACGAGCGCGCGTACGGCGAGATCCGGTCGGAGTTCGGTGCGGCGCCCGTGCCGGAAACGACGGACACGAAGACGAACTAGACGGCCTCGTCTCCGCGGCCTCGGATCACTCCCCCGCCGAGCACCAGGTCTCCCTCGTAAAAGACACACGACTGTCCCGGGGACACGGCTCGGACCGGCGAGTCGAAGTCGACTCGGGCGGTCGCGCCGGGGCCCGGCGTGACGGTCGCCGGCGTTTCGGGGGCCCGGTGTCGAATGCGGACGCCGGCGCGAAACGGCCCCGGAGGCGCCGCGGCCGAGAGCCGCACGTCCGCGAGGAGGGCGCTCCGCCCCGCGAGCGCGGCCTCGGGCCCGACCACGACGCGATTCTCCCGGGCGTCGACCTCGAGAACGTACAGGCGCTCGGTCGCGGCGACGCCGATGCCGCGACGCTGGCCGATCGTGTAGCGGAAGTGGCCCGCGTGCTCGCCCACCCGGGCCCCGGAGGTATCCACGAGGACGCCGGCCCGGGGAACCGCCTCGAAGCCGAGGCCGGCCGCATGCTGCGCAACGAACTCCCCCGCCCGCGTCCCCGGAGGGACGAAGCAGATCTCCTGGCTCTCCTCCTTGTCAGCGTTGGGCAGGCGCGCGGCCCGCGCCCGCGCGCGCACGTCCTCCTTCGTCAGCTCCCCGACCGGGAACCGCGCTCCGGCGAGCTGTTCCTCGGAGAGGTCGTAGAGAAAGTAGGACTGGTCCTTGGCCGGGTCGCGTCCCCTGCGCAGAACGGCCCGGCCGCTCGCGGCGTCACTGCCGCCCCGCGCGTAGTGTCCTGTGGCGACCGCCTCGCAGCCCAGGGCGCGCGCGCGATCCCAGAGCGTCGCGAACTTGACCTTCGTGTTGCAGGCCGAGCAGGGGATCGGGGTCTCGCCGGCGAGATACGCGCCGACGAAGGGGCGCACGACGTCCCGCCGGAACTCTTCCTCCAGGTTCAGGACGTAGTGACGAATCCCGATCGCCCATGCGGCCCGCCGGGCGTCTCCGAGATCCTCGAGCGTGCAGCAACGTCCCGAGCGGCCGCTCTCGGAAGAGTGGTCCCAGAGCTGCATCGAGAGGCCCACGACCTCGTGGCCCTCCTCCTTGAGGAGAAGCGCCGCGACGGACGAATCGACGCCCCCCGACATGGCGACCGCGATGCGCATGAGAAGAAGAAGCTATCAGCTGTCCAGCTGTCAGCCGTCAGCCTCAAGCCGGTGTAACGATCAGCATGATGGTCGAGCCGCCGATGGTGAACTCGTCCTGGTTCTCGAGGGGCGCCTCGGCGACGGCGCTCTCGTCCACGAACGTGCCGTTGGTCGAACCCAAATCCAGCACGAAGACGTTGTCCCCGCTCACCTCGATCGCCGCGTGCTGCCGGGAGATCTCGGGGTCGTCGAGAGCGAAGTCCACTTCTTCGCGTCCGATCACGACGCGAGGCTTGTCGATGGCGTACATCTTTCCGGCGTCGGGGCCAGCGATGACGGCGAGCGAGAGCTTCTGGTCTTCGGGCAGCTTCGGAGCGCGGGGCGCCCGCGGATGCTCGGCGGGCACGGAGCGCGCGCTCGCGGAGTCGCCCTTCTGGCGCCGCATCATCGTCTCGCCCTCGGCGATTGGCGGCCGCACCGGCGGCCCGGCCTCGTAGGCCCGCGTGTTGAACACTTCGAAGATCGCCTGGCACTTCGAGCACCGCAGCTTCTTGGAGGGCTTGCCGGCGAAGCGGTCCTCGTCGTAGTGGTACTTGGCGTGGCACTGGTCGCATTCGACGATCACGCGCGCCCCCGCCCGGCGATCTCCGCCGGCTCTCCGGACGCCGCGGCCTGACGCATGTCGGCCACGGCGGCTCGCACGATCTCGACGGCGCGCGCGATCTCGTCTCCGGTCGTGCCTCGCCCCAGCGAGAACCGCACGACACTCCGGGCCTCCTCGCGCGAGAGCCCGAGCGCGAGGAGAGCGGGCGAAGGGGCGAGCGTGCCGCTCGAGCAGGCGCTTCCGACCGAGACGGCGACGCCCTCGAGATCGAGCCGGATGAGCAGAGCTTCGCCGGAGACTCCCCCGAAGAGGATCGCGGAGGTGTTCGGCAGCCTGGGCGCGCCGGATCCGACCACGCGCGCGCCGTCGACGCCGCCGAGGATCTCCCGCTCGAGCCGGTCGCGCAGCGCGGCGATGCCGGGCGCTTCCGGTTCGGCACGCCGCGCCGCCAGCCGGGCCGCGACGCCGAACCCCGCGATCGCCACCGTGTTCTCGGTTCCGGCTCGCAGCCGCCGTTCCTGGCCGCCTCCCGGGGTGTGCGGCGTGAGCCCGACACCCTTTCTCACGTAGAGCGCCCCGGCGCCCTTCGGACCGTGGAGCTTGTGGGCCGAGAGCGAGAGCAGGTCCACGCCCCAGGCCCCCACGTCGACGCGGAGACGCCCCGCCGCCTGGACGGCGTCCGTGTGAAAAAGGGCGCCGCGCCGGCGGAGCTCGGCCGAGAGCGGGGCGATCGGGTAGAGACCGCCGTACTCGTTGTTGGCGGCCATGATCGACACGAGAACGGTGCCGCTCCCGGCCGCGGCGAGCACCCGGTCCGGATCCAGGGCGCCCGAGGGCTCCGGGTCGACGGTGACGACCTCGCAGGCCCCCGACGCGGAGAGCCGCGCCGCGGCTTCGCGAACCGACGGGTGCTCGGCGCCGGTCACGACGACCCGCCCCCTCCGCCCCACGGTTGCGCCAAGAATCGCCAACGCATTCGACTCCGTGCCGCCCGAGGTCAAAACGATCTCCTCGGGCCGAGCCGCGATCAGCCGGGCGACCTCGTCGCGCGCCTCTTCGACGACGCGGCGCGCCCTCTGTCCTTCGGCGTGGACGGAAGAGGGGTTTCCGTAGACACTCGCGGCCGCGTCCATGGCGCCGCGGACCTCCGGATCGACCGGCGTCGTGGCGTTGTGGTCGAGGTAAATCATCGCTTCAGAATCTCGGATTCCTTCAAATTATCCCTCCGGAAACCCTTCTTCCGGAAAACTTTTCTCAAGGAATAGCCGTACCGCGATCGGGAGTTAAGATCGATATCCGATGAAGGCGCGCACGCTGACGCTCTTCGTCGTCGCGGTGCTTCTGGCCACCCGAGAAGTAGCCGTGGCGCGAGCCATCCCAAAGCTCTCGGCGAAGGAACGCGCGGCCAAGATCGCGGCCCTCCCGGACGACGACCGGCGGTGGCTCGAGGAGTACGTCGCCCCGATCATCCTCGATGACGAGCGGGATCTGTTCGTCCAGCTCACCGAGGCGCACCAGCGCGAGATCTTTCGCGAGGAGTTCTGGCAGCGGCGCGAGCAGGCCGGCCTCGCCGACCCGCTGGGCCCGGGGTACCGCAACCGCTACGCCCACTTCCGCGAAGCCGCGGCGACGGAGTTCGAAGGGCTGACGAGCGACCCGGGCCGCGTGGTCATCATCCACGGGATTCCGCTGATCCAGGAGTTCCGGGACTGCAACGATGTCTTTCGTTCCGTCGAGGTCTGGACCTACCTGAACCAGTCCGGCGGCAGCGGGCCGCAGAAGGAGCTTCAGTTCCTCTTCTATCGGCCCTCCTTCGGCGCCTAAATTCGGCCATGGCTCAGTATACCCGCGCCTTCGGCGGGAAGGCCTGCACGTCGTTGGTCAGCGGCTGCAGATGCACCGGCCGGTAGTCGATGCGCGGGCGGCCATCCTCGCCGCACCAGGCGATCGTATGCTTCAACCATTTCTCGTCGTCGCGCTTGGGGAAGTCCTCCCGCGCATGGGCGCCACGGCTTTCCTGGCGATTGGCTTCGCTGAGCTCATGCTCACCACCGCCTGGCTCAGCAGATCGTCCAGCTCCAGGGTTTCCACCAGGTCGCTGTTCCAGATCATCGAGCGGTCGCTGACGTGGATGTCGGCGCGGCCGCCCCAGCAGCGGCGCAGCTTGTCGACGCCCTCGTTCAGCACGTCGCCGGTGCGGAACACGGCGCAGTTCGACTGCATCGCCCTCTGCATCTCCAGCCGCAGCGCCGCCGTCGGCGTGCCGCCATCGGCATGGCGGGCGCGGTCCAGCCGCGCCAGCGCTTCATCGTCCGCATCCTTGCCCAGCGCCGGTTGGCTTTCGCCCGGCTTGACCACCTCGGCGCAACGCAGCGCCGCCGCCCGGCCGAACACCACGAGGTCGAGTAGAGAATTCGAGCCCAAACGATTTGCGCCATGCACGCTGACGCAGGCCGCCTCGCCGATTGCCATCAGGCCGTGCTGCGAGCACGCTGAGGCCGACGGCTGGGTAGGCGAGCGCGCGCAGCCACATGCTGCCCGTCCGCCGCGCGCCGAGCCAGAGCGCCAGCGGGATCGCGATCGCCGCGACGGTCCCGACCGCGTTCCAGTACTGGAAGGGCGCGCCGATGCGGTTGGAGAGCTCGTTCTCGGCGAGCGAGGCCGGCCAGATGCGCGATGCAAGCGAGTACGCGACGGGCAGCATCGCCCCGAGCAGGACGCCGCCGACGACCCCCGGGACGGCGCGTGGCGCGAGCCGCGCACCCGCGATCGCGGCCGCGAAGATGGCCAGGTAGGCGAGCGTGCGGCCCGCCTCGATGTAGCTCAACTCCGGCACGATCGACCAGAGCACGGACAGCGAGGTGAGCGCGGCGAGCAGGGCGAAGGCGACCAGGCTCGTCGCGCCGTCGAGCGCGCCGTCGCGGCCCCAGAGCAGCGCGGCAGCGATCACGCCGGCGCCCGCGAGCAGCATCAGGACCTCGGTGAGGCTGGTCTTGCTCAGCTCCGACCCGCCGGCCGCGCCGAAGCAGATGGCGGCCAGGGCGGCGCCGAGTATCAGCGCTATCGCGCTATCTCTGTTTCGTGAAAGGAACACGCGGGGTTGGAATCTTGCTCAGGAGCGGAACACGGTTCAGGGCGGGCACGCGCCCGCGCAGCGCGACAAGTCCTCCCGCCAGGGCCAGTAGGCCGAGCACGATCAGCGCGACCAGGAGCGGCGTCGGCAGCTCGTTGGATGCACTGGCGAGGTCGAACAGACCGTCGCTACCCGGCTTGACCTCCTCGTCTCCGACCTGGACCGTCGGCTTCTTCCCGTTGTCCTGGGAGGCTCCCGCGGTGATCGCGTCGAGCTCCGCTGCGTCCTGCGCGCGGGCCGCCTGCTCACCCGGGTCGGCCGCGCCCGCGCCGCCGACTCCCTGACCGGGGCTGCCCCGGCCCTGTCCCTTGTCGGAGCCGCCGGTGATGGCTGCGCCGATGATCTCCTCGCAGTCCGAGTACTCCGCGAGGTCGGTCGGCATGTTGTCGAGCGCATCGCGCAGGTCGGAGTTCGA
Organism: uncultured Acidobacteriota bacterium; assembly: GCA_963782585.1. Lineage (GTDB taxonomy): Bacteria > Acidobacteriota > Thermoanaerobaculia > UBA5066 > Gp7-AA6 > DAHUXD01. The sequence goes on from CAWAKL010000005.1 coordinate 215,171, forward strand.
GTACTGCTGGCTCAGAGCGCCGTCGTCGTTGCAGTCGTTGAGCACCTGCCTCGGGCTTGCGGACGCCACGCCGGGGACGGCAAGCGCCGCGAGTGCAGCAAGCAGCAGCAGATGTCGCAAGACTCGGGTCACAGCAAGTGTCCCCCTGGGTGTCGGAGCCGTGGTCCGTCGGGGCCGACCAAAGTGGACCACGGGCCGGGCGAGGCAAAGCTAGCAACAGCCCAGGCGGGAGCCACAATCGGCCGATCAGCTTGGTTCCTTGCCCCGGGTCCATGCATGCCTAAACGCTTGCGACCCGGCCCGTCCGCGAAAGTTGCGGCGTGCCGTCCCGGGTCGCCATCCTGCCGCCGGTCCCCGTTCCCTACCGCGAGCCGCTGTTCCGAGCGCTTGCGGAGCGAGGTGTCGTCGAGCCTCGCGTGATCTACCTGGCTGCCAGCCAACAGGGCTGGGACCAGCCGCGCGAGTGGTTTGCGAACCGCGAGGGCTATCCCAGCGAGGTCCTGTCGGGCTGGCAGCGGGCGCGCCCCGGCCGCAGCCCCGTAACCGTCGCGCGCGGGCTCCGGACGGCGCTCGACCGAGTCGATCCCGCCTGCGTGGTGAGCTGGGAGTACGGGCCTGCCACCTGGCGGACGCTCGCCTGGTGCAGGCGCCGCCGCCGCCCGCTTCTCATCTTCAGCGAGCTCACGCCCTGGAGCGACGCCGAGCTCTCTGGAGCGCAGCTGCGCGTGCACCGTCTGCTCGCCCCGCGCGCCGAGGGCTTCATCGTCGCGAGCTCGCAGGGCGTCGAGCGCCTCGCGGGTCTCGGGGTCGAGCACGGCCGCGTCGAGGTGGCGTTGCAGAGCGCCGACCTCGAGCCACTCCTCGGCCTCGAGCGCGCCCAGCGCGGCGACGGGCCGGTGCGCGTGGTGGTCATCGGTCGGCTCGTGCCCGACAAGAACCTGCCCCTGCTGCTCGACTCCTTCGCCGAGGCGGGCGTGTCCGGGGAGGCGCGGCTCGTGCTGCACGGAAGCGGGCCGCTCGCGGCGGAGCTGCGCGAGCGCGCCGCCCGCCTGGGCATCGCCGCACAGGTGACCGGTTCGGTGGCTCCCGCCGCTCTGCGCGCGGTGTACGCGGACGCCGACGTGCTCGCGCTCGTGAGCACCTACGAGCCCTTCGGCGTGACGATGCGCGAGGGCGCGGCGGCCGGCCTGCCGCTGCTGTGCAGCCGGCGTGCGGGCGCCGCGGGCGATGTGGCGGTCGACGGCGAGAATGCGCTCGTCGTCGATCCCGACGACCGCGCCGCGCTCGTCGAGGCGCTGCGGCGGCTCGTGCGCGAGCCAGACCTGCGGGCGCGGCTCTCAGCGGGCAGCCGGGCGGTGACCGCGCGCCATCCGCTTACGGCTGACGCCGAGGCGTGGGAACGCGCCATCCTGCGGCTGACTAGGTAGCCGCCGCTAGCCGATCAGCCGCGGCAGCAGGTCGCGCTCGACGGTCTCCTGGACGGCCTGCGGGCTGAACGGGCGCAGGCGCTCGAGCGCCGCGGCGCGATAGGCCCGGGCACGCTCGTCGGGGAGCTCGAACGCGGCCCTGATGGCGCCACCGAGGGCCGCACCGTCGAGCGCCGGGGCGATCAGCGCCGGCTCGCCGAGCTCGCGCGCCAGCCGTAGCGCCTCGAACGGCCCGCCTGACGGCACCGTCGCGAGCAGCGCGCCGTCGGCCAGCGCCTCGAGCGGCGCCTGGCCGAAGTCCTCCCAGCGGGCGCCCGCCGCGTAGACGCGCGCGGCGCGAATGCGGGCGCGGAACTCGGCCGCCGGCACGGTGCCGCGCAGCTCGAAGCCCTCCGGTTCCGGCACCCCGGCGCGCCGCAGGTGGGCCCGCGCCCACTCGGGGTCGAGCCCGTACACCTCGAGCCGCGCGTCGGGCAGGCGCCGCCGCGGCCCAGCCGGCGGCGAGTATGTCGAGGCCCTTGGCCTTCGGGTCGGGCACGTACGCGACGGCGACCGGTTCGCGTTCCTCGCGCAGCGGGCCGGACGCCTCCACCGGGGGAGGCACCACCATCGCCGGCGCCGACCCGGCCGGCAGCTCGGCCACGGCCGCCTGGCTCAGCGGCAGCGTCAGCCGTGCGCGTCCGAGGCCGCGTCGCTCGAGCGGGTGCAGGAACGCGTTGCGCGCGCCGGGCCGGTTCATGCGCGCGGGCGCGTCGAGCCGGACCGCGTACGGCATCGGGATGCGCGGCACGGCCATCGCGGCGGTGGTGGACGAGATCACGATCGCGCGCGGCTCGTGGCGCGCAAGCGCCGTCACGAGCGCGCGCCGCGCCGCGTGCATCTCGACCAGGTCGTTGACCGGATAGCCGCGCCGGAGGCGGTCGGCGAGGCCGAAATCCACGCCCACGGCCTCGGTGCGCGGCGCCCGCGCGCCGCAGCTGCTCGAGGAAGAGGCGGTCGGCCTGGCGCCAGCCGAGCGTGGTCCCGAGCGAGACGAGCAGGATGTCGACCCTGGCCACGCGCGGAACGCTCGCAGATGAGGCACGCTGCCGCTCGCTTCGGTGCCGATCACCGGAAGGATCCGCCCCATGCGGAAGCTCGGGGTTGTGCTGCCCGCCTCGCTGCTCACGCTTGCCGATGCGAACCCAGCGCACCCACGGGCACGGCGACAGGGGATGCGGACATCGCCCTGAGCACGAGCGTGCAAGCCGGCGCCAAGCACCTGCTGGGCGACTTTGCGCTCCCACAGGGCGCGACGGCCTCGGTCACGATCGGGATGGGAACTGACGTGCCGCTCAGTAACGGGGACTTCTCGGTGCCCCTGCGGTGATCTCCCCCAGCGCGCGCAGGTAGCCGTCGACCATCGCCTCGCCGTCGAAGCGCTCGCGCTGGCGGGCACGACCGGCGGCACCCATGGCGGCGGCCCGCTCGGGATCGGCGGCCAGCGCGACGAGCGCACGCGCTGACGGCCTCGACGTCACCGGGCTCGACCAGGAAGCCGGTCTCGCCGTCCATGCACTCGCCTCGCCCGTACCGCCGACGTTCGTGGCGACGACCGGGCGCCCCAGCGCCATCGCCTCGAGCACGCTCATCGGCAGCGCCTCGGCCTCGCTCGTGAGGCAGACGACGCCGGCCGCCCGCATCAGCTCGCGCGCGTCCGTGCGTACGCCGAGCAGCTCGACGCCGCTGCCCGCGGCGAGCGCCGCCAGCCGCTCGTCCTCCCGCCCCTCGCCGGCGACGTAGCCGCTGATCTCGGCGTTCTCTCGCCGCGCGGCGCGCACGGCCTCGATGAAGACGTCGATGCGCTTCTCGGGCCGCAGTCCCGAGACGCACAGGGCGGGGAAGCCGTCGTGCTCGAACTCGGGTGAGGGCGCCACGTTCCGCGACGTCGGCCTCGAAGACGCCGTTCGGCACGACCGTGATGTTGCGGTAGCCGAGCGCCTCGCAGCGGCTCGACCTGGCTGCCGCTGACCGCGATCACCGCGTCGACGCGCCGCGTCGCGACTCGCGTGAGGGCGCGCTGGTGCGGGCGAGGCGGCACGAGCCGGCCGTCCGCCATGACCGGCGTGTGCTCGTTCAGCACGTGACGCGCTCCGGCTCGGCGGGCGATGCGCGCGCCCACGATCTGCGCGCTGACGCCGCGCGAGACGACCGCGTCGGGCCTTGTCGCGGCACAGGCGAGCGCACGGCGCTGGCCGGCGAGGTCAAAGCGGCCGCGCATCCGTATCGAGGTGACAGGGACGCCGCGGGACCGCAGCTCACCGTAGAAGGGGCCCTCGCCCGTGAGGCAGAGCAATCCCGCCTCGACGCCGCGCTCGCGCAACGCCGGCACGAGCGTCGCCCAGTGGCGCTCGGCGCCGCCCGTGCGCATGTCGGGACAGACGAAGAGCAGCCGCATGGCTAGCCCGGGAGCCTCCGGTGGACCGCGAGCGTGTCGCCGGCGCGCGTGCTCGGCAGGTACGGGCGCTCCGCCAGGAAGCGAGCGGCCTCCTCCTCGGCCTCGCTGCGCGGGTAGCCGGCCGCGACCGTCCGCGCCTCGTGGCGTACCGGCACGGCGTCGACCACGCCGAGTCGCCAGCCACGCTCGACGGCGAGCGCCGCCCAGTGCAGGTCGAGGCCCCAGCCGAAGCGCAGCTCGGGGAACGGCAGCAGCTCCGCCGCCGGCTCGCGCCTGAAGGCGGTGACCGGCCCGATCTCGACGAAACGCGTGATCCGCGCCAGCGCCGCGGGCCGCCGCCGGGTGACCTTCCAGGCCGAATGGCTGCGGAGCGTCTGGGCGGGCTGGGCGAGGTCGAGCGCGAACGCTTCGCAGATACCAAGGAAGCGGTCGAGGAAATCGGCGGGCAGCGCCACGTCGTCGTCGACGACGAGCGTCCAGTCGGGACGCCGCTCCGGCGCCTTGGCGAGCAGCACGTTGAGATTCTCGAACTTGCCGCCGGCGAGACCGGTCGCGGCCGTGACGCCGGCGAAGCGCGGGGTCGGCCGCGGTTTCGGTCGAGCCGAGCACGAACTCGACGCGATGGCGCTCGGACCGCAGCCGCGGCAGCGCGTCCGCCAGCAGCGAGCCGGGGCGATAGACGCCCAGCACGAGCACCTCGAGCGGACGCGTCAGGGCGGCCAGGCGCGCGGCACGCCGCCGCGTGCCGCTGGCGATGTCGAGGGCGCCGTAGGCGAGCTCGCCCGCCCGCCGCTTCGCGACCCTCCAGGGAGCCGTGACGTCGCCGGCATCACCCGACAGGAAGCTGCTCGGATCGGGGCCGGCGCTCATCGCGAGCGGAGCGCCTCCACGACGCGGCCGGCCGAGTGGGCCCCCATGATCACGCCCTGCGGGCAGGCGCGGCGGACCGTGTGCCAGCCGCAGCCCGCGAGCACGCGCAGCTCGCGGCCGAGGCCCGGGGCGCCGTCCGCGGCGGGTGTCGCTTGCCCGGGCGCCGCGGCCGCGCGCGTAGGCGGCGCGCGCCAGCCGGCCGAGGCGGGCGTCCTCCGCCGTGCGCCGGTGGTCGAGTCCGGCGGCCGCGATGTACTCGATCGTGCCGCCCGCCGCGCGCAGCCGCTCGAGCCACTCCTCCTCGTCGCCGTGCGGCGCGAGGATCGACTCGTCGAACTCGCCGATGCGCTCGATCGCCGAGCGCCGCACGGCGAAGTTGGCACCCCAGACCATCTCGGCCTCGCGGTCGCGCGCGCCCAGGTCGAGCGTCGTGATCGGCGGGTCCTCGCGCCCGCAGGCACGCGGCGCGCGGCCCTCGAAGCGCGCCCGGATGGGGCCGCCGAGCGCCTCCGCCTTGGGGTGTCGCTCGGCGCCGTCGAGCACCGCCTCGAGCCAGCCCTCCGGCGCCAGGATGTCGTCGTCGACGAACGCGATCAGCGGCGCACGTGCCTCGCGCACACCGGTGTTGCGGGCCGCGTTGAGGCTGCGCCGTTCGCCGTGGCTCACGCAGCGCACGCCGAAGCGCGCGGCGACCTCGGGGGTGGAGTCGGTGGCTCCGTCGTCGACCACGAGGAGCTCGTGCGGTTCCCGCGTGCGCTGGCGGCAGAGCGAGTCGAGCGTGACCTCGAGGTACGCCGCGCGGCCGCGCGTGGGGACCACGACCGTGACCGCCGGCGGGTCCATCGCCGGATAGCGTAGTCACGGCGAGCGGCGACGCAGCCAGCCCGACGGGTGATGCGTGATGAGAAACCTCTTGTCGAAGCGGGGGTCTACTTCGAACCGCGAATCCTCGGCGAGAAACGCATCGATCGCCCTCAATGGCCCCGGCCGAGCGGTACAGAACATCGGAAGGGTGTCGATCACCCCGTCCTGAACCAGCATCAGGCTGCCCGGCGTGACGAGCGGTGCATACGAGCGCAGCTCGGCCAGCACATGCGAGCGCGCATGGTCGCTATCCAGAACGACCATGACCGGCCCGTCGGTGTCGCGGGCGCGTTCGCGCATGACGCCAAGGATCTGCGCGTCGACCGAACTGCCTATAAGGAACTCGATGCGCTCATGTTCGAGGGAGTGCATCCGTCCGACATCGACGCTGACGACCCTGCCGTGGCCGAGAAGATCGAATAGGTGAGCGTAGAACAGTGCGGAGCCGCCTCGGTTGGTTCCTGACTCGATGAGCAGGGCCGGCCTGAGTTCGGCAATGGCCTCCTGAAGCGACCAAAGGTCGAGGACGTTTTGCCAGATCGGGTGGCCAAGCCACGTGACGTTCCCGAAGTTGTCGGTGTGCCGAACGAGGTCTGTCGCGAACCGTCGGTGCAGGCGTTTGTGGCTCCGTACGTCGCGTCGAGGGCGGCGAGCAATGACGGAAGCCCGGGCGCGTTGCAGCACGTTTGGCAGATCCGGCATGCGCGGGAACATATCGGCGGCGGATCGCCGGATAGCGTAGTCACGGCGATGCGCGTGCTCGTCGTCCATAACCGCTACCGCCTGGAGGGCGGCGAGGAGCGCGCGGTGGAGCTGCAGCTCGCCGCGCTGCGCCGCGCCGGGATCGTCCACGCGCTGCTCGAGCGCAGCTCCACCGAGGTCACTCGCAGCGGTGCGGCGCGCGCGCTCCTTCGCGGCGGGCGCGTCGAGGAGGACGTGGCCGCGGCTGCGCGAGAGCTGCGCGCCGATGTCGTCCACTTCCACAACATGCTGCCGCTGTTCGGACCGCGCTCGCTCGCCGCCGCACGCGAGGCTGGTGCGCGGGTCGTGCTGCAGCTGCACAACCTGCGCCTCTTCTGCGCGATCGGCGTGGCGGCGCGCGACGGCGGCCCCTGCTTCCGCTGCCACCATCGCTTCACTCTGCCGGGGCTCGCGCTCAACTGCCGGGGCTCGCTGCCCGAGGCGGCCGTCTACGCCGCGGCACTCGCACGTCATCAGCCGGCCGTGCTCGAGGCCGTCGACAGCTTCGTCGTGCCGAGCCGCTACGCCGCCGGGCAGGTGGCGGAGCTCGGGCTGCCGACTCAGAGCGTCGAGTTCGTGCCGCACTACCTGCCGGCGTCGGCCTTCGCACACCACTCGCGCGCCGACGAGGGGCTGCACGCCCTGGTGGCAGCGCGGCTCTCGTCCGAGAAGGGGATCGACACTGCGATCGAGGCGTCCGCGCGCGCGGCAGTGCCGCTGCACATCGCGGGTGAGGGACCGCTGCGCGAGCGAGCTCGAGCAGCTGGCGGCGCGACTCGGTGCGCCGGTTCGCTTTCTCGGCAGGCTCGACCGCGAGGCGCTCGGACGGGAGCTGGCCGAGGCGGCGATGTTGCTGCTGCCATCGCGCTACCACGAGTTCGCGCCCTACGCGCTGCTCGAGGCGATGGCGGCGGGCGTGCCGGTGCTCGTCACGACACTCGGCGGTCCGCCCGAGCTCGCCGGCGAGGAGCGGAGCGTCCCGCCCAACGAACCCGAGGCGCTCGCCGCGCGCATGGCCGAGCTCTGGGAGGACCCGGATCTGCGCGGCCGTGAAGGCGACGCCGTGCTCGCCCGCGCGAACGACGGCCACGGCGAGCGTGCCTACCTGCGCTCGCTGCTCTCGGTCTACGGAGAGCCCGCCGCCGACAGGGCCGAATAGGCTTTTCGGCCGCATGCAGGTACCGCTGTTCGCCAGCTCACTCGCGCCCTATCAGGACCGGATCGCCGCCCGGCTGGCCGAGGTCGCCGCCTCGCGCCAGTACATCCTCGGCCCGGAGCTGACCGCGTTCGAGAGCGAGTTCGCCGACTACCTCGGCGTGGGTCACGTGATCGGCGTCGGCAACGGCACCGACGCCATCACGATCGCGCTGCGCGCGCTCGGCGTCGGTCCCGGTGACGAGGTGATCTGCCCCTCGCTCACCTTCTACGCAACGGCCGAGGCGATCGTGAACGCCGGCGCCACGCCGGTCTTCTGCGACGTCGACCCTGACACCTGCTGCGTCACCGCCGAGACGGTCCGCCCGCTGCTCGGCGAGCACACGGCCGCGATCGTGCCCGTCCACCTGTTCGGCAACGTGGCGCCGGTCGGGGAGCTGCGCGAGCTCGGCGTGCCCGTGCTCGAGGACGCGGCGCAGGCGGCGGGCGCCTCGCTCGGGGGTGTGAAGGCGGGCGCGCTCGCGGACGCGGCCACGTTCAGCTTCTTCCCGTCGAAGAACCTGCCCTGCCTCGGCGACGGCGGGGCGATCGCTACCGACGACCCCGAGGTCGCCGAGCGGGCTCGCCTGCTGCGCTTCCACGGCTCGAAGGACAAGCGCCACCACACCGACGTCGGCTACAACTCGCGGCTCGACTCGATCCAGGCGGCCGTGCTCAGGATTCTGCTCCCGGAGCTCGACGGCTGGAACGAGGCCAGGCGCGCGGTCGCGGCGAGCTACGAGCGCGCCGGGCTCGGCGAGCACGTGAAGCTGCCGGTGCCGACCGAGGGCGCGCAGCACGTCTACCACCTCTTCCTCTGCCTCGCGGACGACGCCGACGAGCTCGCCCGCTCGCTCACAGGTAGCGGCATCGGAGCGCGCGGCTACTACCGCACGCCCACGCACCGCCAGCCGGCGATGGAGCGCTTCGCGCGCGACGAGCTGCCCGTGACCGACGAGCTCGCGGCCAGCCTGATCGCGCTTGCCGATGGGCACCGAGCTCGACGCGGCACAGGTCGAGGCCGTCGTGGCGGCCTGCGCCGGGCGCGTGCGCTCGTGAGCGGCCGCCTGCGGATCGGGGTCGTCGGACTCGGCTACTGGGGCCCGAACCTCGCGCGCAACTTCGACGCGCTGCCGGACGCCGAGCTCGCCTGGCTCTCCGACGAGTCACCGGAGCAGGTCGAACGCCAGCTGCAGCGCTTCCCCTCCGCCCGTGCGGGCTCGTTCGAGGAGCTGCTCGCCGATCCCGAGCTCGACGCGATCGCGCTCGCGACGCCCGTGCCGACGCACGCCGAGCTGGCGACGCGCGTGCTCGAGGCCGGCAAGCACTGCTTCGTCGAGAAGCCGCTGGCCCAGACGTCGGCCGACGCCGAGGCGGTCGTCGAGGTCGCCCGGGCGAGCGGTCGCACGCTGATGGTCGGGCATCTGCTCGAGTACCACCCGGGGCTGGAAGCGCTCAAGAAGCTCGTCGACGACGGCGAGCTCGGGCACGGTCCACTACATCTACGGCAACCGCCTCAACCTCGGCAAGCTGCGCCCGGAGGAGAACGCGCTCTGGTCGCTCGGGGCGCACGACGTGTCGGTGGTGCTGCGCCTCGCGGGCGAGGAGCCGGTCGAGTGCCACGCGCACGGCGAGTGCTACATGCAGGACGACGTCGAGGACGTCGTCTTCTGCTACCTGCGCTTCCCGTCCGGGCTCGCCGCCCACCTGCACCTCTCCTGGCTCGACCCGCACAAGGAGCGCCGCTTCACGGTCGTCGGCTCGAAGAAGATGGCCACCTTCGACGACATGGCGCTCGAGCAGAAGCTGACGGTCTACGACAAGGGCTTCGACCAGTCCTACGAGGGCTACGGCGAGTACATCGCGCGCTCGGGCGACGTCCACTCGCCGCAGGTCTCGAACGAGGAGCCGCTGCGGATCGAGTGCCGCCACTTCGTCGAGTGCCTGCGCGACGGCCGCACGCCGCGCTCGGACGGCGAGGCGGGCGTGCGCGTGGTGCGGGTGCTCGAGGAGCTGCAGCGAAGCCTGGACGCGGGCTAGCGCGGCGTCGGGTGCCGCGGCTCGTAGAGACCGAGCTCGCCACCACCCGGCAGCCTGATCGCGGTCATGAGGCCGAACCCCTCGTCCCTGACAGGCCCGGTGAACTCGACTCCCTTGGCCTCGAGCTCGGCTGTCGTCGCCGCGATGTCGTCGCACATGAGATAGAGCTCGTGGCGGAGGTCACCTTCGCTCGGATGCGCCGCGAGCTCGGCCGGCGGCAGCGCGAAGATGAGCCAGCCGCCGCCGGCGTCGACGGACGAGAGCTCGAGCACGTCGCGCAGGAAGGCGCGAAGGGCTTCCGCCTCCTTGGTGAAGATGACGGCGTGGACTCCGTTGATCACCGGACTGCCTCTGCCGGGGTCGAAGGAAGTATCCACGGCCGCGCCGATTGAAGACTCCGGGGGGCCATAGACCCGCGAATCCTTCACTCGGTGGTGCGCAGCTCCGCCCGCCAGGCGTCGAGCGCGTCGGCCACCGTCCGCGCCAGCGGGATCTCGGGCTTCCAGCCGGATGGCCAGCCCGAGCAGCTCTGCCGAGCCGCGCACCTCGGGCACGTCGTGCGGGCGCATGCGCTCCGGGTCGACCTCGTGCCGGACCGGGATGCGCGCGGCCTCGCTGACCATCGCGATCAGGTCGCGGACCGTCGCCGTCTGGCCGCTGCAGACGTTGTAGGCGCCGGGCTCGAGGTCGGCCGCCGTGACGTAGGCCCGCACCACGTCGCGCACGTCCGTGAAGTCGCGCGCCGAGTCGGGGTTGCCCGTGCGCAGCAGTGCCTCGGGCGCGCCGGCCGCCTCGGCCTCCGCGACCTGGCGCGTGAGCGTGCCGACGACGTAGTCATCCGACTGGCCGGGGCCGGCGTGGTTGAAGGCGCGCATGCGGACGATCCGGAGCCCGTGGGCGTCGGCGTACTGGCCGCCGAGCAGGTCGCAGGCCGCCTTCGAGACGGCGTAGGGGTTCTGCGGCCGCAGCAGGGCGGACTCGTCGACCGGCAGGCGCTCGGGCGGTCCGTACACCTCGCCGGAGCTCACCAGCACGACCGCCGGCCTCAGGGGCCTCCTCGCGCACCGCCTCGAGCAGGTTGACCGTCATCGCCATGTTCGCCTCGAGCACCTCGCGCGGGGCACGCCACGAGTGCCCGACGGAGGCGAGTGCCGCGAGGTGGAAGACGCGGGCGGGGCGGGCGTCGCTCAGTGCTGCGCGCACCGCGCCCGCGTCGAGCAGGTCGAGCTCGTCGCGTGTCGGGGCCACGACCGTGTCGCCCAGCAGCGGGAGCAGGTGCCGCCCGCGAAGCCCGCCCCGCCCGTTACGAAGGATGCCGGCCGGGGGCTCACGCCCCCGGACCCCCGCGGCGCATGGCCGGCCTCACCGGCCCGCAGCCGGCTCGCGCTCGCGCAGCCACTCGACCGTGCCGGCGAGCCCGTCGCGCAGGTCGATGCGCGCCTCCCAGCCGAGCAGCCGGCGCGCCTTCTCGACCGAGGGCCAGCGGCGCTGCACGTCGACCTCGAAGCTGGGCAGGTGCTCGAGCTCGAAGCCGGCCGGGTCCTCGCCGCAGGCATCCCAGATCAGCCGCGCGATCTCGGCGACGGTGCGCTCCTCGGACGCGGACACGTTGAAGTCCTCGTTCTCGCCGGCCGGCGAGGCCATCGCGGTCACGATCCCGTCGGCGATGTCGTCCACGTGCGTCAGGGTGCGCGTCTGCTCGCCGGAGCCGAAGATCGGCAGCGGGCGCGCCCCCGCGAGCACCTTGCGGATCACGTCGGGGACCATGTGGGCGATGCCCGGCTCGTCGTCCGGCAGCTCGCCGGGGCCGTAGGCGTTGAACGGGCGGCAGATCGTGTACGGGAGCCCGTGCTCGTCGTGAAGGGCGCGACAGTAGACCTCGCCGGCGAGCTTCGAGAAGCCGTACGCCGAGCGCGGCGCCGGGCAGTCGAGCAGGTGCTCCTCGGTCGTCGGGAACTCGCTGGCGCGCTCGAAGACCATCGACGAGGAGACGTACACGAGCCGCTCGACGCGCGCGTTCAGCGCGGCGCGAAAGACGGCGTTGTAGAGCCCGTTGTTCACCTCGAGCAGCGTGTGCGGGAGCTTGTGGAAGTTGGCGATGCCGCCGACGATCGCGGCCAGGTGGATCACCTGCGCGCAGCCCGCGACGGCCGCGCTCGCCTCGCGCGGGTCGAGCAGGTTGCCCGTGTGGACCTCGCAGGCGCCGCGCATCCAGTCGGGCGCCTCGCGCTGGTCCGAGACGCGCACCTCGAAGTCGCCGTCGCGGGTCAGGCGGCGCACGACCGCGGCGCCGATCGTGCCGGCGCCGCCCGTCACCAGCACGCGGCTCATTCGGCGATCGCCCGGTCGTGCACGACGCCGAACACCCGTCCGGCGCCGGTGGCGTTCCAGGGGTCGACGAGCAGCGTGCCCTCCGGAAGGCGCTCGAGCAGGTCCGAGAACTCGGCGTGGTTGGTGGCCACGACGACGGCGTCGGCGCCCTCGAGCGCCGCCTCGAGCGGCTCCGAGTCCTCGGGGACGTGCGGGTCGTGGCGCGCCACGTGGGCCAGCTCGCGCTCGAGCATGCGCACGACCTTGTAGGAGAGCGAGTCGCGCACGTCGTCGGAGCCGCGCTTGAAGGTGAGGCCGAGCACGGCCACCTTGAGGTCGCGCAGCGAGCCGCCGAGGCGCGACTTGAGGCCCTTGACGAGGAACACCGGCACGGTCTCGTGCACGCGCGACACCGCCAGCAGCATGCCCGGCGCGCTCGAGCGCTCCTCGGAGAAGGTGAAGTCCTTGCGCAGGCAGGCGCCCGCCGTCAGCCCCGGCAGCGCGATGCCGCCGCGCGGGTAGTCGTGGTTGATCAGCTCGATGACGTCGAAGACGTTCGCGCCGTACTGCTCGCACTCCATCATCAGGAGGTTGGGCAGCGCGAACTGCGTGTAGCGCAGGATGTTGGTCCAGATCTTGGCCAGCTCGGCCTGCACCGGTGTGCTCTGGACGATCTCGGTGCCGAACACCTCGAACAGCTCGGCGGCGCGGGCGCCGGAGCCCTCGCCGACGCCGCCGACGATGCACGGCAGCGTCGCGATCTCCTCGAGGAAGTGGTTCTCCGCGATCCGTTCCGGCACGTGCGCGACGAACAGCTCCTCGCCGACCTTGAAGCCGCGTCGCTGCTCGATGTAGCCGGCCACCCACTCGGTCGTGCCGGGCGCGACGGTCGAGCGCAGGATCAGCGAGTGGCCCTCGCGCAGGACCGGCAGCAGGTCGTCGATCACGCCACGGATCTGCGAGATGTCGATCTCGATGTGCGAATAGGAGGGCGTGTGCAGCGTGAGCACGATGTGGTCCGCGCGCGCTGCCTCCTGGACGACCTTCGTGCGCTCGAAGCGGCCGCTCGGCAGCACCCGCTCGAGCAGCTCCTGGGTGCCGGTCTCGTGGAACGGCATGTGGCCCGCCGCCAGCTGGTCGAGGACCACGTCCTGGCGCTCGACGCCGATCACGTCGACGCCGCGGTCGGCGAACGAGAGGGCGAGCGGCAGGCCAACCCGGCCCAGGCCGACCACCGCGACGCTCTCAGACGCCATTTACGCCCGCCCTGCGCGCCTCTGGGCGAGGTACTGGCGAGCGATGCCGAGCACGAAGCGGGGGTTCGTGTAGAGGTAGCGCGGCAGCAGCCGGCGCGGCTCCTGAGCGATCCGGTAGATCCACTCGAGCCCGCGCTCCTGCATCCAGGCCGGCGCCATCGAGATGCGCCCGGCGTGGAAGTCGAAGGCGGCGCCCACGCCGCACATCACCGGCACGTCGAGCCGCTCGCGCATGTGCGCCATCCACTTCTCCTGCTTGGGCACGCCGATCCCGACCCAGAGCACGTCCGGCTTGGCGTCGTTGATCTGCTCGACGATCGCGTCCTCCTCGTCGGCCGTGAGCGGCCGGAAGGGAGGCGAGTAGCCGCCGACGATCTTGATGCCGGGGTGGCGGCGGCGCATCGACAGCGCGAGCTGCACGAGCGAGCCCTGGTCGCGGCCGCCGTAGAGCCAGACGCGGTGGCCGCGCTCGGCGCAGCGATCGCTGTAGCGCAGCATCAGCTCGGGGCCGTAGACGCGGTCCTCGAACTGCTCGCCGAACAGGTTCGAGGCCCACACGATCGGCATCCCGTCGGGGACCACGAGTGTCGAGCCACGCAGCGCCGCCAGCATCTCCGGGTCGTCCTGGGCGACCATCAGCGCGTGCACCGGCGCGGCGCAGACGTAGCCGCGCCCGCCGCCGTCCACCAGGCCGTCCATCACCTCGATGGTGCGGTCGTAGTCGACAACCGAGATCGGCACGCCGAGCACCTCGCGGGTGCGAGGCGGGGACGCGGGGCTGGGTGAGCCCGCGGTGAGGCCGGGTTGTGACTGAGGGGAGGACATGCCGACGACCAGGGAGCGTACATTCAACCCGTGCGTCCGGCCGGGGTTGCGCCGTCCCATGAGGGTGCGCCGGGGCCCGGCGAGGCTCGCCTGCTCGCGTCCGGCGCGCTCGTGCAACAGATTGCCCAGGCGAGCGGCCTTCTCGTCCTGCTCGTGATCGTGACGGTGCTGGCGCGGCGGCTGTCGGTCGCGGATCTGGGGGCGTATGGCCTGGTGGCGTCCTTGGCCGGCTACCTGCTCGTCTTGCGAAACAGCGTGGCGAGCTCGGCCGTGCGCGCGATGGCGGGCGCTCTCGATCGCGACGAGCGCGGCCACATGTTCAGCGCGGCCGCGGCGCTGTACGCCGTGGTCGGGGTCGCAACCGGCGTGCTGATCGCGCTGGCCGCGCTCGCGATCGGCACGTGGATCCTCGACGGCGAGCTCGGCAGCGACGCCCGCGCCGGCGGGGCGGGCCTCGGGCTGCTCAGCGCGCTCGGCATCGCCGCCTCCGTCAACCTCGACGCCCTGCGCGCCGAGCGGCTGTTCGTGCGCGGGGCGGTCACGGAGATCGTGGCCGTGTCGCTCTACCTGGTCCTGATGCTCGCTCTGATCCTCGGCGGCGCGGACCTCGCCTGGGTGATCGCCTGTAGCGGCGCCATCCCGCTGTTCAGCGGCCTGCTGTCGGCTGTCGTCGCGCGCCGCTCGGGCGTGCCGGTGCGCTTCGAGGCCGACGGCGTCACGCGCGAGCGCCTGATGGCGATCGTGCCGACGGCGGGCTGGCTGCTCGTGGTGGAGCTCTCGAACCTCGCGATGTACGCCTTCAGCCGCGTGATCCTGGGCGCCTACCGCTCGCCGACGGCGGTCGGCCAGTTCGAGGGCCCCGTGCGCGCCCACAACCTGCTCTACGCGCTGGGCGGCGCGCTCGCCGTGCCGGTGGTCCCGACCGCCTCGCGCTACGTGGCGGGTGGGGAGGAGCGCCGCCTGCGCGAGCTCGCGCTGCGCGGCACGCGCTACACGCTCGCGCTGTTCGTGCCGCTTAGCGTGACGCTGATGGTGCTGGCCGACCCGATCCTCGAGGTGTGGCTCGGCGACCGCTACGGCGACGGCGCCACGGCGCTCGCGATCCTCGTCTCGTACTGGCTCCTGTACGGCGGGCTCGTCGTGACGCCGGGCTTCCTCGTCGGCGCCGGGCGGGCGCGCACGGCGGGGCTCGTCTTCGCCTGCGCCGCCGTCCTGAACCTGGCGCTGTCGCTCGTCCTCACGCCCGAGCTCGGCATCGAGGGCCCGGCGCTCGGAACGGCGATCCCGTTCTTCCTGGCGTTCCCGCTGCTGCTCCGGGCGGGGTTGTCGGCATCGGGCGCGCCGCTCGGGGAGCTCGCGCGGCGCGCCTGGCTGCCCGCGTACTCGCTCGGGCTCGTGCTCGCGGGCGTGCTCGTGGCGGTGCGACTCGGACTCGAGCCGGAGTCGCTGCCGGCGGTCCTGGCCACGGCGGCCGGCGGCGTGCTCGCCTACTGGGCTGCGTTCTACGCAATTGTGCTGAGCGCGAGCGAGCGGGCGCTGTTCAGAGGCTGAGCTCCGACAGGAGCGGCGCGGAGCGGTCGCGCTCCGAGGTCTGGAACTCGATCCCCTCGGGCCACCTGATGGCGACCTCGGGGTCGTCGAAGCGGAAGCCGGACTCGGCCGCCGGGTCGTAGTAGGCCGAGCACTTGTAGATCACGTCCGCCGTGTCGGAGAGGACGCAGAAGCCGTGCGCGAAGCCGTCCGGGACGTAGAGCTGATGGTGGCGCTCGTCGTCGAGCTCGTAGCCCTCCCAGTGGCCGAACGACGCCGACCCCGGCCGGATGTCGACGAGCACGTCGAGGATCGCGCCGCGCCCGCAGCGGACGAGCTTCGCCATGCCCGGCTGGAAGTGCATGCCGCGCAGCACGCCCTGGGCCGAGCGCGAGTGGTTGTCCTGGACCCACTCGTCATGGATGCCGAGCTCCGCGAGCGTGCTCGCCCTGTGGGTCTCGAGGAAGAAGCCGCGGGCGTCGCCGTGGACGGTGGGCTCGAGCAGCAGCGGGCCCTCGAGGCGGGTTTCGAGGCGGTTCATGCCTGCTTGCGCCAGAAGGCCGCCGTGCTGTCGACCTCCACCAGCGGAGCGTCGATTCCGCGCGCCGTGCGGTACTCGTGCGTCGCCTCCTTCGCGCCCTCCCAGCCGCCGTAGTCGTCGATGACCACGAACCCGCCCGGCTCGACCTTGGGCTCGAACGTCTCGAGGGTGAGCTTCACCGACTCGAACCAGTCGCCGTCGGCGTGGAGGATGGCGACCCGCTTGATGCGCGGTGCGGCGTCCGGGAAGCTCTCGTCGAACCATCCCTTGATCACGTGCAGCCGCTCCGGAGAGGTGAAGCGCGCGAACGCCTCGCGAATCATGTCCTCGGAGGCGACGAGTCCGCCGACCCAATCGCTGGCATGGGCAGGATCGCGCGGCCCGGCCTCGGGCAGCCCCTGGAATGAGTCGAACGCCCAGACCTCGCGTGTCGGCGCACCCGAGGACATCATCACCGACGAGCCACCGTTGTAGCAGCCGCAGTCGACGAAGTCCCCGCGGACCGCCTCGTCGTCGCAGACACGACGCCCACGTCCTGGATGTCGATGCGCACCTGCTCGTCGAGCGCCAGCCGCGAGTCGCACGCGCGCACGAGCGGCAGCTGCGCATCGTTGGCGCGCCACAGCGCGGACCGCAGGCTGGCGAGCGCACGCTGCTCGGAGACGTCGGGCCACAGCATCCCGGCCACGTAGACGCGCTGCAGCGGCTTCGCGCGCAGCGCCAGGAACGCCACCAGCCGCTGCGCCGGCAGCGGGCGCGTCAACGGCTCACCGGCGCATGACAGCGCGAAGCCGTCCATCAGATGGACATCGATCCCTGCGACCCGGTGGCTCACGTGTATCCCTCCCGGAATACTCGGGTCGAAGTTGACGGTGCGAACACGCTACCCGCCACCCAACGCAAGCGCAAGACACTTTTACCGGTGACGTTCGGGTGATGATCCGGTGACGTCGCACCCCGGAGACTCGAGCCTCCATCCCTGGCTTTCGAGAGCGAGGAACCATGCCGGAGTCGCTGAGCTGGACGTTTGCCACACGGGTGCTCCGCGGCCCCACGATCGCCGAGAGCGGCGAGCTGGCGATCGAGTCCTACGTGAAGCTCACCGTGACGATCAAGAAGGGCGCCAGCCAGGACGTCGAGGTCTTCCCGGGCGCGGGCGGCAGCGCGCAGGTGCTCGTGATCAGCCCGGCCAAGCCCAACGAGAAGCTGACCTACGAGGTCAACAGGTCAGACGTCGCGCTCGACGGACCGCACGTGTTCATCGGCGCCGGCGCCGTCGGGCTGCTCGGCAACAAGATCGGCACGCTGAAGTTCAAGAACGGGACGGCCGAGGACGCCGACATCTCGATCATCGCGGCGCGGGACGCGACGCCATGACGAGCACCCCGAGAGTCGCGAGGAGGCAGAGCGCATGCCGGTGACCGTCAGCTACCCGGGCGTCTACATCGAGGAGGTGCCAAGCGGCGTCCGCACCATCACCGGCGTCGCGACCTCGATCACGGCGTTCATCGGCCGGGCGCGGCGCGGCCCCACGAACCGGCCGCGCCTCGTGCAGAGCTTCGCGGAGTTCGAGCGCGTCTACGGCGGGCTGTGGAGCGGCAGCCTGATGAGCTACGCGGTGCAGCAGTACTTCCTGAACGGCGGCCGCGACGCGCTGATCTGCCGCGTGCACAACGGCGCGGCGGCCGCCACGCTCACGCTGGCCGCGAACTTCGACCTGCTGGCCGCGAACGAGGGCGAGTGGGGCGAGCAGCTGCGCGCCCGCGTCGATCACGGGACGCGTCCGCTCGAGCCGGGCGAAGCCGCCGACAGCCTGTTCAACCTCAGCGTCAAGGACACGCGCGACCGGCACCGTCGAGCGGTTCCTCAACGTCTCGACCGACCCGGACCACCGGCGCTTCGTCGCCGACGTCCTCGCCGGCGAATCGAACCTGATCCGGAGCTCCGGCACCGTGCCGGCCGCGCGACCGGCGGCCAGTGGCACCGCCGCCGCCGGGCGCCGATCCGCTCGAGGACAACGCGTCGTCGACGGCGTTCGGCAACGACGGCAGCGACGGCAACGCGCTCAGCGACACCGACATCTCCGACCCCGCCCTCGAAGGCCACCGGCGCGGGCTGTGGATGCTCGAGCACGCCGATCTGTTCAACCTGCTCGTGCATCCCGCCGCTGCGCGCGCGACCTCGACGTCGGCCAGACGACCTGGGACACGGCGGCCGCCTACGCGAAGGCCCGCCGCGCGATGGCTGATCGTCGACCCGCTCGCGGCGTGGGACGAGGTCACCGACGTCAGCGAGGCCGCGCGTCGACTCCGTCGATCACGCCGGCGACGAACCTCACCAACGCGGCGCTGTACTTCCCGCGCATCCGCGCCGCCGACCCGCTGCGCGAGAACCGGCTGGCGACGTTCGCGCCGTGCGGCGCGGTCGCCGGCGTGTTCGCCCGCACCGACGCGCAGCGCGGCGTCTGGAAGGCGCCGGCCGGGCTCGACGCGACCCTCACCGGCGTCGCCGGCCTGACCGTCGCGCTGACCGACAGCGAGAACGGCCAGCTCAACCCGCTCGGCGTCAACTGCCTGCGGTCGTTCCCGCAGTTCGGCCGCGTGGTGTGGGGCGCGCGCACGCTGCGCGGCGCCGACGCGCTCGGCCTCGGAATGGAAGTACGTGCCGGTCCGGCGCACCGCGCTGTTCATCGAGGAGAGCCTGTACCGCGGCACGCAGTGGGTGGTCTTCGAGCCCAACGACGAGCCGCTGTGGGCGCAGATCCGGCTCAACGTCGGCGCGTTCATGCACAACCTGTTCCGCCAGGGCGCGTTCCAGGGCCGCACGCCGCGCGAGGCGTACTTCGTCAAGTGCGACAGCGAGACGACGACGCAGAACGACATCAACCTCGGCATCGTCAACATCGCTCGTCGGCTTCGCGCCGCTCAAGCCGGCCGAGTTCGTGGTCATCAAGATCCAGCAGATCGCCGGCCAGATCGTCAGGCCTAGGAGGGACAGCGATGGCTCAGTTCACCGTCAACGCGCAGCGCTTCGACCCCTACAAGAACTTCAAGTTCCGGGTGAAGTGGGACGGCCGCTACGTCGCCGGCGTCAGCAAGGTCAGCGCGCTCAAGCGCACCACCGAGGTCGTCGAGCACCGCGAGGGCGGCGACCCGTCGACCGTCGCGCAAGTCGCCGGGCCGCACCAAGTTCGAGGCGATCACGCTCGAGCGCGGCGTCACCCACGACACCGAGTTCGAGCAGTGGGCGAACAAGGTCTGGAACTTCGGCTCCGGCCTCGGCGCCGAGGTCTCGCTCAAGGACTTCCGCAAGGACATCATCATCGAGCTCTACAACGAGGCCGGCCAGCTGGCGCTCGCCTACAAGGTCTTCCGCTGCTGGGTGTCGGAGTTCCAGGCGCTGCCGGACCTCGACGCCAACGCCAACGCGGTCGCGATCCAGACGATCAAGCTCGAGAACGAGGGCTGGGAGCGCGACTACGACGTCACCGAGCCCAGCGAGCCGCAGTTCGCCGAGCCGGTGGCGTGACCGCGCTCGACGGAGCCGATCTGCTGCGACTCTGGGAGCGCGGTGCGGCGTTGCACCCGATCGATCGCGCGCTGCTGATCCTGGCGCTCGCCGACCCCGGGCGGACGGGCGCGGAGCTCGCGCGGCTGCCGCTCGGCCGGCGCGACGCGCTGCTGCTGGCGGTGCGGGCACGGACGCTCGGCGAGCGCCTGGAGGCGCACGAGCGCTGCCCGGTGTGCGCGGAACACGTCGAGTTCGAGCTCGACTGCGCGACGCTGGCCGGCGGCGACGACGCGCCGCTGGAGCCGTGGAGCGTCGAGGCGGGCGGAATGCGCCTCGCGGTCCGGGCTCTCGACAGCTTCGACGCCGCGGCCGCGGTCGCGGCGGGCCCCGCCGCCGCCTACGACGAGCTGCTGCAACGCGCGGTGGTGAGCGCCGAGCCGATGCCCGCCGGCGAGCTGCCCGCGGAGGTCGCGGCCGCCGTCGCCGCCTCGCTGGCCGAGCATGACCCGCGGGCCGAGCTGGCGCTCGACGTCCGCTGCCCGGGGTGCGGCCACCGCTGGCAGACCGTGCTCGACGTCGCCGGCTTCGTCTGGGCGGAGCTGATGGCGCGCGCGCAGCGGATGCTGCAGGACGTCCACCTGCTGGCGCGCGCGTACGGCTGGAGCGAGCCGGAGATCCTCGCGCTCGGCGACTCGCGGCGCGCCGCCTACGTCGCACTGGCGGCCGGATGAGCGACTTCCTGGCGAGGCTGGCGGACCGCCAGCTGGGCGCCAACCCGGCCTCGCCCCGCGGCTGCCGTCACGCTTCGAGGACGCGGCGCCGGCGCCCGAGCCGCTGACCGCCGCGCCGCCCGCAGCGCCTCCGGCGCCCGCCGTCCCGTCCGCCGTCGCGACGCCTGCGCCGCGGCATGAGAGCCGGTGAACGTGGTGCCCACGGTGGCCGTGCCGCCGGCGGCTCCGCCGGCCCCGCCTGCCCCGACGCCGATCGTGCTCGCGCCGCCGGCCGCCGTCGCGCCCGTCATCGAGCGGCTCGTCGTGGGCGCCGCCGAGCCGCCGGCGGCGGCCCCCCTCGCGGCACCCGCCGCCCACGCCGAGGTCGCCCCCGAGCGTCCCCCGCGCGCCGCGACAGCGCCACCGCCGCCGCCCGCCGTGCAGCCCGCGCCGACCGGACCGAGTGCGCCGGCGCCCTCGCCATCGCTGCCGGAGCCGCTGGTGAGCGTCCTCCCGGCCCGGCCCGCGCCGGTCGCCACCGCGGCCACGTGAGCCGCAGCGCGAGCCACGCCGCGACCTCTCGACCATCACCCACGTCACGATCGGCCGGCTCGAGGTCCGCGCACGGTCGCGCCCGAGCCGCCGCCGCAGTCGCGGACCGCCGCGCGCGCCTCCGCGCTCTCGCTCGAGGACTACCTCGCCGGCGCCACGGGGGGCGCCGATGAGCAACGCCCTCGCCGTCGCCGGCGTCACCGCGGTGCTGCGGGGCATGATCGAAGGCGTGGCTCACCGACCACGACGCGAACGCCGCGCTGAATGGCGCGAGCGCCACGGTGACCGCCGTCGCGCCCGACACCGTCGCGCTGAGCGGCGCGGCCGCGGGCCCCAAGCTGAACCTCTTCCTGCACCAGGTCTCACTGAACCCGGGCTGGCGCAACGCGGACCTGCCGGCGCGCGATCCCGGCGGCCGGCCGATCGCGAACCCGCCGCTCGCCGTCGACCTGCACTACCTGCTGACGGCGTACGGCCCCGAGGAGCTGCAGGCGGAGGTGCTGCTCGGCTACGGCATGCAGGTGCTGCACGAACGGCCGGTGCTCGCCCGCGCGGAGATCGAGGCGCGGCTGCCGGTGGCGCTGCGGGGCTCGCACCTCGGCCGGCAGGTCGAGCTGATCAAGGTCACGCCCGAGCCGATGTCCTCCGACGAGCTGTCGAAGCTGTGGTCGGCGATGCAGGCCAAGTACCGCCCGACCGCGTGCCTATCGGGTGTCGGTGGTGCTGATCGAGTCCCAGGGCAACGGCCGCGCCGCGCAACCGGTCCTCACGCGCGGGCTGCAGGTGACGAGCGATCCGCTGCCCGCCCTGCCGGGCATCGTCGGCGTGGAGCCGCCGGACGGGCAGCCCGCCGCGGTGCTCGGCGACACGGTAACGGTCCTCGGGCACCACCTCGACGGCACCAACCGCGCGGTCAGGATCGTCAACCCGATTCTCAAGGTCGACCGCGAGATCGGCGCGCTGGCCGGCAGCGAGTCCGACCGCCTGCGCTTCACCGTGCCCAACCTGACCGCCGCCCTGGCCGTTGGGACCTACGCGCTCTCGGCGTTCGTCCAGCGCCCGGGCAAGCCCGACCGGCGCAAGTCCAATCGGCTGCCGCTGACGATCGCGCCCGCGGATCACGACCGCGCTGCCGCTCACCGTCGCGCGCGACGGCCAGGGCCTCGCGCAGGTCGACCTCGACGTGCGCCCGAACGTGCGGCCCCACCAGCGCGCGTCGCTCGTGCTCGGCGACCTCGAGGTGCCGGCCGAGCCGTTCACGGCGGCGACGGGATCGCTGTCGTTCCGGATCCCGACGCGCCGGTCGGCTCGCACCTGGTCCGTGCTGCGCGTCGACGCGCTCGATTGCGCTCGTGGTCGACCGCTCCGTGACGCCACCGGTGTTCCTCGACCGCCGCGTGGTGATCACGTGATCGCCGATGCGGCCACGGTCGTGCGCGAGGGCGCGCTCGACGATCTCACCGAGGCGTTCGGCCTGTCGGACTTCGAGCGCGAC
>CAWAKL010000006.1:0-160886 GCA_963782585.1 uncultured Acidobacteriota bacterium
CGCCCGGAAGGGCGACGCGGCGGAAGCCGCGATCCTCGAGTTCGTCGACTACAAGTTCGAGCCGAAGGAGCGGGGACCGAAGAAGGAGTCTCTGTCCGACCGGGCCCGGCGGGCCGCGGGCGGGCGCGTCGAGACCGTGCGCAAGAAAAAGCCCGAGGGCGAAGGCGCCGAGGGCGAGGCCCCGAGACCGTCGCGGAAGGCCGCGGGTCCGAAGGCCGAGAGGGTCAAGCCGGCCGCCAAGCCTGCGCCGAAGAAGGGCCCGTCCCGCACGGGTCCGTCCAAGCGCGGGGCGTAGCGAGCCCTCCAGAATGATTCGGACACGGGCGCCGCTCACGGGCGGCGCCCTTCGTTTTGGGGCATGACACTCCGCAGGGCGCGCCGCGCCGCCGTCGTCTGGGGCATCTTCCTGCTGGCCCTGACGTCCTGGCCCTCGCCGCCCGAGCTTCCCTCGGCCTGGGCCATTCCGAACCTCGACAAGCTCGTCCACGGGCTGCTCTACGGCATCGAGGGTTTCTTCCTCTACTTCGCCGTGGCCTGGCCGATGCCGGGCCGGACATTCTTGAAAGCCCTCGCCGTGGCGGGAATGCTCGCGGTCTGGGGCACACTCGACGAGATCCACCAGGCCTTCATCCCGGGACGCTTCATGGAAGGCATGGATGCCGTGCTGGACGCGTCGGGCGGGTTTGTCGGCGCCCTGGCGGCGTCGCGGGTCGCGACGTCTCGTCGATTTTCACGTACTGGTCCGACGGGAGCCTCTCGAGGACCGGCATCGTCCCCGACGGCCGCCGGATCGTAGGCGTCTTCCCGGTCGTCGCGTCGCCGACGCGATCAGGGAACCTTCGCCTCGCCTGCCCGGGACCGCTCTGCCGCGAGGCGGGGTCCGATGCGTTCGTCCTCGGGAGCCAGCGCCCTCGCCTTCTCGAGCGTCCGAACCGCTTCGGCATGCCGCCCGAGGCGGGAGAGCGCCTCCGCGGCGCCGAGCAGCGAGTTGGCGGACGCCGGCAGCGATCGGAAGATGGCGAGAGCCTCGGCCGGCTGGCCCTCGCGAAGGCGGGCCTGGGCGAGCGCGAGCTCCCCGGACCGCGCTTCGGACGCCGAACCGCGTTCCACGCCGCGGTCGGAGAGCTCTCGGTGAGTGGCGAGCTCCCCCTCCGCTTCCTCCGTCCGGCCACGCGTCCGTAGCAGCCGTCCGAGGGCGTCATGTGCCGGGGCAAGGCGGGGGGAGAGACGGATCGCTTCGCGGTACGCCGCTTCGGCTTCGTCGGGCCGGCTGGTGCTCTCGAAAGCGCGTCCGAGGGCGAGCTGGAGCGAAGCGTCTCGAGGATCGAGTCGCGACGCCTCCCGGATCTCCACCAGGGCCTCCTCGGCTCGGCCGGAGGCGAGCAGCAGCCGCCCGTAGTCGCCTCGAATGTGTGCCGAGGAAGGGAAGTCCCGGGCCGCCGTCCGAAGGACCTTCTCCGCGTCCTCGGGATGGCCGCCCTCGCGATGGGCGCTCGCGAGCAGTAGGAGGAACGCTTCGCCGGAGGCACCGAGGCCGCGCGCCGCTTCGAGCTGCCCGACGGCATCGAGGAAGCGTCCCTGCCGCACCAGGGCGCGCCCGTAGCGCACCTTCAAATCGGCGCTCGCGGGAATCGCCACGACGGCCTCTTCGGCGACGCGGTTGCCGCCGGCAAAGGTCTCCTCGCTCCAGTACAGCTCGGCCAGCGCCGCGCGGTGCCCGGCGACGCCGGGCTCGAGGACGATCAGCTTTTGGAGAACTTCCGGGGCCCGCGGGTTGGACGTGGCCGTGTAGGCCTCGGCCAGGGCAGACAGGGCGGGCGCGGAATTCGGCCGAGCCGCGACGGCCTTCTCGAGCTCCCGGGCCGCCTCGACGGGGCGCCCGCCCGAGAGCAGGGCCCAGCCGTAGATGTACCGGGCCTCGGGCTCGCCGGGACCGAAGGCCACCGCCAGTCGAGCTTCGTCGATCGCCTCCCGGGTCTTCTTCTGCTCGATCAGGACCAGGGCCAGGTTCCCGTGCGCTCTCGCGTTGGAGGGATCGGTCCGGAGGATCTCGCGGAGGGCGATCTCGGCTCCCCGGTAGTCCCGGCGTTCGAGGAGCTTTTCGGCGTCGGCGAGAGGATCCGGCGAGGCGAGGGCCGCCAGGGCCGCGAGAAGGAGTGCAGAGACGGCGCCCGTCACGTTCCGCATTCTACGTTTCCGGCGGGCCGCGACGGGTCGCGCGGGCCGGAAGGCTGACACCTACTTCTTGAAGAACCCGCCGCCCTGCCCGGCGGCGGCCTTCGGGCCGCCCTCGGCGAGCACGAGCCGCTGGTTGAGCTCCTTGATGCGATCGTTGAGCTGGGCGATCTTCGCCTGAAACTCCCGGCTGACGCGTTCGCTGTCGGCCTTGAGCTTCGAGTTCTCGCCTTCGACGTCGGTCAGGACCTGGTCGCGGCCCTCGATGACCCGGCGCTGGTCCCGGAGCTCCATCATGTACTTGTTGAGCTCCTCTTCCTTCTCGGAGAGGCGCAGCTTCCACTTTTCTTCCTGCTCCTCGTAGAGGCGCTTGATCTCGATGAGCTGGGTGATCTGCGAAAAGTCGTTGTCGGACGCCATGAGGCCTCCTCGCTGGTTCTCTTCGATCTGGGGGAAGAGCTTGCGGAGCTTCAAGGACAGATCCTCGGGATCCGTCGAGAGCTCCATCGCTTTGGCGTAAGTGATGCGCTTGTTGACGAGCAGTGCGATGAGGCACTGGTTCATCGACTGCATCTTGTAGTAGTTGACGGAGTTCTCGATCTCCTCGTGGATCTCCTTGACCTCGCCGCTCAGGATGTGCTTTTCGATCTTGGGCGAGTTGATCATGACCTCGACGACGGCGCAGCGGCCCGAGCCGTCGGAGGTCTCGATCAGGTTCATCGACACGATGGCCCGCAGCACGATCGACAGCTGCGACCGCACCTGCGCCTGCTGCTCCTGGGGGCAGGAGTCGATGATGCGGTCGATGGACTGGGCGGCGCTGTTCGTGTGCAGGGTCGAGAACACGAGGTGGCCGGTCTCGGCCGCCGTGATGGCGGTCTGCATCGTGCCCCAGTCCCGCATCTCGCCGACCATGATCACGTCGGGGTCCTGCCGGAACATGTTCTTGAGGGCCTCGCCGAAGCTCGGCGAGTCCGTCGAGACTTCGCGCTGGGAGACCGCGGCCTTGCCGTCGGCGAAGAGGAACTCGATCGGGTCCTCGATCGTGACGATGTGGACCGGCCGCTTCTCGATGATCGAGCGCATGACGCCGGCCAGGGTCGTCGACTTGCCCGAGCCCGTCGGCCCGGTGATCAGGACCAGGCCCTTGGGCAGGTGGACGAAGCTCTCGAGCACCTCGGGGAGGTTCAGCTCGGCGATCGAGGGCAGCTTGAACGGGATCCGGCGGAACACGGCGGCATAGGAACCCCGCTGGACGAAGATGTTGCAGCGGAACCGCGCGACACCCGTCAGGCCGTAGCCGACGTCGACCGACTGGTTCTTCTCGAGCCGCTCACGCTGCGCCGGGGTCAGGATCTCGAGCAGCATCTCCTCGAGGTCCTTCGGCTGCAAAGCGTCTGCGTTCAAGGGGATGAGCCGGCCCTTGATGCGCAGCAGGGGCGGCCTCATCGGCTTCAAGTGGAGGTCCGAGGCCTCCTTCTTGGCCATGAACTTGAGCAGTTCGGCGAGTGTCAATGTAGCGAGATTATAGCGCCGAGGGCCGTTCCTGGACCTGTCCGGTCAGCCAGTTCCGTGCTTCTCGCCGGTTTTTCACCTCCCCGCTCGCCACGGAGACGGCGAGCTCGGAAAGGAGCGCCCCGATGCGGGGCCCCGCCGGGATTCCGAGCCACCGGATGACGTCTTCGCCCGACACCGGGATCGCCCGGCGGCGGAGGCGAGCGAGCCGGCGGATCCTCGCGGCCCGGTTTCGGCGTCGCCGGTCGAGTCGGGCCACAAGATGAAGGGCCTCGTCGACGAGAGGCCCCGCCTGGAGGATCCAGCGCCACGCTGCCCGCCCCCCGGCGGCTTTCGGAAGGCCCTGGAAGAGCTCGACGAGCCGGGCCGCCTCATCCGACTCGCGGCGGGGGAGGCGCCGTTCGGAAAGCCACTTCCGGGCGCCGGGGCCATCGAGCCGGAGCCCGACGGCCAGAGCGGCAAGCCGCAGGCGCCGCCGCGCGGCTTCGGGCCTCCGGACCGTCCCCGCGTCGTCGAGGGGCCGCAGCGAGGAGGCCAGCCGGGCGGCGCCCGCGGTTTCCAGAGGGACTCCGAGGGTCGTCGCAAGGATCCCGGCGCGCGCCGCCCAGTGCAGGGCGCCCGCGGCGCGGGGGCTTCCCAGGATTCGCGACAGCTCGCCTCCGATCCGCTCGGCCGCCACGCCGGAGAGCCGGGGAGCGGCGGCCCGTGCGGCGGCGAGGGTCTCCCGGTCGGGGACGAGGCCGTGCGTCGCGAGCAGCCGGGCGGCACGAAGGGCCCGCAGCGGATCGTCGAGAAGGTTCGCGGCGCGCACCGGATGGAGCCGGCCGCGGGCGAGGTCGGCGATTCCGCCGAAGGGATCCACGAGCGCGCCGTCGGCGAGGGCCACGGCGATCGCATTGACCGTGTAGTCGCGGCGCGCGAGATCGGTCTGGATCGAGGCGCCCTCGAGCTCGGCGATGTCGATCGGCCGGCGCCCGGCCACCCGGTAGACGCGCGGCCCCGGCCGATCGCGCGACAGAAAAACGGCTCGCCCGGCGCCTGCGGCCTCGAGCGCCCGCGCGACCGCCTCGGCGTCCCGCGACACGGCGACGTCGATCTCGGCGTCCGCGATTCCGAGGCATGCGTCGCGCACGGAACCGCCGACGAGCCAGGCCTCGAGGCCGAGGTTTCGGGCGGCCTTCCAGAGCGCCCGGACTTCTCCCCGCCGCCGGAGGCGGGAGAGGTGCGGCGCGAGGTCGCGCGGAGGCCGTCGGCGCATCGGGCTGGTACAATTTTGAGGATGCCACCCTCGTCCTCCGTTGTCACTCCCGAGGTGGTACGCGGCGTGGCCGGCCTGGCGCGTCTCCGGCTCCCGCCGGACGAGCTCGGGCGATGGACCGAGCAGCTTTCGCGCATCGTCGGCTACATCGAGCAGCTCAAACAGATCCCCGAGGAGACCTTCGCGGCGCCCCGCGGCGCCCCCGCGACCGCGGCGCGGGAGGACGTCCCGCGGGACGGGCGCGGTGGAGAGGCTCTGGCGGCCAACTCCACGCGGCGGATGCACGACTACGGGGTCGTGCCCCGCGTCGTCGGCTCGGGGAGCTGAAGGCTCTCCGGATGCCGGGCGTCATCGAGACGGCGGCGGAGGTGGCTTCCCGCCGCCGGACCGCCGTGGATGTGACCCGTGCGTCCCTCGACGCCATTGCGGCGGGCGACGATCGGGTGCGGGCCTTCCTCGAGGTCACCGGCGAGAAGGCCCTGGACGAGGCCCGGGAGGTCGATCGGAGGGTTGCGGCGGGGGAGGATCTTCCGCTGGCGGGCGTGCCCCTCGCCATGAAGGACAACATCTGGGTGGCCGGCCGGCGAACGACCTGCGCCTCGAAGATCCTCGAGGGGTTTCGCCCGCCTGGCGACTCGACGGTGTCCGCGCGCCTGCGGGCCGCCGGAGCGGTCTTCGTCGGGCGATCCAACATGGACGAGTTCGCGATGGGCTCCTCGACCGAGAACAGCGCCTCCCACGTGACGCGGAACCCCTGGGACGTTTCGCGCATCCCGGGGGGCTCGTCGGGCGGAAGCGCCGCGGCGGTCGCGGCCCGCTTCGTCCCGGCCGGATTCGGCTCGGACACGGGGGGCTCGATCCGGCAGCCGGCGGCGTGCTGCGGCGTGATCGGCCTCAAGCCGACCTACGGGCGCGTCTCCCGCTACGGCCTCGTCGCCTTCGCCTCCTCGCTCGACCAGATCGGGCCGCTGACGCGGGACGTCGCCGACGCGGCGCGGCTTTACCGCGTCGTGGCCGGAGTCGATCCGCTCGATTCGACGACCGCGCCGCAGGCCGTCGGCGATCCCGAAGCGGCCCTCGGGCGCGGGGTGGCGGGCCTGCGGGTCGGCTTTCTCGAGGAAGCCGAGGCCTCGGGCCTCGACCCCGAGGTGGCCGAGGATCTCGAAAGAGCCCGGCGGATCTTCCGCGAGGCGGGCGCCCGCGTCGTCTCCGTCTCCGTTCCGCGCGCCGCCGTCGCCATCGCGATCTACTACGTCATCGCGAGCGCCGAGGCGTCCTCGAACCTCGCCCGCTTCGACGGCGTGCGCTACGGGCCCCGGGTGTCGGAGAAGGATCTCGCGTCCCTCTACCTCGAGAGCCGCACCGCGGGCTTCGGTCCGGAGGTGAAGCGGCGGATCCTCCTCGGAACCTTCGCGCTGGCCTCGGGCTACTACGAGGCGTACTACGGTCTCGCGACGCGCGCCCGGCAGCTTCTGTGCGACGATTTCGAGCGCGCCTTCTCCTCGGCGGACGTGATCGTCTGCCCGTCGATTCCGTCGCCGGCCTTCCGCATCGGCGAGAAGACCGACGACCCGCTGACGATGTATCTCTCCGACATCTTCACGGTCCCGGCGTCGCTCGCGGGGCTTCCGGCCATTTCCGTGCCCTCGGGCCTGACGCGCGGCGGCCTTCCGTTGGGAATCCAGGTGCTCGCTCCGCGCTTCGGGGAAGAGGCGATGTTCGCCGCGGCGCGCGCGTTCGAGGCGAGCGCCGGTTTTCCGGATGCGCTTCCTGCGCCCGCGGCCTGACCTCGTCGCGGCGGCGGCGCTTCTGGGCGCCGTCGTCTCGGTCTCTTCCGCGCTCGCCCGGGAGCGGACGGTCGTCGTCTCGCCCGAGATCCGCGTGACGATCAGGGATGGCGATGAAATCGTGCTGTCGGCGAGGCCGATGTCCGGAGAGGGTCTGGACGCCTTCGTCCAGCGCCTGACGGAGGATCCCCGAACGAAGAGCGAGATCGTGGCGGCCAACGGAGGCCAGCGCCGCCTCCGTGCGGACAAATCGGTGAACGTGTCGTACGCCCTGCTCTCGCAGAGCTTCCGCAAGATCGCGATCGAGGCGCTCTATCCCGAGGACCGGGCGACGCTCGCCGGCTGGGAGCACCGCGTGGCCGGACTCTCGGGCAAGCCCGAGAGTCTCTGGAGGATCGCGGAGTGGTTCACGGGCGACGGGCGGAACTATCGGAAGCTCCGCGACGCGAAGGCCCTCGCCTCGCTGGAGACCCAGCCGGGGCAGGTCGTCCTGGTTCCCGCCGCCCTTCTGACCCCGGCCTTCCGAGAGGCCGTCGCCGCCGCCGCGCCCCCGGCGGAAACGGCGCCGCCGGCGCTCGAGTTCGGCTCCGACGAGAGGGGGCGCTACGCCGTCTATCGCCTGCGCAAGGGAGAGGCCCTGTATTCCGCGGTGGTCGTGCGGTTCACGGGGCGGGTGCACGCCGAGGACGTCAATGCGAAGGCCGCGGAGATTGCCGCGCGCAGCGGCGTCGAAGACGTCCACGCGATGCCGGTCGGCTTTCCGGTCAAGATCCCGATCGCCGACCTTTCGCCCGAGTTCCGGCCCCCCGACGATCCGGCGCGCATCGAGGAACAGAACGCCCGGCTCGAGGCCTCGCAGTTCGCCAACACCGTGAAGACCGCCGATCTCTCCGGCGTGACGCTCGTCCTCGACGCCGGCCACGGCGGCCGGGACACCGGCGCGATCGTCCAGGGCATGCAGGAGGCGCCGTACGTCTACGACATCGCCTGTCGCGTGGAGAGGATCGTCCGTGCGCGCACGAGGGCCCGCGTCGTGCCGACGGTCGGCCGGAGCGCGCCCTGTCCCGCGGCGCGGTCGGAAGCGGTCGGGGAGTCGCGCAGCGCCCGCGTTCTCACGACGCCGCCGTATCCCATCGAGGACGCCGCGGTCGGCGTCAATTTCCGGTGGTACCTGGCCAACTCGGTCTACCGGAACGTCGACAAGAACGGCGGCCACGAAGACCGCACGGTGTTCGTGTCGCTGCACGCCGATTCGCTGCACCCTGCCGTCCGCGGCACGATGATCTACGTGCCCGGCGAGAAGTTCCTGAACGGCTCCTATGCGAAGTCGGGCGAGCCGTACGCCTCGCGGCGCGAAGTGCGCGAGGCGCCCCGCGTCTCCTTTTCGCGGCGCGAGAAGATCGCGTCGGAAGGCGTCTCCCGGGATCTCGCCGAACGCCTCGTGGCGTCCTTTCGGGAGGCCGATCTCCCGCTCCACCCGTTCCAGCCCATCCGCCGCAACGTGATTCGCGGCGGCCGCGAGTGGGTCCCGGCCATCCTGCGGTACAACCGCATCCCGGCGCGCGTGTTGATCGAGGTCTGTAACCTCAACAATCCGGACGATCGCAAGCTCCTCCGCACGCGGGCGTACCGCGAGAAGGTGGCGGAGGCGATCGCCGACGCGCTCGTTGCCTTCTACGGGGGCTCGGCCTCGGCGCCGCCGGCGAAGGCGGGCGCGGTCAGCGGCACCCGCTGACGCCCGCGCCCAGCCGCGGTTCCTCGTATATTCTTCGATCTCGGAGGTCGCATGCGCCAGCGCCGGATCTCGATTTGCGCCGCGCTCGCTTTCGCTCTCGTCTCGCGCGCCTGGGCGCAGGACTGGCGCGGCCGGGCCCGCGTCGAAGGCGTCGTCAAGAACGACAAGGGCGAGCCGGTCGCCGATTGCACGGTCAAGCTCCGCTGGGGCAAGAGCGGCAAGGGCGGGCCGGACGAGAAGACCGACAAGAACGGCAAGTGGGCGATCTTCGGGCTGGCCGGCGGCCCCTGGGACCTCGACTTCGAAGCCCCGGGCTACCGTCCGCGCCAGATCCGGGTCTCGCTGTCGGAGGGAGGCCGGAACGACCCCGTCGAGATCCAGCTCGAGCCGGAGCCTCAGGCCGCTCCGGCGCCGGCGGCCCCACCCCCGCCGCCGCAGCTCGAAGTCGGCGGCAAGAAGGTTTCACCGGAGACGGCCAAGGCGCTCGAGGACGGCAACGCCGCCGTCGCCGCGAAGAACTGGACGGCTGCCCGCGAGAATTACGTGAAGGCCGTGGCCGAGCTTCCCGACAACTCCGCGCTTCTCCAGCGGATCGCGGTTGCCTACCTCGCCGAAGGGAACAAGGACGAGGCCCTCCGCTACGCGCGGCTGGCCTCCGAAAAGGCGCCGCAGGAAGCGGGGCCGTGGCAGATCATCGCCGAGCTGGAGATCGAGAAGGGCAACGCCACCGAGGGGATGGCGGCGCTCGACAAGATACCGCCCGAGAAGATCGTGGACAACGCCCTGTATCTGAACGCCGGAGTCCACTTCTACAACAAGAAGAAGCTCTCCGAGGCCGAAGCGGCCTTCGACAGGGCCATCGCCATCAAGCCCGACGCGGCGGCCTACTACTACCGGGGCCTGACGCGATACCAGGAGAAGAAACTGGACGGCGCGAAGGCCGACTTCCAGAAGGCCCTGGAGCTCGCGCCGAACGGTCCGGACGCGAAGGAAATCAAGGACCTCTTGAAGACGATCCCGTAAGGCTCTTTCGCCGGGAGGCGCGATGAGGCATCCGCTCGCCGTTGCCGTGGCCGCTGCAGCGGCCGCCGCCTGGCTCGGCGCGCGCGCGGCCGCCGAGGATCCGCAGGGGCTCCGCGAGACGGTCGACGTCACGCTCGTCGAGGTGCCGGTGCGGGTCCTCGATCGCGCGGGAGAGCCGGTGCGCGGCCTCACGGCCGGCGACTTCACCCTTTTCGATGAAGGCCGGCGCCAGCAGATCCTGGCGGTCGACGCGATCGAGCATGCGGACCGCGCCGCGGCCGCCCCCGCCCCCGGCGCGGCGATGTCTCCGGCGGCCCGTCGCCGTTTCCTGTTCCTCTTCGACTTTTCCTTCGCCCGGCCCAAAGCGATCGTCGCGGCCCGGCGCGCGGCCAAGGAGTTCGTCCTCTCCGGGATGCGCGACTCCGACCTCGCGGCCGTCGGCACCTACTCGGTCGAGACCGGTGTCCGGATGCTCGTCACGTTCTCCTCCGACCGCGCCGAGCTCGCCGACGCGATCGAAACACTCGGCCTCGAAGCCAACCGCGAGGGGGGCGACCCCCTCCGCTTCGCTTACCAGACGCGGCGCGCGCCACCCGGCGCTGTCGCGAGCTCCGGCCGCGTGAGGCCCGAGGAGAGCTTGAGCCGCGGGCAGCCGGATATCGTCGAGGTGCTGAAGACGTTCGCGTCGGGGAACCGGGCGCGCAACGACGACTACGAACGGAGCCGCGCCCGCTCGCAGATCCAGAGCCTCCGAGAGCTCGGGCGCATGCTCGACGCCGTGGAAGGCCGCAAGGACATCGTGTTTCTGTCGGAGGGCTTCCCCAGCCGTCTGCTCGTCGGCACGCGCGAGACCACCGAAGAGCAGCAGTGGCTGATCCAGGGCGAGGCTTGGAAAGTCGACGCGGACAAGCGCTTCGGCAATTCCACGCTCCGCTCGGAACTCTCGGAGATGGGAGCGTTCGTCCAGAGGACCGACTCCGTCATCCATACCGTCGACATCGCGGGGATCGCCGCGGACGCGGATGGCGACGGGATTCACGACCTCGACTCTCCCGCTCCCGGAGGAGCGACGGCGAACGCGCTCTTCGAGCTCGCTCGGGAAACCGGCGGGGAGGCCTTGCGCGGCAACAACGACATCGCGGCCGAGCTCCGGCGTCTGACGCACCGCACGAGTCTCGTCTACGTCCTCGCCTACCGTCCGGACCGGACCGAGGGGGAGGGGAAGTATCACGCGCTCAAGGTCAAGGTCGGCCGCTCCGGCGCGCGGGTCGTCGCGCGCTCCGGCTATTTCGAGCGCCGGGATTTCCGCAAGCGCACGCCCCTCGAGCGAAGCCTTTCGGCGGCCGACGTCATCGCCAACGAGATTCCGTTCGCCGACGTCGTTCCTCAGGTCCTCGCGGCCCCGTTCGCGGAGCCCGGACCGGAGAGCGGGGCCCTCGTGTCGATGCTCGTCGAGATCCCGGGCGCCGGCCTTTTCGAGGGCGACACGGCCGAGCGCACCACGCTCGAGATCTACGCGTACGCCTTCGACGCCGGCGAGCACCTGGGCGACTTCGTGGCGGAGTCGTTCGGCATCGACCTCGCGCGCGCCCGCGGCCGGCTCGTCGCGGGAGGCCTGCGGTACTTCGGGGAGCTCCATCTCCCGCCCGGCAACTATCGGTTGCGCACGCTCGTGCGCAATGCGAACACCGGCCGCATGGGCCTGACCGTCACGTCCCTGCGCGTTCCCGCCTTCGAGGCGGGCGAGCCCTACCTTCTCGAACCGGTCTTTCTCGAGGCCGCTTCGGAGAACTGGGTCGCGATCCGGGGAAAGCCGCGCGAAGGAGAAGCGAGCGCGGCGCCGGCGGCCCTCGCCTCCTTCGCCGGGCTCGGAGGGGAGAACGTCGTGCCGGCGGCCGTTCCTCGCCTTGCACCCGGAAGCACGGCCCGCGTGTGCCTCGTGTCCTACAACTTCGGCACGCCCGGCGGGAGCCAGGACACGTTCAAGATCGGCAGCCAGCTGCTGGCCCCGGACGGCCGGCCGCTGTCGGCCGCGACGCTCGCCCTGCTCGGGAAGTCTCCGACGGAAGCCGACGGCCGGCGCGTTTTTCTCCTCTCGTTCACGGCTCCGGCGGAGATGGTGCCGGGCCGCTACGGTCTTCGCATCCTCATGGAAGACGGGGCGACCTCGAAGCCGCGCCACGCCTCGACGGCCTTCGTGGTCCCCTGAGTTGGCCGGAACGGGCCTCGCGCTCCTCGTGTTGCTCCTCGGCGGAGCGGCCGGGGACGTCGAACCCCGGCGACCCGCCGCGAAGGATCGGGAGGCGGCGATCGCGGCGCTGCAGCGGCGATCCGCGACCGTCCCGCGCGGAACGCCCGAGGCCCGTCACATCGCGGCGGAGATGGGTCGGATCGGGGCCGCCCTGCTCGCGGAAGGGCAGACGGGCCCGGCGATCGAGCTTCTGGGCGAGGCCTACTCCCTCGATGAAGGCAACGGCCGACTGCTCGCCGAGCTCACGCTCGCGTACGTGCGCGCCGAGGACCTCGAGTCGGCGCGCTTCTACCTGGAACGCGCCGACGGTCGAGCGGCCGCCGGACCGCCGGAAATCTATCGGGCCCTCGGCGAGGAGTATGAGCGGCTGCAGAGGCTCGAGGACGCCGCCGCGGCCTGGGGCGTGGCGGCGAGACTCTCCGGCGAGGATCCCGCGACGCTCCGCAGGCTCGCCCGGGTCCGCGACGAGCTCGCCGTCAGCCGCGGGCAGCGGACGTTGGCGACCGATCACTTCGAGCTGTTCGCCGATCCGGCCATCTCGGACGAGGCGCTGCGGAGGGCCGCCGAAGGTCTCGAGGAAGCCTACGCGAGCATCACGGCCTCGCTCGGCACGGCCCTGGTCCGCCCGCAAATCGTCGTCCTCTATTCGGGCCGGGCGTACTTCTCGCTCATCTCGGTGCCCGACTGGGTGGCGGGCGTCTTCGACGGCAAGATCCGTGTGTCTCTCGAGGCGCAGAGCGGAGACGGGATGGCCTCCGCGGCGGTTCTCGCGCACGAGCTCGCGCATGCGCTGCTGCGGAGCGCGTCCGGCGATCGGGCGCCGGGCTGGCTGCACGAAGGGTTCGCCCAGTGGAGCGCGGGACGTCGAATGCCTCGCCGGGAGCTTCCGGAGGCTCTCTCGGCCGGCGCGTCGCCGACGGCGGTGGCGCTCGAGGCGAAGCTGCGGGGCTCCCTCGATCGGAAATCGGCCCGCTCGCTCTACGCGCAGACGCTTTCGCTCGTCGAGCACCTCGTGGAGAAGCGGGGCGAGGGCGCACTCGTGTGCCTCGTCTCGAGGCTCGGGGCCGGAGCGACGATCGACGACGCGCTGCGCGAGGAGACGGGCCTCACGCAGGAGGAGCTCTTCGACAGCTGGAGGAGCTGGGCGGGGAGGTAGGGCTCCGGCTTCAGCGCGCCGACGGCTCTTCGCCGAGAAACGCCACCCAGACCGGGCTCGTCGCGATGGGCACGTAGGCCGGGTCCGCGCGGAGCGCCTCGCGGTCGAGACGGCCCTCCTCCTGGAGGGGCCGCAGGGCGGCGACGGTCGCGGCCGCGTTTCCGGCGCGCGCGTAAATCTGAGCCTCGAGCTCGGCGCGGCGCCAGCCTTCGGGCAACAGGTCGCGCGCCTCGCGAATCGTCCGGACGGCTCCCTCGCCATCGCCGGTGTTTGCCAGGACGACGGCGAGCGTCGCGAGCGTCTCGGGGTCGGGGCCGGCCTCGCGAACGTAGCGCTCGAGGAGAAGGCGGGCGTCGGCGCCGCGTCCCTCGGCGAGGGCCATCGCGGCCAGCTCCTTCGCCGCGCCGGGAGCCGGAGGCGTCTCGGCCAGGGCCCTTTCGAAATCGCTCCGCGCCGTCAAGGGATCGCCCCCGGCCCGCGCGGCGAGGCCCATCTGGTAGAGGACCTGGGATCGCGTCGCCCCGGCTTCCAGCGCCTTCGTCCAGGCGGCGCGAGCGGCCGGCCAGTCGCCGATCCTCTGGGCGTCGATCGCCGCCTGCTCGAACGGCCGCCAGGGTTGGGACGGCGGCTCCGAGAGGGCGAGGGGCTCGGTGAACGTGCGGCGAATGGCCAGCGCGCCGTCGATCACGAAGAGCGCGGCCGGAACGGAGACCGCGAGCCAGAGCAGCGGGCGGCGCTCCGGAGGGAGCCGGCGCCGGAAAACGACCCCGATGACCGCGAGCGCGAGAAGGCCCAGCAGACGCGGCCACAAGCGCGCGCGGACCTCGCCTCCGCGATCACGCTCGCGAACCGGCTCGCGGCCGAGCCGGCGGCCGACCTCGTCGCTGAGCGAGAGTCCCGGGTCGGCCAGGACGATGTCCTCGACCTCCCAGCCCCGGGGACCGCGGAGGACGCTCCAGCGCGTCTTCAGGACCCGATCTCCGTATCGCAGCCCGAGGTCGACAACCGTCGGTCCGGCCGTGCCCGTTTCCGGAGGCAGCGAGGCCCACGCGACTTCGGCCGACGTGCCGGCGGGAGGCGCGAGAGCTCTGGCGAAGTGCTCGCGGACCGTCGCGCCCAGAAGGGTCTTCTGCCGCTCGGTCAGAGACGCCCACACGGGAGTCGAAAGGATGCGGCGCAGGATGCCGTCGGCGTCGACCGACTCGTAGAAAATCGACTGCGGGCCGTGGAGCGCCGCGAACGCCGACCTGCGGGCGAAGTCGGCGGCTTCCTCGGCCTCGAGCGGCGCGGAGAGCGCGGGAGTCCCGGCCACGGCAGGAGTCGCGGGAGGAGTCGCGGGAGGCGGAGTTTCCGGAGACGCCGCCAGTGCGGCGGACAGCGCGAGCGCCAGAGCCGCCGCGAGCGCCGGGGCCCCGTGGCGGGGCCTCATCCGGCGAACGCCGTCAGAAGCCGGTGGCCGTCTCGCTCGTGTGAGGCTTGGAGGCGATCTTCATGGTCATCGGCACGCTGCCGATGCGGAGCTCGTCTCCATCGCGCAGGGCGATCGGCTGCGACAGCCGGATGCCGTTGACGAACGTGCCGTTCTTCGAGCCCAGGTCCTCGAGCGTCGCGAGGCCCATGTCGATGAGCACCCGGGCGTGGCGGCGCGACACGCTCTTGGCGTCGATCCAGACGAGTGAGTCGTTGCCGCGGCCGAGGATGTTCTCGCCGTCCCCGAGCGCGACCTCCCGCTGTCCCCAGATCAGCCGGAAGACCTGGTCGCCGTGCTGCGACCGGTCGCCGTCCTGGCGCACCGTGAGGGCGTTGCCGGAGAAGGCGTAACCGTATCCGTACACCGTGCGGATGAATTCGGGGGCGCGGGCGTCGTCGCCGATCGCCTGCCGGATCTCGGCGATGAGCGTCGGCAGGTTGACCTCCGACACGATGGTGTCGGGCCAGAGCCGCTGGTGGAGCTCCGCCTTCGGTATGGCGCGCGGCCGTCCTTCGAGGAGGACCTGGAGGAGCTTGAACGCCTTCGGCGAGATCGCGACGTTGCGCCCGTCGCGCGTCAGGGCCCGGCAATCGCTGTCGAGGACGAAGTTTCCAAATCGGAATGTCATAGCGTCTCCATGAAGACACTATCGACTTCCGCTCGGCCGGGTATCGGCCCCGGGACGAAACCGGCGAATCAGGGGACGAAGCCCCACTCCGGCCGCTCCGTGACATCCGCTCAGCGCTCAGGCCGGCAGGGGCTCCAGCCGCTCGACGCGCGGCGAGAGCGACTCGGCCCCGCGCTCGGTGCACACGACGTCGTCTTCGATGCGCACGCCGAACCGGCCGGGCAGATAGATGCCGGGCTCCGAGGTGAAGGTCATGCCGGGCTCGAGGATCGTCCGGTCGTGTCCGACCATGTAAGGGGGCTCGTGGACGTCGATCCCGAGCCCGTGTCCGAGACGGTGCGTGAAGTACTCGCCGTAGCCGGCCTTCTCGATGACGCTCCGCGCGGCGGCGTCGACTTCCGAGCAGGGCACGCCCGGGGCGGCGCGTTCGATGGCCGCTCCCTGCGCCTCGAGGACGATCGACCAGACCTTGCGGTACTCGTCGGTCGGCTGGCCGAACCACGTCGAGCGGGTGATGTCGTAGTAGTAGCCGTCGGGCTTGTCCCAGGCGTCGATCAGCACCGCCTGGTTCTTCGCGAGCGGCGTGGGGCCCGATGCGCCGTGGGGAAAGGCGGAGGACGGACCGAACTGCACGACGTTCTCACCAGCGAACGCCGCCGAGATGTCGGACTCGAGGGCGCCCGGCCGCAGCGACTCGAAGGCCTTCCGGAAGCGGGGGAGTGCGACGGCGATGGCGCGCCGCATCATCTCGATCTCGTCGGCTGTCTTGATCATCCGGAGCGCCGAGAAGAGACCCGCGCCGGAGACCGGTTTCCAGCCGGAGCGGGCGTTCAGGAGCCGTTCCACGTCGTCGAAGGCCGTCGAAGGCTCTACGGCGAGCGTGCCCGCGCTCGACGGGAAAGAGGGCCGCGGCCTTCGCCCACGGGTTCTCGGTCTCCTCCCACGTCACGACCTTCGAGACGGCCGACATGCCTCTCAGGCGGGCCTCCTCGAAGGCCGGGCAGATGACGACCGGGTCCGCGTCCGGGAAGAGAAACAGGGCCGTCAGGCGTTCGCTCCGGTGGAAGTCGATGCCGGTCAGGTAGTAAAGGTTCGAGGAAGGCGTGGCATAGAGTCCGTCGGCCGGAACCGAGCGCAGGCGCTCGCGGACGGTCTCGAGGCGCCGGAGATAGATTTCACGGGGAGTCGGCATGGGGCGGATGCTAGCAGAGTCGAAAGCGCGTCGAGCGCGGGCAACGGGCCTCGCGGCGGCCGCGCTGCTGTTCTCCGCGCTGCCGTCCTGCCGGAAAGACGACGGCCTCGTCTCCCGCGGCGCGCCGATCGTTCTCATCTCGGTCGATACGCTGCGGGCCGACCACCTTCCGGCCTACGGATACCGGGGCGTGGAGACCCCGAGCCTCGATGCCCTGCGGAAGGATGCGGTCCTCTTCGAGAACGCCTACGCCCACGTGCCGCTGACGTTGCCCTCGCACGCGGCGATGTTCACCGGGCTTCTGCCCCCGCAAAACGGCGTGCGCGACAACCTGGGGTACGCGCTCTCGAGCGGTCCGCCGACCCTCGCGTCGTACCTGAAGGAGAAGGGCTACGAGACGGGCGGGGCGGTGTCCTCGATCGTGCTTTCGCACGTCACCGGAGTCGGGCGGGGATTCGACTTCTACGAGGACACCGTCGAGCCGGATCGCGTCAGCCAGACGCTCTCGCGGGTCCAGCGCCGCGGCGACGAGACCACGGCCCTGCTGTCCGACTGGATCGGCCCCCGCGCCGACCGGCCGTTTCTCGCGTTTCTTCACCTCTTCGAGCCCCACACTCCCTACGAGCCTCCGGAGCCCTACGCCAGCCGGTACAAGCTGGCCTACGACGGAGAGATCGCGCGCGCCGACGAGATCGTCGGCGGATTTCTCCGGTACCTCAAGGACCAGGGCATCTACGACCGCGCGCTCATCCTCTTTCTCTCGGATCACGGCGAAGGGCTGAATGACCACGGCGAGGACGA
Source organism: uncultured Acidobacteriota bacterium (assembly GCA_963782585.1). Lineage (GTDB taxonomy): Bacteria > Acidobacteriota > Thermoanaerobaculia > UBA5066 > Gp7-AA6 > DAHUXD01. The sequence continues at coordinate 16,993 of CAWAKL010000006.1, forward strand.
GCACGGCGTCCTGCTCTACCGCGAAGCGATCCACGTCCCGCTTCTGGTCAAGTTCCCGAAGTCGCGGCGGGCGGGGGAATCCGTCGCCGAAGCGGTCGCGCTGACGGACGTCTTCCCGACCGTGGCGGAGATCGCGGGCCTTCCCGTTCCGCCGGGCCTCTCCGGGCGGTCTCTCACTACGGTGCTTCCGGGAAATCCGAATCGCTCTGCCGAGCCGCGGCGGATCTACGGCGAGACGCTCTACCCGAGGCTCCACCTGGGCTGGAGCGACCTCGCCTCGCTGATCGACGCGAAGAACCACTACATCGAGTCTCCCCGTCCCGAGCTTTTTGACCTCGTCGCCGACCCGGGCGAGAAGAACGACCTGTCCGCCGGGCTTCCTCCGGCCTTCCGCTCGATGCGCGCCGAGCTCGCCCGCCTGCCGAGGCCGCTCCAGGCGCCGGGAAGCTCGGATCCGGAGCAGGTCAAGAAGCTCGCCGCGCTCGGCTACATCAGCGCATCCGCGACGGATCTCGCGGCCAAGGACCTGCCCGCGCCGCGCGACCGGATCGCCTCCGTTCAGAAGCTCAAGGCCGGCTTCGGCGCGCTCCTGGCGGGCCGTTACGCCGACGCCGCGAAGGGATTCGCCGCCCTTCTCGAGGAAGAGCCCGGGATGACGGACGTCTGGCAGATGTACTCCGAGGCGCTGATGAAGCTCGGCCGCGAGAAGGAAGCGCTCGCGGCGCTCCAGACGGCGGCGAAGCTCTCGCCGGGCAGTCCGCAGGTCATGATGGCGCTCTCGGAGTACTTCATGGAGACCGGCGATTACGCCGAGGCGCGCCGGCACGCCGAGGCAATCGGCGACGCGGGCACAGCGAGCCCCCACGAGAACCTGGCCCGGATCGCTCTCGCCGAGGGCGACCTCGCCGCAGCGGAGAAGGAGGCACGGGCGGCGCTCGAGCGTTACCCCTCGCGCCGCGTGCCGCGACAGATCCTCGGAAAGGTCCTGCGCGACCGCGGCGACTATTCGGGCGCCCTCGTGGAGCTGGACCTTGCGGCGCAGCCCCGCGCCGGCGAGACCGCCGTGCCCCTGCAGAACCTGCAGTTTCTGCGCGGCGACTGCCTGGCCCGCCTCGGCCGCTTGAGGGAATCCGAGGCGGCGTTCCAGGAAGAGATCCGTGTCTTTCCCGGCAACCCCGCCCCGCGGGCCGCGCTCGCGATGCTCTACGCGAGCCAGGGGCGGGAGGCCGAGGCGCGTCAGGCGCTGTCGGACCTCGTCGTGCAGCTCAAGACGCCCGAGGCCTACTTCACCGCCAGCCGCACCTACGAGGTGCTGGGCGATGCCGCGAGCGCGGGTCAGCTGCGCGCGGAAGCCCGGCGCCTGTTTCCCGACGCGAAAGACCGGGCCAGGGCGGGCGCGGCGGGCTGAGCGCCGCCGGCCGGGGACGCCGTCTACCCTCGGAGGTTTTTTCCCGTCATCTCCGCCGGCGTCTCGATTCGCTGGAGGCCGAGAAGTGTCGCCGCGACGTCGGCGAGCGTGCCGGCGGAGGCGAGCGAGGGGCCCGGGGCGCAGACGACGAGCGGCACGGGGTTCATCGTGTGGGCCGTGTGGGGCTCGCCGGTTTCGGGATCGATCATCTGCTCGGCGTTGCCGTGGTCGGACGTCATGACGAGGACCGCCCCGGCCTCGCGGCAGGCGGCCTCGAGGATCCCGAAGCAGCGATCGAGGGTCTCGATCGCCTCGATCGTCTCGGGCAGCTTGCCCGTATGCCCGACCATGTCGGCGTTCGCGAAGTTGACTACGCAGGCCCCGAAGCGGCGCGAGGCGAGGGCACGGACGGCTTCCTCCGTGATCTCCGCCGCGCTCATCTGCGGGTGGAGGTCGTAGGTGGCGCCTTTCCAGGACGGGACGAGGATCCGTTCCTCGCCGGGATAGGCCGCCTCCACGCCGCCGTTGAAGAAGTACGTGACGTGGGCGTACTTCTCGGTCTCCGCGAGGCGGAGATTCGCGATTCCCGCGCCGGCCCAGACGTCCGCGAGGATGTGGGCGGGGTTCTGAGGCGGAAACGCGGCGGCCAGCCCGAACTCCTTCTTGTATTCCGTGAACCCGACGAAGGCGATCCGCGGCGGCTTGGGTCGCGGAAAGTCCGAGAAGGATTCCTCGGTCATCGCGCGGGTGAGCTGGCGGGCCCGGTCGGCGCGAAAGTTGAAGAAGACCACGGCGTCGCCGTCGCGGATCGGGCCGGCCGGCTCGCCCTTCTCCTGGATGACCGTCGGCTGAATGAACTCGTCCGACTCGCCGCGCGCGTAGGCGGCGTCGACGGCCTCCGCGGCGCTCCCGGCCTGGAGGCCGGACGAAAAGACCAGGGCCTGGTAGGCGCGCGCCACGCGGTCCCACCGTTTGTCGCGGTCCATGGCGTAGTAGCGGCCCGAGACCGTGGCGATCCGGCCGCCCGACCCGGCGAGGGCGCTCTTCGAGCCGCCGGAGGTACGTGCGCGCGGACTTCGGCGGTGTATCGCGTCCGTCGGTGAACGCGTGGACCCGGACCCGGGACACGCCCTGCTTCGCGGCGAGCTCGAGCAGGCCGAAGAGGTGTCGCTCGTGCGAGTGCACGCCGCCGTCGGAGAGCAGGCCCATCAGGTGCAGCGTCGCGCCACGGCGCCTGGCGGCCGCGCATGCCGCGAGGAGCCCCGCGTTGTCTAAGAAGGAGCCGTCGCGCAGAGCCAGGTCGATGCGGAGCAGGTCCTGCGGCACCATGCGGCCGGCGCCGAGGGTCAAGTGTCCGACCTCGGAGTTGCCCATGACTCCGGCCGGAAGCCCCACGGCTTCGCCGGACGCCTCGAGCAGCGTCCACGGGTATTCCGCCAGCCAGCGGTCGAAGATGGGCGTGCGCGCGAGCGCGATGGCGTTGCCCGGCGACGGGGGCGCGTGCCCCCAGCCGTCGCAGATCAGGAGGAAGACCGGCGTCGCTTTTTTCAAGCGCGCGGCGCAGGTCGGGTCGGAGAGGCGAGAGGGGCGGCGCGGCGGTGCGGACGCGGAAGGCGGCGCTCCAGATCCGACAACACGTGCATCACGGCGATGTAGGCCTCATAGGGGGACTCGTAGGGCGAGAAGTACGCGTGGACCTCGTCGTCGGCGGAGGACTTGGTCGCCATGTAGTAGAAGTGATCGGACGTCGTGAGACGCCGGAAGTCGGATCGCAGCTCCGGCGAACCCGCGGCGCGGACCCGACCCTCGAGCGCGAACAGCCGCTTCAGCGCGTCCCGCTGCAGGTCGTTGCCCTGCCAGGCGGAGAGGTCCCGGGCCTCGTCGGCCCACGAGATCGTCCGAGGCGCCGAAAGCAGGTCGCGGTGGGGAAGCCGTTCGATGGCCGCGGACGGCGTCAGGAACTCGGCCCCGCGGTGCGCGAGGTGCTTGTCGACCCAGGCCTCGAAGAATTCGAAGATCCCGGTCTCCTGCCACTGGTGCTCGCCGAACGTCTCGAAGTCCATGAAGAGCGAGACGACCTCGCCCTCGGAGCGCGAGACCCAGCGGTCGTACTTCTCGGCCGTCAACGGCCATTCGGGCCACGACCGGTTCGAGAAGCGGAACGCGATGTCGTCCGACAGGCGGAAATCGCGCAGGAGGAGGGGGAGGCCTCCCGGCGTCGAGGCGCGGTAGACGTGGCGCGGCGAGCGGGGGCCCGTCAGAGGCTCGACTCCGTCGGCGAGAACGCCGCGGAAGCCCTTCTCCTCGAGAAAGCCGGCCAGCGCGTCGGAGTAGATGAGCTCGGTGTTGCGGAAGACCGTCGGCTCGCGGCCGAACGCCTCGGCGACGGCCGCCCGGTGGAGCTCGACCTGCTCGGCGAACTCCTCCCTCGAGGCGAGCCACGCGAGCGAGTGGTGCGAGGTCTCGGCCAGGAACTCGACGCGGCCATCCGGGCCCGGGGCCGCGGCGAGGCGCCGGAACGCGTCGAGGGTGTCCGGTGACCACGTCGCGAGCTGCTCGAGCAGACACCCCGAGATCGAGAACGCGACGGCGAAGCGCGGGTGGCGCTGGAGCAGCCGGGCGAGCATCGCCGTCGCCGGCCGGTAGGAGCGTTCGCAGACTCTCAGGAGCAGGTCGCGATTGACGGCCTCGTCGAAGTAACGATGCTCTCGCCCGACGTCGAAGTAGTTGTATCGACGCAGGCGCCACGGCTGATGGACCTGGAAGTAGAGACAGACCGGAATCATCGCGCGGGCCTCATTCTCCCACCAATTCCCGATACACGGTCAGGCAGCGCCACGCCGATTCGCGCCACGAGAGCCTTTCCACGTCCGCGCGGCCGCGCAGCGAGAGCGCGTGCCGCAGGGGCGGGAAGAGGAGCACGGAGAGGATCTTCGATGCGAGGTCTTCGACGTCGCCGAAGCGGACGCGGAGCACGTTTTTGACGACCTCCGAGACGCCCGCGGAGCGCGACACGATGACCGGCGTGCCGTGCTGGAGCGCCTCGAGCGCCGTCAAGCCGAAGGGCTCGGAGACGGAGGGCATGACGTAGACGTCGGCGCGCGCGTAGAGCCGGTCGAGCTCGTCGGGAGGCAGGAAGCCGGTGAAGAGGAAACGTTCCTCGAGGCCGCGGGCGGCGACCCGCTGCATCATCGCCTGCATCCGATCGCCGGAGCCCGCGACGGCGAACTTGACGTCGGGCATCTCGGCCGAAACGCGCTCGGCCGCGTCGACGAAGTAGTCGGGCCCCTTCTGCCACGTGATCCTTCCGGCGAAGAGGACGAGCGGGTCGGTTTCGGCGACCGTCCAGCGGGCGGCCGGTTCCCGGAGATCGATGGCGTTGTGAACGACCCGCAGCTTCTCGCGCGGCACGCCGTAGCGCGACGCGAGAACGTCGGCCGTGTAGGACGACACCGCGACGACCCGGTCGGCCGCTGCGGCGCCGGCGCGCTCGATCGCGGTCACGAAGCCGTTCTCGCCGCCCGAGCGGTCGAACTCGGTGGCGTGGACGTGGAGGACCAGGGGCTTTCCGGTCGCGCGCTTGGCCCGCATGCCGGCCATGAACGTCATCCAGTCGTGGGCGTGGATCACGTCGAACGACTCGCGAGCCGCGATGTGCGCCGCTTCCTCGGCGAAGCGCAGGACCTCGGCGTGCAGGTCCGGGCCATAGATCACGGGCGCGGGCGCCTCCGTGTCCGGCGCCGTGAGCGTCTCGATCTCCTCCTCGTAGGTCTCCTCGGTCAGGTACGGCCGAAGCAACGTGCGCACGCGCCGAAGCTTCAGCAGGACCCGGCGCTCCCGCCGCGTGCGGGGACGCTCGGTCGCAGAGGCGCGGGCCGCGATTCCGGCATCGAGGATGCGCAGGGCCGGGGTCGAGGACCGGGCGGGCCGTGGCAGGACGAGCACGATCTCGGTCGACAGCTCGAGGAGCCCCTTCACGAGGCCCTCGCACGCCACTCCCAGCCCCCCGGAAACGTAGGGCGGGAACTCCCAGCCAAACATGAGGACCTTCATGGGGGAAAGTCGAGGGTTCAAGGGTTGAGGGTTCAGGGTGGATCGCCTCGTGTCCGCTACCCCATTTTCGACACTCCTCGCTCAACTCTCAACGACTTCAACGCTCGACTCTTTCATTCCCCTCCCCGCATGTGCGTGTACAGCACGCGCGCGATCTCGCCGACGCTCCAGGCCTGCGCGAAGCAGCCCCGGGGCGCATGGGGAGGATCGCCGTCGAACATCTCCGAAATGAAGCCCAGACCGGCCTCGCGGACGTGGGCGCGCAGCGGCGCGAGCATGGCCCGCATGGTCTTGCGGGACTCTTCCGTGTTGTCGAACACGCGGAAGTGCGCGTCGGCGAAGGCACCCATGAGCCAGGGATGCACCGTTCCCTGGTGCATCGCCGAGAGGCGCGACCGCTCGTCGCCCTCGCAGCGTCCCCGATAGCGAGGATCCTCGGGGTCCAGCGTCCGCAGCCCGAACGGGGTCAGCAGGCTCCGCCGCACCGCCCAGTAGACGGAGCGCGCGCGGTGAGGCGGAAGCAGGTCCTCCGTCAGCGCCACGGCCAGAATCTGGTTCGGCCTCAGGCTCGCGTCCGGGCCGAAGTCGCCAACGACGTCGTAGAGGCAACCCTTCTCGGCGTTCCAGAACGTTTCGTTGAAGCGGCGGGCGACGTGCCATGCCTCGGACTCGAGCTCGCGCGCGTGCCCGTTTTCCCCGGCCAGGCGCTCGATGCGAGCCGCGCTCTTCAGGGCCGCGTGCCAGAGCGCGTTCACCTCGACCGCGCGGCCCTCGCGGGGGGTCACGGGCTGGTTGTCGAGGACGGCGTCCATCCACGTCAAGGCGCGCCCGGGCGCGTCCCCCGAAAGCAGCCCGTCCGCTCCGATGCCGATCGAAAACCGTGTCCCCCGGCGGTAGGCCTGGAGGATGGCGCGCACGGCGCCGAGAAGGGGCGAGGGCCGGCCCGGGTTGCGCCGGGCGCGGCTGAACCACTCGACGGCGAGGATGAACCAGAGCGCCGAGTCGATCGAGTCGTATTCGGGCTCGCCGACCTCGCCGGAGAAGTGGCCCGGGATCAGGCCGTCCCGGCGCTGCGACGCGAACGTGTTCAGGACCTGCGCGAGCGGGCCGATGCGGCCGTGGGCGAGGGCGAGGCCCGGCGCGGCGACCATCGCCTGCCGGCCCCAGTCCGAGAGCCACGGAAAGCCCGCGAGAATCGTGCTTCGGTTGCGGTCCGCCGCGACGAAGGCCTCGGCGCGGCTCGCCATCTCGTCGAAGACCGGATCGGACGTCGACGCAAACTCGCGCCGCCGACGCCGCTCGGAGTCGAAGAGGTGGTCGGGGTCGCCGGCGACCTCTTCGAGGGAGAAGAGGGCGAAGACCTGGGCGTCGGGCCGCAGCGTCCACTCCCACTCGATGGGACTCCAGAGATCCTCTTCACAGTCGTAGCCGCGCGCCGCTTCCTCCGCGTACCGGAAGTTGCGATACCAGGCAGGATCGACGCGCGTCGTGCCGAACACCCCCCGCATGAACAGACGCGGCAGGTACGGGAGCGGCTTGACCCAGGAGGTCTCGCCGCGAACCTCGGGCGTCGCATCCCAGTCGCTGGACTCCTTCTGGAGGCGGTGCGCGCCGCGGAAGGCCAGCAGCGGCCGGACGCGCAGGTGGACCTCGGCGGCTCCCCGGTTCGTCCAGCGGACCACCGTCATGGAGCGGTCGCGGACGACGCACAGCGAGCGCTCGATCGAAAGCTCGGCGGATTCGTGGAGCCAGGTCGGAAAAGGCTCGAGGCGGAACCGCGAGGCAGTCGCCGCGCCGTCGCCGGCGGTCGCGTCGCGGTAGACCTGTGTGGAGAGGCTCGTGGTCCGGCCCCGGACCGTCGCGAACTCGTCGCAGCCCGAGACCATCATCCAGCGCCGGCGGGGCGGCGGGATCGCCGGGACGTACCAGCCGTGGTAGCGGCGCGTCCGCGCGCCCAGCGCCGTGCCGCACGCGAATCCGCCGAGGCCGTCGGCCTCGAGCCACTCGAGGGTGAGTCCGCGGCCCCGCAGATCCTCGGCGGACCATTCGAGGGGCTTGCGGGCGCTGCGGGCGGCGGCGACGGATTCGTCGGTCTTCACGGCAGGTCGCGGGGGGCCTTTCGGGGCGATTGTGTATCACACCGCGCCGGCGGAGGCGCGTCGAGGCGACCCGCGCTTCTCCCGCTCTTCACGCGAGCGCGTAATAAGATCCGGCGAGGAGGCACGATTGACGACCGCTCAGAAGTCACTCGACGAACTCTCGATCGACACGATCCGAACGCTCTCGATCGACGCCGTCCAGAAGGCCAACTCGGGCCACCCCGGTCTTCCGCTCGGTGCGGCGCCCATGGCCTACGTCCTCTGGCAGCGGCACCTTCGGCACAACCCGCGAGCCCCGCACTGGCCCGACCGGGACCGCTTCGTTCTCTCGGCGGGCCACGGCTGCGCGCTGCTCTACAGCCTGCTGTACCTGACGGGCTACGACCTCACGCTCGATGATCTCAAGGCCTTCCGCCAGTGGGGGAGCAAAACGCCCGGACATCCCGAGGTTCACCTGACGCCCGGCGTCGAGGCGACGACGGGTCCGCTCGGGCAGGGCACCGCGAACGCCGTCGGCATGGCCATGGCCGAGCGCTGGCTCGCCCATCGCTTCAATCGTCCCGGCCACGAGATCGTCGACCACCGCACGTTCTGTCTCGTGGGCGACGGGGACCTGATGGAGGGGATCTCCTCCGAGGCGGGCTCGCTCGCCGGGCATCTGAAGCTCGGCAAGCTCGTCTATCTCTACGACGACAACCACGTCACGCTCGACGGCCCGGCGAAACAGAGCTTCACCGAGGACGTCCTGGCGCGGTACGCGGCGTACGGCTGGCAGGTCCTGCGCGTCGAGAACGGAAACACCGATCTCGACGGGATCGACCGGGCCATCCAGACGGCCGTCGGACAGCAGGAGCGGCCCACGATCATCGCCATCCGGACGACGATCGGCTACGGCTCGCCGCACAAGGCCGGCACGAGCGCCGCGCACGGCAGCCCTCTCGGCCCCGACGAGCTCGCTCTCACGAAGAAGGCGCTCGGGTGGGAGTGGACGGACGCATTCCACGTGCCGGAGGACGCTCTCCGGCAATTCCGCACGGCGGTCGAGAAGGGCGTGAAGGCGGAAGCCGAGTGGGAGCGGCGTTTCGAGGCCTACGCGAAGGCGTTCCCCGATCTCGCGGAAGTGTGGCGCGAGGAACGCAAGGGGGCGCTTCCGCCCGGCTGGGATTCCGATCTGCCGAAGTGGAAGACGGGCGAGTCGCTCGCGACGCGGGTCGCCTCGGGCAAGGCGATCAACGCGATCGCGAAGAAGGTTCCGTGGCTTCTGGGCGGCGACGCGGATCTTTCGGAGTCGACGAAGACGAAGATCGAGGGCGACGCCGAGTTCGACGGCCAGACCGGCGAGGGCAACAACATCCACTACGGCGTCCGCGAGCACGCCATGGCCGCGATCGCGAACGGGATGGCGTACCACGGGGGCGTCCGGCCCTTCGTCGCGACCTTCTTCTGCTTCTCCGACTACATGCGGCCGTCGGTCCGTCTCGCGGCCCTCAACCATCTCTCGACCATCTTCGTCTGGACGCACGACTCGATCGGCCTCGGCGAAGACGGCCCGACGCACCAGGCCGTCGAGCACATCATGTCGTTGCGCGCGATGCCGCACTTCTCGATCCTCCGGCCGGGCGACGCGAACGAAACGGCCGAGGCCTGGCGAGCGGCCATGGAGCATCGGGAGGGCGCCGTCGGCCTCGTGCTCTGCCGCCAGAACGTGCCCGTGCTCGACCGTTCGGGGGCGAAGGGCGACGTGTCGCGCGGCGCCTACGTCCTCGCCGAGGCCTCGGGAGGAAAGCCGCGCGTGATCCTGATCGGGACCGGCTCGGAGCTCCAGCTCGCGGTCGGCGGCCGCCAGAAGCTCGAGGCCGAAGGCATCCCGACGCGCGTCGTCTCGATGCCCTGCTGGGAGTTCTTCGACAAGCAGCCGCGCGAGTACCGCGACGAGGTCCTGCCGCCGTCGGTCCGGGCGCGCCTCTCGATCGAGGCCGGGGTCACGCTCGGCTGGCAGAAGTACGTGGGTGACAAGGGCGGTTCCATCGGAGTCGACCGCTACGGCGCCTCCGCGCCGGGCGAGGTGGTCATGCGCGAGTATGGCTTCACGGTCGACCATGTCGTGGATTTCGCCCGAGGCTTGCTCCGAAAGGAAGGAGGAGAGTCATGAGCGCGAATCCGTTGAAGCGGCTGGGAGAGCTCGGCCAGAGCGTCTGGTACGACTACATCCGCCGGGATCTCTACACCGGGCCGAACCTCCAGAAGCTCATCTCGGAGGACGGTCTGAAGGGCATGACGTCGAACCCGACGATCTTCCAGAACGCGATCGCCAAGAGCGAACTCTACGACGACGACATCCGCAAGGCCGCGGGGAAGGATCCGGCCGCCATCTTCGAGCAGCTCGCGGTCACCGACGTCCGGGCGGCGGCCGACCAGTTCCGCCCCGTCTTCGACGCCGCGGACGGGGGAGACGGCTTCGTCTCGATCGAGGTCCAGCCGAAGCTGGCCCGGAACACTCAGGGGACGATCGCCGAGGCGCGCCGCCTCTGGAAGGAGTGCGGCCGGGCGAACGTGATGGTCAAGATTCCGGGTACGGCGGAGGGGATCCCGGCGATCCGGCAGTGCCTCTCCGAAGGGATCAACATCAACATCACGCTGCTCTTCGGCGTCCCGCGGTACCGCGAGGTCATGGACGCCTACCTGTCGGCGCTGGAGGACCGCGTGGCGAAGGGCGAGCCGATCGGCCGACTCCGTTCGGTCGCGAGCTTCTTCGTCTCCCGGGTGGACACCAACGTGGACGCGAAGCTCGACGCGCTGACCGCGGCCGGCAAGACCGGGGCGAAGGCTGTACGCGCGAAGCTGGCGATCGCGAACGCCCGGGTGGCCTACGAGGCCTTCGAGGAGGTCTTCGGCGGCGCCCGGTTCACCGCTCTGAAGGAGAAGGGGGCCCGCGTCCAGCGTCCCCTCTGGGCGTCGACGTCCACGAAGGACAAGACGCTCCCCGACCTCTACTACGTCGAGGCGCTCATCGCTCCGGACTCGGTCGACACCGTTCCGCCGGAGACGTTCGAGGCCTATCGGGATCACGGGGATCCGAAGGTCCGGATTCACGACGATCTCGCCGGCGCGCATGCGGCCTTCGCAGCACTGCCGGGGCTCGGGATCGACTTCAATACCGTGACCCGGGAGCTCGAGGACGAAGGCGTGAAGAAGTTCTCCGACTCCTACGACAGCCTGCTGCAGGCGATCACGGCCAAGGAGAAGGCCATGAGGGTCGCCTGAGCGGATCGACCGACTCCGTTCTCGTCTCGGTGCGCCGGACAGAGGACGAGATCCGGCCGCCCTGCACGCTCGTCATCTTCGGCGCCTCGGGCGATCTGACGCATCGGCTCCTCGCGCCCGCGATCGCGCATCTGAACCGGGACGGCGCCATCTCCTCGGACTTCGCGATCATCGGCATCGGCCGGACGGAGTACTCCGACGAGGACTTCTGCCGCCGGCTCGAGGACGGCGCGAAAGAATTCACACCGCCGACTCAGGGGCGGCCGGGCGACATGCCGGCGGTCGTGCAGTACATCCCGGGAGCGTTCGGCGACCCGGCGCTCTACCGCCGGCTGCGAGAGGCTCTCGAATCGATCGAGGGTCGGCGCGGCGGGCCGCGCAACCGCATCTTCTACTTCGCGACGCCGCCGGACGCCGACGAGCCGATCGTCGAGGCCCTCGGCGAGCACGGGCTCGCGCGGGTCGAGGACGGCTGGGTGCGGGCGGTCGTCGAGAAGCCCTTCGGCCACGATCTCGCGTCCTGCCGCCACCTGAACGAGATCCTGCTCGGCGCGTTTCGCGAGAAGCAGATCTACCGGATCGACCACTACCTCGGGAAGGAGACGGTCCAGAACATCTTCGTCCTGCGTTTCGCGAACGGGATCTTCGAGCCGCTCTGGAACCACCGCTACATCGACCACGTCCAGATCTCCGTGGCCGAGTCGGTGGGGGTCGGCCACCGCGCCGGCTTCTACGAGAGCGCCGGCGTCCTGCGGGACATGTTCCAGAACCACCTCATGCAGCTTCTGACGCTGACGGCCATGGAGCCGCCCGCGGCCTACGAGGCCGACGCGATCCGTGCCGAGAAGGTCAAGGTCCTCGAGTCCATCCGCCCCTTCCCGGAAAAGGAGATCGACGACTGGGCCGTCCGCGGCCAGTACGGGCCGGGCGTCGTCAACGGCAAGCGCGTGCCGGGTTACCGGGAAGAGGCCAACATCGATCCGCACTCGAGGACGCCGACGTACGCGGCGCTGAAGATCGCGATCGACAACTGGCGTTGGGCCGGCGTGCCGTTCTACCTGCGCTCGGGCAAGCGGCTCGCAAAGCGCGTCACGGAAGTGGCCATCGAGTTCAAGGGCGTCCCGCACCGCTTCTTCCACAAGGCTTCGGGCGAGCTCCTGCCCAACGTGCTGCGCCTCCACATCCAGCCGGACGAAGGGGTGTCGCTGAAGTTCGGCGTCAAGGTCCCGGGCTCCGTGCTCCAGATCCAGTCCGTCTACATGGACTTCCCCTACGCGAAGCTCGGCGCCGCGATCGCCGGAGGCTACGAGCGGCTGCTTCTCGACGTGACGCACGGCGACCAGACTCTCTTCATCCGCGGCGACGAGGCCGAGCACGCGTGGGAGGTCCTGACCCCGGTCCTCGAGGCCTGGGAGCGCCTGCCGCCCGCGGAGTTCCCGAACTACGCCGCCGGGACGTTCGGCCCGGAGACCGCGGACAAGTTCCTCGAGAAGGACCTGAGGCGCTGGCGTACGCTGTAGGTCCGTCTTGACTGCGTTTCGCGACTTTCCCTTCCCGCTGAACGTGCTGCTCACCGTTCTCGAGCGCGAGGAGGGGAGCGTGCAGTCCATGCACTACGGTCTCTTCGAGACGCCGGGAGAATCCATCCGAGCGGCCCAGGAGCGCTCCACGGCGCTGCTGTTCTCGCGCCTTCCGCCTCCCCCCGCGCGCCTGCTCGAAGTCGGGATCGGCCTCGGGACCACACTGGCCCGTCTGACGGACATGGGCTACGCGGCCGAGGGCATCACGCCCGACCCCGTCCAGGCCGCGGCGGCGCGGGAGCGATTCGGCGAGCGGATCCGCGTCCAGACGTCCCCGCTCGAGCACTTCCAGACGACGCAGCGCTACGACGCCGTGGTCTTCCAGGAGTCGTCGCAGTACATCGAAAGCGGCGCGCTTTTCCGTTAAGGTCCGCGAGCTCGCCGCGCCCGGCGCGCGCGTCGTCGTTCTCGACGAGTTCGCGCTCGCGCCCGTCGAGACGCCCGGCGCGCTGCACCGGCGGGATCGATTCCTCGACGCGGCGGACCGGGAGGGTTTTCGTCTCGAAGAGGAGCTCGACGTCTCGCAGCCAGGCCCTGCCGACGATCGGGTGGTTTCTCGAGCGCATCCCGCGCCACCGGGCGGAGATCGAAGGGAGTCTCGGGGTGGCGGCCGATCAACTCGACGCTCTCCTCGCGAGCGGCCGCGAGTATCGGCACTTCTACGAAACCGGGGCTTACGGGTACCGGCTCCTGAGGTGTTCTCGCTAGGCTTCCTTCGCCTCGCCGCTCTTGCTCTTGGACTGCGCGATCACCTTTTCCTGGAGAGCGTGCGGAACCTCGGCGTAGTGCGAGAACTCGAGGTGGAAGGAACCGCGGCCCTGCGTGATCGAACGCAGCTGCGCGCCGTACGTCAGAAGCTCCGACATCGGCACCTGGGCCTTGATCACGGTGTCGTCGTCCGGGGCGTCCATGCCCTCCACCTTGCCGCGCCGGGAGGAGAGGTCTCCCATGAGGTCGCCGACGTACTCGTTCGGCGCGGTGATCTCGACGTTCATCACCGGCTCGAGGAGCGTCGGCTTCGCGGCGGCCATGGCCTCCTTGTACGCGAGCGCCCCGGCCAGCTTGAACGCGAGCTCCGAAGAGTCGACGTCGTGGTACTGGCCGTCGTAGAGGATCACGCGGAAGTCCACCATCGGGTAGCCGGCGAGGAAGCCCTTCCGGCGGACTTCCTGGATGCCCTTCTCGACGGCGGGGATGAAGTTGCGGGGGATCGAGCCGCCGTAGATGTCGTCGACGAACTCGAAGTCCTTTCCGCGGGGCAGGGGCTCGACGCGGATGCGGCAGTCGGCGAACTGGCCGTGGCCGCCGGTCTGCTTCTTATGGCGCCCGTGCGCCTCGGCCTTGCGCGTGATCGTCTCCCGGTAGGGGACCTTCGGCGGATGGAGGATGACTTCGACGCCGTAGCGCTTCTTGAGCCGGGCGACCGCGATCTCCACGTGGAGCTGCGAGGCCCCGGCGAGGTGGAACTCCTTCGTCTCGTCGTCGCGCTGAAAGTTGAGCGAGGGGTCTTCCTCGATGAGCTTGTGCAGGGCGGTGGAGATCTTGTCCTCGTCGCCCTTGGCCTTGGGCTCGATGGCGTAGGCGATCGAGGCTTCGGGGACCGACAGCTTCGGCAGCACCACGGTGTTGTCTTTGGTGGTCAGCGTGTCGCCCGTCAGCGTCTCCTTGAGCTTCGCGACGGCGACGATGTCGCCGGCCCGCGCCTCGGGAACGTTGACGTGCTCCTTGCCCTGCGGCAGGAAGAGGCCCGAGAAACGTTCATGGACGCCCTTGGTCGAGTTCCAGTAGTTGCCGTCGGACTGGAAGTGGCCCGCGAAGACGCGCAGGTACGAAATCCGTCCGGCGAAGGGGTCGGAGACGGTCTTGATGACCTGAGCCACCGCGTGGTCCTTCTCGTTGCAGAAGACCATGACGGGCTTGCCGTCCTTGCCCGTGCCCTCGACCTTGCGGCCCTCCGGAGAGGGGAGAAGCGCGACGCAGGCGTCGAGGATGCGGAGCGTCCCGATGCCGGAGGAGGACGCCGTGCAGAAGACGGGAAAGATCTTTCGCTCGACGATCTCGCGCTTGAGGCCGGGAAGGATGTCCTGCGGCTCGAGCGTGCCCTGGGCGAAGAACTTCTCCATGAGGTCGTCCTCGCCCTCGGCGACCGCCTCGACGAGGGCCTCGTGCTCGGCCTTCGCCCGCTCGGCGTGCTCCGCGGGGATGGGCCCGTCGGCCCGCTTGCCGCCCTCGTTCAGGTGGGCCTCCATCCGGACGAGATCGATGGTTCCCTTGAAGGCCTTCTCCTCGCCGACAGGGATCTGCAGTGAGACGACGCCGCGGCCGAACTTCTTCTGGAGCGCCTCCATGACCCGCTCGAAGGACGCGCGCTCCCGATCCATTCGATTCACGACGAACATGACGGGGCGGCCGAACTCGGTGGCGAACTTCCAGACGCGCTCGGTCTGGACTTCGACGCCGGAGACGGCGTCGAGCACGATGATCGCGGAGTCGGCGGCGTAGACGGCGGAGCGCGCCTCGGGGGCGAAGATGCCGTAGCCCGGGGCGTCCAGGAAGTTGATCCGGGTGTCGCGGTGCATCGCGTGGACGGCCGCGAGATTGATGGAGATCTTCCGATCGATCTCTTCGCCGTCGAAGTCGGTCGGACAGGTGCCGTCCTCGATCTTGCCGGGACGCGTGATGGCGCCGGCGGCGTAGAGGAGAGCGGCGACCAGCGTCGTCTTGCCCACGGTGTTGTGCCCGACCACGGCGACGTTGCGGATGTTGGGGGCGGAAAGTGGGTTCATGACGCCGGATTATATTGAAGGGCCGCCGCAGGCCCGGCTGAAAACGACCCACAAAAAGACGGCCGCCGCGGCGAACACGACGGCCGCCAGAAGGAGGGCCGCCGAGACCGCCTTGCCGCTCGAGAGTCGCCCCTCGGGGTCCCGGGCCTCGGGGTCCGTCATGCCGATCCGGTTTGCGGCGACAATGGAAGCAGCCATGACCGCGCTCTCGTGCGTCGCGCTCGGCGTCGCCTTCCTCGTCGCCGTGGCGCTGCTCGTCTTCGCCGGCGTTCTGATCGGCTGGGTCATCCCGGCGATCCTCGAACGGGCGCGGGAAGCGCGAGACGCCCCTCCTCCGAATAGAGATTGAAGCCGCCGTCGCGCAGAAAGCCGATGAGCGCCACGCGCGACTCGCGCGCGAGGTCGATGGCGAGCGACGACGGCGCCGAGACGGCCGCGACGATCGGGATTCCGGCGGCCACGGCCTTCTGAACGATCTCGAAAGAGACGCGGCCGGAAACGAGGAGGACGGCTCGCGAGAGGGGCACGCGGCCCTGGCGAAAGAGGTGCCCGATGACCTTGTCGACGGCGTTGTGGCGCCCGACGTCCTCGCGGGAGGCGAGGAGCGATCCGTCGAGGTCGAAGACCCCGGCGCCGTGGAGGCCTCCGGTCTGGGCGAACGTGGCCTGGGCGCCGCGGAGCTTCTCGGGCAGCCCGCCGAGGACTTCGGCCGAAACCCGGGCGTCCGACTCGACCGGCGGAAACTCTCCGCGGACCGACTCGATCGAGCCCTTGCCGCAGAGCCCGCACGAGGAGCTCGTCACGAGAATCCGGCGCGCCCGATCCAGCGCGTCCCCGGAGGCCGACGTGGCCCGGACGATGACGACGTTGCCTTCTTCCTCGGGCGAGCGGACCGCGCGGCAGTGCTCGAGCCGGACGATCTCCTCGGGGTGGCGGACGATGCCCTCGGCCAGAAGCCAGCCCGCGGCGAGATCGAAATCGTGGCCGGGCGTCCGCATCGTGACGGCGAGCGTCTGCGCTCCCACCCGGATCTCGAGAGGCTCCTCGACCGTGACGCGGTCCTCGCGAGCCTCGGCGGCGCCGTCCCGGTATCGCACCACGCGCTCGTCGCGGACAGGGTCCATTCCGGGAGAATATGCTCGGAAAGACCGCCCGGCGCCGCGGTCCGCCGTCCGGCCGACCCAGATCGGCGCGCGGGGGGAGGGCCAACCTGCTAGAATTTCGGCGGTCCGGCGTCCACTTGCAAACCGCGGGTCGTCCGCCGGGCGGGGAGGGACTCGTTCCGAGAGCCTATGGCGGATAAGGTAGCGGGAGCGCGCGTGGGCCGGCTCGGCCGCTACGAAGTACTGAACGAGCTCGGCAAGGGGGCGATGGGGATCGTCTACCTCGCCAAGGACCCCGTCATCGGCCGCCTCGTGGCCATCAAGACGATCAAGAACTCCCAGTCCGGCGAAGACGACTCGGAATCCCGGGAGTTCCGCGAGCGCTTCGTGCGCGAGGCCCAGACCGCCGGCATCCTCTCCCATCCGAACATCGTCACGATCCACGACATCGGGGAGGACGTCGACAGCCGCGCGTCCTTCATCGCGATGGAGTACATCGAGGGACGGAACCTCAAGTCCCTCCTCACCGACAAGAACAAGTTCACCTGGGACGAGATCGCGGACCTGATCGGCCAGATCGGCGAGGCCCTCGACTACGCCCACCGCAAAGGCATCATCCACCGGGACATCAAGCCCGCGAACATCATCCTGACGACCGACTCCAAGGTGAAGATCACCGACTTCGGGATCGCGAAGGTCGCCTCCTCGAACCTGACGACCACGGGGCAGTTCCTCGGCACACCCAACTACATGTCTCCCGAGCAGGTCTCGGGCGCTCCGGTGGACGGGCGCAGCGACATCTTCTCGCTCGGCGTCGTGCTCTACGAGCTTCTGACGGGCCGCAAGCCCTTCCAGGGCGACAACCTGACGGCGATCTCCTACAAGATCGTGCACGAGGACTTCACTCCGCCGGCCGAGCTCTCCTCCGACGTTCCGCCGGAGTTCAATCCCATCGTTGCGCGTGCGATGGCCAAGGATCCCTGGAACCGCTACCAGCGCGGCAAGGACCTCGCGCTCGCGCTCTATCAGCTCAAGGCGCACATGGAGGAGCAGAAGGCCCTCCAGGACCTCGGCACGATGGTCTCCGCCGCGGAGAACCTGCCGACGCTCAAGCTCGCGAACCTCCAGGAGATCGCGGCCCAGGGAGCGCCCGTGCGCGACACGACCGTGACGCCCGCGGCCGGAATGACCGCGGTGACCCCGCCACCTGTGTCGTTCACGCCTCCGCCTCCGCCTCCCACGATCCCGACGCCGCACCCCGCCGCCGCGCCCTGGCCGTCGGAGCACGACGGCCACGACCCGGAGCTGACGGCGGCCGTCTCGGACTTCGCTCCGCCGCAGGACATTCCGACCTCCGGCTCGTTCGAGAACGAGGAGCAGCTCCCGCCGCTTCCGCCGCAGATCGCGCCTCCGCCGCCGGCAGGCGCCGCCGCTCTGGGGCCGCAGGAGTGGAAGAAGCTCGCGAAGGCGGAAGTCAATCCCAAGTGGTTCTGGCGCGTCGTCGTGGGCGTCGGCGCGTTCGCGATCGTCCTCATCGGGCTCTTCGCGCTCTTCGCGCGTTCGGCCGCGAAGCCCTCGGTGACACCGGACGCCGCGCTCGAGCAGGAAGTCCGCGAGACCCGGCAGGCGCTCGGGGAGGGGCAGAAGCTCTTCGGGGAAGGCAAGTACGTTGAGAGCCTCGCGAAGTTCCGCCAGGTCCTGACGCGCAGCCCCAACAACCAGGAAGCCCGCAAGTACGCGCAGATGGCCGAGAACGCCGTCAAGAGCCAGCAGGAGGAGCAGGCGCGGCTCGTGCAGGTCGCCGGCATCGCCACGGAGGCGCGGACCGCTCTGACCGAGGGCCGCGTCGACGACGCCAAGTTGAAGGCGGAAGAGGCCCTCGCCCTCGACGCGACCAACACGGAGGCCCAGGCCGTCCTCAGCGAGGCCGACGCCAAGATCGCCGAAGGCAAGGTGGCCGCCGAGGCCGCGGCTCGAAAGAAGAGCGTGCGGCCCACACAGGTCGCGAGACGGAGGGATGCGGCACCGACGCCGGCCGCCTCTTCCCGAGTCGCCGCCTCCGCTCCGGTCCAGGGCCCCGCGCCGGCGCCCGTTTCGGGAAACGCCAGCGTACGGCTCGTCTTCGATTCTCCGATCAACGAAGGCCACATCATGGTCGCGGTCAACGACCAGATCCTTCTCCGCCGGCCCTTCTCCTTCAAGAAGTCCGAGAGCCACAGCGTTCTCGGCAGCTTCACCGTCCCCTCCGGCGCCTCGACCATCAAGGCCTGGCTCTCGGGCCCGGGGCTTCCGGCCGCCGTGTTCGCGCAGACGACCGCGCAGATCGGCGGGGGAGAGACGCGGACGCTGCGGCTGGACTACTCGTCCGGGAAGCTCGGCCTCCAGCTCCAGTAAGGCGCCCGTCCGGGGCGGCCCTTTGCCAAACGCCCCGGAATCGCGTATAAAGCCCAACTCCCCGGGGCGTAGCGCAGCCTGGTAGCGCACTCGGTTCGGGACCGAGTGGTCGGAGGTTCAAATCCTCTCGCCGACCAATCCTCTCAATCACTTGCGAGAGGATCCTTCGCCGATCCTGACCGAGTACGCTAGACTGTTCTCTTTGTCGGACGCCAGTCGTCGGCCAGGCGCGGGTTCGTGACGTCCAACTCCGGCGCTCGTGTAACTTCCGGCCGGCGACTACGGCGCGTGAGCGGAACGCCGTCGGCTCGAGATCGGAGAAACGACATCCGACAGGACAACCGCCGCGACGAACCGCCGAGCGCGGGCGCGGCCCCTCCGGGGGCGGGCCCGTCCATCGGCGCGCTGGCGTCGCGGTTCAACCAGATGTTTCCGGTCCTGTCCCCCGCCGAGATCGACCGCGTCCGCCGGTTCGGCGAGATCCGGCGGTTCCCGGCCGGCGAGTTCCTCAGCCGCGACGGGAGAGGCGGTCCCCCCGATGTACGTGATCCTCTCCGGCCGCGTCGCGATCGTTCTCAGGGATGCGCTCGGGCAGGCGCTGTCCATGGCCACGGTCGCAGCGCAGTTCGGGGCGCCGCTCGAGGAGATGACCGAGGTGGTCCCGGGCGAGGTCATGGCCGAGCTCGGACATCTCTCCGGAAGGCCGGACGTGAGCGCGATCGATGCCGGG
This sequence comes from uncultured Acidobacteriota bacterium, assembly GCA_963782585.1. Classification (GTDB taxonomy): domain Bacteria; phylum Acidobacteriota; class Thermoanaerobaculia; order UBA5066; family Gp7-AA6; genus DAHUXD01. The sequence continues at coordinate 36,410 of CAWAKL010000006.1, forward strand.
CCGTAGGCGACGTGGAGGCGATCGTCGTCCCGCCCGAGGCGCTGCGAACTCTGCTGGTTGCCGAAGCCGAGCTCGGCGAGCGCATCCTGCGCGCGCTCATCCTCCGTCGCGTGGCGCTGATCGAGATGGGTTTCGGAGGGCCGGTCATGATCGGGGCCCTCAAGTCACCGGACGTGACGCGGCTGTCCGACTTCCTCGAACGCAACGGCATTCCGTTCCGGGTCGTCGATCCTGATGCGCGACCCCGATGCCTCGCCGCTGCTCGCGCGCTATGCGCCCGAGCCAGGAGAGCTCCCGGTCGTGGTTCTGCCGGGCGGGGCGGTACTCAGGAATCCGACGAAGCAGGAGCTGGCGCGGGCCCTCGGCCTCGTGGCGACCGGGTTCCGCTCCGAGCCGTACGACGTGGCGATCGTCGGCGCGGGCCCGGCCGGGCTCGCGACGGCGGTCTACGGTGCGTCCGAGGGCCTCTCGATCCTGGTCCTGGAAAAGTCCGCGTTCGGAGGACAGGCCGGCGCCAGCGCGCGCATCGAGAACTACCTGGGCTTTCCGACCGGCGTGTCGGGGCAGGCGCTGATGGGGCGCGCGTTCACGCAGGCCCAGAAATTCGGGGCCGAGTTCAGCCTGTCTACCGAGGTCACGCGGCTGGACCGCACGTCGGAGAGCTCGGGCCCCGATCCCGTGCACATCCTCGAGCTTGCCGACGGCCGGCGGGTTCGGGCGCGCGCGGTCGTGGTCGCCACCGGCGCGCTCTATCGCCGACCGGAGATTCCGAACCTGGCGCAGTTCGAGGGCCGCGGCGTCTCGTACTGGGCCTCGCCGGCCGAGGCCCGACTGTGCCGCAACGAGGACGTGGATCTCGTGGGCGGAGGAAACTCGGCGGGCCAGGCGGCCGTGTTCCTGGCGAGCCACGCGCGTCAGGTGCGCGTGCTCGTGCGCGGGCCCGGCCTCTCGAGCACGATGTCGCGCTACCTCATCGATCGAATCGCGGCCGCACCGAACATCGCGATTCTCTGCGATACCGAGGTCGTCGAGCTCCTCGGCGCACCCGAACAGCGGTCTGAACGGCGTGCGCTGCCGCAACAGGCGCACGGGTGCCGAGGAGCAGCACGCCATCGCCCACCTGTTCCTCTTCACCGGCGCCGATCCGGCAGCGAGCTGGCTCACCGGCTGCGGCGTTCCCCTCGACGAGAAAGGCTTCGTCCGAACCGGCGGCGACGTGGGTTCGACCGAGCGAATACCGCTGCCACTCGAGACCGGGGTCGAGGGCATCTTCGCGGTCGGCGACGTCCGTTGCGGCTCCGTGAAGCGTGTGGGGGCGGCCATCGGGGAGGGGGCGGCGGTCGTCGCGCAGCTCCACACCTTCCTCGCCCGGCGGGGCTCTGCGTCTGGTGCGGCATTCGCTCCCAGGCAGGAAACCGCTGCGTCCTGACCGGCGGGCGAGCGCGGGACTCGCATGGAGGAGAAGGCGAGACGACCGGAGGCGGGCCTCCGCGGTCAGAGAAACTGGAGGAGTGCGTCGGTGGTTTGTTTGGGCTGTTCCTCGAGGATCCAGTGACCGGCGTCCTTCAGCACCACGACCTTGACGTCCGTGCCCACGAGCCGGGCCTGTTCGCCGAGCTCCTTCCCAAGCGACTTTTCTCCGCCGATCGAGAGAACGGGCATGGTCAGCTTGGTTCGAGCCAGTCGCGCGAAGTCTTCGGCCGTCTTCGGAAAGGAAGCGAAGTAGGCCCATCCCGCTTGCATACGACCCGGCCGCGAGTATGCCGCGGTGTAGGCGGAGCGATCGGCCTCGGGAAGGGATCGATCCTTGTTCGCCGCAAAATCGTTCCAGTAGTGGTCGAAGTACGTCCTCTCTCGTCCTTTGACCAGGGCTTCCGGTGTCGGGCCGTGGAATCGGAAATGCCAGAACCCGGGGTTGTCGTAGATCGCTTCCCAACCAGCGACCCCGGGCAGGAAAGCGTCCATCAGAACCAGCTTCGTGACTTCCGACGGGTACTGAGCGGTGTAGGCAAAGGCGACCATCAACCCGATGTCGTGGCCAACCACCCTCACGTTCGAGATTCCGAGCGATTTGGCGAGCCCGTGAATGGATCTCGCCGCGGTCGACATGTCGATCTCGCCTGCCGGAATACCCGAGTCGCCGATGCCCGGGAGGTCCGGCGCGACGACGGTGAAGCGCTCTGCGAGCAGGGGAATGATCGGGCGCCACATCCGCGACGTCTCAGCGTACCCGTGGAGCAGAAGGACTGCAGGACCCTGGCCGGCCTTCAAGAAGTGAATCGTTTGCCCGTCGACGACCTCAGTGCGCGAGTCGATGCCGGCGGTCCGGGCCCCGGCCTCGTTGCCGGCGCCGAGCCCGACGCAAACGAGAAAGGCGACCATCAGGTTTCGGACGTTTCTGGGCGAGAACTCCATAGATTCCCCCTCGAGATGATGACGAGAAGACCCACCGACGGCGGTCGTCACTGTGGTTTCTTCGGCTCGTGTGCGGCGTCGACGTAGACCGTGTCGGTCGGCCCGAAGCCGGAGATCTGGACCACGGCCGATTCGTCGCCGGTGCGGGCGAAATGCGCGAGGCCGCCGGGCTCCGAATACACGCTTCCGGGCGGCAGCGCCTTCAGGGCCTTGGCGTCGAAGGCGCGGCCGTAGCCGAACTCCCACTTCCCGGAGACCACGGTTGCGATGCGGTCGTCACGATGGGAGTGCGCCTGGATCGTGGTACGCGCGGGAACGGAGAGGAGAATCGAAAAGAAGCCGGCTTGCTCCGGGTCGCCGTAGAGCACCGTGGTGCGGACGCCCGGCAGCTTGGAGCTGCCAACCTGGCTCTGGCCGACCGCCATGGCCGCGACCTCGGCCGGTGTCATCCGCATCTCGGCCAGCGGAGAAGCCCCGAACAGTTGCGTCGTCAGAAGGACGGAGATGGCCCCCGCGAGTGCGCGTGGTCGGCTGTGCATGAAGCCTCCGGACACGGACTGTATCCCCGAAGTGCCCTGGGCGTTCTCGGCTCAGCGGCAGACAGGTACCGAAGGCAGACGGGTATCGACCGGCGGGGAGACTGGTTCGCTGGAAGTTCGTGTGGCTGAGCTAGGGTCCGCCTGTGGCGCATTCGATGACGGAGATTCGTTGCCCCAACTGCGGCCAGTGGACGCCAGTTTGGACCGGGTTGATCGGGAACCTGGACGCCGTGGTGCGATGTGCGCACCGAGGATGCCGGATCGGGTTCGATCGGCGCGGAGCTGCGACCAGGCTCGAAGCGCCGCTCGAGGTCACTCGACCTTCCACCAACGCTCCGGCGAAAAAGGAGCCATAGGTCCGCGACCCTCACTCAGTCTTCCGCTTCCTCCTGGGCTGCCGGGTTGGTTGCCCGGAGCTCTCCGAGCCTGCGAAGACCCAGGTCTTCGCGCTGCAGCCTGGCTCGGCACAACGGAGCGTCAACCGGCGGCGCGGGCCTTCACTTGCCTCAGCCGGTAGCTCGGTGAGGTTCTCGTGCCCCTGAGCGCAACGCCACGGGTGGACCATGGCGGAGAGCCTTTCGCCCCGATGCGAAGCCGACGTGAAGATCCCAGCCGCAGCCAGTGGTAGTTTCCGAGAAGGCGCGTCAGGAAGGAGCTGGGATGGCTACGAAAGCGGTGGTTCTTGTGCACGGCGGCTTCGTCGACGGGTCCGGCTGGGAAGGCGTCTACAAGATCCTGAGGAAGGAAGGCTACAAGGTTGGCGTCGTCCAGAACCCGACGACGTCGCTCGCCGACGATGTCGCCACCACACGGCGCGTTGTGGCTTCGATGGGCGAGCCGGTCGTCCTCGTCGGCCACTCCTACGGTGGCGCCGTCATTACCGAGGCCGGTACGGACCCGAAGGTCGCGGGCCTCGTCTACATTACGGCATTCGCTCCGGATCAGGGCGAGTCGGTGCAGACGCTCATCAAGGATCCGCCACCGGGAGCTCCGGTGCCACCGATCCTGCCTCCCCAGGACGGATTTCTCCTCCTCGATCGGACGAAGTTCGCCGCGTCCTTCGCCGCGGACGTGGACGCCGAGCAAGCCGCGTTCATGGCGGATTCCCAGGTGCCATGGGGCGTCGAAGCCCTCAGCGGGGCGATCACGAAGCCGGCCTGGAAAGCGAAGAAGAGCTGGTACCTGGCGGCGACCGACGACAGGATGATTCCCGTCTCCGCCCAGCGACAAATGGCAAAGCGCGCCGGCTCGGTGGTGACGGAGGTCGGCGGGAGTCACGCGATCTACGTTTCGAACCCGAAGGCGGTCGCGGACGTCATCATGAAGGCCGCCAAAGAAGTCTGATCGTGTTCCAAAGCGCCGACCCGGACTATTTCATTGCACACGTCGACGTGACGCGAATCAGCGAGTACCGGGTCGCGGCGGCGAAGTTGACGGGCGAAGCATCGCTCCAAGGAATCGAGCATCCCGTGGTCTGAGTTTGCTGATAGGTTTCTGTGGACGCACGGAGGACCCATGCCAGACGATCCGTCATCGGGCCCCGCGAAACCGACGCGCCGGGCTTTCCTTCCGCTCCACGGGAACGTCGGCCGCAGCCGCGATCGTCGTGGCGTCCGTGCCGGCGACGCTGCCGCGCAGGCTTCCCCCGCTGCAGCCGTGGCCGAAGCGCCGAGCATCGAGGGGACGGTTGCCGTGACGCTGCGAATCAACGGCCAGAGTCGGACGCTTCGGGTCGATCCGCGGGCCAGCCTCCTCGATTGCATCCGCGAGACCGTGGCCCTGACCGGGACGAAGAAGGGCTGCGATCACGGGCAGTGCGGCGCCTGCACGGTGCACGTGAACGGCCGGCGCGTGAACTCGTGCCTCACGCTGGCCCTGATGCACGACGGCGACGAGATCACGACGATCGAGGGGCTGGGCACGCCCGACGCCCTGCATCCCATGCAGGCCGCGTTCGTGGCGACGGACGGGTACCAGTGCGGCTACTGCACGTCCGGGCAGATCATGTCGGCCGTCGCGCTGCTCAAGGAGCCGTGCGGTCCGGACGACGCGGCCGTGAAGGAGCTGATGAGCGGCAACATCTGCCGGTGCGGCGCGTACGCCGAACATCGTGGCCGCGATCCAGCAGGTGCGCCAGAACGCCTAGGCGCGAGGGGAGCGAACCATGCACACCTTCGAATTCGTTCGGCCTCCGGATCGCCAACGCCGCGATCGGCGATGGCCTCGAAGGCGAGGACGCGCGCAGCAGGGCGCGGACGTCCGGTTCGTCGCCGGCGGGACGACGCTCCTCGATCTGATGAAGCTGAACGTCGAGACGCCCGGCCGGCTGCTCGACATCAACCGTCTGCCCTGCGGAAGGATCGAAGCGACGCCGGACGGCGGGCTGACGATCGGCGCGACGGTTCGCAACTCGGACCTTGCGCTACCACTCCGGCGGTGCAAGCGGGACTACGCCGTCCTGTCGCAGGCGATTCTCTCGGGCGCGTCGGCGCAGCTGCGCAACATGGCCACCACGGCCGGCAATCTGCTCCAGCGGACGCGCTGCGTGTACTTCCGCGACACGGCGATGCCCTGCAACAAGCGCGAGCCCGGGACCGGCTGTCCCGCCATCACAGGGGCCAATCGCATGCTCGCCGTACTCGGCACGAGCGACCAGTGCATCGCGACCAACCCGTCGGACATGTGCGTGGCGATGGCGGCGCTGGAGGCCACGATCCACGTGCAGGGGCCGAAGGGGAAACGCGCGATCCCTTTCGCCGACTTCCACCTCCTGCCGGGAGCACGCCGAGCCGCGAGACCGTGCTCGAGCCGGGGGACCTGATCACGCACGTCGACGCTGCCCCCGCCCGTCGCGGGGAGCAAGCAGGTCTATCTCAAGCTGCGCGACCGGGCGTCCTACGAGTTCGCCCTGGCGTCGGCGGCCGTCGTGCTCGACGCGTGGCGGCGGGAAAAGTGACTCGGGCGCGCATCGCGCTGGGCGGCGTCGGAACCAAGCCCTGGCGATCACCCGAGGCCGAAGCAGCGCTCGTCGGACAGACGGCGGACGCGGCGAACTTCCGCAAGGCGGGGGAGGCGGCCATGCGCGGCGCCAGGCCCCAGAGCGAGAACGGTTTCAAGATCGAGCTCGCGAAGCGCTGTCGTCGCGCACGCGCTGCAAACGGCCGCGACGGCTTGACCTTCTAAAGGACACCGCATGTCAACGGCACAAGGAACCCCGCCGACGTCACCGATCGGTCGGAGCACGCCGCGCGTGGATGGCCCGCTGAAAGTCAGCGGGAAGGCGCAGTACTGCTCCGATTTCCACTTCCCCGGCCAGCTCTATGCCGTTCCCGTCGAGGCGACGATCACGAGCGGGCGGGTGGTCAAGCTCGACACGTCCGCCGCGGAGAAGATGCCGGGCGTTCGCGCGATCTTCCACCGCACGAACATCGGGCCCATCTTTCGCTCGACCCTCGGGCCCGGGATTCGCCGGCATCGTCGACGAACGCCGCCCCCCGTTCGAGGACGACGTCGTCCGCTACTGGGGCCAGTACATCGCCCTCGCCGTCGCCGATACGTCCGAAAACGCCAGGGCCGCCGCGGCCGCGGTCCGAGCGACTTACGCGAAGGACAAGTTCAACGTCGATTTGGACCTCCAACCCGACGACGAGCCCGACGAGGTGCCCGACGACCGTCGGAACGGTCAAGCGGCTGCAGAGCCAGCGAGGAAATGTCGAGAGCGGCTTCGCTTCGGCCTCCGCCAAGCTCGACCAGACCTACGTGACGCCCACCGAAACCCACAATCCGATCGAGCTTCAGGGCACGACGGCGATCTGGGATGGCCAGAAGCTGACGATCTACGAGGAGTCCCAGGGCATCTTCAATCTGCGAGGAGTCCTCGCTCAGATGTTCGGCCTGCCGAAGGAAAACGTAGAGGTCATCACGCGGTTCGTCGGCTCGGGCTTCGGCAGCAAGCTTTGGCCCTGGACGCATTGTGCGCTCGCCGTTGCCGCGGCGCGGCAGCTGAAGAAGCCGGTCAAGCTCGTCATCAGCCGCAGGATGATGTTCGAGACGGTGGGGCATCGTCCCCGCACCCAGCAGCGAGTGCGCATCGGCGCGGCGACCGACGGAAAGCTCGTCTCGCTCCAGCACGACTACGTCAACGCGCAGGCCATCCTCGACGACTATCACGAGGACTGCGGCGAGTCGACGGCGTTCATGTACAGCGTGCCCAACCTGCGGGTCGCGTTCGGCCGCGCGCGTCGGAACGTCGGCTCGCCGACGTCCATGCGCGGCCCCGGAGCCGTCCCCGGGCTCTATGCCACCGAGTCGGCGATGAACGAGCTGGCCGACCAGCTCAAGATCGATCCGGTTCAGCTCCGCAGGATCAACGAACCGAAGATCGACGAGTCGCTGGGCATACCGTTCTCGTCACGTCACCTGATCGAGTGCTACGACCTCGGCGCGGAGAAGTTCGGCTGGTCGAAGCGCAACCCCCAGGTCGGCTCGATGAGGCGCGACGGACTGATCCTCGGCTGGGGGATGGCCAGTGCGGCGTGGATCGCGGCGCGGTTCGCCGCGGAGGCCAGCGTCCAGCTTCGGGACGACGGCACGGCCCGCGTGGCGTCGGGCACGCAGGACATCGGAACCGGGACGTACACGATCCTCGCGCAACTGGCATCCCAGAAGACGGGCGTGCCGGTCGACAAGGTCGAGGTGGCGCTCGGCGACACGACGCTTCCGGCAGGCCCGATCTCGGGCGGTTCGATGGTGACCGGCTCGATGGTTCCGGCCGTCTTCGAGGCCGGCGGACAAGGCCATCGCATCGCTGGTGACGGTCGCCACGACGACGCCGGGGTCGCCCTTCCAGAACCGCAAGCCGGAAGAGCTGAAGTTCGAAGGCGGCCGCCTCTTCGTGAAGGCCGACGGTCCGGTCGCGGGCGTGCCGTTCGGCGGATCTGCTCCGCCGCGCCAATCTCCGGGTGGTCACCGGCAACGGACGATCGGAGCGAGGATTCGGCGATCCCACGCCGAAGTTCTCGACGCGCTCGTTCGGCAGCCCAGTTCGTCGAAGTCACCTGGCAGCCCGAGATCGCCCGGCTGCGGGTCAGCCGGGTCGTGACCGTCATCGATGCGGGACGGATCGTGAACCCTCTCGCCGGCCGAAACCAGATCGAGGGAGGGGTCGTGTTCGGGATCGGGATGGCACTGTTCGAGCACACGACCTACGACCCGCAGAACGGCGCGCCCATCAACGCCAGCCTGGCGGACTACATCGTGCCGGTCAACGCCGACGTGCCGCCGATCGAAGTGCACTTCCTCGATTTTCCGGACAAGGCGCATCAACGAAATCGGCGCCCGCGGGATCGGCGAGATCGGCACGGCGGGCGTGGCGGCGGCGATCACCGGCGGCCGTCTACCACGCGACGGGCGTGCGGGTGCGGGAACTGCCGGTGAAGATCGAAGATCTGTTGACGTAGCGGCGCAACCCAGGGCACAGAGGGAGGGAGGACATGAAGCGCAAGGCGTCGGTTCAGTGGCAGGGCGATCTCAAGGCGGGGAAGGGCACGGTGTCGACGGAGAGCGGCGTCCTGAACGACACGCCCTACTCGTTCGCGAAACGGTTCGGCGAAGAGAAGGGAACCAATCCCGAAGAGCTCGTCGCCGCCGCCCACGCCAGTTGCTTCACGATGGCTGTGTCGGCCGAGCTCGGGAAGGCCAACCTGGTGCCCGAGCGGCTCGCGCACCACCTGCACCGTCACGCTCGACAAGGCGGACGGAGGCTGGAGCATCACCGAATCGCACCTGGAGCTGACGGCGAAAGTGCCGGGGGCTTCGGAGGAGTCCTTTCGCAAGGCGGCCGAGGCCGCCGAAACCGGCTGCCCGATCTCGAAGCTCTTCAAAGCGAAGATCACGCTGGATGCCCGGCTCGAGCCTTGAGACCTCGTGCCCAACCAGGTGTGGTCCCGCACCGACCCCGAGAGGCTTCGATGAGTCAAGGTGGCGAGCTGCCGCGGTGAGCGTTCCACGACGACGGCTTGAGCACCGCAACCGCTCCGGTATCGGCCGCAACGAGTAGGAGAACCCGCCATGCCGATGGATTTCGAGACGCTTCGCGTTCGCGAGGAGGGAGCGGTTGTGTTCGCCGAGATCACGGCGCCGCCCATGAATCTCCTGGGTCCCGAGATGGTCCGCGACCTGGTCTCCCTCATTCAGCAAGCGGAGGCCGACCGCGCCGTTCACGTGCTCGTGTTCCAGAGCGCCGATCCGGACTACTTCATCGCCCACGTGGATGTGACACGGATCAGCGAGTATCGGGACGCGGCAGCGAAGTTGACCGGAGAAGCGTTCGCTCGGCCTCCTGTTTCGATATCTGAGCGCCAGCCGCCTCATCACCATCGCCCAGATCGAAGGACGGGTGCGCGGCGCCGGCAGCGAGTTCGTGCTGGCGTGTGACATGCGCTTCGCGGCGCGGGAGTCGGCGATCTTCGGCCAGCCGGAGCAGGGGCTGGGGCTGATTCCGGGAGCGGGCGGTATCCAGCACCTGACGCGCCTGATGGGTCGCGGGCGGGCGCTCGAGGTCGTGTTGAGCGGGGAGGACTATGACGCCGATCTAGCCGAACGGTATGGCTGGATCAATCGGGCGATGCCCGCCGAGGCCCTCGCCGAATTCGTTCGATCCCTCGCTCATCGGATCGCCGCGTTCCCGACGGCCGGCCAGGCCGTGGCCAAGGAGCGCGTCAACGCGATCGCGCTGGCTCCTGCCGATGACTTTCGTCGCGACTCTGACCTTTTCGTCCAATGCGCACGGGACCCCGAGGCACAGGCCCGGACCGGTGCCGCGATGAAGCGCGGTCTCCAGACCCGAGACGCGGAGATGGCCCTGGGCCGCATGCTGGGCTCTCTGAAGGAGTGAGGTGAAGCCCGTTCGGAATATCGGCTGGATTGAATAAAGGGGGTCCGCATGAACCGACTCATGACTGTCACCTCGCTGCTCGTCGCCAGCGCAGTCGCCCAGCAAGTGGCGCGGGGGCAGCAGTTGGGAGTCAAGCGCACCGATCTCCAGCGGCACGATCTAAGCATTCCCGGTCGCGAGGTCGTCCAGGCCCTCGTCGAGATCGCGCCGGGAGTGGTGGCCCCCAGACACTCGCATCCGGGCGAAGAGATCATTTACGTCGTCGAAGGCGTGCTGGAGTACCAGCTCGACGGCAAGCCCGCGGTGACGCTCAAGGCCGGCGAGGTGCTGTTCGTCCCTGCCGGAGTCATCCACGCGGCGAAGAATGTCGGCGCCGGGAACGGGGCCGAGCTCGCAACGTACATCGTCGAAAAGGGAAAGCCACTCGTCGTGATCGCCAAGTGACGGCAAGAGGAGGGTGAAGATGAAGAGGAGACGGATCGCAGCGCTCGTAGCCATCGCGGCACTGTTCGGCGTGTGGAGCAGCGTGGCGGGCCCGAAGCAGGACAAGTATTCGCTGCAAGTTCCGGACGGGCTCTCATTCTCCGAGTTCCGGGGTTACGAGACCTGGGAACTGGTCTCCGTGAGTCACAGCGACGAGACGCTCAACGTGATCCTCGGAAACCCGGTGATGATCAAGGCCTACCAGGACGGCTTTCCCGGCAACGGCAAGCCGTGGCCCGACGGCGCCAAGAACGTGAAGATTCAGTACTTTCCCAAGCAGAGCAAGGAGGCGCCGTTCGACGTGGCGATTCCGGACGGCTTGAAGGATGTCGCTTTCATGGCGAAGGATGACAAGAGGTTCGCCGACAGTGGTGGATGGGGGTACGCCCAGTTCGACTACGACGCCGCGTCCGACAGCTTCAAGCCCAACGGAAAGGGCACAAAGTGCGGGGCCGCGTGCCATTCGGCCGTGAAGGCAAAGGACTACGTTTTCACGGCCTTCGGAAAGAGGTAAGCGGAGCGCGAGGCTCGCCGGAGGCGCCAAGGCAGTTTGCATCGTCGGCGCCGTTCGGCGGATGGCAGCGATTGAACGCCGAGTACGCAAGGCCGTTCGGAGTTGAGACCCCCGGCGGGCCGCTCAACCTCCCGAAGCGTTGAATCCAAGGAGGAGCCCCATGGAATCGACCCTGCAGAAGCCCACGGAGGTGCGCACGCCCCGCTCCAGAGGAACCGTCATCGGCTACTGGATCGTCACCGCGCTCTTCTGCCTGCAGATCGGTTTTACCGCCTACGCGCAACTGCGCCTGCCGCAGGTGGCGGAGATGTTCACGCACCTCGGTTTCCCCGCTTACTTCCGCGTGGAGCTCTCTTGGGCCAAGCTCCTCGGCGTGGTGCTGCTGCTCGCGCCGGTGCCGGCGCGGCTCAAGGAGTGGGCCTACGCCGGCTTCGCGATCACCCTCGCCTCGGCGCTCATCGCCCACTTCGCGGTGGGCGATGCTCCGGCAGTGTGGGCGTGGGCGGCGGTCACCGGCGTGCTCTGGGGGCTCTCGTACTTCCTCTGGCTCCGCCTGCAGGCGACGCCGGCGAGCGCCTAAGATATGGGCGAGGGTTGGAGCGGAACATGAAAAAGCTCATGCCGGGGGAATCGCGTCTGCATTGATCGACGAGAAGATCAAGGGACTCGAGGACTGGCGCGGGAAGACGCTCGCGAAAGTGCGCGACATCATCCGCAAGGCCGACCCCGAGATCGTCGAAGAGTGGAAGTGGGGGACTCCCGTCTGGTCCCAGGGCGGCCTCATCTGCACGGGAGAGACCTACAAGAGCGTCGTGAAATTGACATTCGCGAAAGGCGCTGCGTTGAAGGACCCTTCCCGTCTGTTCAACTCCAGCCTCGAAGGGAATGTCCGGCGCGCGATCGACATCCACGAAGACGACAAGGTCGATGCGGCGGCCTTGAAGGATCTCATTCGCGCAGCGATCGCGCTCAATCACGTCATGGGCAAGAGCAAGCCGAAGCCCCGGCGACCGAGCAGCCCGCGGGGTAAGTAGGTTCATCGCGTGCCGGGGCGCGCGGTCGATACGGGGAGCCCGCCGGACTGAGGTAAAATGCGTCCACAGTCGACAGAATGCGAACAACCCTTGCGACTTCCCAGGCCGCCGTGCGGCGCGACTCGTCCGAGTCGCGGCCGCTCCTTCTCGAGCCGGCCACCGTGGCCCGGGCGCTCGCGCTGGCCGCGCTGCTCTTTGTCCTGGTCAGCACGGCGGGGCAGCTGATCAAGTTCCTGACGGGGCACGACGAGCTGATGGGTCTCGTGTCGCTCACGTACGTCGACCAGGAAGGGAATCTCCCGACTTTTTTTTCGGCTCTGCTCCTGGCCGCGGCGTCGGCCGCCCTCACGCTCGCTGCCGGCATGGCGAGGAGCAACCGGGCGCCGGACGTTTCGCGCTGGGCCCTCCTCGCTCTGGGATTCCTTTATCTCGCGTTCGATGAGGGCGCGGCGCTCCACGAGCGGCTTCGCGCTCCGCTCTTCGCGTTCCTCGGCCGAAGCGAGGAGGCCGCTTCGTCCCAGGCCTACTGGGTGATCCGCGCCCTCGCCGTGGCGGCGGTCCTCGTTTGTCTCTTCGGGAAATTTCTCTTCCGCCTCCCGCCGCGGACGCGACGCACGTTCGTGATCGCCGGAGCGCTCTACTTCGCCGGGGCCGGCGGCCTGGATCTGGCGGGCCGCCTGTGGGCCCTGACGCACGGGGTGCAGAACCTGACTTATGTTCTCTTCGCCACGCTGGAGGAATCTCTGGAGATGGCGGGCGTGATCGTCCTGATCTACGGCGTGCTCAGCTACGTCAGCGATACCTGGGGTGAGGTCCGGCTTTCGTTCGGCAACGCGGTTTCCGACCCGTAGGCGGAAGCTCCAGAGACTTCGCCCGACTTTCCCTGGCGGCTTCGCCGGCGGTTAGAATCGGGTAACTCCAAAGCCGACACCGGAGGATGGACATCCACGCCATACAGCTGAAGCCATCGGCCGTCGCGCGCGCCCTCGGGGCGGCGGCGCTTCTCGTGGTGCTGCTGAGCACGGCCTTCCAGGCTGTGAAGTACCTCACCGGGCACAACGAGCTCATGGGACTGCTCGCGTTCACCTACGTCGACGACGAGCAGAATCTGCCGACCCTGTTTTCCGTGCTGCTTCTCGCTCTCGCCTCTCTCTGTCTCGTCTTCGCCTGTGTGCTGGCGCGGAAGCAGAAATCGCCCGACTCCTGGCGCTGGGCGCTGCTCGCGTTGGGATTTCTGTATCTGGCGTTCGATGAGGGGTTGTCCCTGCACGAGAAGCTCGGTCCGATGATTCGCGCGGTCCTCGGCCGCGGCGAAGAGTCCGAATCCTCGACCACCTACTGGTGGATTCGCGGGCTGGTCGCCGCCGGCGTCCTGATGCTCCTGTTCTGGGGGTTCCTGCGCCGATTGCCGGCGAGGACGAGATTTCACTTCCTGCTGGGCGGCGCCCTCTATCTCGTGGGAGCCGTGGTTCTCGACATCCTCGGCATCAAGTGGGCGGACGCGCACACGGAACACAACCCCACGTACGTTCTCCTCGCGACGGTCGAGGAGAGCCTCGAGATGGCGGGCGTCATCGTCTTGATCTACGGAGTGCTGGCGTACATCGCCGAGAGCTGCGGCGAGGTCCGGTTCCAGCTCGGCAAGTCCGGGGAGAAGGCACGGTCGTAGTCCGTAGGGGCCCTGACTCAGCAAACACAGCCCTGGAGGAGCTTGACAGCCATATGCTGTAATGGCATATAGTCGAGCCATCGCTCGGGGAGGGGACAATGCGGCTTCCCGCCACCGGGACCTCTGGAAAAAGGCGTCCCGCGGGTCGACTGGGCCTGCTGGTCGTTCTGCTGGTGCTGTTCACGGATCGCCAGATTGCCCTTGCGCAGACGAAGGTCTGGGCGGGCCACACTGGCGGTCTCTGGTCGGATCCGGGCAACTGGGTCGGCGGCGTGGCCCCGGTCGACGGGGACTCGCTCGTCTTTCCCTACGCCTCGTTCAGCCACTCGATGTGGAACGACATCCAGGGCCTCACGGTGGGGTCTGTGACGTCGGAGGTCGATTTCCGGGTGAGCGGCGAAACGGTCATTCTGACGGGCGATCTGAGGTTTCACAGCTGGAACGTCCCGACGATCCTTGGGGCGTCCGTCGCGATGAACGCCGACGTGGGCAACGTGATCGAGCTCGCCGGCCACGCGCTGACGCTCGACGGATCCGTACGAGGCAACATCCAGGGCGCCGGCTCGGTGACGGTCTCGAACAGCCTCTTTCTGAACGATACGTCGGCGTCGGCCTTCGCAGGTACGTTCACCGTCTCGCCCGGCGCGAGCCTGATGGTGTTCGGGACGCTCTCTGTCGCGACGCTCGCCGGCGGAGTGGGCAGCACGCTCGGGGGGAGCGGGACGGTCGGAGCGACGACGCTGACGGACGCAAGGCTCTCAGGCGGCGAGCCCTTCACGACCGGTGATTTTGCCGCGCAGGGCGGCCGGATGTTTTTCGAGATCCGACGGAGCCCCACCGTCAACGGACAGACACAATTGCGGGTTCTCGGAACGGTGACCCTCGCGAATCCCGCTCTCGAGGTGAGGCTGCCTTTGAACCCGGCACTCGTGGGCGAGCAACTCATTTTGATCGACAACGACGGTTCCGACCCCGTTACCGGGACGTTCGCCGACCTCCCCGAGGGCGCCGTCTTCACGGCCGACAACGAGTCTTTTCGGATCAGCTACGTGGGCGGGGACGGTAACGACGTGGTCGTGACGGCCGAGGCCTGGAACGGCCCGAAACGCTGGATCGGTGTCGTCAGCGGTCTCTGGTCCAATCCCGCCAACTGGTGGGACGGCGTTCCTCCCGTCGACGGCGACTCACTTCACTTTCCGTACTACGGCGCGTTCAGCCACAACATGTGGAACGACATCCCGGGCCTCTCCCTGAGCTCGGTCACGTCGGTGGCCGACTTTCAGGTCGGGGGCGAGACCGTGACGCTCACCGACAGCGCCAACTTCCAACGTTGGAACTTGCCGACGATCCTGGGCGGACCAGCAACGATCCAGGCGGAGGTCGGCAACGTGATCGAGCTCAACGGACAGGCCCTGACGCTCTCCGGCGTCCTGATCGGCTCCATCCAGGGAGCCGGCTCCGTGACGGTCGCGGAAACTCTGACATTGAACGGAGCGTCGAATTTTGCCGGGACGTTCACGGTGCAGTACGCGCAACTCATCGTGCACGGAACGATCGCGGTTTCGCCGGTCATCGTCAATGGTGGCTTTCTGGGCGGGCAGGGAACCGTGCCGGCGACGACCGTGACCGGAGGAACGCTGGCCGGGAATGTGCTGACGACGGGCGATCTCCGCGTCCAGGGTGGGCGGGTGTTGCTGCCGCTGGGCGGGCTTCCCCAGTCGCAAATCAACACTCTCGGCACGGTGACGCTCCAGAACCCGGCGCTCGAGATTCCAACGCACCCCCCTCCGTCACCGGGCCAGTCGTTCGTGCTGATCGCCAACGATGGAACGGACCCGATCTCTGGAACGTTTGCCGGCCTTCCCGAAGGCGCCTTCGTTCCGAACGTTCCCTTCCGCATCTCCTACGTCGGAGGCACGGGCAACGACGTCGTCGTCACCGCGCTCGTCTCGACGACGACCACGCTTGTCTCCTCGAGGAACCCGGCGAACGCCGGCGAGACGATCACGCTGACGGCGAACGTCGGCTCGGCCTCCGGACAGCCGAGCGGGTCCGTCGTTTTCGAAGAATGGACCTACCCGGGGACGAGAGTTCTCGGCTCCGTGCCGCTCGACGCGAGCGGAAACGCGGCGATCTCGCTCCAGCTCGCCCCAGGCACGCACGTGATCGTGGCGAGATTCGCGGGCGGGGGAGCGTTCGGTTCCAGCCTCAGCCCGGAGCTCCAGCAGGTGGTGCAAGGTGCGCCGAACGGCACGGCGACAATCCCGACGCTCGGCGGAACGGCCCTCGTCCTTCTGGCGATCGGTCTGGCGGCCGTCGGGGCCCGACTGGCCCTGCGCTGACCCGGCTTTAGCGGTGCAGGCGGACCTGACCGCCCGGCATCAGCTCCTGGTCGCCGGTGATGAGGTCCTTGTGAAAGTCGCCGACGACGAGGGAGAGCCCGCCGGATTCGAGGCGGCCGCTGACGCCGCCGCCGGTGCAGCCCACCATGCTGACGGTTCCGGTGAGCACGTCGCCCGAAACCGTACCGAGGAAGGCGCCCTCGATCTGGCAGCCTGACGCCCGGAACCAGCCGCGAACCTCGCTGCCCGTCTGTGTGAACGTCGCCGAGGCCGCGCCATTGGTGCAGAACGATGGGATGTTCGAGGCGTATTGCCCGCTCCAGTCCCCCGAGACATCGGCGACGACTCCCACGGGGCCGGGACCAGCGACGTCGTTCGAGTCGTTGCAGCCGATCAGGAGAGTTGAGGAGACGAGGATGAAGAGCGTGGCGGCTGCGAGCAACCGAGGACCGCGCGCGTAGGCTCGCATACGGGCTCCTTTCGGCGGTGATGTGACCGAACCGCCTTCTTGGAACATTGTTACCACCATTCGACTCGGCGGGTATGTCCCTCAATGAAATCTCCATGCGGGCGTGACGCAGGCGCTTGACTTGCGCCTCTTTTGCGCCTATGCTGTTTTCATAGGCCGATGGGCTGGCCCGCTCAGGCCTGCGGGCAGCCGCGGTGGTTCCCTCGGCCTTATTTTTTCTGCCATATGAGCTTATTTGGCTAAATAAATTAGGGAACCTATGAATCTCACCAAACGCCAGAAGGAAATCCTCGACTACATCCGCAACTACCGGACGAGCCACGGCATCTCGCCGACGCAGCGGGAGATCCGAGAAACCTTCCACCTCTCCTCATTCGGCACCGTGCAGAAGCACCTGAAGCGGCTCGAGGAAAAAGGCGCGCTTTCGCGAGAGTGGAACCGCAGCCGGGGAATTGCGCCGAAGGAAGAGACGGGCGGCGCCCGCGGCGTCCCCCTTCTGGGCCTCGTGGCGGCGGGACGGCCGATCGAGCCTTTTCCCAACGAGGAGACGATCGAGGTTCCCTCCACGCTGCTCGGAAAGGGCGATCACTTCGTGCTCCGCGTCCGCGGTGAGTCCATGGTCGAGGACGGCATCCTCGACGGCGACTATGTCGTCGTGGCCAAGAGGGCCAAGGCCGAGAGCGGGCAGACGGTCGTGGCGCTGGTGCGCGGCGAAGCGACGCTCAAGCGTTACTACGCGGAGGGTGCCCGGGTGCGCCTGCAGCCGGCGAACTCCACGATGCGCCCGATGACGGTCGACGCCCGGGACGTGACGATCCAGGGCGTCGTGACCGGCCTCATCCGCGACTACGGCCGAGCCGCCGTCCGGTAGGGCTAGAGCGACTTCAGGTACTCGACGAGCTGCGCCTTCTCGTCCGGGCTCAGCCGGAGCCCGAACTGCCGGTCGTAGTGATTGACCACGTCGAGATAGGTCGCGAACCGACCATCGTGGTAGAAGCCGCCCTTCTCCCGCACGAAGAGGCCCTTCAGCGGCGTCGTCCGATAGAACTTCTTGTCCGGCGAGCGGCTGGCCTGGAAGTCGTCGATCCCCAGCTCCTCGGCGCTGTGCATGTTCCAGCCGGGCTCGGTGAAGAGGGGCGGCACGTGACACGACGCGCAGCGCGCCTTTCCTTCGAAGACCAGCTTCCCGCGATCCGCCGAGGCCTTGTCGAAGGAATCCGCCTTCGGCTCGGGAGCCGGGATCGAGAGCTGGTAGTAGTGGAGCGCGGCGAGCTTCGGCGTGACGAGGTCCGGGTTGCTGCGCTTGTTCCAGGCCCCGCTCTTCACGGCGAGGGGAAAGCGATTCGGGTCGTTCATCCGAGGGTCGTAGAACGTTCCCTTGCCCTGCATCTGCGTGTTCGCGACGTAGGCGTTCCAGTGCGTCACCGAGCCCCAGCCGGTGTAGGTGTGGAGGTTGACGCCCGGCGAGGCCGAAGGCCGCCGGCAGGAGGGTCGCCGCGGTCTTGCCGTCCGGGCGCGCCGCCTTGCCGTCCTGGTTCAGCTCCGCGTCGTACCGGCCCGGGCCCCAGCCGTTCAGCACCTTGCGCACCGTCGCTTCGTCCACGCCGAGAAGATCCGAGAACGGCTTGACCGTCGGGCGCCATCGCCACGACGGCGCCGATGTTGAGGTCGCGGTTGGGCCAGCCGTCGAGCCGGCCGCCGATGCCCTTGGCGAAGGCGTCGTCGACCGTCGAGTGGCAGATCGCGCAGGTGATGCCGATCGAGACGAGGTTCTTCTGGGCGTCGAAGACCCCCTTGACGCCGACGACCGAGTCCGCCCGCAGGAGCTCGAGCGTCGTTTCGGGGTCCTCGAGGCTGACCTTGCCGCCCTTGACCGCTTCGACCAGGATCTTCGGCAGCTTTCCGATGTCGACCTTGAGCCCGGCTTCGAGCGCCGCCTTCGGCGTGAGGCCGGGCCCGACGCCGCCCAGCTTCGCGCCGAGGATGGCCTCGTGCAGGCGGAGCTGGCCGCCCCAGAAATCCTCGCTGCCGAAGCTGTCGTAGCGGAAGATCTTCCGGCCCTCGGTCAGCATGTCGCTCGAGTTCTTGTCGATCCGGCCGTCGAAATCCAGGCGCGTCTTCTCGGCCTCGACGGCCGGATTCGTCTGGACGCTCTTGGGTCCGGAAAGGCAAGCCAGGACAGGGACGAGAGTTGCGAGAGGAACGACCCAGCGTGGGAGCGCCATGTCCGCATCCTCCGTTCGGGGGCGGACTCCGGGCCGCCCCTGACTCCTTGGAGTGAGATTTGGGCTTTTGGTGACGGATGGGAGCCCCCGGTCTTCGCGGTAGAATCCGGCCCTCAAAAGGCGACGTACCCAAGTGGTTAAGGGAGAGGTCTGCAAAACCTTTATTCGGCGGTTCGAATCCGCCCGTCGCCTCCATGTCTCCGGCGCCTTAGGAGGCTCGTCCGACCTCGCCGGAGTGGCGGAATTGGTAGACGCACGGGACTTAAAATCCCGAGGGCCGAAAGGCCCGTGCCGGTTCGAATCCGGCCTCCGGCACCACTGACCTGGTCATGAACGGCGCCACGGCGGAAACGGCCTCCGCCTTCCAGCAGAGGCTCGGGTACACGTTCCAGAGCCTCGACCTGCTCGAGCGGGCGCTGACCCACAAGTCCTTCTCGAACGAGAACCGCGAGCTCCGCTCGCCCAACAACGAGCGCCTCGAGTTCCTCGGGGACGCGGTCCTCGGCTTCGTCATCGGCGAGCTGATCTATCGGTCCTTCCCGAACCTCCAGGAGGGGGCGCTCTCGAAGATCAAGGCGCATCTGGTCTCGGCGAACATGCTTTCGGCGAAGGCGCGGGCCCTCGAGATCGGCCGCTTTCTCCGCATGGGCGCCGGAGAAGCGCGCTCGGGGGGCGCGGAGAAGCTCTCGCTCCTGGCCGACGCCTTCGAAGCGGTCGTGGCGGCCATCTATCTCGACGGCGGCACCCCGGCGACGGAGGCCTTCGTGCGCCGGGTCTTCGAGTCCGAGGTCGCCGTCATCGACATCGGCGACCTCTCGTTCCACGACTACAAGACGACCCTGCAGGAAGCCGCCCAGAGCCTCGGGCTTCCGCTGCCGGAGTACCGGGTCATCGAGGAGTCCGGTCCCGACCACGAAAAGGCCTTCGTCGTCGAGCTCTCCTGGGACAGCGAACCCTTCGCTCGCGGCCAGGGGAACTCCAAGCGCGAGGCCCAGCGAAAAGCGGCGAAGGAAGCGCTGAAGCGGCTGGGCCGGATCCCGGCCTGAGGCGCGCGCCCTATTGGGCGCGTTCGATCCGCTTCAGAAACGCGTCGGCGTCCTCGAAGCCTACGAGGCGCAGGTCCTTCTGCTCCTGGCCCGAAGCGTCGAGGAAGATGATCGTCGGGACCCCGAGGATCCCGAAGCGCTCGGCGAGAGCGACCGTCTCGGCCGAGCCGATCTTCGTCATGTCGGCCTTGTAGAGATCGTGGCCCGCGAGCGCCTTGCGGACGCGATCGTCCGAGAAGGTCCGCTTCTCGAGCTCGAGACACGGGAGGCACCACTCCGCCGAGAAGTCGATCACTGTGGGGCGGCCCGTGCCCGCGCCCACGGCCGCGGCGCCCGCACCGGCCGGATAGGGCTGCCAGCCCGAGAGAGTGCGCGGAACGAAGAACAGCGCGATTGCGAGGAAGAGCGCGGCGACGCCGGCGCGCAGGGGCCAGCGGAGCCCGTAACCCCGCACGAGCACGGCAATCAGCCCGACGACGAGCACGATCGGCAGCAGCCACAGGCCCGCCGGGCGCGGCAGAACGCTGCGGAGGAAGTAGGCGGCCATCGCGAGCAGGATCCAGCCGAAGACTTTCTTGACCGACTCCATCCAGGCGCCGGCGCGGGGGAGACGGGAGAGGCTTCCTGAGAAGGCGCCGAGGAACAGGTAGGGCAGCCCGAGGCCGAGCGACAGGACGAAGAACAGGAGCAGGCCGAGCCCCGGATCCTGGCGCGCCGCCACGAAGGCGAGCAGCCCCACGATGAATCCGCCGACGCAGGGCGCCGCGACGACACCGACGAACAGGCCCATGCCGAAGGCCCCGGCGGCGCCGCCTCGTGCACCGGCGCGGTTCATCAGAAACGAGGGCATCCGGATCTCCCAGTAGCCGAACATCGAGAGGGCCATGAGGACGAGGACCCCGGCGATTCCGGTGAGCACCAGCGGGTTCTGGAGGAGCGCTCCGAAGAGCTTGCCCGAGAGCGCCGCGGCGACTCCCAGGGCGGAGTATGTCGCGGCCATGCCGAGAACGTAGAGCGCGGAAAGGCCGAAGGCCCGCGAGGTCGAGCCGCCGGCCTCGCGCGAGAAGAATCCGACGGTCAGCGGAATGACGGGGTACACGCAGGGAGTGAGGTTCAGGGCGAGCCCGCCGAGAAACACCGTCAGAAGCACGAGCAGAAGGCCCCGCTTCTCGAGCAGGGCCTGGAGGTCGTGCCCGCCCGCCGGGGCTGCTCCGCCCTGAACGCGGCGCGCTTCCGAGAGAGGCACGGCGCCTCCCGCGAGAGGAGCCGCGACATCGTCCGTGGCGGCCGTCCCGCTCGGGGCGGCGGCGCCGCCCGTGCGGAACGCCACGCTCGCCGGCGCGAGGCACTGCGTGTCGTTGCACGCCTGGTACTCCACGGCGCCCGCGAGAGAGGGCGCCGCAGCGCCCGTCCACTCGAGGGGCACTTCGATCGTGAAGTCGTGCGCGTAGACGGAGAGAGGCGTCTCGGAAAACGAGAACTTCTCCATCTTTCCTTCCGGAAAGCGGGGCTCGCCGAACTTCACGCCCGGAGCGTCGGCCAGCGTGACGGTCGTCGGGATGAGGTACTCCTCGGTGGGCTTGTGGCTGTTGACGTGCCAACCCGACGCGAGCGTCGCGCGGAGGACGAGAGTTCCCCGTCCGGCCTCGCTCGCGGGCGAGACGGAGGCGTCCACCTTGAGCAGCGTCGACGGATCGGGCGCCGCGGCCGCTGCGAAGCGGGCCGTCACGACGCCGAGAAGGAGAAGGCCGAGAGCCGCGCGCTTCACGAGGAGCCTCACGGGGCCGGCGAGAGCCGGGCGATGAAGGACTGCACACGCTCGAGGTACTTCGAGTCCGGATGGTCTTTCGCGAACTGCTTGTAGAGGGCGAGGGCTTCCTCGGGCCGGTTCTGCGAGAGCGGGATCTGGGCGCGGAAGAGCTCGGCGCGCTCCTTCTGGTCCGGGTTCTTCGTCGTGGCGATGAGCTGGTCGATCGACTTACGCGACGCGACGGGATCTCCGAGCTCGAGCTCGACCGCGGCGAGGGTTTCGAGCGCGGCCTCGCGAACGCCCGCGCCGGGGTTCGGCGCGACGGACGCGCGTTTCAGCCGCGGCAGCGCGGCCTTCGGGTCCTTGCGGGCATAGAGTTCGCGGCCGGTCGAGAGCGCCTCGTTCGCCGAGATCGTGGCGATGTCCTGCGCATTGACCTTCTTCGCGAACTGCCGGTAGACGTCGAGGTCCTTGTGTGCGTGACGATAGAAGTCCTGGGCGTCCTTGAATCCCTCCATGAGGAAGACGAGGCGACCCTCCGGAGTCGTGATCAGGATCGCGGGCGAGCGCGCGACGCCGTAGAGCTCCTGCAGCGGTTTGGCGTCCGGAAAGTCGTAGCGCACCTTGACGGGCACCATCCCGATGAGAAGCGCCTCGAAGTCGAAGGCCGGGTAGAGCAGGCTCTGCATGCGATGGCAGTCGCTGCAGTTCGGGCTGTCGAACTCGTAGAAGACGAGCTTGTTTTCGGCGGTCGCGCGTGTCCGTGCCTCCTCGATGGTCTGCGCCCAATCGGCGTTGCCGGGGCTCTTGACCGGACGGTTCTGGTCGGGGTTGGCATTCGGGGGTGGCGCGTGGTGATGGGCGTCCTGGGCGGCGGACGGGGCCGCGACGAACAGGCCGGCCAGGGCGGCGAAAAGGGCCGCGGCCACACCGCGGGCACTCCGGATTCTTGGATACATCTGGCCAGCAAACCTCAATGGCCGCTGTGGAATTCCCGAATGGCGGGCGCAGGCCCTATGATCTCGCACGATGACGAATCAACGAAAGCACGGCCAGCGCCTCGGCGCAATGCTCATCATCGCGATGGCGCCGCTGGCCGTCGCGCCGCGGCCCGCCGCGGCCTCGGAATGGCTGCAGTGGGGCCGGACGCCCCAGCACCGCGGCGTCTCTCCCGTTCAGGGACAGCGGCCCGAGCGGATCCTCGATTCCCTCGTCTATGACCCCTTCGTCCCGCAGATGCGAGCGGACAGCGGGTTCGACGCGCTGCTCGCGCACTACTCCGTTCCCCTGATCTCCGGAGGCGCGGTCTACATGGTCTTCAAATCCGGCGCCCACACGGGCCTCGGAAACTACGACTCGATCGACTGGAGCGTAAAGAAGCTCGAGTGGATCAACGGGCATCTCCAGGCCGTCTGGACCTTCGAGACCGACTGGAAGCCCGTGCCGCTCGCGTTGGCGGGATGGGAATCCGTCCTGCTTCCGGCCATCTCGGGGCACGACGTCTACGTGCCCGGCCTCGGCGGCACGATCCATCGTGTGGCCACCGAGACCGGAATCTCGGAAGGGCGAGTCAATCCCTTCAACGATGTTGACCCGAGCCGCTACGTGGCCGGCGGTGTCGCCGCGGCGCCGGACGGCAGCGTCGTCTACAACGTGATCGATCTTCCGGCCAACGTCGAGGGCGACGCCGAAGGCGCCTGGCTCGTCAAGGTCGGGCATGAGAGCGACGAGCCGGAGCGCGTGAGTTTCTCGGCACTCGTGCCCGGCGCGCCGGCGGCGTCGGCCCTGTGTCAGCAGCAGTTCTCCACCGACGAGCGTCCGTGGCCGCCCACGCCGACCGCCGTGCCGCCCTCGGCGCCGTGCGGCTCGCAGCGACCCGGAATCAACGTCGTCCCCGCGATCGCGGAAGACGGAACCATCTACACCGTCAGCCGGGCGCATCACTCGGACCGCTACGGCTATCTCGTGGCCGTGAATTCCGACCTGACGCCCCGGTGGGCGGAGTCGTTCCGCGGGATCCTGAACGACGGTTGCGGCGTCCTGATCCGGATCGACGACACCAACCGCGGCTGCCGCACGGGGGCGACGGTCGGAGTCGATCCCGCGACGAACGATCAGCCCGCGGGCCGCGTCCGCGACGCCGGGACCTCCTCGCCGGTGGTCCTCTCCGACGGCAACGTGCTCATCGGGACGTCGACGGGCTACAACTTCAGCCGCGGCCACCTCTTCAAGTTCAGCGCGCAAGGCGACGTTCTCGCGACCTACGACTTCGGCTGGGATCTCACGCCCGCCGTTTTCGAGCACGACGGCACGTACTCGATCCTCATCAAGGACAATCACTACAACAGCCCGGACGGCATCCCCTCCTACAACGTGACCTCCCTCGACGCCAACCTCGTGCCGGAGTGGACGTTCCTCGCGACGAACACCGAGAGCTGCGTGCGCCAGCCGGCCGGTCCGATCGTGTGTGTCGATGACCATCCCAACGGGTTCGAGTGGTGCGTCAACCAGCCGGCCCTCGACGCCGACGGCACGGCGTACCTCAACGGCGAGGACGGCGTGCTCTACGCGTTCGACCGCGCGGGGAACGTCGTCGGAGAGATCTTCCTCGACACCGCCCTCGGTGCGGCCTATACGCCGCTCTCGCTCGGGCCCGACGGCATCATCTACACGCAGAACAACGGCGTCCTCTTCGCGATCGGCCAGATCGAGCGCGCTCCGCGCGGAGAGCCGGTCACACAACCGGTGGAAGAGCGTGCCCCGAGGGTCCTGGCCCGGGATTAGGCGGGGTCCGCGTTGCCCCGCGAGCGCCGATCCGCTAGACTCCGCCCTCGGTTTCCGGTGCCGGTTCACGCTTCAAGGATGCCCAGGTAGCTCAGTTGGTAGAGCAAGGGACTGAAAATCCCTGTGTCGGCGGTTCAATTCCGTCCCTGGGCACCATCTTCCACTGAGAGCCCACCGATGATCCTCAAAGTCGCGAAGCTCGGCGTTAAGACGCTGCGCCAGGTCTCCCGGGACGTGGACCCGAAGGCGCTCTCCCGCGGCGACTACGAGCCGTTCATGTCGGATCTCGAAGACACGATGCGCGAGTACGACGGGACGGGCATCGCGGCGCCCCAGGTCTTCACGCCCCTGCGCGCGTTCCTCTACGAAGTCCATCCCGAGACGCGCAAGCGCAAGGAGCCGGACGTGCCGTTGACCGCGCTCTTCAATGCGACCTACGAGGCTGTCGGAGACGAGATGGAGGAGGACTCGGAGGGCTGCCTCTCGGTGCCTTTCCTCTGGGGCGGCGTCGTGCCGCGGTTCTCGACGATCCGCGTCCAGGCCCTCGACCGCAGCGGAAAGAAGACCTCCTTCGAGGCGTCGGGGTATCACGCCCGGGTGCTCCAGCACGAGATCGACCACCTGAACGGGCTCGTCTACCTCGACCGCATGCCCGATATGAAGAGCCTCGCCTACACGGTCAAGTTCGGCTAGCGGATATAGAATCCCGGGCCGATGGCTCTCTTTTCCAAGAAGAGCACGCTGCCCGCACATCCTCCGGCCGGAGCCACCGGCGAGGGTGATTTCCTCGTTACGAAGCTCGAGGAGATGGTCGGCTGGGCGCGCAAGAACTCCCTCTGGCCCTTTCCCTTCGCCACGGCGTGCTGCGGAATCGAGTTCATGTCGGTGGCGGCGCCTCACTACGACATCGCGCGATTCGGCTCCGAGGTCGATGCGGTTCTCGCCGCGCCAGGCGGATCTCTTGCTCGTCGCAGGCACGGTGACCGACAAGATGGCTCCGGTCCTACGGAAGATCTACGACCAGATGCCCGAGCCGAAGTGGGTGATCTCGATGGGCGTGTGCGCCTCCTCCGGCGGGTTCTACAGGGCGTACCACGTCACGCAGGGCATCGACGAGATCGTGCCCGTGGACGTCTACGTGCCGGGCTGCCCGCCGACGCCGGAGCAGCTCATCCACGCCATCCTCCAGCTCCAGAAGAAGATCGCTTCGGGGGAGATGTCGCGCGACTCCCGCTCGGCGAGGTTCGCCGCGGAGCGGCTGGCTTGACCGAAGCGGGCGTCGTCGAGGCCGCGGTTCTCTCGCCGCCGGCCGAGAAGCTGCGCGAGCGCATCGAGGCTTCGCCGGTCGCCGCACGGACCCGCGTCGTCGATCTCGACCTGCCCACGATCGAAGTCGGGCCGACGGACTGGCTCGCGTTGGCGAGCTACCTGCGCGACGACGCGGGCTGTCAGTACGACCTCTTTCTGGATCTCTGCGGCGTCGACAACCTGAGACGACGGGGTGTGAAGAAGGCCAGCCGCTTCGAGGCGGTCGTCCACCTTCACTCGCTCTCCCGAAACGAGCACGTGCGTGTCCGGGTGGTCCTCCCCGACGACGCGAAGCCCTCGCTGCCGAGCGTCGACGGCGTCTGGCCGGCGGCGAACTGGTTCGAACGTGAGGCCTACGACCTCTACGGCTTCGACTTCCCGGGCCATCCCAACCTGCACCGCATCCTCTGCCACGACGCATTCGTCGGGCACGCGCTCCGGAAGGACTATGCGCCGGGCCAGCGCTGGTTCTTCGCGGAGGAAGACCTGCGGTTCCCGGAGTGGGCGAAGGAGACCGACGTCAGGGCCGGGCACTTCGAGACGCAGACGATCTCGATCGGCCCGTCCCATCCCGCGACGCACGGCATCATCCACCTGGTCGCCCGTCTCGACGGCGAAAGGATCGTCCGGGCCGAGACGATGATCGGCTACCTCCACCGGTGCTTCGAGAAGATGGCCGAGAAGCACCACTGGAACCAGATCATCCCCTACACCGACCGGCTCAACTACGTCTCGGCCATGATCAACGGGGTCGGTTACGTCCGGACGGTCGAGAAGATGCTCGGGATCGAGATCCCGGACCGCGGACGGCTCGTGCGCACGATCCTCTCCGAGTTCTCGCGGATCATGGACCACTGCGTCTGCATCGGCGCGAACCTGGTCGACATCGGCGCCCTGACCAACTTCACGTACCTCTACCAGAACCGCGAGTTCATCTACGACCTCCTCGAGGCCTGCTGCGGCGCGCGTCTGACGGTGTCGTACGTTCGCGTCGGCGGCCTCGCGGTCGACGTCCCGGATGACTTCGTGCTGCGCTGCCGGAAGCTCCTCGACACGATTCCGGAGTTTCTCGACGACGTCGAGAAGCTCGTCAACAACAACCGGATCGTGCGCAACCGGCTCTCCGGGACGGGGATCATCAGCCGCGAGCAGGCCATCGCCTGGGGCCTGACGGGACCGATGCTCCGCGCCTCGGGCGTCGCCTACGACGTCCGCCGGGCGCGGCCCTACGACTTCTACGACAAGTTCGACTGGGACATCCCGATCGCCCAGGACGGCGACAACTTCGCGCGGTACCTCGTGCGGATGGAGGAGATGAGGCAGTCCCTCAAGATCATCCGCCAGGCCCTGGAAATCCTTCCGCCGAAGGGTCCCGTGAACTCCGACGACTGGCACGTCGTGCTGCCGCCGAAGGACGCCGTCTACCACGACATGGAGTCGCTCATCTATCACTTCAAGCTCGTGATGGAAGGCATCCGCGTTCCCGCGGGGGAGCGCTACGAGTGGATCGAAGGCGGAACCGGCGAGCTCGGCTTCTACGCGATCTCGGACGGACGCGGCGGGCCGTACCGCCTGAAGGTCCGGCCGCCGTGCTTCCCGAACCTGGCGGCCTTCGAGAAAATGATCGTCGGCGGCAGGGTTTCCGACGCCGTGGCGACCCTGGGGACCCTCAACGTCATCGCGGGGGAGCTCGACCGATGAGCGGCGTCGTCGACGTTTCCCGGAAGTACCCGGAGAAGCTGACGTTTCTCCAGCGGCTCTACATCCCGGAGATCCTGCGCGGCATGTCCGTCACGATCCGCCATCTCGTGCGGAATCTCGCGAACATGAAGCGGATGCCGACGATCCTCTACCCCGAGGTCAAGCGCAACTATTCCGGGCGGTTCCGCGGCAAGCACATCCTCAAGGCGCGCGAAGACGGCACGCTCAAGTGCGTGGCCTGCTACATGTGCCAGCAGGCGTGCCCGGCCGAGTGCATCACGATCGTCGCGGGCGAGCACCCGAAGATCGCGTACGAGAAGTACCCGGTCGTATTCGACATCGACATGATGCGCTGCGTCTTCTGCGGGTTCTGCGTCGACGCGTGCCCGAAGGACGCCATCTGGATGACCCGCAACTACGAGATGGCCTTCTTCACGCGCGAGGACGCCGTCTATTCGATCGACCGGCTGAAAGAGACACCCGAGGAGATCGCGAAGCACGGCTACGGCTACCGTCCGTACTACCCGGGAGACGGCACGACGCCTCCCACCGACGCGTCGCGGCTTCCGGTCCTGCCGGGCTCGGGCGAGCGCGACCGGCTGCGCGAGGGCGCGGTCCCGCTGCCCGACCGCGACGCGGGCCCGGGCCCCCTGAACGCACCGAGCCAGGCGGAAAGACCGTTCCCCGCCTGAGAATCTCCTCCCTCCGTCTTCCGGGTCTCCTGCGGGGCAGCGGCGCGAAGAGCGTCGCCGCGCTGACCGGGCTCGACGAAGCGGGCTGGCGCGCGCTCGCCGGGGCCTACCCTGAGCTCCCCGAGAACCCCGGTCCCGCCGCCGCCCGGCAGCGGGCGAGGCTCGTCCGAATGGCCTCGCGGGCGCTGGCCACGGGGAAGTGGGATCTGCGTCTCGAGGGCGACCCGCCGGACGCGAGGCCCTGTGTCTACGTCACGGCCCACATCGGCGCGATGCAGGCCCTCCGCTATGCGCTGCGCGCCCGCGGCGTTCCCGCCGCGACGGTTCTGGGCCCGCACAACCTCGACCGGCGCGAGGCTATCCCGCAGGATGAAGTCTTCGACCGCCGCTACGCTCTCGACTTTCCGCACGCGCTGCCGTCCTCGGCCACCCATCGGCTTCGCAGCGCCCTCAAACGCGGGAGCCTCGTCGCCGCGGGCGATTTGCCCGAGCGCGGCGGAGTGCCGGCGCGCGTCCTCGGAGGGCCGGCGCTCCTGGACCCCCGTCCGTTCCGGCTGGCCCGCGTCGCCGGCGCCGCCTGCCGTCCCGCCTTCGCGACGTTTCCCGGCGGACGCTGGACGCTGACGCTCGGGCCGGCGCTCGCGGGCGACGAATCGGCCTGTGCCGAAGCCTACGGCCGGGTGTTCGCCCGCGTCGCTGCGGCGGCGCCGCTCGACATCGACGGCATGGTGTACGCGTATCGCTGCGGTCTGACTCGATGAGCCTCATCGAGCACCTGCGTTCGGTGGCCCGACGCGCGCCGGGGGCGAGGGCGCTCTCCTCCGGCGAGCGTTCGCTGACTTACGACGAGCTCATCGAGACGATCGAGCGGCGCGCGGAGATTCTCGGCCCGGGTTCCCGGGCGAAATGCGTTCCGCTGGACGGCCGGGACGCCGTCGGGTTTCTCGTCGATCTCTTTGCGGCCGGCCTCTGCGGCCGGGCCGGAGTGGCCCACTCGCCCTCGATACCGGCTTCGGTGCGGGCTCTTCGCGAGGCAAGCCTCGAACGCGTGCCGCCGCCTCCAGGCTCGACGGTCTTCTATTCCTCGGGCAGCGTCGGTCCGGCCCGGGCCGTGCCGCTCTCGGAAGCGAACCTGGAGTCCGCCGCGCTCGCCTTCGAGCCGTGGGGGGAGCTCACGTCCGAGGACCGGCTGGCGATCGGGCTGTCCCCGGCCCAGATCTTCGCCTGCGTGCGCGGAGCGCTGAACGCTCTGTTCGTCGGCGCTGAGGCCTTCTTCTTCGCGACGCATCGGGACCCTCTGCGGGACGCCGAGAATCTCGGCGCGACCAAAGTCCTGCTTCCCAGCGCGCTCGTCCGGCTGGCCGCGCGCCACGCCTCCCGCACGAACCTGCGGGCTCTCGTCTGCGGAGGCGGCGCGCTCGACCCGGAAGCGGCCGAGGCCGTCGAGAGACAGCGCGGCGTGCCTGTGCGGGCGGGGTACGGGATGACGGAGTCGGCGGGCCTCGCCTCCCGGCAGCCGCTGAGCCGTCCGCGGCGCGCGGGGTCCGTCGGGGTTCCGGCGCCGGGCCTCGCGGTGGTGATTGCGTCCGAAGACGGAAGCCCGGTCGCGCCGGGGGAATCCGGAGAGATCCGGCTCTCGGGTCCGGCCGTGTTCTCCGGGTACCTATCTTCCGAGGACGGCTCGCCGTTCGACGCCGCCGGGAGGCTTCGGACGGGAGACGTCGGATTCCTCGACGAGGCGGGGGAGCTTCACGTGCGCGGGCGCCTGGCCTTTGCGCTCACGGCCGGCGATCGCATCCTCTGCGTCGAGGAGGTCGAGGCCGCGCTCGCCGAACACCCGGACGTGTTCGAGGCCGCGGCGGCGCCGCTCGAGCGCGATTTCGGCGTCCTCGTCGTTTCCCGCGATGGCCGGCTCGCGGTCGACGAGCTCCGCGCCTACGCCGAGAAGCGCCTCCCGGCTTTCGCCCGCCCCCGGCGGATCCTGGCCGTCCCGGCGCTCCCGCGCACGCCCGCGGGCAAGATCGACCGCGCTGCCGCTTCCCGATGGCTGACGGACTCCTCGGGCGCCGCGTGACGGCCGCTGCAGGGGGAGCCGGGCGAGCGGCGCGGGCCGCGCGCGGCCGCGCGACGCCGTTCTACCTCTTCGACCGGGACGTCGCGCGGAGAAACCTGCGCCGCCTGCGCGAGGCGGCGGGTCCGGACGCCGAGCTCTTCTATCCGTGGAAGTGCAATCGTCATCCGGAGCTTCGAAATCTCGCGGAGCAGGCCGGATTCGGCGCGGAAGTATCGGCCGCGGACGACCTCGTGGTCTCCCTGCGTTCGCACGGCTCCCGCGTTCTCTACCAGGGCCCGGTGAAGCCGGAACGCTGCATTGACCTCGCCCTCGCGGCCGGCGCGTGGCTCGTCGCCGATTCCGCGGAGGATGCCGGGGCGATTCTCGAGCGGGCGCACGCTCGGCGGATCGTCCCGCGCTACCTCCTCCGGTTCCGTCCAGGCGCGGCGCAGCCGACGCAGAGGGCGTTCGGGCTCACGCCGTCCCGCGTGCGGGGCTTCTGCGCCCGGCTCGCGCGCGAAGGTCGGCCTCTGCCCTCCGGTCTCGCTTTTCACCTGGGAACGCGGCTGTTCTCGCCCGCGCCCTACGTCTCAGCCGTGCGCGAAGCCGGACGGCTTGCCGCGAGTCTGCGGCCCTACGGGGTCCGGGTCGAAGTCCTCGACGTCGGAGGTGGCTTTCCCGCCGGAACGCCGTGCGCGCACCTGCGTGCCATCCGGGGTGCGGTGCGCAGCGCCGGACTCGGAGCCGCCACGCTCTTCCTCGAGCCGGGCCGCGCCGTCGCGTCCGATGCCTTTCATCTCGTGACGCGTGTCGTGCGGGTCACCGGCCGGAGGGTCTACGTGGACGCGTCGCGGATGTCCCACGCCTTTTTCGCCGCATGGGCCCCCCACGACTTCCACCCCGTGCCGAGGCGCCCGGGCCGCGGCACCGTGGAAATCGCCGGACCGCTTCCGGTGGGCATCGACCGCTTCTCGAATGCGGAAGAGATCGGCCGGCCGCGCGAGGGCGATCTGCTCGTGATCGGCTCGGTCGGCGCCTACAACCTGAACGTGGCCAACACCTGGGCCGGCCGGTTGCCGGAAGTCGTGGCGATCGGCGTCAGTGCGTCGCGGGGTGCCCGTCGGTCCGGTGGACGGACTCGACGGTAATCACGATCTCCTGGTCCGAGACGCCCTTTTCCTTGAGCTGCCACGCGAGGCGCGCCTCCGCCAGGCAGATCCCGCAGCCCGCCGCGTGCTTGTCGACGAAGCAGGTGAGAAGCGTCTTGTGCTTGAACATCGGGCTCTCCGCGCACTCGCAGAAGCAGTGGAGCTTGTCGAGCGTCGCGGGGATCTTGCGGGCGATCTCGTAGCCCTGCTTCACCTCGGCGTCCC
The DNA here is from genome assembly GCA_963782585.1 of uncultured Acidobacteriota bacterium. Classification (GTDB taxonomy): domain Bacteria; phylum Acidobacteriota; class Thermoanaerobaculia; order UBA5066; family Gp7-AA6; genus DAHUXD01. Next base: position 67,702 of record CAWAKL010000006.1, read on the forward strand.
AGCCCTTCTCGAAGAGCTTCGGGTCGAGCGTGGGACGCGTCTCCTTGCAGTCCGCGCAGGAGCTCTTGGGCTCGGGCGCGGCCTTGCCTTTGGCAGTGTCCCCGACCAGCGACAGCGCGGGCGCGAGCAGGAGGATCCCGGCGAGCGTTCGGATCTTCATGCCGCCCTCAACCCGCAGGACGTCCGCCTTCTTCCCCGAAAAACGGCACGGACAACCTACTTGAGGCTCTCCATGATCTCTTCGAGCGCCGCCCGTCCCGGCCGCAGGCGCGCGTCGGGAACGGAGACGATCGGCTCGGATCCGAGGCCCGACAGCTCGAGGAAGTCCTTCTTCGCTGGCTCGACGTAGATGAGGCCGGTCAAGAACTCCTGCTTCTGCTGGGACTCCTGGCAGAGCGCGAGGGCCTGCGCTTTGTCGGTGGCGTCGTAGTCGGCGCGGAGCTTCTTGAGCCGGATGTGCGAGCCGTCGTGGAGCTCGATGTCCTGGGTCGTTCCCGGATCGTAGTCGACGGTGATGTCCTCGTAGTAGGGCACGAAGCCGATCTCGTGGATGGGGATCTCGTGGTCCTTGGCCCACTTGTAGGACTTCGTCGAGGAGTCGTGATTGTTGAACGTCACGCAGGGCGAGACGATGTCGAGCAGCGCCGTCCCGCGGTGGGCGAGGGCGCCCTTGAGCAGGGCGACGAGCTGCTTCATGTCGCCCGAGAACGAGCGCGCCACGTAGCCGCAGCCGAGCTCGATCGCGATCGCGCAGAGATCGATGGCCGGCAGGTCGTTGGTGACCCCGGTCTTCAGCTTCGAGCCGGCATCGGCCGTCGCCGAGAACTGGCCCTTCGTCAGACCGTAGACGCCGTTGTTCTCGACGATGTAGACCATCGGAACGTTGCGCCGCAGAAGGTGAACGAACTGGCCCGCGCCGATCGACGCGGTGTCCCCGTCGCCCGACACGCCGATCGAGAGAAGCGAGGGATTGACCATCATCGCGCCCGTCGCCACCGCGGGCATCCGGCCGTGCACCGCGTTGAACCCGTGGCCGCGGTCCGCGAAGTACGCCGTGGTCTTCGACGAGCAGCCGATCCCCGACATCTTCGCGACCTTGTAGGGCGGGATCGACATCTCGTACATCGCCTGCGTGATCTGGCGCGTGATGACGTCGTGGCCGCAGCCGACGCACAGGGTCGACTTGAGGCCGCCGTATTCCTTGACGGTGAGGCCGACGCGGTTCGAAGGGGGAGCCTTGGGCTCGGTCGTGCCTGGCGTGGAGGACATCAGAGCTTCTCCCCGGCCTCGATTCCCTCGATCACCGTTTCGGCGTCGAGGGGGAAGCCGTCGTAGTGGCGGATGGACCGGAGCTTCGAGGCGTCCGCGCCGACTTCGAGACGGAGCAGGTCGTACATCTGGCCGTCGCGGTTCTGGTCGACGACGTAGACGCGCTCGTGCGCGGCGACGAACGCGGCCGTTTCGGGAGTGAAGGGAAGCGCGCGGAGGCGCAGGTAGCCTGTGGCGAGCCCCCCGCGCCCGAGAAGCGTCCGCGCCTCCTCGACGGCGAAGTCCGAGGACCCATAGGCGATGACCCCGACCTGCGCGCCATTTTCGGCGGACACGACGGGCTTCGGAACGAACTGCTTCGAGGTCTCGAACTTGCGCGCCAGGCGGTCCATGTTGTTCTTGTAGTCGTCGCCGCGCTCGGTGTACGTGGCCCGGTCGGTGTGCCCCGAGCCGCGGGTGAAGTACGCGGCCGCCGGAGCGTCGATGAAACCGGGCAGCGTGCGGTAGGGGATGCCGTCTCCGTCGACGTCGCGGTAGCGGGCGAACTCCCGGAACTTCGCGACGTGCGCCTCGAAGGCTTCCTTCGTCTTGAGGACCTTGCCGCGGTCGAGCGGCTTCTCGGGATACGGGAAGGGCTCGGCCATCCAGTTGTTCATCCCGAGATCCAGGTCGGTCATCAGGAAGACCGGAGTCTGGAAGCGCTCCGCGAGGTCGAAGGCGTCCATCGCCATCTCGTAGCACTCCCGGATCGAGCCGGGAGGAGCAGGATGTGCTTCGCGTCGCCGTGGCCGAGGTAGTAGGTCGACGTGATGTCCCCCTGCATCGTCCGCGTCGGCAGGCCGGTCGAGGGACCCACGCGCTGGACGTCGACGATCACGGCGGGGACCTCGGCGTAGTAGCCGAGGCCCGTGAACTCGGACATGAGCGAGATGCCCGGCCCCGACGTCGTCGTCATCGCGCGCGCTCCCGCCCATCCGGCGCCGAGGACCATGCCGAGCGCCGCGAGCTCGTCCTCGGCCTGGACGACCGAGAGGGTGGGCTGGCCCGTTTCGGGATCGACCCGGTGGCGGCCGGCGTAGTCGATGAGCGACTCCGCGAGCGAAGACGAAGGCGTGATCGGGTACCAGGCGAGGAACTGGACGCCGGCCATCATGCAGCCGATCGCGGTCGCGGCGTTGCCCTCGATGATGATCTTGCCGGCGGTTTCGTTCATGCGCTCGACGCGGAAGGGGTCGCTCTTCTTGAGGTTCTTCTCGGCCCACTCGCGCCCGCCGCGGATCGCCTTCATGTTGATCTCGACCGCCGCGGCCTTGCTCTGGAACTGTTTCGCGACGGCCTTCTCGATCTCGGCCATGTCGATGTCGAGGAGCCAGGCCGCGACGCCGACATAGATCATGTTCACCGCGAGCCGCCGGAGCTTGCCGTCCTGGACCAGCTCGAGGACGAGCTTCGAGAACGGAACGGCGTAGAAGTGAACGTCGTTCCGCAGGCCCTCGAGCTTGAGGTTCTCCTCGTAGATGACCGCCGCGCCGGGAGCGACCGTCTTGACGTCGTCGTGGGCGGTCTCCGGGTTCATGCAGATGAGCACGCCGATGTCCCGACGGCGCGCGATGAAACCCTCCTTGGAGGCCCGGATCGTGAACCAGGTCGGCAGGCCCTGGATGTTGGAGGGGAAGAGGTTCTTGCCGGAGACCGGGATCCCCATCTGGAAGATCGCGCGCATGAGGATCGTGTTGGAGGACTGGCTGCCCGAGCCGTTGGCCGTGGCGACGTGGATCGAGAAGTCGTTGATGACGGGGGGTCGGCGCGAGGCCTCCGCCCGTTTTTCCTCGAGGACGGCAGTCGACATGTTTCTCCTTGCCGCAGGACTCCAACCCAAAGCCCGGCGGGCCTCGATAATACCAAACGAAGACGCGGCCTAAGGCCTTGGCGCGAAGGCGGATAGAATCCGCCGCCGGAGGATTTCCCCATGACGCTCGTTCGGTGGGCCGCTGTCTGCGCGCTGGCGTATGCGCCCGTGCTCGCAGCGGCTCCGAAGCCGGTTCGCTTCGAAGAATCCGCCCGAATTCGCCGCGTGGGCGGCTTTTCGGTGTCTCCGGACGGCCGCCGGGTCGCGTACGCCGTCTCGACTCCGGACGTGGACGCGAACGCTTCGCGCTCATCGATCTGGATGGTCTCGATGGACGCTGCCGCCGGCGCCGCCGCCGGTGAGCCTCGCCGGATCACCTCCGGGGAGAAGCGCGACTCGGACCCGCGCTTTTCGCCCGACGGCGGCCGTCTCGCGTTTCTCTCGAACCGCGGCGGCTCGTCGCAGATCTGGGTTCTCGATCTCTCGGGTGGCGATCCCGTGCAGGCGACCAACTTTCCGACGGAGGTCGGCGGCTTCACCTGGTCGCGCGACGGCCGATGGTTCGTCGTCGCCTCGGACGTGTTTCCCGATTGCGCCGACACGGCCTGCCTCGAGTCCACGCTCAAGGCCCGGGCCTCCTCGAAGACGAAGGCCCGCATCGCCGACCGGCTTCTCTACCGGCGGTGGGACAGCTGGAAGGACGGAACGCGCACGCACCTCTGGAAGGTGCCCGTGAAAGCCGACGGCGGTCCGACGGTGGACCTGACTCCGGGCGACCGCGACGCGCCGCCGTTCTCCGTGGGCGGAGGGACGGACTGGGACGTTTCGCCGGACAGCGCGGAGCTCGTCTACGCCTCGAATCCCGACAAAGATGAGGCGCTCTCGACGAACGCCGACCTCTTTCTCACTCCCTTCGCCGGCGGTGCCCCGGCGAGAAACGTCACGTCCTCGAACCCCGCATTCGACGGCTCCCCGAGGTACTCGCCCGACGGGAAGTGGATCGCGTTCCGGGCGCAGAAGCGGCCGGGCTTCGAGGCGGATCGTTTCCGCCTGATGCTCTACGAGCGGTCGACCGGAAAGATCCGGGGACTCACCGAGTCGTTCGACTTCTGGGTCGAGGACTATCGCTGGGCTCCGGACTCGAGGTCGCTCGTATACGTCGCCGAGGTCCGGGGACGCATGGTGCTCTATCGCGTGCCGGTTGCCGGAGGCGAGCCCGTGGCGGTCTGGACGGGGGGAGGGATCTCCGGGCTGGAAGTCGCGGGTTCCCGCATCGTCTACTCGACGAGCTCACTCACGCGCGCGCCGGAGCTCTGGAGCGTCGGACTCGATGGCCAGATGCCGGCGGCGCTCACGCGCACGAACGACGCGATCTTCGGCGACCTCGCTCTCGGCGAAGTCTCGGAGCGATTCACCAGCGCCTCCGACGGCGCGAAGCTGCAGGCCTGGCTCGTCAAGCCGCCGTTCTTCGATCCGGCGAAGAAGTATCCGGCGGTCTTCTTCATCCACGGAGGTCCTCAGGGCGCCTGGGTCGACGCGTGGTCGTACCGCTGGAACGCTCAGATCTGGGCGGCCTACGGCTACGTCGTGTACGCCGCGAATCCGCGCGGCTCGACGGGATTCGGCCAGACCTTCCTCGACGCGATCAGCGGTGATTGGGCCGGGCTGGTCTACGACGATCTGATGCGCCAGGCCGACGATCTCGCCTCGCTGCCCTACGTCGACCGCACGAAGATCGGCGCGGCCGGCGCCTCCTACGGCGGCTACATGGTCAACTGGATCGCCGGGCACACGGACCGCTTCGCCGCGCTCGTCTCGCACGACGGCACCTTCGACCTCGCGACGAAGGCGCTCGAGACCGAGGAGCTCTGGTTCCCGAAGTGGGAGTTCAAGGGCTGGCCCTGGACCTCCGACCTCTACGCGAAGTGGAACCCGATGCCCCACGCCGGGAACTTCAAGACGCCGACCCTCGTCATTACAAACGAGAAGGACTACCGCGTTCCCTTCGGTCAGGGGCTGCAGATGTTCACCGCGCTCCAGGTCCAGAACGTGCCCTCGAAGCTCCTCATGTTCCCCGACGAGGGGCACTGGGTGCTGAAGCCGGGGAATTCGGCCGTCTGGCACAACGTGATCATGGATTGGCTGCACAGGTACCTCGGGGGAGCCGAGGCGGATCCGAAGGCGCTGGAGATGGTTTACAGCGTGACGAAGTAGCCCTTCCACCGTAGAATTGCGGCCGCCAACCCGAGGAGGATCCGATGGCGCGCTCGCGTGGCCTCGCCCTTGTCGGTTGTTTCGTCGCGTTCCTGGCCGGTGCGGCGGAGCCCCCGGCGCCTTCGGCGCCCACCGCTTCCGGACTGCTCTACGATAACGGCCCATTCGTCAACAGTCCGGGCACGGGCGCGGGCGGCGCGGACGAGAGTGTGATCCAGCTGTCAATCGGGCTGAGTATCGTCGGTTTCCATCACACGGCGGGTTCCCATGCCATCGCGGACGACTTCACCGTTCCGGGGCCCAGCGGCTGGTGGGTCGACTCGGCGACCACCTTCGGATCCCAGTTCGGCGACCCCGAGGACAACTTTTATACGGCGGTCTCCATGCAGGTATGGGACGGGCCGCCCGGCCAGGTCGGAAGCCGCATCGTCTTCAACACGGTCTCCGACGACGACCTCCGCTACACCACCTGGACGGGAGCCTATCGCGTCGGGAACACCGGCGATACGGATCTCCCGATCAACGCGAATACGGTACGTCTCGGCGTCCTGCTGACTCCGGGTACTTACTGGCTGGTTTGGGCGGTGGAGGCGGAAGGCGATTCGGGAGAGGCTCCCCCGATCACGATCACCGGACAGGCGGATACCGGCAACGCGCTCCAATTCAGCTTCAGCACCGGGTTATGGACTCCGGTTGAGGACGCCGGCCACCCGCAGGGGTTCCCCTTCGTCCTGCGCGGAAGACAGGTGTCGTGCCGGGCTCCCGGCGCGCCCGTCCCCGACGACGATCCGGCCGGTGTCACCGACAGCCTCCCGATCGGGGCGGGCGCCGGCCTCATCGACGTCAATCTCCACGTCGCCGCGACGCACCCGTCTGTCGACGATCTCGTCGTGCGCCTCGAGCGCGAGGAGAGCGGGACCACGGTGACCACGCTGGACCGGCCGGACTGCAACGAGGAAGGCCTCCGAGTGACGTTCGACGATGAGGCGTCCGACTCGGTCGTCGGCTACTGCTTCCCCGGGGTTCCGGCGATCCAGGGCCGCCTGACCCCCCAGAGTCCCCTCATGCCCTTCGACGGCCAGAGCTCCGTCGGGACGTGGAGCCTGACGGTCTCAGACGAGGAAAACGGGGGGACCGGTACGCTCGACGCCTGGTGTCTCGATCTTGTCGTTCCGACGTTCGCAGACGTATCGGCGGGAACGCTCGGAGCGGAGCACATCGAGGCGTTGTCGGGTGCGGAAGTCACCGGGGGTTGCGGGACGGCGCCGCTCATCTACTGCCCGAACGGCTTCGTCACGCGAGCGCAGATGGCCGTCTTCCTGCTCAAGGGACGCAAAGGGCCGTACTTCCGCCCCGGGACGGCGACGGGTGCGGTCTTCGACGACGTCGGGGCGGGCGACTTCGCCGCGGTCTGGATCGAGCGGCTCTTCGCGGACGGCGTCACCAGCGGATGCCAGGCGGTCCCGCCGCTCTACTGCCCGGGATCGAACGTGACCCGCGCGCAGATGGCGGTCTTTCTTCTCAAGTCCAAATTCGGCTCGTCCTACGTTCCGCCTCCCGCCACGGGTCTCGTGTTCCAGGACGTCGGCGCCGGAGATTTCGCCGCCGCGTGGATCGAGGCTCTGGCGGCCGAGGGAATTACCGGAGGCTGTTCGGCCGCGCCGCCCCTCTACTGTCCCGGGGCGAGCGTGACCCGGGCCCAGATGGCGATCTTCCTGGTGAGGGCGTTTGGCCTGCCGCTGCCGTGAAGCGACCCGGCAGGGGATCCGTCAGTCTACGGACACGCGGCGGATCCGACGGCGCTGGGGATGATTTACAGCGCGACGAAGGAGAGGGTGCTCCGATGAACAAGAACTCCGGGACGCTCCACGACCTCAAGATCCACGTGAAGCTGAAACTCTCCGCCCTGTGGACGAGCGTGATGTTCTGTTACATCTACGGGGACTATTTCGGCCTCTACCCGCCGGGGAAACTGCAGGGGATGCTGGAGGGACGAATGGGGCCGCTCGGAGCCGTGACTCAGGGAGTGTTGCTGGGAACCGCGGCCTTGATGGCGATCCCCAGCCTCATGGTGGTCCTGTCTCTTGTCTTGAGGCCGGCCGTCAGCCGGTGGGCGAACATCATCGTCGGAGCGCTCTTCACCGTCATCATGCTGATCACGATGCCGGGGGCGTGGGCTTTCTACCTCTTCCTGGGCGTCATCGAAGTTGTGCTGACGGCGCTGATCGTCTGGTACGCGTGGACCTGGCCCAGGCAGGCCGCGGACGAAACCTAGTCCGCGGACACGCAGCGCCCCTTCGCCCACTGCCTCAGCGCGTCGATCCTCTCCGCTCGAACGACTGACAGCGGGCGAGTCGAGCGAAGGGCCGTGATGACCGCGGCGGTGTCCAGGGGGAACCGTCCGGCCCGCGCTTCGTAGAGGGCGGAGACGACGGCCTGCTCGATCTCGGCGCCCGAGAACCCTTCGGAGGCATCGGCGAGGGCGTCGCTGTCGAAGCGCGTCGGATCCTCGTCGCGACGCGAGAGGTGGAGGCGGAAGATCTGCGCCCTCGCCGCCCGGGACGGCAGATCCACGAAGAAGACTTCGTCGATCCGGCCCTTGCGCATCATTTCGGGCGGAAGCTCGTCGACCGAGTTGGCGGTCGCGACGAGGAAGACGCGCGCGGCGCGCTCCTGCATCCAGGTGAGAAGCGTCGCAACCAGGCGTTTGGAGACGCCTCCGTCGGACTCCGAGGTGCGCGCCGAGACGAAGGCCTTCTCGATCTCGTCGATCCAGAGAACGCAGGGGGCCATGCGCTCGACCCTCTTGAGGGCGTCGCGGAGGTTTCTCTCCGACTCGCCGATGTAGGGCGCGAGCAGCTTGCCGGCGTCGAGCGCGAGGAGCGGGAGGCCCCAGGTCGCCGCGATGGACTTGGCGGCGAGGCTCTTCCCGCAGCCCTGGACGCCGAGGAGCAGGATCCCCCGGGGGGGATCCAGGGGCTTCTCGCCGGCTACGGGCAGGAAGCCGACCTTCCGGGTCGCGACCCACTTCTTCAGCTTCTCGAGGCCTCCGACCTGATCGAGCCCGTCCGGCGCGGGAACGAACTCGAGCAGGCCGCCGCCCTCGACCAGGACCTTCTTGGTCTCCCGGATCCGGGGCCGGTCCTCTACGGTCAGCGCCTGGTCGTAGACGATGGCCCGCGAGAGCGCGCGCTCCGCCTCGAACATGGTCAATCCCTGCAGGTCGGCCACGATGCCGCTCGCCTCCTCCGGGGAGAGGGAGATCCTCGGCGCGGGGACGTCGCGGGATTGGCGGCGGATGACTCGCTTGAGAAGCTCCTCGAGCTCGGCCGGGCCGGGAAGGGCGAACTCGAAGCGCACCTGGACGTCCTCGAGCTCCGGCCGGGAGGGCAGCGTGGGCCCGACCAGCACGAGCGTCCGCGCAGCGCCGGCGAACTCCTGCGCCGTCTCCCGCAGCAGGCGCAGCGTGGCCGGCGCCTCGAGGTGCGCGCCGGGGTCCTTGAGAAGCCAGGTGCCCTCCCCGGTCGCCCGGCGGATCAGCCGGAGGGCGAAGGCGAGGTCGATCGACTTCTCGGAATCGTGGGGGTGGGCCGGCAGAAGCCCGCTCGCCGCGCTCCAGCTCCAGAAGGGGATCGTCAGCTCGCTCGAAACCGCGCGGACGAGGGCCTCGAAGCGCTGCTCCTCGACCGTCTCGCAGACGATCAGGGGGTGGCGCGACTTCAGCAGAAGTGCGAGGTCTTTGGCGGCGACGTCCAAACTGCCGCTTAGTGTAGCGAACCGATCGAGAATAGACTGGGCCCGTGCCGCCGATGCGGGTGGTTTCCCTCTGCCCGTCGATCACGGAGACGATCGTCGCGATCGGCGGTTTGAAGGCGATCGCCGGCGTCACCCGTTACTGCACGCGGCCGAGCGGGATGCTCTGGGGTCTGCCGCGCGTGGGCGGCACCAAGAGCCCGGACATCCCCCGCATCCTCGACCTCAAGCCCGACCTCGTGTTCGCCAACGCCGAGGAGAACCGCAAGGTGGACGTGGACGCGCTCCGCGCGGCCGGCGTCGAGGTCGACGTCACGATGCCGAAAACCGTGGGGGAGGTGCCTCGGGCCATCCGCCAGTGGGGCGCCCTCCTCGCGACCGAGGCCGAGGCGAACGTGCTGGCCGATCGGATCGAGGCGGAGATCGAGAAGCTCGCCGCCAGACCGCCGACCACCACGTTTCTGTACGCCTACTGGATCTGGAAGGACCCCTGGATGACCATCTCGGACGACACGTACGTGGCGGATCTGATCCGTCTCGGGGGCGGCGTCAACGTGTACGGAAGCGAGAAGGTCCGCTATCCCACGACCAGCCCGCGTGAAGCCCAGGCGCGGCGGCCCGCCGTGCACATCTTTCCGAGCGAGCCCTTCCCCTTCACCGAGGAGAAGCACGGGGCGCTGACCGCTCAGCTTTTCGGGCGCGGAGAGCCGGCGGCGGTTCGTTCCGGGGGACGACTATTGCTGGCACGGTGTCCGAACACTCGAGGGTCTGAGAGCGGTCCGGACCCTAATGGAATTCGGAGATTAGGAGTATTTGCCGAATGAAATCAGGATACTGGCTGGGCTTGTCGTTTACTGTTGCCGCTGCCGGTCTTGCCCAGACACCCGCGCCGGCGCCCGTCACCGTGATTCGAGCCGGTGCGCTCATCGACGGCACGTCGGCGTCCGTCCGGCGGGACCAGGCCATCGTCGTGCGCGGAAACCGGATCGAGAGCGTCGGGCCATTCGCGCAGGCCGCCGTGCCGGCCGGCGCGGTGGTCACCGATCTGTCGATGGCGACCGTGCTTCCGGGGATGATCGACGCCCACACGCACGTCCTTCTCGACCCGAAGGAAGACAGCTACGACATGCAGATCCTGAAGGAGTCGACCGCCTTTCGGGCGGCGAGAGCGACGGGTCTCGTCGGCCGGATGCTCGAGCAGGGATTCACGACCATTCGCGACGTCGAGACGGAGGGCGCCGGCTACGCCGACGTCGGCGTCAAGCAGGCGATCGACAAGGGCTACGTGGCCGGTCCGCGGATGTTCGTCTGCACCCGGGCGATCTCCTCGACCGGCGGCTACGCGCTCGACGGTTACTCGCCCGACCACGTGCTGCCGACGGGCGCCCAGCTCGTGGACGGCCCCGTCGAGGCGCGCAAGGCCGCCCGCGAGCAGCTCGCGAACGGCGCCGACTGGATCAAGGTCTACATGAACCACCGCTCCTGGGTGGACGCGAAGGGGAACCTCGTCTCGCAGCCGACGCTGACCGCCGAGGAGCTCGCCGCGATCATCGACGAGGCGCACGGGCAGGGGAAGAAAGTCGCCTGCCACGCCTACAACGGGCCGGGCATGCGCCGGGCGCTCGACGGCAAGTGCGACTCGATCGAGCACGGCCTGGATCTCTCCGACCAGGACGTCGCCCAGATGGTCCGGCAGGGGACGTGGCTATGCCCGACGATGATGCCGTACTTCTACGAGCAGCAGCCGGAAGGAACGCCGGGCGGCATCCGGGACCGCAAGCGCGTCGAGGTCCATGGTCCCGCGCTCAGCCGTGCGGTCAAGGCCGGCGTGAAGATCGCGTTCGGCACCGACGCGGGAAGCTTTTCCTGGGACGAACCGCTCGTTCGCGAGTTCGTTCTCATGGTCGAGGCCGGGATGACACCCATGGCGGCGATCCAGTCGGCGACCTCGAAAGCGGCCGAGATGCTCGGGATGTCGGGGCAGCTGGGCGTCGTTGCGCCGGGAGCCTACGCGGACATCGTCGCGGTCCAGGGCGATCCACTGGCCGACGTGAAGGCGCTCGGAAACGTCGTTTTCGTGATGAAGGACGGGAAGGTCTACCGAAAGGCGCCCTAGCCGCGCCGGTTCAGCAGGTCCAGAAACTCCTCGCGCACCGACTGCGAGTTGAAGATGCCGCGCAGGGCCGAGGTCACGGTCAGGGCCCCCGGCTTCTTGATGCCCCGCATCTCGACGCAGAGGTGGCGCGCCTCGACGACGACCATGACCCCCTGCGGGTCCAGCTTCTGGGCCATGAATCCCGCGATCTGCTCGGTCAGGCGCTCCTGGAGCTGCGGCCGCCGCGCGTAGAACTCGACGATGCGGGCCATCTTGGACAGCCCGACGATCGACTCGTTCGGAATGTACGCGACGTGGGCGTGGCCGTAGAAGGGGACGAAGTGGTGGGAGCAGAGCGAGTAGAACGGGATGTCCTTCTCGATGACCATCGAGCTGTAGCGCTCGTCGTTGGGGAAGAAGGTGACCTTGGGCTCGGCGCCCTCGGAGAGGCCTGCGAAGAGCTCGAGGTACATCTTCGCGACGCGCTCCGGCGTCTCGACGAGGTTCGGGTCGGCCATGTCGAGGCCGAGCAGCTCGATGATCTTGCGGAAGTGCGCCGCGATGTCCCGGATGCGGTCTGTGTCGGCCAGGGTCGGGACTCCGAGCTCGCTCATGGCGCTCCGATCCTTCACGGTTGCCTGCCGGCCCGCCCGGTGAGACGTCCCGTCCTCAGGCCGCCCGGGCCGTCTCGATCAGCCGGGCGATGTCGCGGGCCACGGGGATTTCGCTGCCCACGATCTGCTTGATCTTGCCGTCCTTGCCGATGATGAAGGCCGTCCGCGCCGCCATGCCCTTCTCGGGAAGGTAGACGCCGTATTTCTCGGCGACCGCGCCCTTGGGGTGAAAGTCGGCGAGGAGGGGGTACGTGACGCCCTGCTGGGCCGCGAAGGCCTTGTGGGACCAGAGGGAGTCGACCGAGACCCCCAGGACCTCGACGTCCCCGGCCCCCTTCGTCGGCAGCATCTCGGCGCACTGCTTGTTTTCCACCGAGCACACGGGTGAGAAATCCAGCGGATAGAAGAGGAGGATCACGTTCTTTTTTCCCCGGTAGTCCGAGAGGGTCACTTTCTCGTTGACGGTGGAGGGGAGCGTGAAATCGGGGGCCAGGTCGCCGGGCTGCAGGGCCATGGAGTTGCTCCTTGATCGGATTCGCGGCACCTCCGCCGCGGGACGGGGATTCTATCCCGACATTTCCTGTCGGTCCGCGGATTCGGGGATGGGCCCGCCCCGGCGTCGCTCCAGCCACGCGACCACCGCGTCCGGCTCGCGGGCGTTCAGGACCGTCTCCGGCCCGGCCCAACCCTTCCGGGCCATCGCGATGCCGTACGGCACGTAGTCGAGCTCGCGCGTCGAATGCGCGTCGGGATCGATCGCGAGCGCGACGCCGAGGTCGACCGCGCGGCGGACGAGCCGCCAGTCGAGGTCCATCCGATGGGGGGACCCGTTGATCTCGAGGGCACAGCCGGCCTCCGCGGCGGCCGCGATCACGGCCTCCATGTCCGCGCTCAGGCCCTCGCGCGAGAGGAGCAGGCGGCCCGTCGGATGGCCCAGGATCGCCACCCGCGGATTGCGGACCGCCCGGATCAGGCGCGCGGTCTGTTCCTCGCGCGTCAGGCCGAACCGGGAGTGAACCGACGCCACGACCAGATCGAGCTCGCCGAGAAAGTCGTCCCCGTAGTCGATGGAGCCGTCGGCGAGGATGTCGGCTTCGGTGCCGTGCAGAATCCGGATCTGAGGCAGCCGCCGGCGAAGCGCCCGGATCTGCTCGCGCTGCTCCCGCATCCGATCCATGCTGAGCCCGCCGGCGTATCCGGCGGACTGGCTGTGATCCGTGATGGCCACGTACGAGTAGCCGGCGGTCTGCGCGGCGCGCACCATCGTCTCGAGGTCGTCGCGGCCGTCCGAGGCGTCCGTATGCACGTGGAAGATCCCGCGGAGGTCTTCGCGCGAGATCAAAGTCGGCAGCCGGCGCTCGGCCGCGGCCTCGATCTCGCCCCGTCCCTCGCGCAGCTCCGGCTCGACGTAGGCGAGACCGAGGGCTTCGTAGAGATCGGCTTCCGACTGCGCCGCGACGGGCCCGCCACCGTTGAAGAGGCCGTGTTCGTCGAGTCGCAGGCCCCTCTCCCGGGCGCGCGCCCGCAGCGCCGAAGTGTGCGGGCGCGATCCGGTGAAGCAGAGAAGGGCAGCTGAGTACTCCTCCGGAGAGACGATGTGGAGGTTCGCGGTGAGGCCGTCGAGGAACCTCACGGACGCCAGGTTTCCTTCGGTGGAGGGCGACCTCGAAGACCTCGGGAAACGCGAGGAACGCCTTCGCGAGCCGGGAGGGGGTCTCGCGAGGAGGCGACGATCTCGATGCCGCGCACGGTCTCGCGGAGACGCCTCAGCCCGCCTCCGAGAGAGACGTTCTCGGCGAGGCCCGAGTCGGACAGCGAAGCGACCAGGGCCCGTCCCCGCGGCGCCGGCGGACGAGTGGCGGAAAAAGCCTTCCGAGGCCCGGACCATGCGGATTCCCCGGAGCAGGTGCGCCGCGCTCTTCTTCCCGAAGCCCCGGACGTTCTCGAGTCGCCCCTCCCGGCAGGCTCGCTCGAGGGCGTCGAGCGAATCGACGCCGAGGGCGTCGTGCAGGACCTTGAGCTTTCTCGCTCCGAGCCGCGGCACGCGCAGGCAATCGGAGAGGCCGCGCGGAAAGGAGGTGCGCAGCTCGTCGTAGAGCGGCAGCCGGCCGGTCGCCGCGAGAGTCTGGATGTTCGCGGAGATCGTCGCGCCGATGCCCGGGATCTCCCGGAGCCGACCGCTGCGTATCGCCTCGGTCAGGTCTCCCGAGAAGGCGAGCAGCGCTTTGGCGCCGTTCTCGTAGGCGCGCACCTTGAAGCGGTTCGCACCGGCGAGCTCGAGCATTTCGGCGATCTCCATCAGAATGCGCGCGACCTGCCGGCGTTCCACGCCCGGAAGAATGACGCAAGACGCGCGCCCGAGCACCGCGCTCGGCTAGACTGCGCGGCGATGAAACTCGACCTGCACAGCCATTCCACCGTCTCCGACGGCCTCGATGCTCCCGCCGCCCTCGTCGGGCGCATGGCCGAGGCGGGTGTGACCTGTCTCGCCCTGACCGACCACGACACGCTCCAGGGCCTTCCGGAGGCGCGGGCCGAGGCGGGACGCCGGGGGATGGAGCTCATCTCGGGAGCGGAGATCTCGGCCGAGTGGGGCGGACAGGACGACATCCACATCCTGGCGCTCTTCGTCGACGAGACCAACGCCTCCCTGCAGGCGCAGCTTTCGAGCCGGCAGGACGAGCGCCGGACCCGGGGCGAGCGGATGGCAAAGAAGCTCATCGAGCACGGCTACGCGATCGACCTCGACGCCATCCGGGCGGATGTGGGCGACGGCGTCTGGGGACGGCCGCATCTCGCCCGGGCGCTCATCCGGGCGGGCCACGCGGCCACCAACGACGAGGCCTTCGACCGTTTCCTCGGCCACGAGCACCCCTGGTACGTGCCCTACGAGAAGTGGAAGGCCTCCGAGGTCGTCCGCGCGATCCGTTCCGCCGGCGGCGTCTCCTCACTCGCGCACGCGGTCTGGTACAAGAACACGGACGCGCTGGTGCGCGCGCTCGCCGCGGAAGGCCTCGACGCGATCGAGGTCTTCCATCCCGATCACGGCCCGGAGGAGGAGGCGCGCCTGGGAACGCTCGTCCGTGAGCTCTCTCTCGCGGCGACCGCGGGAAGCGACTTCCACGGCACGCCGGAGGGACGCAAGCGACCGGGCGGCGTGTTCGGCGACGCCGCGATGCTCGACGCTCTCCGCGCTCGCCTGCCGTAACCCTCGACCCTCGACTTTCACTCAACAGGGACATCAACTGTCCGACCCTTCGGCGCCTCATGGTGCTGTGGAAAACGCGGGGGACCTGTCGAAATCTCTGCTGATGACTTTAGCGGCGCGGGGGAGGAGACTCGCGGCCAATTCCCCGATGCTCGAAGAAGTCACCTCTCAAAAAACGCTGCCCCAGAATCTCGAGGCCGAGCGATCGGTTCTCGGGGCGATCCTCCTCGATCCGGCGGCCCTGGCCTTCGTCGTCCCGGTCATCTCGCAGGAGGACTTCTTTCCCGACACGCACCGGCGCATCTACGCCGCGATGCTCGAGCTCTCGCAACGCTCGGCCGAGATCGACATCCTCACCCTCAAGGAGGAGCTCGATCGCGGCGGAGCGATCGAAAAGGCCGGCGGCACCGCGTACCTGACGGCGCTGCTCGACGGCGTGCCGGACGTCGGCAACGTCGAGCACTACGCCAGGATCGTCAAGGAGAAGGCGACACTCCGCCGACTGATCCGGGCCGGCCAGCAAATCGTCCGGGACGGCCTCTCCGGAGATCGCGACGCCGAGGCCCTGCTCGGGGAGGCCACGACCGAGATCTTCGACATCGCCGAGGGGGCCGTCCGCGGGGGGTTCGAGCCCATCGGGCAGGTCGTCCGCCACAACCTCGAGATCATCGAGGACGCCCGCGGCCGCCAGGGCATGCTCTCCGGCCTCGCGACGGGGTTTCAGGAGCTCGACCGGATGACCTCGGGCCTTCAGGGGACGGACCTGATCGTCGTGGCCGCGCGTCCCTCGGTCGGAAAGACCTCCTTCGCCCTGAACATCGCCCAGCACGTCGCGATCCGCGAGGGACGGTCCGTCGGCTTCTTCTCGCTCGAAATGTCCAAGGAGCAGCTCGGCTTCCGCGTCCTCTGCTCGGAGGCGGACGTCGACGCCAAGAAGGTCCGCGACGGTTTCGCGTCCAAGGAGGCGATGCAGCGGCTCGTCCTCGCCCAGTCCAAGATTCACGCGACCCGCTTTTTCCTCGACGACAGCGCCCTCCTGAACGTGCCGGAGATGCGCGCCAAGGCCCAGCGTCTCAAGCGCGAGAAGGGGCTCGATCTTCTGATCGTCGACTATATGCAGCTGATGGCCGGCCACGGCCGGTTCGACAACCGCACGCAGGAAGTCTCGATGATCTCCCGCGGCCTGAAGCTCCTCGCGAAGGAGCTGCGGGTGCCGATCATCGCGCTCTCCCAGCTCTCCCGTCAGCCGGAGCAGCGCAAGGGCGAGCTGCGCAAGCCCCAGCTCGCGGACCTGCGGGACTCCGGCTCGATCGAGCAGGACGCCGACGTGGTCGTGTTCCTCTACCGCGAGGAGCTCTACGACCGCGACACCGAGCGCAAGGGCATCGCGGACGTGATCATCGCCAAGCAGCGCAACGGGCCGACGGGAGACTTTCCCCTCGTCTTTCTGGGCGATCACATGACCTTCGCCAACTACGCCGGCGGGCCCGCGGCCGAGCCGCCGGGACAGCCCTTCTAGGGAAGTCCGGAGTCGAGGGTCCAGGGTCGAGGGTTCGGACCCGGCAGTCGAGAGAATCGGCCCCGCGTGAACTCTCGACCCCCGACTCACGACTCTCAAGATCCTGTCCGGGCGATCATCGACCTCGACGCCATCGCGTCGAACTACCGCTTCATCGCCGCGCGCGTCGCGCCGCGGCCGGTGTACGCGGTCGTGAAGGCGGACGCGTACGGCCACGGGGCCGCGCCCGTCGCGGCGCGGCTCGCCCGCGAAGGCGCGGACCGATTCGCCGTCGCCAATCCCGAGGAAGGAGCGGCTCTGCGGCGTGCCGGGATCGCCGGGGAGATTCTCGTGCTCTCGCGCGTGGATCCCGAGGACGTGCCGCGGCTGGCCGCCTACGGGCTGACGCCGGCGCTCTACGACGCCGAGCAGGCGGAGGCGATCGCCGCGAGGACGAGCGCGGCGTCAGCGCCTCTGGCCGTCCACCTGGAGCTCGATACGGGGATGGGCCGCGCGGGCTTCCGACCCGAGGAGCTCGACTTCGTCATCGCGCTTCTCCGGCGCGCGCCGGGTCTTCGGCTGGCGGGCACGTTCGCCAATCTCTCGCGGGCCGACGACCCGTCCTCCGCCGAGACACGGCTCCAGGTCGAGCGTCTCCGCGCGGGCGCCTCGCGGCTGCGCGAAGCCGGCGTCGCGCCGGGGCTCGTCCACGCCGCCAACTCCGCCGCGATCCTCGGAGCGGAACCCGCGTGGCTCGACGCGGTGCGGCCGGGTCTCGCCCTCTACGGCGTCGCGCCCCGCGAGTCGAGGGAGGCCGCGGCGCTTTCGCCGGCGATGACCGTCGAAGCGCGCGTCACCTCGGTGCGGCGCGTTCCCGCGGGGACGCCGCTCGGCTACGGCGGCCGCTTCGTCACGGACCGCGAGACGACTGTCGCGGTCCTGCCCATCGGCTATCATGACGGCTTCCGCCGCAGCTTTTCGGGACGAATCGCGGTCCTTCTCGGGGGAAAAAGGGCGCCGGTGGTGGGAGCCGTCAGCATGGACGTCACGCTCGTGGACACGACGGACACGCCTGCCCGCCGTGGCGACCGCGCCGTGTGTCTCGGCAAAGACGGCGGCGATGCGATCACGGCCTGGGAGCTCGCGGCCGCGGCGAACACGATTCCCTACGAGATCCTCTGCGGCATCGGGCCGCGTGTTCCCCGCGTCTACACGGACGGCGGCGCCGAACCGGGGCCGCGCGCTTGATCGTCGGCGTCCTCGAGACGGTCGGACGCGGCGTCCTCCGCTTTCTCGAGCAGCTCGGGCGTTTCTTCTCGATGCTCGGCCGGATCCTCGTCTGGGCGCCGCGTCCTCCCTACGACGTCGCCGAATGGATCCGCCAGATGGTTCGGGTCGGCGTCGACTCCATCCCGCTCGTCTTTCTGACGACTCTCTTTACGGGCATGGTGCTGGCGCTCCAGACCTACACGGGCTTCGCGCGGTTCAACGCCCAGAGCCTCGTCGGCGCCGTGGTCGCCCTTTCGCTCACGCGCGAGCTCGCCCCGGTGCTCTCGGCCCTGATGGTGTCCGGGCGCGTGGGCAGCGCGATGGCCGCCGAGATCGGCAGCATGCGGGTCACCGAGCAGATCGACGCCCTCGAGGCGCTCGCCACGGAGCCCGTGCAGTACCTCGTCGTGCCCCGGGTGATCGCCTCGATCCTGATGCTGCCTCTCCTCGTCGTGATGGGGGACGTCGTCGGCATGTACGGCGGATACTTCGTGGCGGTGCAGCTTCTGGGCGCTAACCCGGTGACGTACTACGACAGCTCCCTCGAGTACCTCGACATGGAGGACTTCACGGTCGGCCTCGTCAAGGCGGCCGTCTTCGGCCTGATCCTCGCGGTCGTGGCCTGCGTCCGGGGATACCACACCGAGGGAGGCGCCGAGGGCGTGGGCCGGGCGACGACGCAGGCCGTCGTCGTGGCGAGCCTCGCGATCCTGCTGGCCGACTTCTTTCTCACGAGGCTGCTGTTTTGACCGCGGCGTCCCGGGCTCGTAGCTCCCCGGGGTCGGCCAAGCTCCGGGTGCAGAATCTCAGGAAGAGCTTCGGCGACCATGTCGTCCTCGACGGCGTGGATCTGTCGGTGGCGGCGGGGGAGTCGCTCGTCATCGTCGGCCCCTCGGGGACGGGCAAGAGCGTTCTGCTCAAGCACCTCATCGCGCTCCTCCGGCCCGATTCCGGGGACGTCTTCGTCGACGGCCAGAACTTCTGGGAGCTCGACGGCGTGGAGCGCAACACCCTGCGCAAGAAGTTCGGGATGGCCTTCCAGGAGGGCGCCCTCTTCGATTCGATGAACGTCTACGACAACATCGCCTTTCCGCTGCGCCGCACCGGCCGCCGCTCCGCCGCGGAGGTGCGATCCCGGGTCGAAGAGTGCCTCGAGCTCGTCCAGCTGCCCGACATCGCGGCCAAGCGTCCGTCCGAGCTCTCGGGCGGGATGCGCCGGCGCGTGGGCTTCGCGCGCGCCATCGCCCACCAGCCCGAGATCCTGCTCTTCGACGAGCCCAACACGGGCCTCGACCCCATCATGACCGATATCATCGCGGAGGTGATCCTCGGGATCCGCCGACAGATGGAGCCGACCATCGTGACCATCACGCACCACATTCCGAGCGCCCGCAAGATCGGCGACCGGCTGGCGCTGCTCTTCGGCGGCAAGATCCTCTTCGATGCTCCTCCCGAAGAGTTTTTGAAGTCGAACGACCCGGCGGTGCGGCAGTTCGTCGAAGGCCGGGCCGAAGGCCCGTTGACCGTAGAGTCCGAGAGAGCGAGGCGCACAACCATTTCGGAGGCGCGATGAGCAACGCAGCGAAGGTCGGAGCGTTCTTTCTGGTCGTCCTCATCCTCGCGGGTCTCTTGATCTGGAAGATCGAAGACCTGCAGCTGGGCCGCGTCGCCGGCCGGGTCGTCTCCGTCCAGTTCGACGACGTCGCCGGCCTCAAGGAAAAGTCGGACGTGCGCATGGCCGGCGTCCTCGTCGGGAAAGTGGCCCGCATCCGCCTGGTCGGCGGCAAGGCCCTCGTCGACCTCGAGCTGACGCGCGACGTCGCCCTCCGGGAGGGGGCGTCCGCGTCCATCCAGAGCCTCGGGATGCTCGGCGACAAGTACGTCGAGCTGATCCCCGGGCCCGTCGCCGCCGCCGCGCTCCCCGAGGGGGCGACGCTGCAGGGCGAGGCCCCCGTGTCCTTCGACCAGATCACCCGGCTCGCCCGGGACATCGAGGTGGACATCCGGGACATCACCTCGAATCTCAAGGAGTCGCTCGGGGGCGCGCTCGGCGAGGAGCGGCTGACGGGAATCGTCGACAACGTGCTCGTGCTCTCGCAGGAGCTGCGGAAGATCCTCGAGTCGAATCGCGCGAACATCGACGCGACCACCACGAACTTCCGCGAGTTCTCGACGCAGATGGCCGAGCTCGTCGACCGGATCGACAAGCTCGTCGCCGCCAATTCGGGCAACGTGACCGACAGCATCGCCAACGCGAAGACGCTCACGACGAAGCTCCAGACGACCGTCGACAACATGAATGCCATCACGGGGAAGATCGCGGAGGGCCAGGGCACCGTGGGCCAGCTCGTCCAGAGCGACGAGACGAGCAAGAACCTGAACGAGGCCCTCGTCGCCGTCAAGGAGGGCGTCGACAGCCTCACCGGCGCCATGACGAAGGTCAAGACGTGGAACCTCGACCTCGGCCTCCGCGGCGAGTACCTGGCGAATCACAACAAGGGGCAGGGGTATTTCACGGTCGATCTGGCCAAGGTCGGCTCGCCGCGCTTCTACCGCCTCGAGCTTTCGAGCCTTCCCTTCGGCGTGCGTCACGACACGACGACGATCACGACGACGACGTACCCGGACGGCCACACCGAGATCATTCGAGAGGACGAGGTCGAATTCAAAGACTCGATCGCGATCTCGGCCGAGGTCGGCTATCGCATGGGCGACTGGGTCGGACGGGCCGGCGTGATCGAGAACTCGGGCGGCGCGGGGATCGACTACCTCACGCTCAAGGATCGGCTCCGGTTCTCGGCCGAGATGTGGGACTTCGGCGGGGACGACGGCCTCAACCCGCACGCGAAGCTCTCCGGCCGGTTCTACCTTTCGCCCTCGATCTACGTGATCGGCGGCTGGGACGATCTCCTGAATACGAAGGCGGATCGGGATTCGGCCTTCATCGGCGCGGGTGTGCGGTGGGGCGACGACGACATGAAGTACCTCGCCGGCGCGGTGTATTAGAAACCGGCCTACGAGAAACCGGCCTACGAGAACGACGAAGCAGCCGAGCATGGCGCGTCCTCAGACGATCTTCGCCTGTCAGTCCTGCGGCGCGACCTCGCCCAAGTGGCTGGGGCGCTGTCCCGACTGCGGAGACTGGAACTCCTACGTGGAGGAAGCGCGCGCGAGAGCGGCGGCGCCCGTTCCGGGTCCGGGCGTGCCGTCGGTCGCCGTGCGGATCGATGAGGTCGGGTCGCTCGACGGCCCGCGGCGGGCGACCGGGCTTCCGGGCTTCGATCGCGTGCTCGGCGGCGGCCTCGTCGCGGGCTCGGTCGTGCTGCTCGGAGGCGAGCCGGGAATCGGGAAGTCGACCCTCCTCTTCCAGGCGGGACGCGGCCTCGCGGCGACCGGCCCGGGCGACGTCCTGTATGCGAGCGCCGAGGAGTCGGCGGCGCAGGTCCGTCTTCGCGCCGAACGGCTCGGGATCCGGGACGGGGGCCTTCTCGTCCTGCCCGAGACGGATGTCGCGCGCATCGTCGCGGAGGCGGAAGCCCGGAAGGGTTCGCTGTCGCTCGTCATCGTCGACTCCGTTCAGGCCGTGGCCGATCCCACCCTCGCGTCCTCGCCCGGCACGGTCTCGCAGGTGCGCGCATCGGCCGGGGAGCTCACGCGCTATGCGAAATCGAGCGGAGTCCCGGTCTTCCTCGTCGGGCATGTGACCAAAGACGGGAGCTTGGCTGGCCCCAAGTCCCTCGAACACCTGGTCGACGCCGTCGTCTCGATCGAAGGTGACCGGGGCGGCGCGCGGAGACTTCTGCGGGCCACGAAGAACCGGTTCGGCCCGGTCGACGAGATCGCGCTCTACGAGATGACGGGCGAGGGGCTCGCCGAGCTTCCGGACGCCTCGGCCGTTCTCCTCGCCGAGCGCCGGGCGGGCCTGCCTGGCAGCGCCGTGACCGCCGCCCGCGAGGGGTCGCGCTCGGTGCTCGTGGAGATCCAGGCCCTCGTCGGCTCCGTGTCCCCGGGCTCGCCGCGCCGCGTCGCGATCGGCCTCGACGCGGGGCGCCTGGCGCTCCTGATCGCGGTGCTCGACGGCGCGGGCCTGCCGCTTTCTTCGCGCGAGGTCTTCGTCTCCTGCACCGGCGGCCTCGAGGTGTTCGAGCCCTCGGCCGACCTCGCCGTCGTGGGCGCGCTCGCCTCGTCGGTGCGGGGCAAGCCGCTTCCCGAGCGGAGCGTCTTCTTCGGCGAGATCGGGCTGCTCGGCGAGGTGCGGCGCGTTCCCGCAGCGGCGTCGCGCCTGAAGGAGGTCGCGGCGCTCGGCTTCCGGACGGTGTATCTGCCCTCGGGCAACGCCGCGGACGCCTCGGCGTTCCCCGATCTCGCGTGCCGCCCCGTGGATCGGGTGTCGGACTTTCTGGCGGAGCTGTCCCGGAGCGCCTAGCTAGCGGGTCTCGGGCTCGAGGTGCTCCGGCATCGCGTCGGTCAGCTTGCGATAGGCGTCCAGGTACTTCTCGCGCGTCGTCCGCACGACGCCTTCTGGCAGCCTCGGCGCCGGCGGGCGCTTGTCCCAGCCGGTCGAGTCGAGCCAGTCGCGGACGAACTGCTTGTCGAAAGAGGCCTGCCCCCGTCCCGGGTTGTACTGGGCGGCGTCCCAGTAGCGGGAGGAATCCGGAGTGAACGCCTCGTCGATCCAGACGATCCGGCCATCGAGGCGGCCGAACTCGAGCTTCGTGTCGGCGAGGATCAGCCCGCGCGACGCGGCGTGATCGGCCGCGCGCCCGTAGAGCGAGAGCGTGATGTCGCGGAGCCGCTCGGCTTCTCCTTCGGGGAGCTGCCGGGCCATGGTCTCGAAGGAAATGTTCTCGTCGTGTCCGGTCTCGGCCTTGGTGGCCGGCGTGAAGATCGGCTCGGGCAGCCGATCGGCCTCGCGAAGGCCGGAGGGAAGCGGGATCCCGCAGACCTTGCCCGACTTCTTGTACTCGGACCAGCCCGAGCCCGCGAGGTAGCCGCGCGCCACACACTCGAAGGGGACGACCTCGCACTTCTTGACGATGACGGCGCGTCCGGCGAGAAGAGGCTCGTCCGCCCGGAGCTCCTCCGGAAAACGGGCCACGTCGGTCTCGAGGATGTGGTTCTCGACGTCGTTGAACTTCCGGAACCAGAAGCTCGACAGCTGCGTCAGGATCCGGCCCTTGTCGGGGATCCCGGGCGCGAGAACGACGTCGAAGGCCGAGATCCGATCGCTCGCGACGAGAAGGAGAGTGTCGCCCAGGTCGTAGAGCTCGCGAACCTTGCCCCGCCGCGACAGGCGCGCGCTCGTGAGGTGCGTTTCGGTGATGGTCGTCATGGGCCGGTGAAGTTAGCACAGTCGAGGCCTCTGCTATCGTAGGCTCCGCCATGCGCATACGCCTGACGGATGCCCCGCCTCGCGTCGCTGCAGCCACGCGCGTCCTTTTCCTGTACGAAGGGCGGGATCCGGCGGCCGGATCGCCCCGGGCCTGGACGTCCGCCGTCCGCGCGGCCATCCGGGCCGGAGGATTCCAGGGCCGGGAAAAGGAGATCGTCGCGGCCGGGCCGCCGGGGAAGGACTTCCTCCTGTGCGGGCTCGGCAAGGCGCCGGCCTCGGCCACGCGCTGGCGCGGGGCGCTGCGGCGGGCCGTCCGCCAGGCCGTCGAGAGGCCCGGGCGGCCGCTCGTGCTGGCGTTCGGCGCCGGCGTGTCGGAGGAAACCTTCCGCGCCCTGCTGCCGCAGATCGCCCTGGCGGACTATGCGTTCGACCGTTACAAGTCCTCTCCGAAGCGCGGCCGCGGCGCGGGGCCGGCGATCGTCGTTCCGCCGCCCGGGGTTTCTGCGCGCCGGTTGGCCGGCGCGGCCCGGGAGGCCGAGGCGATCGCCGAGGCCGTCCGCTGGGTCCGCGACGTCGGAAATACGCCCGCCAACGACCTCGGTCCGGCCGAGCTCGCCCGCGAGGCGAAAGCGCTCTGCAGCCGCCATCGACTCGCCTTTCGGGCACTCGACCGCAAGCAGATCGAACGCGAACGGATGGGGGGGCTGCTCGGCGTCAACGCCGGAAGCGTGCGGCCTCCCGTCTTCCTCATCGGCGAGCACGCGCCGCCGCGTCCGAAAGGCACGGCAGTCCTCGTCGGCAAGGGGATCACTTTCGACACCGGCGGCATCTCGTTGAAGCCCGCGCCCTCCATGGGCGAGATGAAGTACGACATGATGGGCGCGGCGACGGTCTTCGGCTGTCTCGCAGCCGCGAAGGCTTCGAACCTGCCGGTGCGCATCGTGGCCCTCGCTCCGGTCGCCGAGAACATGCCGGGCGGTTCGGCCCAGCGCCCCGGTGACATCCTCCGCATGCGCAACGGCAAGACGGTCGAGGTCGACAACACCGACGCCGAGGGCCGGCTCATCCTGGGAGACGCCCTCTCTTACGCCGAAAAGTTTTCTCCGGACGTCCTGCTCGACTTCGCCACGCTCACGGGAGCCGTCCTGATCGCCCTCGGCCACGAGTGCGCCGCCGTCATGACCGACGAAGCGGACCTCGCCGGCGCCCTCGAGGCGGCCGGAGAAGCCACGGGGGAGCGCGTCTGGCGGCTCCCGCTCTGGCCCGAGTACAAAGAGAACCTCAAATCCGAGTGGGCCGACATGAAAAACACCGGCGGACGGGCCGCCGGCACGATCAACGCCGGGATCTTCCTCAAGGAGTTCGTCCCGAAGGGGGTTCCCTGGGCGCATGTCGACGTGGCCGGTGTGGCGCACTTCGAGAAAGAGCAGAGCGGCTGGCCCCCCGGGGCGTCGGGTTTCGGCGTCGCGCTGACGCTGGAGTTTCTGAAGAAGCGGTTCGGTGTTTAACCGGAGCGTACTCGCCGTCTCCGTGTTTGACTCGCCACACCCCCGTTGCTAGTCTGGCGCGCGCCATGCCCCTGAGAGACTTTGCGATCGGTCCCGTCGGGGAAGATGTCTTCCCGCGCTTCATCGGCCGCCTCGCCGAGAAGCTGGACGACCCGTCTCTCGACCGCAACGTCATCGTGCGCGACGCCCTGTCCCAGCTCTACCTCGGACGGACGGTCGAGCACGACGCGGTCCTCGCCGATCCGGACGTTCCGCTCGCGACGAAGACGCTGGTCGCCTCGTTCGACCCCCGCAACGCGACGCTCGAGGCGGAGTACTACAAAGAAATCGATCTCGCGCGGTGGGCTCCCGTCAAGCCGCTCCTCTGGTTCTGGCAGATGTTCGACCACTCGCCCGTGGGGCGCAACGTGCGCCTCGGCACGCAGATGCGGTACATGCTGGCGCAGCGGGTCTTCAAGAAGTGCGGCAAGAAGGTCCGCATCTTCCACGAGGTCGAGTTCTCCTTCGGTTACAACATGATTGTGGGCGACGGCGTCACGATCCATCGCAACGTGCTGATCGACGACCGCGGCGAGGTTGTGATCGGGGACGACGCCTCGATCTCCGACTACGCCAACATCTACTCCCACTCCCATGCGGTCGAGGACATCCACGACGTGACGATCGCCCGAACCGAGATCGGGCCGCGCGCCCGGGTCACCTACCATTCCGTCGTGCTGTCGGGCGTCAAGATCGGCAAGGACGCCATCCTGGGCTCCATGGGCGTGGCCTCCAAGCCGGTCGAGCCGGGCGCGATCGTCGGCGGCATTCCGGCCAAGCCCATCGCGCAAAAGAGCGTCAAGCCGTAGCGGTAGACTCTCCGGCGTGCTTCGCCGGCTGACGGTCAAGAACCTCGCGATCGTCGAAGACCTCGAGCTCGAGCTCGCCGAAGGGCTGACGGTCGTGACGGGAGAGACCGGGGCGGGCAAGTCCATTTTGGTCGATGCGCTGTCGCTGGTGGCGGGAGGACGAGGGTCGGCGGACTTCATCCGCGAAGGCGCGGCGCGCCTGTCCGTGACCGCGGAGTTCGACGCCGACGACGCGGTCCGGGCCCTGGTCGCGGACGCCGGCCTGCCTGCCTCCGACCGCCTGCTCCTGCGGCGGGAGCTCACGCCCGATGGCCGCGGGCGCGCCTTCATCGAGGACGAGGCCGCGTCGGTGCGGACACTCGCGAAGCTCGGTGAGCGGCTGGTCGCGATCCACGGCCAGAGCTCCGAGCAGGAGCTCGCCGATCCGGCGGCGCCGCTCGAGCTGCTCGACGCGTTCGCGAAGACCGGCGCGGAGCGGGCGGCCGTCGAAGAGGCGGCCGGACGGTGGCGGGAGGCGCAGGAACGCCTCGCCGCCCTCGAGGAATCTCGCCGGCAGCGCGGAGAAAAGCTCGAGATGCTGGACTTCCAGATCCGCGAGATCGAGTCGGTGGGGCCGACGGAAGCTGAGGAGGCCGGGCTCCCGGCGGAACGGGAGCGGCTCCTGCATGCCGACCGCATCCGGAGCGCGGGCGAGTCGGCGCTCGACGCGCTCACCGAGGCCGAGGGGTCCGCGGCCGACCGGCTGGGCGAAGCCGCGCGCGCCTTCGGCGCTCTCGCGGCGATCGACCCGCGTCTCGCGTCTCACCGGGAGGAGGCCGAGGACCTGAAGCGCCGCATCGCGGATCTCGCGGCGGCCGCCCGCGACGCGGCCGAGGCGATGGAGGGAGACCCGGCGCGGCTGACGGCGATCGAGACCCGCCTCGAGCAGCTCGCCCGCTTGAAGCGGAAGTACGCCCCGAGCGCCTCGGAGCTTCTCGCCCGCCTCGCCGACATGAAGGAGGAGCGCGCGGAGCTCTCGCACGTCGAGGAGGCGCTCGACCGCCGCCGACGCGAGGCCGAGGAGGCGGCGGAGGCCTACCGCAAGTCGGCGGCCGCGCTCTCGCGCAAGCGGCGGGCGGCCGCCGCACGGTTCTCGTCGGCGGTCGAAGGCGAGCTCCGCGGCCTCGCCCTCGAGAAGGCGCGCCTGCGCCTCTCGCTCGAAGCGCTGCCGGACGACCGGCCGAGGCCCGGCGGGCTCGAGACCGGCACGTTCCTGTTCGCTCCGAATCCCGGCGAGCCGGAGAAGCCGCTCGAGAAGATCGCGTCGGGAGGGGAGCTCTCGCGCCTCCAGCTGGCGATTCGCTCGGTGGCCTCGGGAGGCAAAGGCGGAGGCAGGACCCTCGTCTTCGACGAGGTCGACGCGGGCATCGGCGGCCGGGTCGCCGAGGTCGTGGGAAAGAAGCTACGCGATCTCGCCGACTCCGAGCAGGTCCTGTGCGTGACGCACGTTCCGCAGATCGCGGCTCTCGCCCGGACGCACCTTCGCGCCGAGAAGCGGGAAATCGCCGGCCGCACGGTCGCGTCGGTCCGGCTCCTCGACGCGAAGGAGCGCGTCGCGGAGATCGCCCGCATGCTGGCGGGCGAGAAAGTGCCGGAAACGGCGATGAAGCATGCCCGCACTCTCCTCGAGGCGGCCCGATGAGCGACTCGGCGCGCTATTCGCGCTCGATCCTCTTTCCCGGGATCGGCCAGGAGGGGCAGGAGCGGATCGGCCGTTTCTCGATCGCCTTCGTCGGTGCGGGCGCCGTCGGCGCCGCGGCGGCCGAGGCGGCGCTGCGGGCGGGCTTCGGGCGGCTGACGATAGTGGATCGCGACGTCGTCGAGCCCTCCAATCTTTCCCGACAGTTCCTCTTCGACGCCGAGGATGCGGCGCGGATCGCGGCCAAGGCGGAGGCCGCCGCGACGCGGCTGGCCGAGATCGACCCGTCGATTCCCGTCCGCGCCATCGTGGACGATCTCTCGGCAGCGAACGCCCGCGCGCACCTCGAGGGCCACGATCTCGTTTTCGACGCCTCCGACAACTTCGAGACACGGCTTCTGGTCTCCGACACGGCCCGCTCGCTCGGCCGTCCGTCGGTCTACGCGGCGTGCGTCGGCGCGGAGGGGCGCGTTGCCCTGCTGCGGCCGGGCGGGCCATGCCTGCGGTGCTACCTCGAGGATCTGCCGCCCCCGGGCTCGGGACCGACCTGCGACACCGTGGGAGTCGTTCCGACGCTGCCGCCGCTCGTGGCGTCGCTCGCGATGACGGAGGTCCTGCGCCTCGCGACCGGGCAGGATCCCTCGCGCGGCCTCCTCACGCTCTCGGTCTGGGACGGAGGCTTCACGGCGCGCCGGCTCTTCGAAGCCGCGCCGGCCTCCCGCGCCTGCCCGGTCTGTCGGGAGGGCCGGTATCCCGCGCTCGAAGGCGAAGGCGCCGCGGAGCTCGTGAAGCTCTGCGGCCGACAGTCCGTGCAGGTCACGCCGGCCGTCCGCGTCCGCCCGGACTTCGAAGCCCTCGAGCGCCGCCTGGCGCCCCTCGGAAGGGTCCGCAAGTCGCCCCAGCTTCTGAACGCCGACGTGGAGGATGTGAGCCTGACGATCTTCCCCGACGGCCGCTGCGTCGTCCGGGGCACGGCGGACCCGCGGCGCGCCCGCTCGCTCTACGATCGCTACGTCGGGGGCTGACATGCGCCGGATCTCGATCGCCGAACTCCTCGCCTCGGAGAACCTGATCGCGGAGCTGGCCGCGCTGCTTCGCAGCGGAGGCGTCGCGGCGATCCCGACGGAGACGTTCTACGCGCTGGCCGCGGATCCCCGCAGCGAGACCGGCGTGGCGCGGGTTCTCGCCGCCAAGGGCCGTGGCGAGCGGAAACCGTTGCTGGTTCTCTTCGCCGAGCGTTCGCAGCTCGAGCTGCTCGGCGTGACGTCGCCGCACGCTGCGCTCGAACCCTTCTTCGCCGTCTGGCCCGCGCCGCTCAGCGTGGTCGTTCCGCTTCGGGCGCCGCTGCCCGCCTCGCTCGGCCAGCCGAACCTCGGCGTTCGCATCCCGGCGCACGACGCCCTCCGGCGTCTGCTCGCGCGTCTCGGCCCCGTCACCGGCACGAGCGCGAATCCCTCGGGTCAGCGCGCGCGTGTCGATCCGGAAGAAGTCGTGGAGCTCTTCAGCCGCGAGATCGACGTCTTCGTGGACGGCGGCTGGACTCCCGGCGGGCTGCCGTCGACGCTCGTCGACGCCACGGTGGATCCGCCGCGACTGCTGCGCGCGGGCGCCTGGCCCTGGCCGCCGGCCGAGCACGGGTTCCATGCTAAATTGCCCGGCTTCATGGGGATGGGAGGCATCGTCAAGGAATACGCGGGGAAGCGGCCGCGCCTCGGGGAACGCGTCTATCTCGCGGAGACGGCCGCGGTCATCGGCGACGTCGTCCTCGGGGACGACGTTTCGGTCTGGTACAACTCGGTCGTTCGCGGCGATTGCCACTTCATCCGGATCGGAGCGCGATCCAACATCCAGGACAACTGCGCGATCCACGTCACGCAGGGCACCCATCCCACGATTCTCGAAGAGGAAGTCACCCTCGGGCATGGCGCGATCGTGCACGGCGCGACCGTGCGGCGCGGAGCGCTCATCGGGATCCGCGCGACGGTGATGGACGGTGCGGACGTGGGCGAGTCCGCGTTCATCGGTGCGGGAGCTCTCGTCACACCGCGGACGATCGTGCCGCCTCGCACGCTGTGGCTGGGGGCGCCGGCAAAGCGCGTGCGCGAGCTCTCCGAGGCCGAGGTCGCGGACCTGAGGCACTACCACCTCAACTACCTGGGCTACAAAGAGGAATACTTCAAGATCGACGGGGCCTGGGCCCGGTGAGCCAGAAGCTTCGGGCGCCCAAGGGCACGCACGATCTTTTTCCGCCCGAAAGCGAGAAGTACGCGGCCGTCGAGGATCTCGCCCGGACGATCTTCGGTTCGCGCGGCTACGCAGAAATCCGCACTCCCATTTTCGAGTCGACCGACCTCTTCGCGCGCTCGGTGGGCGAGACGACCGACATCGTTCACAAGGAGATGTACAGCTTCGAGGACCGCAAGGGCCGTCCGCTGACCCTCCGCCCGGAGAACACGGCCGGCGTCGTCCGCGCGCTCGTCGAGAAGGGACTGCAGGACATCCCGCGGCCGATCCGGCTCTGGTACGCCGGTCCTCAATTCCGCTACGAGCAGCCGCAGGCGGGACGCTACCGCGAGTTCCGGCAGATCGGCGTCGAGCTGCTCGGAGTGCCTTCGGCCGAAGGAGACGCCGAGGTCCTCGACATGCTGTTCCTGTTCCTCGGTTCCCTCGGCTTTCCCGACGTGCTCGCAAGCGTCAACTGCATCCCGAAGGGGGCTGCGAGGCAGGCCTTCTCGGAGGCGTTGCAGGCATACGTGCGCCCGCACGCAGAGAAGCTCGGCGCCGAAGATTCGAAGCGTCTTGGCTCCAACCCGCTGCGTCTCTTCGACTCGAAGGACCCGGCCGTCGTCGACCTTCTGCGGGGGGCTCCGACGACGCTGGATTTTCTCGACACAGCCTCCCGGGCTCACCATGACCAGCTCCTGAAGCTGCTAACGGCCCGTGGCGTTCCTCACCGCGAGAGCTCCGCGGTCGTGCGCGGCCTGGATTACTACACGCTGACCGTGTACGAAGTGACGTCCGCGTCCCTGGGCGCGCAAAACGCGCTACTCGGTGGCGGCCGATACGACGACCTCGTGGCCGAGCTGGGAGGCCCGCCGACGCCGGCCACCGGTTTCGCGATTGGAGAAGATCGTCTGGTGGCGGCGATGCTCATCGACCCGAGACGAATGCGGCCGGTATTCTTCGTGGTTCCGAGCTCCCATGGCGAGTTTCTCTATGCGCTGGTCGTGGCCAGCGACATTCGCTCCGCAGCTCCGGGAAGCGTCGTCGAGACCGATCTTACGGGCCGCGGCGTGAGTCGCGGAATCGCCAGAGCGGCGCAGGTCCTCGAGAGGCCCTCACAGTATCCGTTCAAGGTCTCCGACGTCACGGCCGTGATTCTCGGCGGCAACGAGAGAGAACAGGACACCATCACTTTGAAGAATTTGAGAACGACAGAGCAGCAAACCTTCCCCCGCAATGAGCTCGCCGAGCGCCTCGGCGCCGGAAGGGAACGATGACGGCGACGGCGCGCCGGCATGCGGGGGAGCTGCGCGCGGCGGACGCCGGGCAGGCCGTCGTCCTGAAGGGCTGGGTCGCCCGGCGGAGGGACCTCGGGGAGTTGATCTTCCTCTCGATCCGCGACCGGAGCGGCGTCGTCCAGGTCGTTTTCGACGGCGGGCGATGCCCCGCCGAAGCCGTGGCCGCCGCGGCCGAGGCGCGCAGCGAGGACGTCGTGGCGATCGAAGGCGAAGTCGTCCTCCGGGGCGAAGGCCAGCGCAACAAGGACCTGCCCACGGGCGAGGTCGAGGTCGTCGCGAAACGCCTATCCTTCCTGGCGAAGTCGGAAACCCCGCCCTTCGTCGTGGAGGACCGTACGAACGCGACCGAGGAGCTCCGCCTCGAGTACCGCTACCTCGACCTTCGCCGGCCGGCGATGCTCAAGAACTTCGTCCTGCGCGACGAGATCGCCTTCCGGGTGCGAAAGGTCCTGCACGAGCGGGGCTTTCTCGAGGTCGAGACGCCGATGCTCACGCGCTCCACGCCCGAAGGAGCGCGCGACTTCCTCGTCCCCTCGCGCGTCCATCGCGGCCAGTTCTATGCGCTGCCGCAGTCGCCGCAGCTCTTCAAGCAGATCCTCATGATGTCGGGCTTCGAGAAGTACTTTCAGATCGCCCGCTGTTTCCGGGACGAGGACCTTCGCGCCGACCGGCAGTTCGAGTTCACGCAGGTCGACGTCGAGATGTCTTTCCCGACGGAGGAGGACATCTTCGACACGGTCGAGGCGTTCCTCGTCGAGGCCTTCGCGGCCGCGGGGATCGCCGCGGAACGGCCGTTCCGCCGTTTGACCTTCCGCGAGGCGATGGAGACCTACGGGACCGATCGGCCGGACCTCCGATACGGCCTGCCTCTCTGCGACCTGTCGGCGGCGGCCGCGGGGTCCGGCTTCGTGCCGTTCGAGAAAGCGCTCGGCGCGAAAGGAGCGGTGCGGGGCCTGCGTGTCCCGGGCGGCGCGTCCTTTTCCCGCAAGCGCCTCGACGAGTTGACCGAGAAGGCCCGCGACCACGGCGCGGCGGGTCTCTTGTGGATGAAACGCTCCGGCGGCGAAACCACATCGCCGGCGAAGAAGGCCTTGTCGGAGGCGAAGCTCGCGGAGCTGCTGGCCGCCGGCGGGGTGGAAGACGGAGACCTGCTCCTCGTCGTGGCCGACCGGGAGAGCGCGGTCTTCGCGGCTCTCGCGGCGCTGCGCGCCGAGGCCGCGCGGGAGATGAAGCTCGTCGACGAATCCCGGTACGCCTTCTGCTGGGTGACCGAGTTTCCCCTCCTCGGAAAGGACGAAGCGACGGGGACGTGGTTCCCGATGAACCACCCCTTCACCGGTCCGCGCGAGGAGGACCTCGACCGGCTCGAGTCCGATCCCGGCAGCGTGCGGGCTCGCGCGTACGACGTCGTCGTCAACGGCTGGGAGCTCGGGTCGGGCTCCATACGAATCCATCGCGGGGACCTGCAGGAGCGCGTCTTCCGAGTGCTCGGGATCTCGGCGGAGGAAGGCCGCGAGCGCTTCGGCTTCCTGCTCGAGGCCCTCAAGTACGGGGCGCCTCCCCATGGGGGCATCGCGCTCGGCCTGGACCGGATCTGCGCGATCGCGGCAGGCGCGACGTCGCTGCGCGACGTCATCGCGTTCCCCAAGACGACGTCCGGCATCTGCCTCATGACGAAGGCCCCCGCCGGCGTCCTTCCCGGGCAGCTCGCCGAGCTCGGCCTCGATCCGCCTCGCCGGCCGCAAGAGTGAGCGGGACGCGGACGGCGCCCCGGGTCGAGCGCATCCCCGCCGGCGACGGCACGATCTGGGTCGGGGAGGGACTCCTCCGCGACGCCGCACGCTACCTGGTGTCGCCCTCGGGGCGGTTTCTCCTCGTCGCTCCGGCCTCGGCGCGCGCGGCCTCGGACCCGATCCGCGCGGCCCTCGGAAAAGCGGTCATCCTGGACTTCCAGATCGAGGACGGCGAGGCGGCGAAGTCGCTTTCGGCCGTCGAGAAGATCGCCGAAGCGGCCCTCGCGGCTGGCCTTCGCCGCGACGACGCATTCGTGGCGGTGGGGGGCGGCGTCGCGACGGACGTGACGGGCTTTGCCGCGGCGATCCTGCTCCGCGGCGTCGCGTGGAACGCCGTTCCGACGACGACCGCCGGGATGGCCGACGCGGCCATCGGGGGGAAGACGGCCGTCAACCACCCGCGCGGAAAGAACCTGCTCGGCGCTTTCCACCCGCCGAGTGCCGTGCTCGCCGATCCCGCCTGCCTTCAGACGCTGCCGGAGCGCGACTTTCGGGCCGGCCTCGTCGAGGCGTTCAAAGCGGCCTGGGTCGCCGACGCCGATCTCGCGGCGAGCGCAGAGAACACTCTCACTGCGTTGCTCTCGCGGGACAGCGCGGCCCTCGTCGCGCTTCTCGCCGGTGCGGCGCGCGTCAAGGCCGCGATCGTCGCTTCGGATCCCCGGGACGCGGGGAGCCGGCATCTGCTGAACTTCGGCCACACGCTCGGGCACGCGCTCGAGGCCTCGGGGGGATGGGGATCGCTGAAGCACGGCGAAGCGGTCGCATGGGGCATCGCCGCCGCGCTCGTGATCTCGAAGCGCCGCGCCGGACTCGCGGAAACGGACGCCGCGGCGATCGGCCGGACCCTTTCCAAGCTCGGTCCCTTCCCGGAGCCCGAGCGGGATCGGGCGAAGCTCGCGCCGCTCCTCGCCCTCGACAAGAAGGCGACCTCGGCGGGGACGGCCGGCGTCCTCCTTGAGGCGATCGGGAGGGGACGGGTCGAAACGGACATCCCATCCGAGGCGTGGCTGGACGCGGCCGCTATAATGTCGTTATCGTGAGCGGGCGTTCCGGTCGTCGTCGGATCCGCCTCTTCGTCCTTCTCTCCGGCGCGCTGATCCTGGCCTCCCTCGTGCCCCTGCTGGTCGCCGAGGCGGTCCTCATTCGGCGAAACCGCCGCACGCTCGAGACGCTCGAAGAGAAGTACCTGACGCGGTCGTCCGCGGCCATCGCGGACCACATTTCGACCTACTACGGCGCCGCCGGACAGCAGCTGACCAAGGCCGCAGACGCGATCCGGTTGGCCGTCCAGCTCACCGGCAAGGACCCCTTCGGCTCGACCGAAGGCGCCGAGATCCTGGGCGGCGTCCTCCAGGGCCAGAGCGCCCTCGTGGCGTTGCGGGCCGTGAATCTCGAGGGAATCGGGAGCTTCGTGGGCCCGGATCTGCACTCGCCGGAGATGGATTTCGAGTTCCGCAAGGGTTTCGAGTCGGCGCGGGACGGCGTCCGCTATGCCGGCGAGCCGGTCGGCGTTCCCGAGATCGGGATCGTCGCGGTGCTCGCGACTCCCGTGGTCGATGGCAAGGGGCAGCGCATCGGCGTCGTCGAGGCCCTGGCTTCGTGGCAGCCCATCGTTCGCGAGTTCCAGGACGAGGCCCGCCGCGAGGTGCGGGCCACGCTCGTCGACCGCAGCGGCCGGATCCTGTTCCCCCCGGCGACCGGGGGCCAGGCCGCCGCGCACGCATCGACGCTGGTCGCCGACTTCGTGCGGTTTCCGGCGCGGCTGACCCGTTCGGAGTCGACACCGACGGGCAGCGTCCTCGCGTCGATTGCGCCGGTGGGAGACCCGCCCTGGGGCGTGCTCGTCGAGCGCGACCGAAACCTGGCGTTCGCCTCCGTGGACGCCATGGTCCGCGACACCGTCGTCTGGAGCGCCGTGTGCCTCGCGGGCGCGCTCCTTCTGGGTTTGCTCTTCGCCCGGCGGCTCTCGCGGCCGATCACGCAGCTCGCCGATTCGACCCGCGCGGTGGCGCAGGGACAGTACGGCACCAAGGTCGAGGTCGCGGGCACGGCCGAGATCGCGGACCTCTCCGAAAACTTCAACACGATGAGCGTCTCGATCCACGACGCCTTCGAGAAGGTCCAGAAGGCGGCGCGCGAGAACCAGGAGCTCTTCGTCGCTTCGATCCGGGCGCTCGCCGCGGCGATCGACGCCAAGGACCCGTACACGCGGGGCCACTCGGAGCGTGTCGCGCGCTACGCGTCGGCGATCGCCAAGGAGATGGGTCTGCCTCCCGAGGACGTCCGCAAGACGCGGCTCTCGGCGCTCCTCCACGACGTGGGCAAGATCGGGATCGACGACCGCATCATCCGCAAGCCGACGGCGCTCACCGACGACGAGTTCGAGCTGATGAAGGCGCATCCCGTCAAGGGCGCCGCCATCATGGAGACAATTCCGCAGATGGCCGATATCATCCCGGGCATGAGGTGGCACCACGAGAAATGGGAGGGCGGCGGTTATCCCGACGGCCTCAAGGGCGAGGAGATCCCGCTGCAGGCCCGGATCGTGGCGGTCGCCGACGCGTTCGACGCCATGACGACGACGCGCCCCTACCAGAAGGCCATGGAGGTGTCCTACGTGCTCGAGCGCCTCCGGGACATGTCGCAGAAGCGCTTCGACGGCCAGGTCGTGGAGGCTCTCGCCCGCTCGCATGCGAAGGGCGGGCTCATTCCGACCGAGGCGGCCCGGGGCGCGGCGGCCCCTCGCGCCCAGGCGGTCCGATGATGGCGCGTCGCGCCGCGGCCGTGATCCTCGCGGCGGCTCTCGCCGCCACCGGCTGCCAGCCGAAGAAGCCCAAGACCTCGGCGGAGATGCTTCTGACGGAGCGGATGGCCCAGGTCCTTCTGCGCGAGGGCCGCGCCGCCGAGGCCGAAAAGGCGTTCCGCGAGGTGATCAAGGACGACCCGAAGAATCCCGAGGTGCAGGACGGCCTGGGCCTCTCCTTGCTGATGCAGAGCCGCTTCGAGGAGTCGCTCCCGTACTTCGACAAGGCGGTCGACCTCGCTCCTCACAACACGTCCTACCGGAACAACCGCGGCGTCGCCCTCATGGAGCTGAGCCGCTACAAAGAGGCAGCGGCGGACTTCGCCGCGGCGGAGAGCTCGGCCAACGCGGATGATCGCCTTTCCGCGACCATCAATCAGGGCCGCCTCCTGCAGCGCCAGGGAGACTTCGCCGGCGCCGAGAAGGCTTTCACGAACGCCCTGGCGCGAGATCCGCAGTCCTTCGCGGCGGTGTTCGGCCGGGCGGCTTCGCGCGAGAGCACCGGGGACCTCGAGGGGGCCGCCGAGGACTACCTCGCCGCGATCAGGCTCAACCCCACGAGCGCAGAGGCGAACCTGCGCCTCGGGCTCTGCCTCGTGACCATGAAGCAGAACGATCTCGGCCGCCGCTACCTGCAGCGCGCGATCGACCTCGACCCGATGGGTGACACCGGCGCCAAGGCGCGCCTGCTGCTCGAGAACTCCAAGAAGACGAGCTAGTCGAGCCGCCTTCCGCTCTGGGGTATCTTCCCCTCCCCATGGCCGACGAGCCCCGAGCCGCCGAAACACCGTCCGAGAAGCCCGCGAGCCGAGGCTTCTTCGCGAAGGTGCGCCGTGGGCTCTTCATGACGCATACCGAGATCCTCGAGAAGCTCGGGACGGCCGTCAAGGAGGGCCTGGGCATCGACGAGTCGGTGCTCGAGGCCCTCGAGGAAGCCCTCCTCGCCGCCGACGTCGGCGCCGATACGGCGGGCGCGCTGACCGACGCCGTGCGCGGACGCGCCAGCGTTTCCGAGCGCAAGGACCTCGAGCATGTCCGCCAGCTTCTCGCCGAGGAGATCGAGAAGCTCCTGGCCTCCGCGCCTCGCGCGGTGGCTCGCGCCGACGTGCCCCTCTTCGTGACGTTTCTCGTCGGCGTCAACGGCTCGGGCAAGACGACGACGACGGCCAAGCTCGCCGCCCGTGAGAAAGCCGCGGGCCGAACCGTTCTGCTGGCGGCCGCCGACACGTTCCGCGCCGGCGCGATCGACCAGCTCCAGACGTGGGCCGATCGTCTGGATCTCCCGGTGGTCCGTCACCGCGAAGGCGCGGATCCCTCGGCCGTCCTCTTCGATGCCCTGGGCGCGGCCCGGGCCCGGGGCGTCGCGGCGCTGCTCGTCGACACCGCCGGCCGGCTGCACACGAAGAAGAACCTCATGGAGGAGCTTTCGAAGATGCGGCGGGTGGCGGCGCGGGAAGTCCCGGGCGCGCCCCACGAGACCCTGCTCGTGCTCGACGCGACGACCGGGGTCAACGGCCTCGTCCAGGCCCGGAAGTTCGTCGAGGCGGCGGGCGCCACCGGGGTGGTGCTCACGAAGCTCGATGGCAGCGCCAAGGGCGGCGTCGTGCTCGCGATCTACCGCGAGCTGAAGCTGCCGGTCCTCTACGTCGGCGTGGGGGAGGCGGTCGACGACCTCGTCCCGTTCGAGCCGGCCGACTACGCGAAGGCGCTCCTCGAGGACGATGCCGCCCATTGATCTGGCCTGGCTGGACCGGGCGTTCCGGCTGGCCGAGCGAGGCCGCTATTCCACATCTCCCAATCCGATGGTCGGAGCCGTCGTCGTCGCCCGCGGCCGCATCGCCGGCGAGGCGTTCCATCGGCGCGCCGGAGAGCCGCACGCCGAGGTCCTCGCCCTCGCGCGCGCCGGCCGGGCGGCGCGCGGGGCGGACCTCTACCTGACGCTCGAGCCCTGCGTGCACGAAGGCCGCACGCCGCCGTGCGCGCCCGTGGTCGCCGCCTCCGGAGTCGCGCGCGTGGTCGTCGCCTCGACCGATCCGAACCCCAGAGTCTCAGGCCGAGGCCTCACGGCGCTCCGGCGCGCGGGCCTCCGCGTCGTCCTCGCCCCGGCGGCCTGGCGCCGGCGCGCGGCCGAGCAGAACGAGCGGTTTCGGAAGTGGATCGTCACCGGCCGCCCCTTCGTGCTCGCCAAGTGGGCGGAAACGCTCGACGGAAAAACCGCTGCGGCATCCGGAGCGAGCCGCTGGATCACGGGAGAAGCCGCCCGCCGGCGGGCCATGGCGCTCCGCGAGGAGTTCGACGCCGTGCTGGTCGGCGCCCGAACCGTCGCTGCCGACGATCCGCTCCTCACGCGGCGACTGGGCCGCAACCGTTCGACGGAGCCGTGGCGGATCGTTCTGGACGGGCGGCTGCGCGTCTCCGAGAGGGCGAAGGTCCTCCGCGGACGCGGCCGGCGCCTCGTGGTCACGGCCGCGCGTCTCACGCACCCGAAGGTCGCTCGTCTTGCAGCGCGAGGCGTCGAAGTCTGGAGCCTGCCGGCACGTGTGGCGGGGCGGGTCGATCTTCCGAAGCTGCTGTCCGAGCTCGGCGCGCGCGATGTCACCGGCCTGATGGTCGAGGGCGGCGCCGAGACCCTCTGGGGCTTCTTCGCCGGCGGCCTCGTCGATCGCGCCGCCGTCTTCCTCGCTCCGCGGATCCTGGGA
This sequence comes from uncultured Acidobacteriota bacterium, assembly GCA_963782585.1. Lineage (GTDB taxonomy): Bacteria > Acidobacteriota > Thermoanaerobaculia > UBA5066 > Gp7-AA6 > DAHUXD01. The sequence continues at coordinate 105,653 of CAWAKL010000006.1, forward strand.
GGGCGCGACGCGCCCGGCGGCGTCGCGGGGAAGGGCTTTGTCCTGGAGAAAACTCCCAGCCTCGCGGACGTGCGTGTCGAACCCGTCGGCGAGGACTGGCTGGTCACGGGCCGGGTCGCGCCGAAGGCATAGACTCGCGCGGATGTTCACGGGCATCGTGACGCACCTCGGCCGTGTCGAAGCGGTCGAGAAGCGGGGAGGCGGCGCGCGGATCACGATCGCCCCTTCCCGCGGGGCGGCGTTCCGCGCGGGCGAGAGCGTCAGCGTCTCGGGCGTCTGCCTGACGGCGGTCCGGACCTCGCGGCGCCTGGTGGCGGATCTCTCCTCGGAAACCCTCCGGCGCACGACGTTGCGGACGCTCGGAGCGGGAGACCGCGTCAACCTCGAGCGGGCCCTGCGCTGGGGCGACCGGCTGTCTGGCCATTTCGTGATGGGCCACGTGGACGGCATCTCGCGGATCCTCTCGATCCGGCAGGCCGGAAACTCCCGGGAGCTCCGCTTCTCGGTGCCGCGGGGCCTCTCGCGGCTCCTGGCCGAGAAAGGCTCGGTCGCGCTCGACGGCGTCAGCCTCACGGTGGCCTCGCGGAAGGGCCGTTCGTTCTCCGTCTCCGTCATCCCCGAAACGTCGAAGCGGACGACCCTCGGAAGCCGCCGTCCGGGCGACGCCGTCAACTTCGAGGCGGACGTTTTCGCGCGTTACTCCCGGCGCTCCACGCTTCGACGCGTCCGGTCGCCGCGCAGACGCGGCGCTGAAAGGTCGCCGCGCAGACGCGGCGCGGACAGGTTGCCGAAGACGCGATGATCGTCTACGAGGCGGGATCGCCGCCGGCCGCGCGGCCGGGCGAAGGGGTCCTCGCCGGGCGACGGATCGCCGGCCGCCTCGCGCCCTACGGCGCCGAGTCCGTGGCCCTGCGTTTCGACCCGCTCGAGCGCCGCTTCCTCTTTCCACGCGAAGAGCCGCTCGCGCGTCCGGGCCCTTTTCGCGGAGAGGCCTGGCGGGAGACCGTATCGCGACTCGCTGCGGGGCCGGTTCTCGTCGGGCCGCCGGCCGGCGCCGGCGCCGAGGCCGTCTGGGGCTCGGGCCTGGCGGCGGCCGAGGCCGCGATCGAGAGCGGGCGGGGCGTATATCTCCTCGATCCCGAGCCGGAAGCCGTGCCGGCCGAACCCGGAAACGCCGTCGTCATCCTCTGTTCGTGGCGGCCGGGAGCGCCCGCGAGAGCCTTCCCGACACTCGACGGCTTCCGTGATTCGCCGACGCCGTGCGCGGCCGTCTTTCCGCTGATTCCCGGCTGGACCGCGGAGGACGCGGCCATCGAGGCGCTCGCGGAAGCAGCGTCCCGCGGCGGCGCCGCTTCGCTGACGGGCATCGTGCCGGCGGCGGACGGGGAAGGCCGGCGCGCCATCGTTGCGGCGCGGTCTCGCTTCGAGCCCGACGAAGCCGATCGGTTTTTCGAGGTAATCCATCACGGCGATTGGCCCGGGAGGCTCGCGGGCGGTGTGGCGGCGTCCCGGAGAGCGGCGGCCGCCCGGGGACTGCGGCCTCTGCCGCCCCGGCCCGGCGGCCGCGGGCAGCCCAGAGGCAACCGCGAGGCCGCCGCGCGGCTCGAGGAGCGAGCGGAGCTCTCGGAGCCGGGGGAGCACCGGGCCGCCCTCCTCTACGCCGCCATTCGCTGGATCGACGAATCCCCGCGGGATCTGTCCGCGGTCGTACGTGAGGGCAACTTCCGGAAGGTGTTTCCGTTCGAAGGCGAGATCGGGGAGTGGGCCGAGGCGGCGCTCAAGCCAATCCCGATCCCCATGGGAACCGAGCGGTGAGCTCGCCCGGCGGCATCTACGTCCACCTCCCGTACTGCGCTTCCCGATGCGGCTACTGCGCGTTCGTCGTCACGACGGACGGATCGAGCCGCGACCGCTATCTGGAGGCGGTGGAGCGCGAGATGGCGATCCTCGCCCCTGAGGCGGAGGGTCGAGTCTTCGACACGGTGTACCTCGGCGGCGGGACGCCGTCGCTTCTTCCTCCGACGGCCGTGAACCGGCTCCTGGAAGCCCTCGCGGACGCGTTCCGGATCGAGACCGGGGCCGAAGTGACGATCGAGGCGAATCCCGAGGACGTGACGGCGGAGGCCGCGCGCGCCTGGGCGGACGCCGGCGTCAACCGCGCGTCCGTCGGAGTCCAGTCGTTCGAAGACGCGGAGCTCGCCGCGGTCGGGCGGCGGCACGATGCGGCCCGCGCCGCCGCGGCGCTCGAGATCCTCTCGGCCGCGGGCTTCTCGGTCTCGGGTGATCTCATCCTGGGTCTTCCGGAGCAGACCCCGGAGAGCTTTCGCCGAAGCGTCGGCCGCCTGATCGATTCCGGGGCGACGCACGCCTCGGTCTACCTGCTCGAGGTCGAGAAATCGAAATCCATGGAGGAAGACCGGAGGCTTCGGCCGCAGCGTTACCCGTCGGACGATGCCCAGGCGGACATGTGGCTTGCGATGGGGGAGAGCTTCGACGCCGCCGGCCTCGGCCACTACGAGATTTCGAACTGGGCGGTTCCGGGAAAGGAAGCGCGGCACAACCTCAAGTACTGGACGCGCACGGCCACGCTCGGCCTCGGCGTCTCGGCCCACGAGCTCTGGGCGGAGCGGAGGCGGGCGAACGTATCGAGTCTCGAGGCCTACGTGGGACGCCTGGCCGGCGGCGAGCGGCCGCTCGCCCTCGATCAGGCGCTCATGCCCGCCGAAGCCGCTCGCGAGGAGGTCTTCCTGGGTCTCCGCCTCGCCCGCGGTGTCGAGGAACAGGCACTCCGCCGCCAGATCGCCGCGGCCGGTGACGACCGGCTGGCCGCCGACTACCAGGCCTGGCTCGGCTCAGGGATCCTCCGCAAAGACGAAAGCCGCGTCCGGTTCACGGAGCGCGGCTTTCTGGTATCGAACGAGGTCTTGAGCCGGTTCGTGTAGAGCTGTCAGCGATCAGCCGTCAGCTCTCAGCCAGGCGCTGAAAAGAAACGGCCCGGCGAAGCCGGGCCGAGCTGATAGCCGATAGCTGAGAGCTGAAAGCTCGCCTAAATGAACAGCGGCGCCAGCACCAGCGTGATCGTCGCGAGCAGCTTGATCAGCACGTGCAGCGACGGGCCGGCGGTGTCCTTGAACGGGTCGCCGACCGTGTCGCCGACGACGGCCGCCTTGTGCGGTCGGAGCGCCCTTGCCGCCGTAGCGCGCCGGTCTCGATGTACTTCTTCGCGTTGTCCCAGGCGCCGCCGCCGTTGTTGAGGAACGAGCGCCATGAGGATGCCGGCGATCGTGCCGACCATCAGGAGCGCCGCGACGACCTCGGCGCCGATCGCCGAACTCGGCTTGAAGCACTTGAAGACGAGGCCGACGACGATCGGCATGCCGACCGCGACGAGTGCCCGGCAGCGATCATCTGCCGCAGCGCGCCGCGCGTGACGATGTCGACGCGTGCGGCCGTAGTCGGGCTTCTCGGTGCCCTGCATGATGCCCGGGCTGCTCGCTTGAACTGCGCGCGCACGTCCTCGATGACGTACGTAGCGCCGCCTGGCCGACGGCCTTGATCGCGAGCGCCGAGAAGAAGAAGACGAGCATCGCGCCGAGCAGCGCCGCCGACGAAGACCTCCGGCTTGGCGAGGTTGACGCGAGGTCAGCTGCCGCGCCGTAGTTGCTTGACCTCGTCGAGGTAGGCCGAGAAGAGCAGGAACGCCGCGAGCGCGGCCGAGCCGATCGCGTAGCCCTTCGTGAGCGCCTTCGTCGTGTTGCCGACGGCGTCGAGGCGGTCGGTCTTCTTGCGGATCTCCTCGGGCTGCTGCGTCATCTCGACGATGCCGCCGGCGTTGTCGGTGATCGGGCCGAACGTGTCCATCGCGAGGATGTAGGCCGCCGTCCCGAGCATGCCCATCGTCGCGACCGCGGTGCCGAAGAGGCCGCCGCCGGGCATCGCCGTGCGCCGCCGATCATGTACGAGCGCGAGGATCGCGACCGAGATCACGATCACCGGCACGAGCGTGCACTCGAGGCCGACGGCGATGCCCGCGATGATGTTCGTCGCCGGGCCCGGTCATGCGACGCCTCGGCGATCTCGCGCACCGGCCGGTACTTGTACTCCGTGTAGTACTGCGTGATGAAGACGAACGCCGACGACGTGAGCGACGCCGATGATGCCGCAGATGAAGAACTTCCACCACGCGTCGGGCGTGCGTCGGATTCGCGAGGAGCCACTTGCGTGGCGACGAAGAACCCGACGATCGCGAGCACCGACGGTGACGTAGTAGCCGCGGTTGAGGGCCTTCATCGGGTCCTGCGTCCTCGCGCGTCTTGACGACGAAGATGCCCGACGATCGAGGCCAGGAGGCCGAACGCGCGCGCGACGAGCGGGAAGAGCATCACGCCGACGATGCCCGGCCGCGAAGGCCATGCCGGCTCTCGAGCGCCGCCGCCAGCGTCGCGCCGAGGATCATGGCGCCGATGTTCTCGGCGGCCGTCGACTCGAAGAGGTCGGCGCCGCGGCCGGCGCAGTCGCCGACGTTGTCGCCGACGAGGTCCGCGATGACGGCCGGGTTGCGCGGGTCGTCCTCGGGGATGCCGGCCTCGACCTTGCCGACGAGGTCGGCGCCGACGTCGGCGGCCTTCGTGTAGATGCCGCCGCCGAGCTGCGCGAAGAGCGCCACGAACGAGGCGCCGAAGCCGTAGCCGACGATCAGGAGCGGGATCGTGCGTCCGGCGTCGACCGCGGTGAACTTGCTCGACGAGCGCGTAGAGGCCGCCGACGCCGAGGAGCGACATCGCGACGACGAAGCAGCCCCGAGACCGCGCCGCCGCGCAGCGCGATCTGGAGCGCGTCGTTCAGGCGACGTGCGGGCCGCCGCGGCCGTCCGGATGTTCGTCGCGGATCGAGACCCACATGCCGACGTAGCCGGCGACCACCGAGCAGAGCGCGCCGAGCACGAACGACAGCGTGGTCCAGAAGGCCAGCCCCAGGGCGGTCGGCACCGGGTCGAAGTCGTGGTGGTCGCGCACGAACCCGTAGAGGACGAAGATCACGGCGGCCAGAACGACGGCGATCAGGGCGATCGTCTTGTTCTGGCGGCGAAGGAACGCCTCGGCGCCCTCCTTGATGGCGTTCGAGATGGCCTGCATCTCCGGCGTCCCGGTGTCCCGCTTGAGGACCCACGACATCAGGTAACCGGCGACGAAGAGCGACCCGATGGAGAAGACCAGGATGAGGGGCAGGGCAAGATCGTGAGACATTCGTCCAACTCCTGTCTTTGCTTGGTTCGGGGCTCGCTGGCGATCCCCGGCGAATCGGCGGGGGAGGATATCAGAAGGCCCGGCCGGGCGGTCTGCCGGGTCGGGCCTTGGGCGAAGCCGGAAAGAGGGAGAGCCCTAGGGTCCGATCGGGACCGCCTCCATCACGATGCCGATGTTCTTGGCCCCGGCGTTCCGGCAGAGGTCCATGATCTTGATGACCTCGCCGTAGTTGGAGGCGTCGTCCCCGGAAAAAAAGATCGTCTTGTTGGCGCGGTTTTTCAGGATCTCGGTCAGGCGCAGCGAGAGGGTCTGCACGTTGACCTCCTCCTTGTTGAGGTAGATCTTGTTCGCCGGCGTCAGCGACACGATGAGCAGGTCCGGCGGCGGAGGCGCGTCCTGCGGCTGGTTGGTCTTGGGCGGCACCTTCACGTCGTACCCCATCTGGAGCAGCGGCGTGATGACCATGAAGATGATGAGGAGCACGAGCACCACGTCCACGAGCGGAGTGATGTTGATGTCACTCTTGTATTCGCCGGCGCCGCCTCCCCCCATGGCCATGCGGGTTCTCTCCTTCGGTCGAGCGGCCTAGCCGCCGACGCCTTTCTGCTTCTTTTCCGCGATGAGGCCGACGTCCTGGAAGCCGGCGTCCTTGGTCATCTTGAAGACTTCCTTGACGTCGCCGTACTTCAGGCGCTGGTCGGCCTTGATGACGAGCTCGGCGGACGGGTTGCGCTGGTAGAGCTCATCGAGAACGTTCTGGAACTCCGCCTTGGACATGGCCTTCTTCGGGTCGTCCAGGTAGTAGCCGGGAGGGTTCGTGTAGGAGATCGAGATCAACTTCTGCTTGCTCGACTCCGGCTTTTTGTCCGGATTGTCCGCCTGCGGGATCTGGACGCTGACGCCCTTCTGCAACATGGGCGTGACCACCATGAAGATGATCAGAAGGACGAGACAGACGTCCACCAGCGGCGTGACGTTGATGTCGCTCTGAAGCTTGTCGCGAGCCGAACCCCCACCCATACCCATGACCGGTCTCCCTTAATCCTCGAGAGCTAGGCCGAAAGCTGCGCGCCCGCACCGCGGCGCTTGATGAAGTAGTCGATCAACTCGTTGGCCGAGTTGGACATCTCGACCTGGAACCGCTCGATGTTGTTCATGAAGACGTTGAACATCCAGACGGCCGGGATCGCGACGAAGAGGCCGAGGGCCGTCGTGACGAGGGCCTCAGCGATGCCGGCGGAGACGGCCGCGATGCCGCCCGAGCCGCTCATGGCCATGCCGCGGAACGCGTTGATGATGCCGATGACCGTCCCGAAGAGGCCGATGAAGGGAGCGGTCGTGCCGATCGTGGCAAGGCCGGAGAGGCCCTTCTTCATGTCGGCGGTCGTGACCAGCGCCTCGCGCTCGATGGCGCGCTCGGCGGCTTCGATCATGTCGTGGCCTTTGAGGTTCGCCCCGCCGCTCTTGATGTCGTGGGAGAACTCATAGAGGCCGGCCGATAGCACGCGGGCGACGTGGCTGTTCTTGAACTTCTTCGAGGCGTCGATCGCCTCCTGGAGCTTGTCCTGCTTCAGGAAGCCCGTGACCATCTTGGCGTACGCGACCGACTGGTTGCGCGCCTTGCGGTAGTAGAGGAACCGCTCGAACGCCACGGTCAGGGAATAGATCGACATGACGATCAGCAGCACGACCACGCCCTTCGCGATGGGCGTCATCGTGTTCCAAAGGTGGATGGGGTCAAAACTCATGTCACGCTCCTCTCAGTTCGTTCGCCGTAAGGCCTTGCCGCTGCAATCCTAGTTCAACCGGAAGGTCACCGTCACCGTGAGGTACACGCGCACCGCCCGGCCGTTGAGGGTCGCCGGCTTGTATTTCCATGCCTGGACCGCCCGGACCGCCGACGCGTCCAGGAGGGGATTGACGGACTTCAGCACGCGCACGTCCTCGACGTTGCCGTCGGCCGTGATGATGGCTTCCAGGATGACGACCCCTTCCATGCGGGCCTTCCGGGCCGCCTCGGGGTACTGGGGCTCGACGCGCGAGGAGAGGACCGGGGCCTTCACGTCTCCGCCGACCCGGAGGGGCTCGCCGCCGCCGGCCCCGCCCGTGCCACCCACGACGCCGCCCATCACCCCACCCGGCACGCCGCCTTCGACGCCGCCCTCGACTCCGCCCTCCACGCCGGCGTCCGACGCCGGTTCCGGCTCCGCGAGGGGCGCCGGCACGACGTCGGGAACGACCATGGGCTGCGACATTTCGACCTGCTTCACCACCACGGGCTTGGGCGCTTCCGGGGCCTTGGGCGCCGCCTTCGGCGCGGCGGGGGGAGGCGGGGGAGGAGGCGGAGCGGCGGCGTAGAACGTCACCGGGATCGGGGGCTCGGGCACGTCCCCCACGAACCAGATCGAAGCGCCGAGCGCGATCCCGATCACGAGGGCGTGGATGAGGACGGAGACCGGGAAGGACAGGGCCTTCTTCGATCCCCCGGCGTGATGCTCCGATTCGATCAGCGCGTTCTCAAACATGGACGATCTCCCCGACCCAGTGAGACACCGGCCCTATGGTCCCGGTTCCGGTGTGGCCTGGGCGGCCTCCGCCTTCGCCTTTTCCTGCGCCGCCTTCCGCAAATCCAGCGCCTGCTGGAGGTACTTGTTCGCGAGGTCCGTGTATTCCTGCTTCTTCGCCGGGTCCATCTCCATCTTGGCCTTCTCGCGGTAGAGGAGGTTGATGTACGAGATGGCCTCAAAGTAGCCGGGCTTCATCTCGACGGCCTTGTTGAGAGCGACCATGCCCTCGTCGACCAGATGACCCCGGACGACCGGGTCGACGTCGGGGAAGTTGTACGAGCGGTCCCAGGCCTGGACGCCGATCAGGTAGTAGACCTCGGCGCGTTCTTCGTTGGTGCCGACGACGTTGAGCCTCTCCTTGAGCCACTTCACGCCGTTGTCGAAGTCGCCCTTCTTGAAATAGAGCATCGAGAGCGACTGCATCGCCTTGGCGTCCTTGGGGTTCCGCTTGAGGACCTCGGCCTGGTAGAAGGCGATGGCGTCGTCGAAGCGCTCGGTGTTGAGGTACATCGAGACGAGGTACTCGAGCACTTTGGTGTCGTCGGGATAGGCGGCGATGTACTGCTTGAGGTTGTCGATCGCCTTCTGCGCGAACTCGAGGTCCTTGGGGTGCTTCGAGCCGGGCTGGTACATCCCCATGTACGCGATGCCGATGTGCTTGTGGAGCTTGGTCTCGCCCGGATCGAGACGCAGCGCCTCCTGGTAGGCCGCGAGGGCGGGCTGGTACTGCGCCGCCTTGAGGAAGTCGTTGCCTCTCTTGACCTCCTGCTTGGACTTGAGCTTGTTGCATCCGGGGAACGCGAGGGCCGCGAGGAGAAGGATCGCGGCTGTGGCCGCACGTTGCCTTGCGCGTGGCATGCTGGGCTTCGCTCCTTGCCTGTTCGTTGTCCCACACACGGGCTGATCCGGCCCGCCCCGGAGTGCCGAATTCTGTTGAATTCCCTCCGACAAAGCAACAGAGTTTTTGGGGCCGGGAGCCTCGGGATCCTCACAGCGCGCGTCGCATCGTCGCGTCGCGCATCGGCGAGTCGGCTGTCCGCCGCGGCCTCGCTCGCGTGACCCAAGGTGTTCCCGAGGGGTCGGGGAATAATGCCGGCCAGGCAGCGATTTGCGCACGCAGGAGGAATCCTTTTTGAGACGTCTTTTCGCGATCATCGCGGTCGTGGCTCTGGCCATGGCCGGCACGAGCTTCGGGCAGCAGCAGGCCCCCCCTCCGGCGGGCCAGGAGCCACCAGCTCCCGAGAAGGCCTTTCCTCCGGTCGTCGAATCCGTCGACGTCTCGGTGACGAGCATCGAGGTGGTGGTCACCGATTCCAAGGGCAACCGCGTTCCCGGCCTCAAGGCCGCCGACTTCGAAATCAAGCAGGACGGGGTCGCTCAGAAGATCACGAACTTCTACGCGGTCACGGGCGGCAAGCTCCTCCTCGAGGACGGCACGGCGATCGACCTCGGCTCCAAGGAGAAGACGGAGGAGGTGCCGAGCGAGGTCCGGAACAAGTACATCTTCTACATCGACAACCTGAACATCCAGCCCATGAACCGCAACCGGATGTTCCGGCGCCTGAAGGAATTCGTGCCGACGGTCATCGGCCCGAACTCGGAAGGCATGGTCGTGACCTTCAACCGGTCGCTCAAGGTGCGGCGTCCCTTCACCTCCGAGGTCAACGACATCCTCGGGGCCATCGAGCAGATCGAGCTCGAATCGGCAGGGGGCACGACGACTGTCGGTGAGTGGAAGGACACGCTGGCGCGGATCGCCGACGCGAAGACCTCGGATGCCGCGATCTCCGCCGCGCGCGCCTACGCGCAGTCCGTCCGCAACGACATGCAGTTCACGATCGACGCCATCAAGGAGACCCTCGACAGCATGGCGGGACTGCAGGGCCGCAAGAGCCTGCTCTACATGTCGGAGGGCCTGCCGCAGACCGTCGGCCTCGAGCTCTTCGAGGCCATCCGCGAGAAGTTCAACGACACGACGGCGACGATGCAGCAGTTCGACTTCGACATGAGCACGAAGTACGTGGCGATCGTCCAGGCCGCCAATGCCAGCGGCGTCACGATCTACACGCTGGACGCGTCGGGCCTGACGACCGCCGACGTGCTCTCGGCCGACACCAAGACCAACAAGGACGTGAACATCTCGGAGTTCACGATGCGCCAGAACATGCAGGGCCCGATCAAGATGATGGCCGAGGAGACGGGCGGCATGGCCGCGGTCAATACGAACGACTGGAAGTCGAACCTCGACGCCATCGCCGCGGACTTTTCGAACTACTACTCCCTGGGCTTCCGCAGCGCCCGGGGGGCCGCGGATCGCCCGCACGCGATCCATGTCGCCGTGAAGACCAAGGGGCTGCGCGTGCGTACGAGGACCAGCTACGTCGAAAAGTCGGTCGAGACGCGCACGGCCGAAGCGGTCGTGGCGAGCCTGTCCTATCCGCGGACCGACAATCCCCTGAACGCCAGCCTCTCCGTCGGCCAGTCCAAGCCGCACGACCGCGAGAATTACGCGCTGCCGGTCCGCATCACCGTGCCGATCTCCCGCCTCGGTCTCGTCCCGTCGGGCGATCTGTACGAGGGGCAGTTCCTCGTCTATTTCGTCGTTCGCGACGCCGCGGGGAACCAGTCCGATCTGCAGATCCAGCGCCAGGAGGTGCGGATTCCCAACAAGGACTTCGCCGTGGCGCAGCGGAAGGACTTCTACTACGACGCGACCCTCCTCGTCGTGCCCGGGGGGCAGAAGCTCTCCATCGGCGTCCGTGATTCGGTGTCCAACCTGGTGTCCTTCCTGCAGAAGAACGTGTTCGTGTCGGTCCTTCCGGCGGAAACGAAGCCCGAGGCGGGTAAGCCGGGGTTGTAGCTGTCAGCCATCGGCTATCAGCTATCAGCCAGACGCTGACTGAGCCGTGCCCGGCTGACAGCTGACAGCTGACAGCTGAGAGCAGACAGCTTCGCCGTGCCGACGCGGGATAATCAGCGGGTGACCGGCCCAGAGCGAGGCGCCCGCTGATCCCGGTGCTGACCGCCTCCGCGATGCGCTCGGCCGACGCGTCGACGATCCGTTCGGGCGTGCCGTCGTCGATCCTCATGGAGAACGCGGGCGCGTCCCTCGTTTCGGCGCTCCGCGGCCGCTATCCCGGGTGGACGCGCGTCGTCGTCGTGTGCGGTCCGGGCAACAACGGGGGGGACGGGCTGGTTGCGGCGCGCCTGCTCGCGTATGCGGGCGTGGCGGTGACGGTGTTCACGCTCGCGCCGCCGGACGCGTACCGGGGAGATCCAGCCGAAAATCTCGGCCGGGCGCGGGCGGCGGGAATCTCGCCCGACGCGCTCGGCGATGCGGCGGCGCGGCGGCGGCTGGCGAGCGCCCTCGCCCGCGCGGACGGCGTCGTCGATGCGCTCTTCGGCACGGGACTGACGCGGCCGCTCTCCGGGGAAGCGAGCCGTGTCGTCGCGGCGTTGAACGCGAGCGGCCGCGCGATTGTCGCGGCGGATGTCCCCTCGGGCCTCTCAACCGACGTCGGCGAGATCCGGGGGCCGGCCGTGCGCGCGGCGCTGACCATCGCCTTCGGCGCGCCGAAGCCCTGTCACCTGCTTCCTCCGGCGAGCGGAGCGTGCGGCCGGCTCGTCGTCGCCGACATCGGGATCCCCCGGGCGCGCCTCGAGGCGCGCTCGGCGAGGCTCTGGCTCACGGAAGCTTCGGATGTGGCCGAGCGTCTGCCTCCGCGGCCGCTCGAGTCCAACAAGGGCGACTTCGGCCGGCTCGCCGTCATCGCGGGCTCGCGGGGAAAGGCGGGGGCCGCCCTCCTCGCGGCGCGCGGGGCTCTGCGAGCCGGAGCCGGCCTCGTCACGATCTTCTGCCCGGAGTCGCTCGCGCCCCTCTTCGTGTCGGCCCTCCCCGAGGCGATGACGGAGCCGCTTTCGGAGTCGCGCGGATCGATCGCGGAGGCCGCCGCAGCGGAGGTGATCCGTGCGCTTCGGAGCTTCGACGCGGCCGTCGTCGGGCCCGGACTCGGAACCTCGGCGGGAACGGTGGCCTTTCTCGAACGGCTGCTCGCCGGGACGAGGATTCCTCTCGTGCTGGACGCCGACGCCCTGAACGCTTTCGCGGGAAGGCCTTCGAGGCTCCGGCGGCCCGGCCCGGCTCGCACCGTGTTGACGCCGCATCCCGGCGAGGCCGGGCGGCTGCTGGGCCAGCCCTCCCGCCGGATCCAGGAGGATCGACTCGGCGCCGCGATCCGTCTCGCGCGAACAGCCGGGAGCATCGTCCTTCTTAAGGGGGCGCGCACGCTCGTCGCGGAGCCCGGCGGCCGGGTGGTCGCCAATCCGACGGGTACGCCGCTTCTCGCCACCGCCGGCTCGGGGGACGTGCTCGCCGGGATCCTCGGCGCGCTTCTGGCCGCAGGGATCGGCCCGAACGACGCGGCCGTATGCGGCGCCTGGCTCCACGGCGCCGCTGCGGAAGCGCTGGAGCCTCGACTCGGCGATGCGGGCCTCTTGTCCCACGAGATCGCGGATGCCGTGCCCGGCGTCCGCCGGCGACTCCGGGAGGAATGGGCCGACACCCCTTCTTCGGACTCGAGCGATGCGTGAGGTGCGCGTCACGCGGTCGGAGGCTGAGACCGAGGCGCTGGGCGCCGAGCTCTCGGGCTCTCTCGCCAGCGGCGACGTCGTGTACCTGATTGGCGATCTGGGAGCGGGAAAAACCGCGTTCGCACGCGGAATCGCGCGCGGCCTCGGCGCTCCGGCGCGCGAGGTCGCTTCGCCGACCTTCTCCCTGGTGAACGAGTACGCCGGCCGCGACGGGGCCGTCGTGCTGCGCCACCTCGATCTCTATCGCCTGGCGGACAGTCCGCGCGAGCTCGAGTCGCTGGGACTCCCGGACGCCCTGCGGGGAGCTCCGGTCTGCGTGGAGTGGCCCGGGAAGGCCATTCGGGCGGCCCTTCCTCCGACGTTCGAGGTCGCGCTCGAAGCGCGAACCGACGAGAGCCGCCGGATCCGGATCGTGCACCGCACGCCGGACGGCGGGAAGGCTAGAACGCGATGATGAGACCGCCGTTGGCGCCGGCGTTCGTCAACCAGTTGCTGACCGTGCAGACGTAGTAGTACCCGCAGAGCACGTCGGTGGAGCCGAGATACGTGGAGTAGGCGCGGCCGTCGAGGCGCAGGGCGAAGTGCGGCGAGAAGAAGTACTTGATCCCGCCCCCGATGCCCATGGTGAAGCGCGTGTCCGAGACGGTATCGAAGTTCGCGACCTCGGGGTCGAGGTGCGCGGCGCCGGCGCCGATCGTGAAATAGGGGACCAGTCGGCTGCTGCCGAAGTTGAACGTCGCGTATCCCATGAAGTACTGGATCTTCAGGTCGCCCAGGCCCTGGGGCGGCGGAGCGAACACGTCGTCCGGATCGAGCTCGAATTGCGTCTTGAAGTAGGCGTACTCGAGCTCGAACTCGAGAAGGCTCGAGGCGTTCCACCCGATGCGGCCGCCGTAGACGGCGTCGTCGTCGACGCCCACGTCGAAAGGCGTGAACTCGACGTTGGCGTTCCCGAAGTTCCCGCCGAAGAGCCAGCCGGCATAAGGGTTGAACTCGACGGTCCCCCCGCGCAGCTGCGCCTGGGCGGACATGGCGAAGCCCGCGAGAATGAGTCCGAGGACGGCGACGCGGGTTTTCATGGAGGGCCCTCCGTGGGGTTGGACGCGCGCCTCGCGGCGCTGGTTTACTTGCGCGCCTTCAGGGTCTTCTCGAGGAGCTTCTTCCAGCGATCCTCGACGTCGGGGTGGTATCCGACGTAGCGGTCGACGAGCGTCCGGTCCGGCCCGAGGATGAAGGTCGACGGGATGCCCATCGCGGTCAGGGGCCCCGCATCCTCGGGCGACGCGTAGTAGACCGGCAGCGAGATGTTGAACTGCTTCAGAAACGGCTGGACGCGTTTGCGATCGGCGTCGACGTTGACGGCGAGGACGACGAAGTTGCGGTCGCTGTAGGCGTCGTACATCCGCTGGACGATGGGCAGCTCCTTCTTGCAGGGGCCGCACCAGGTCGCCCAGACGTTCAGCAGAACGACGTTGCCTTTGAGCTCGGAGAGCCGGACGCTGCCGCCCTCGGAACCGACAAATTCGAGATCCGGAAAGACGGGAGGCGCGGCCTGGGCCTGGCCGTTCTGCGCAAGCAGTGCGGGGGCGACCCCGGCGTACAGGGCGAGAGCAGCGAGGGTCGCGCGCATTCGGATCAGCGAACGGCCCCGGGCCGGCGAATATTCCGCGGCATGGAGGCCACCAGAATAGCAGGGTCGGCAGTCGTACCGGCGTTGCCTACTGCGGGGGGTCTCCCGTTGGTGGCCGGCTGACCCCATAATGTCCCGCCATGCCGAAGGCTCCGCCGGTCCTCGCGCGCGTGTATCGCGGACCGCGCGTCGAGTCGTCACACCGGGGATCGATCGCCGTCGTCGACGAGCGCGGCTCCCTGCTCGCCGGCTGCGGCGATCCGAGGGCGCCGGTCTACGTGCGCTCGGCGGCAAAGCCGTTCCAGGCGATCCCGCTGCTCGAGGCCGGCGGCGAGAAGAAGTTCCGCCTGACCGACGACGAGATCGCGCTGCTCTGCGCCTCCCACGGCGGCGAGCCGCGCCACGCGCAGACGGCCGAACGGATCCTCCGCAAGGGCGGGTTCCGCGTCGCGGATCTCGCCTGCGGAGCGCACGCGCCCATGCACGAGCCCTCGGCCCGGGCGCTCGCCCGTCGCGGGGCCGCGCCGACGGCCCTCCACAACAACTGCTCGGGAAAGCACGCCGGAATGCTTCTGGCCTGCCGCCTGCTCGAGCTGCCCGCCGAGGGATACATCGATCCGGCGCACCCCCTGCAGCGTCGGATCCGCACCGTCCTCGCCCGCTACGCCGGCGTCCCGGAGTCGGAGATCACCGTGGCCGTCGACGGCTGCAGTCTTCCGGTGTTTCGCCTGCCCCTGTCCGGCCTGGCCTGCGCCTATGCGCGCCTCTTCGCCTCCCGCGTGGCCGGGGAGACGCCGGCGGCCGCGTCGGCGCGGGCGCGCCTCGTGCGGGCGATGTGGCGAAGTCCCTTCATGGTCGCCGGCAGCGGCCGGTTCACGACCGATTTCCTCGCTGCCGGCGGCGGCCGCTGGATCGGCAAGGAAGGCGCGGAGGGTCTTTACGCCGCGAGCCTCGCGCCGTCCGGCGCCGCCCGGCTGGCTGTGGGCGTCGCCTTCAAGATCGAGGACGGATCGGCGCGGCCGCGGGACGCCGTCACGCTGGATGTGCTCCAGCGTCTGGGCCGTCTTCCGGAGCCGGCGCGGCGCGCCCTCGACGTGTACGCCGAGCCGGCCGTGCACAACGCCAGCGGTTCCGTCGTCGGACGAATCGAGGCCGACGCGCCGATCGTGCGCTCGCCGGCGAAACGGAAGAAGTAAGGACACCGCTCGCGTGGCCTACCGCAACCTCTCCACCTTCCTCGACGAGCTCGAACGGGACGGCGACCTCGCGCGCGTTCGGGAGCGCGTCTCGCCGCGGCTCGAGATTTCCGAGATCGCGGACCGCGTGGTGAAGGCGGGCGGTCCCGCGCTTCTCTTCGAGAACGTCGAGGGCTCGGCCCTTCCGGTCGCGATCAATCTCTTCGGGACGCGGCGGCGGATGCTGAAGGCCCTCGAGCTTTCGTCCTGGGAAGAGTGGGACTCGCGCCTGGAGTTCTTTCTCGACCCCAAGCCCCCCGAGGGGATCCTCCAGAAGCTCAAGGCGATCCCGAAGGTCACCGAGCTCGCGGCGGTGTTCCCGAAAACCGTGCGCGGCGGCCCGTGCCAGGAAGTCGTCGCGACCGGCGACGCGGTGGACCTCGGCGCGCTTCCCGTGCTGACCTGCTGGCCGCAGGATGCGGGACCGTTCATCACGATGCCGCTCGTGATCACGAAGGACCCCGTCTCGGGCAAGACCAACGTCGGCATGTACCGCATGCAGGTCTACGACAAGAAGACGACCGGCATGCACTGGCAGAAGCACAAGGACGGCGCGGGCCAGGCGCGCGGCTACGCGCGCGAAGGGCGCCGGATGGAGGTCGCGGTTGCGATCGGCTGCGATCCGGCCACCGTGTTTTCGGCAATCGCCCCGCTGCCTCCGGGAGTCTCGGAGTTTCTCTTCGCCGGATTTCTCCGTGGAGAAGGCGTTCCGCTGACGGCCGGCAAGACGGTCGACCTCCTCGTTCCCGCCGAGGCCGAGATCGTCCTCGAGGGCTACGTCGACCCCGGCGAGGCGCGCCGCGAGGGGCCCTTCGGCGACCACACCGGTTTCTATTCGCTCGACGACGACTTCCCGGTCTTCCACGTCACCGCGATGACGCGGCGCGAGCACCCGACGTACCTCACGACGATCGTCGGCCGGCCTCCGATGGAGGACGGCTTCATGGGCGAAGCGGTCGAGCGCCTCTTTCTGCCGCTGGTCAAGAAGACGATCCCGGAAATCGTGGACATGCACCTGCCCGTCGAGGGCATCTTCCACAACCTGATGATCGTCGCGATCGACAAGCGCTATCCGGGACACGCGCGCAAGACGATGCAGGCCATCTGGGGCACCGGACAGATGATGTTCACGAAGACGATCGTCGTCGTCGACCGGGACGTCGACGTCCGCGGCGGCCCCGAGCTTCTCTGGAGGGCGCTGACCGCGATCGATCCGGAGCGCGACGTGGAGATCGTCCGCGGTCCGGTCGACGAGCTCGACTTTGCCTCGCGCCTCCCGTGCTACGGCAGCAAGATGGGGATCGACGCGACGCGCAAGTGGAAGGAAGAGGGCTTCGAGCGGCGGTGGCCGGACGAGATCCGGATGAGCGAGGACGTGAAGAAGCGCATCGACGGCCTCTGGACGTCTCTCGGGATCGGCCCCGGCCGGCGCTGAAACCCCGCCCGGCGGTGTAGAATCCGGGGTCCGGTCATGAAGGTCCTCGTCCTCGATCCTGACGCCTCCTCCCGCGACGCCCTGCGGCAGGGATTCGCGGCGGCCGGGGCCTCCGTCCGGGTCTTCTCGGAGGTGGCCGAGGCCGAGCGCGCCCTGCCGGCTTTCGAGCCCGACGTCGTCGTTGCCGCCCTCGAGTCCCCCGGCGCTTCGGGCCTCGTCTCGCGGATTCGGAAAGACGGATCCGGGCGGATCGTTTACGCCCTCGTCGACGCCGCGGACCTCGATCGGGGAATCGCCTCCGGCGCCCACGACTTTCTCTGGCGGCCCGTGTCGGATGCGCGCGTGGCGCAGCTCTGCGCCGCCGCCGCGGACCGGCGTCTCCAGGGCGCGGAAGCCGAAGAGGCGCGCGTCAAGCTGGCGCGCGCCGAGCTTCGCGACGCGTTGCCCGGCCGCTCGCCGCGGTGGCTCGCCGCCCTCGCCTCGCTCGAGCGGGCCGCCGCCTCGAACGCCTCGGTCCTGCTGACGGGGGAGTGCGGCACCGAGAAAGACGTCGCCGCTCTTGCCCTGCACCGCCTCTCCGGCCGCGGCGCCGGCCGATTCGCCTACATCACCGAGGGCGAGTCGCTCGAGCTCGCGGTGCGCCAGACGGGCGCGGGCACGCTCTTTCTGTCGAACGTCGAGACGACGTCGACGGCTTTCCAGGAAGCCCTGCTCGCCCGGATCGCCGCCGGCGGCCCGACCCGGTTCATTCTCGGCATCGACGAGGATCCTCGCGAGGCTCTCGAGGCGGGGAGACTGTCCCGGTCGCTCCGCAGCGCGCTTTCGGACGAGGTCGTGCATCTTCCGCCCCTGCGCGAACGCGAAGGGGACGTCGCGCTGCTCGCCCGCCGGTCTCTCGAGGAGATCGATCCCGCGCTGCTCCTCGACGCCGAGGCCATGGACGCCCTCCAGGCGCACGACTGGCCCGGCAACGTCCGCGAGCTGAAGGAGACGCTGCACCGCGCCGCGCGCCTCTCGGAGACGACGATCGGACCCACCGTGCTTCGATCGGTGCTCGCGCGGCCCCTGCCGCGGACGCGGGCCCGGCGCCGCAAGCCGCCCGTGGTCCGGATCGCGGTCGGCGACTCGCTGGCCGACGTCGAGCGGAGGCTGATCTCCAAGACGCTCGAGTTCGCCCGCGGGAACAAGAAGAAGACGGCCGAGCTCTTGAAGCTCTCGCTCAAGACGATCTACAACAAGATCAAGGAATACGGGCTCGAGCACTGAGGCGCCGGCGGCCCCGTCCCGGGAGCGCGCGTGGTGCCGGAGGCCGGACTCGAACCGGCATGCCCTTGCGAGCGGGGGATTTTGAGTCCCCTGCGTCTGCCATTCCGCCACTCCGGCAGGGAGTGCAAATGATAGATGCGAGGCGCTGAAAATCCAATCGGTCCGGCGACGCGCTCGGATCCTTCCACGTCATGGCGCCGGGCGCGTCTGGAACCCGTACGTGGCGGCTGCGGAAAGGCCACGCGCCACGCTGAGTGTGGCCTTCACCACGCCGGACTCCTCTTCGGACGGCACCAGCGCGAATCGGGCGCCTGTGACGAACTTCCAGAAGTAAGGCGCCCGGTCCCGCACGATTCCGTCGCGCAGCTCTTGTGGAACTGGTGTGCCGCTCACGATCCGATGGGCCGAGAGGTATTGCGCTCCGACCGGCGTCAGGAGCACGTGTGCCCGGACGTAGTAGAGACGGCGATCCTCCAGCAGAGAGCCGACGATGTAGGGCTGAAAGACTCCCCGGTGGTCGTCGAACACCCGGTCCACGGGTTCACTCAGGCGGTCGCTCCACCTGGCGGGTCGTCTCTGTTCGATTTCGCGAGTGACGAGCTCGCGCGCGTTCTCCAGGGAAGACGCCTTGAGGAAAACGAGACCGTTCCCGCGGTCTCGCTCGGTCTTGTAGACCAGATTGGGAAACGGCAGTCTCGGATCGTACGGGCTCGCTGTCGGATCGTCCGAAATTGGCGGGAGGCGGACATCCCTGTCGGCCGACTGCTCCTGGTAGATCCTCAGAGCGCGATGAGTTCCTCTCTTGCTGTGGAACACTTCATCGAGGTTCGTTCGATACAGCTTCATCCGCACGACGAGGGTGTCCGGTTCGAGCGGCTCCGGCACCCGAAAGGTCTGGTCATGGCGCGATCGGCGCAGGTACGCATCGTCGAGAAGCGTGAGCTGGATCTTCCAGCTCGCGGACTCCTTCTCGTAGCGCCCGGCCATGGTCGGATCGGCTCTCTGGTTGTTCGGCATCACGACGACGAGGCGGCGGTATCCCCCTTCCTGCGCGAAGCGGCAGAGGTTGACCACGAGGGGATCGTCCTTCTCGTAGAGGGCGGTCCGGGCGGGCCGGACCGCGGGATTCAGGTTGCTCTCGAGGTACCAGAGCCCCTCGGCCGTCGGGACGAGATCGACTCCGAGTATGGATCCGACGGTGACGTTCCGTGCCGGGTCGTGCCAGAAGCCCCGATACCCGGCCGGCTGGGCGAGGCCGCGCGCGTAGTAGACGACCAGGGAACGGGGGTCGAGCCCCGCCGCACGCAGCAGGGAACCCGCGGATGGCCGCGAAGCGTGCCGCCCCTTCCAGCGCGCCGCCGCCCCGTGGAGCGCATAGAGAAGGCTCCGGGGTCCGTCCCGAAGGAGCACGACGCTCGGGTAGGTGAAGCTGCCCGCCAGGCGCCTGTATCGCCGGCTTCTCAGAAGACGTACGGCCCCACGATGCCAATTCCCGAGCTCGTACCCTCGCAGGCGCCAGCGCTCGTCCTCCTCGACCTCCTGAACCAGTGAGCTTTGCACCCCGGGTGGGAGAGCCTCGAAGGGGCCCAGGAGTCGGTCGAGATCCCGAAACGTCATCGACGGCGGCTCCCCGTCCCGGGAACTTTCGAGTCTGGCTCGAAGCGCGCGAACCCTCGCCTCCGGCAGCCTCCCGGCGTGGTCCGCTGCGGCGATCGCGTCCCGGAACGCCCCGGTCAGGCCGTCGATATCCTCGTTGGTAATCGTCATGGGGCGAGAACGATCCGCTGCGGCAAGTCCCCTAGCCCTTCGCGCGCTTGCGGAGCCAGCGGATCTGCCCGCGGTGGTTGAGCTCGTCCTCGAAGACGTGAAACCACTTGAAGTAGTTGTTCGCCGGAAGGCCTTCCCAGAACGGCGACTGTTCCTCGAGCCAGGCGTCGTCCCGCGCAGCGAGCTCGGCGAGAGTCTTCGCGCGAACCTGCGAGAGCGTGTTTCGGTAGTAGTCCAGGTCGTGTCCCCGAATCTCGCGCCTCGCCTTCGCTCCGAGGTCGAGACCGGCGCTCCACTCCCGCATCTCGTCCGCGCCAAGGTCGCGACTCTCGAAGGTGGCGGCCTGGTACCAGACGTCGACGGCGGCGAGGTGGAGCAGAAGCGCGCCGATGGAGTTGCTCTCCGGATCGTGAACGTAGTCGAGCTGGTCAACGGTCATCCCGTCGACGTCGGAGAGGGTCGTGTGGCGGGCGTAGTTCATCATTGATACGAGGCGCCCGATCTGCGGGGTGAAACCCGCCACGTCGCCGATGAGGAAGAGCTTCTGGTTCATGGGGCGATTGTGGGCCGGCCCCGACGCCGTGGCATCGGTAAATCGGCGAGAAGGCGCGCCGTCAGTTCCTGTCGGTCCGTTCTCCTTCGGAACCGATTCGCCCGGGGAAACGGTAAAAACCCGGGTTCGCCGCGCCTTCTCGCTCTGCGGGGGACTTCTTTCGCAACAGGCATGCCACCGCTCCGCGTCCTCCTGGCGGGTGGTCAGGGTGCTGGGGTCTCGAAAACCAGACCCGGCAAGCCGCTCGGCAGCTCGGCGGGCACCAGTCGAAGCAGATTCTCCGGCGTGGCCCGCGGGTCGAGGAGACCGTCCCGGACGAATGCGATCAGGTCGTTCAGCTCCTGGGCCTTGACGCTCAGGGTGGGCAGCAGGGGGCTCAGCCTCTCCACCATCGGCTCGACCGGGCCCAGTCGGGAGGCCAGATCCGGCGCGACCTCGGCGGCCACCGCGTTGTAGTCGCGGGCCGACTGCGCGGGGTTGATGTAGTGACGGATCGCGTCCTCGATGCTGGTGAAGGCCCCGTTGTGAAAGAACGCCGGCTGCAGGGCAATGTTGCGCAGGGGCGAGGTCCGGAACTTGTAGCGATCGGCGGGGTCGTGCGTGATCTGTTCCAGGCCGAAGTCCTCGTCCTCGCCCGGGCCGTCGAACTTCACGTTGCCCGTACCGACGCCGTAGGCGGGGGCGATCTGCGGGACCGCGACGACGTGCATCTGGAAGTCGCTGAACATCTCGTTCGACTCGCCCCCCACGGAATGGCAGCGCGCGCAGCCGAACCGTCCGAAGAAGAGGAGGGCGCCCCGCTTCTGGGAGTCGGTCATGGCGCCCGGGTCGCCCCGCATGAATCGATCCACGGGGGCGTCGGCGAACGTGAGGGTGAACTCGAACTCGGCGATCGCCTGGCCGAGCATCGCGAACGTGATGGGGTCGCCCTGCGCCACGCCCGGGAACACGGTCGCGAAGGCCGTCCGGTAACCGGGCGCCGCGTTGACGAGATCCAGAACGGCGGTTCGAATCGGTTCGTTGGTGGATCCGTTCGCATCCGCCGGCGGAACGGCGTGCCCGTAGCCGTCGTCGAAGGGGCCACCGGTTCCGGTGAACCCGGCCATCTCCACGAGCTCGGTGGATGGCAGGTGCGCCTGAGCGGCGAGCAGGTGCGTGACGCTCGGGCTGAAGGGTGCGAACCGCTCGAGGCCTTCGGGCGGGGGAAAAGCGAAGCCCAGGGAGTTGTCGAATGGATCTCCGGATGGGCTGTGAAAGCGTCCGTTCCACATGAGCTTCGGGTAGAAGGCGCTGTTGAGCACGCTCGGCGAGCGGCGCTGGTTTCGCAGCCCGCGGCGGCCCGCTCCGACGACGCCGTTGTTCTGCACGCCGATGGCGATCGACTGGCTGTCGGCGAACCCATGCGCGGGCGAGTGGCAGCCGGCGCAGGCGTTGTCCCCGCGCAGGCCGAGGATGGGATCGAAGAAGAGCGCGTTCCCGATCTTCGCGAGATCGGAGTTCACCGGACGTCCGAGGCGTCGTTCGAGGGTGGACTCGATGCGCCCCGTGAATCCGGCGCGTTTGAGCGTTCTCCAGAGCCGCGCGTCGAGGGATACCCGTATGGGGTTTCGCTCGGCGTCGGCGGAGCCCGCCAGAACGCTCAGGATCGCCGCAGCTCCGAAGATCAGGGCCGAAGCGAGGATTCTGCGAGGGCCACGCCCGACGGGCTGGCCGGCTCTGTCTCGATTCCGGACGTCCGAAGATGGCTCGCTCATGGGTCCCGGCCTGGATCGGGGTTATTCACTCAACAAGTTTGGGTTGCCGACATCCAGCGTACACCGGAACGAGCCGCCGGGAGCGGCGGCGGATAATGCCGGCCAGTGCTTTCCACCCGCGCCTGGGTCGTCGACCACTACGGAGCGCCCGAGAGGCTGCGGCTTCGGGAGCGGCCAGACCCGGTTCCGGCCGAAGGCGAAGTCCTCGTGCGCACCGCGGCGATCGGCCTCAACTTCGCCGATCTGTTCGTGCGGTCGGGCGACTACCCGCGAACTCCGAAGCCGCCGTTCGTTCCGGGCATGGAGATTTCGGGAACGATCGAAGCGCTGGGGGCCGGCGTGGCCGGGCTTACGACGGGGCAGCGGGTCGTGGCCGTGCCGATTTTCGGCGGCCACGCGGAGAAAGTCGCCGTGCCGGCGGTGCGGGTCTACCCGCTGCCGGAGGGGGTCGACCTGGTCGAGGCCGCCGCCATGCCGGTTGTCTTCCTGACGGCCTGGTACGCGTGTCATCGAGCGCAGATCTCGGCCGAGGATCGCGTCGTGGTCACGGCTGCGGCCGGCGGCGTCGGAACGGCGCTCCTTCAGATCCTTCGGGAGCGCGGAGCGAAGACGCTCGCCCTGGTTGGGTCGGATGCGAAGGTCCCTCTCTGTCTCGAGCTGGGCGCCGCGTCGGCCGGAGTGTACGCTGCGGCGGACGACCACCTCGGCCGCCTCTTCGGCGGCCGCGCGGACGTCGTGCTCGATGCGGTGGGCGGCCGCCTCTTCGGGAGACTCTGGCCGCGGCTGGATGCCGGCGGCCGCTACGTCCTTTATGGCTTCGCCGCCGCTTCGGGCGCGGGCGGAGTCGCCAAGTGGACCGCGGCGCAGGAGCTCTTCGGCATGGGTCTCTTCTCGCCCTACAGCGTGATCCAGTCCTGCCGTACGCTCATCGGCTTCAATCTCTCGCTTCTGCCGGATCGGACGGGCGAAATGCGGCGGGCCGCGGGCGAGATCTTCGCGTTGTGGAAAGAAGGACGAATTCGTCCGATCCTCGGCCCGCGGTTCGAGTTCGAGCGGCTCCCGGACGCGCATCGGGCGCTCGCGAGCCGCGGGACGACCGGCAAGGTCGTCGTCACCGTGCCCTGAGCGGCCGGTTAGATGGACTTGCCTCGCAGGGCTTCCGTGAAGTCGATGTGTTCCTTGAGGGAATCATCGAGAAAAGCGATTCCATCCCTGGACAATTGTTTTCGCCAGGTCTGGTTGGCCTGTTTGTCCATGGTCCAGGACGTCAATCGGTCGAAGAAGGCTCGTTCCGGCGGAAGGCCCAGCCGCGAAAGCAACTTCCGAAAGAAGGGATCCAGTCCATCCACCATTTCTTCATAGAGAACGTCGCAGAACTGGAATGCCTTCAAGGCGTCTCGGCCCTCGAAGCTCGCCAGATACCTTTGGACGTACTCCGACAGAAGCTCGATCTCTGTTTTTTGTGCAAAACGGTCGGGCGCGTTTTTGTATCCCCACCTCTGTTTGTAGTACGACGCCACGACCGCCCGGGGATCCCGGTGGATGTACACGACATGCGGGTTGTCGAAGACCATCGCCAGCTCTCTGGCCCGCGGCGCGCCGGTGATCTTCGTGATGAATCGAGGCTTGCCGTGGTACTGCTGAACTCGTCGGATGGACGTGATGCATTCTTCCGGGCGATCCCGTGGCTTCCTGTCGTCACGGATCTCCGGCTCAGAGAAGTACGGAAAGTAGTGATTCCAGAACAGGTAGGCCTCGGCGGGTCGAGGCCAGAAGCGCATGGGACGACTCAGCCGTTCCACCGCGTCGATGGACATCACGCGGTTGAGCACGGCCAGAGCGGGATGACCGGGAAAACGGTTGACATAACCCGATATCCAGGCGAGCCCGGAATGCGTGGAGAGCATCTGACTCAGAAGTGTCGTCCCGGACCGTCCCGGCCCGTGAATGACTATGGCGTCCACAATCTTCTCTGTCATCAGATGCCCATCGGCGGAAACGCTCGCAGGATACGTGCTCGTCCGGCTCGCGGCAAACGGCGAGCAGATTGGCAGCGTCCGCCGGAACGGCCAGGTGTCCGGGCAGAATTGTGGGCGGGCCGACGCAAAGCGCGCCGACCCGCCCGAGAACGGCGATGTCCTAGTTGCAGCCGGGGATCTTGAAGCTTCCGATTCTCGTCTGCCAGGGGACCGTGTTGACGCCGATCACCCCGTCGACCTGGTAGTACTGGTTGACGTACCAGAAGGTGCAGTCGTCTTTCGGATCGATGTTCATGGACGTGTAGTCGCCCCACCGGGAATTGACGGTCATCTGGACGCCCGTGCCTTCGACGATGCTCGCCTCACCGAGCGTCATCGTTCCGGCCGGATCGCCGGCGAGCCGTCCCGTGTAGCGGCTGCCGGGCTTCACGTTGACGCCGTTCACGACGCTGTAGCCGAGGGCCATGTTGCCTTTCTTGTCCTGGGCGATCGAGCCCATCCAGCGGTGCACGCCGTCTCCGGGAGCGAACGTTCCTTGCTGGTGGATGGTGTACGTCGTTCCGCTGCGCCGGATCTCGTACCAGCGTACGCCGGCGACGTTCGGCAGGGCCTCGACGGCCTGATTCGTGACGATCGCTTCGTAGTTCTTGAAGTTTCGGTAGGCGGCGCGCCAGGTCGGGCGCTGGCGATAAGACAGGATGTCGAGCTCGCGCGTGGGGTCGTTGACCCCGGGCTGGGGAAGACAATCGCGCCCGTCATCTCCCACGACGGCGGGGTCGTTGCACGGGTAGATCGAATCGAACGCCGCGACCGGGAAGGATCCGCGGAAGACGATCGAAGCAGCCGGATTCGCCTGCCACTTGATGTGGAGATCCCAGATGTTCACGGCGTCGACCGTTGCGCCGTAAGGAGCGTCATTGTCCTGAGTCCCGATGATCGGGATGGCGGCGTGCTCGCTGGGCTGGCGGTCACCGTCGAGGTCCGCGGGGAGCAGGCCGTCACCAATCAGACTGAGCGGTACGTTGTTCGAGTCGAGGAAGAACTGCACTGCCCGGGCGTTGGGGTTGCCGGCGATCATCTTGTTTTTCTCGAGGGCGTACACGCTGATGCCGTACTCATCAACTGAGCCGAAGTCGCGGGAGGTGAGTACGTAGGACTTCTTCCAGTTTCCGTACTTGGGATAGTCCGGGAAGAAGAACCCGCCATCCGCCGTGTCCGCCTGCGTGATGAACGCGTAGCGATAGTAGGAGCCGGTCGGGTCACTCGTCGCCGAGATGGCCACGCAGTTGTAGAAGGGCAGAGTCGGGTCGGCGAGGCCGCGGGTCGTGAACTGGCTCAGGACCCAGCGGTCCTCGAGCTGATCGTGGATGACGATGGGGTCGCCGGACGGGTCGGTGCAATCTTCCACCGGAAAGTTCGCCCAGAGCGTCCCGGTGTCGACGGGGCCGACGAGGAGATTGCCCGACTTGTCATAGACGGCGTAGACCAGGTTCACCATCTCGACGTAGTGGTTCGGCCCGACGTCGCCCACCGGGTCCGGAGGAGCAACGCGGAAGCCGAAGATGTCGAAGTTGTCCTCGTTGCTGACGCCCTCGAAGGTCAGCGACGGCGGGTTGATCGCGAGGCTCGGCGCGATCGTCGAGCCCGGCGGTCCCTGCAGGGCGCCGTCGGGGGAGTGGCCTCGATCGGTGGGGATGTTTCCGCGCTCCTTTCGGATTTCCTTGAGCTCCTCCGCCACGGGCTTTCCGACGCGCGCGTTCGGAGCCATCGTTCGAAGGGGCGGAGACACGTCGAAGGCCACGGCGGTGGTGAAGCGAGGTCGGATCGGGGCGGATGGCCCCGCTTTGTCTCCTGATGCGCCGACCGCCGTCTCGGCCGTGGTGAGACAGAGGACGGCGAGCGCCAGGAGCGATCCCTTCGAGACTCTGACGGGAAACCGAGTATCCATGTTCTCCTCCTTTTGGAATGACCGGAGGTCAATACTATTTGGCTCCGTAGACAAAAACAGGGGGCATCGCCATTTTTTTCGCGCGGCGGCCCAAGGAGGTCCGGCGCGAAGCCGCTGATACGATCCCGCCTCCTCCGAGGCCACACCGATGCGCATCGACCGGTTTCAGATGGAGCGGACCCAGTGCCTCTACGAGAACGAGGTCCGCTGGAACCTCTCCGAAAGCGGGGTCCTCCCGCTGCGGGTAGAAGAGCTCCTCGAGGGCGCTTCCGAGGAGTTCCTGGGGACGGCTCTCAAGTACCCCGAGGCCAACGGCTCGCAGCTTCTGCGGGAGCGGATCGCCCTCTTCTATCCGGGAGCGACGGCGGCCAACGTCCTCGTGACGAATGGGACCTCGGAAGCGAACTACACGACGCTCTGGGGCCTCCTCGAGAAGAGCGATCGGGCCGCCGTGATGCTTCCGTCCTACCTGCAGGGATGGGGGCTCGCCCGCGCCTACGCCGGCCGGGCGGACGGATTCCGGCTGGTCGAGACCCGCGGCCCCGGGAGGCGCTGGGCCCTCGACCTCGACAGCCTGAGCCGCTCCGTTACGAAGCGGACGCGGATCATCATGGTCACGAACCCGAACAACCCGACGGGCGCTGTCCTCACCGAGGACGAGATGGATGCGGTCGTGAAGGCTGCGCGGAGGGTGGGTGCATGGATCGTCTCCGACGAGGTCTACCGCGGGGCCGAGGTCGTCGCGGATGCCCCATCGCCGACGTTCTGGGGCCGATACGGAAAGGTCATCGTGACCGCCGGCCTCTCCAAGGCGTTCGGCCTGCCGGGTCTTCGGATCGGCTGGATCGTGGCGCCCGCCGCACAGACGGCGAGGTTGTGGTCCTACCAGGACTACACGACCCTGACTCCTTCGATGCTGTCGGACCGGCTGGCCCGGATAGCCATGGAGCCGCGCCGCCGGGACGCGATTCTCTCGAGGACCCGGGGGATCATCCGACGCCAGCTGCCCGTGCTCGAGGCCTGGGTGCGCGGGCACGAGGGGACACTCGAGCTGATCCCGCCGCTCGCCGGCGCAATTGGCCTGGTCCGCTACCGGCTTCGGGTCGGCTCGGTCGCGCTCTTCGACCGGCTGCGCCGGGAAAAGTCCGTGCTGATCACTCCCGGCGGCCACTTCGGAATCGGCAAATACGTGCGCATCGGCTACGGCTACGACATCGGGAAGGTCCGGCAGGGTCTGTCCAAAATCGACGAAATGCTCGCCGAGCTCGGCGAGTCCCGGCGTCCAATGCGCGCCCGTCGAGCGTCCTGAGACGAGGACGACGCGCCCGGATCGCCTTACAGGCGAAGGGTTTTTCGCTCACACCCTGTCCCTTTCCTGTCCTTGTGACCGAGCGCACAGGGCGCCAGTAAGTTGCTGCTACAGCATAAGTTCTTGGCGCGCAAATGGGGCGCAAACCTTGTATTTCGACCGACTTTTGCCTATAATCCGCGGTTCCCGGATCAGATCTTTTTTATCTATATTCGAGGAGGCGCGAGTGGGATTTAAGGTGGGAGAGAAGATCGTGTACCCCAACCACGGGGTCTCGGTCGTCGAAAAGATCGGCGAGGGGTTCGCGACGGAGCCGGTGGCCCCGCGGAGCTTCTATCATCTCCGTCTCCTGTCCAACAATTCCCGGGTGATGGTCCCCGTCGGCAATACGAGCCTGATCGGACTGCGCCGGCTGACCCAGCGCAAGGACATCACGGGTCTGATGAAGACCCTGGGTGATGGCCGGTTCTCCGCGACGGGGGACTGGAAGGGCCGGTACAAGCAGAATCTCGACAAGATGAAGTCGGGAGAGCTGAATGCCATCGCGGACGTCCTGAAGACGCTCAACTACATCTCCTCCCGCAAGACGCTCTCGTTCCGGGAGAAAAAGATGTACGAGCGGGCCAAGTACCTGATCGTGTCCGAGATCGCGGTCATCAACAACCTCGACGAGAAAGAAGTCGAGCGCCAGGTCGACAAGGCGCTCGCTCGGTCCGCCTCGAGCCGCGCCGCGGCGGTCTCGCGCGCGACCGGCACGGCGGTTCTGCGCGCCGCGTCGTCTCACTGAGTCGGTCTCCATTTCGGATCTTCCACGGGGCGGCTTCGGCCGCCCCGTTTTGTTTGGTACGCCCGAGTTGTCTTGAGCTAGGCTCCCTGCAACCGACCATGGGTTTCAAGAGGCTTCCGTTTTTGAGATGGGGTCGCCATCTCCGGCGGTGCGGGAGCGCGCTCGGGCTGACCCTGGCTGTTCTCATGGCTTCGGCTCAGGCGGAGGATCTGACGCTTCCGGCGGCGGCGTCGATCGTGGGCGGCGCCCCCTTCTTCTCGGACGTGAGGGCCTTCAACACGTCGTACACGGACGCGCTCGAGGTGACGGCGCGCTACCGCTGCTTCATCTCCTGCACGGCGGTCGGGACGCCGGACGTGCCGTTCGTCCTGGAGCCGCGGGAGTCCCGCGCGTTCGACGACATCGTCCAGAACACCTTCCAGGCGCCCAACACGGCGGGCGGTGTGGAGTTCGAGCACTCCGGCAGCGGCGACCAGCTCGTGGTGACCAGCCGCCTCTACTCCACGGCGCCCCAACCCACGGTCGGCATGTTCATCCCGGGCCTGCGGAACTCCGAGGCGCACGCGACGACGGTGCTGACCTCGATCCGAAACGGCGGGCCCAATGAGGGTTTCCGCACGAACGTCGGCATCTTCAACCGGGAAGACGCGGCCGTCGATGTGACCTTCCGGATCATCGACGGAGGCGCGCAGGTCGGCAACTCGGTGACGCGCAACGTGGCGGCGCACTCGGGGGTGCAGGTAAACGGCATCTTCAACGCCGCGGGGCAGGGGGGACACGCGACGAGCAACGCCGTCATCGTGGTCACGGCCTCGCACGAGATCTTCTCGTACGCCGCGGTCCTCGACAACCACACGCAGGATCCGATCTTCGTCGTCGGCGCGGAGGATGAGCCCCAGCAGCCCCTCACGCCGGTCCAGACTGTCACGCCGGGCGCACCGACCGCGACGCAGACCCGAACCCGGACTCCGACCCGGACGAGGACCCGGACGCCGACGGCGACGCCCGGGCCCGTGCGGATCGTCTACCTGCGTTTCAGATTGGGCTCACCGCAGTTCGTCGACGAGGTCAGCAACAACAGCACCTCGACGATCAGCGTGGGGACGACCATTCGCTGGACCTGGGACGATCCGGGCATGGATCACACCACCACGTCGGGGCCCTGTCCTCCGTGCACCGGAGACGGGCTCTGGGACTCGGGGACCATGAGCTCGGGCACGTTCGATTACACGTTCGGCACGGCGGGGACCTTCCCCTACTTCTGCCTCGTTCACATCGACCTGAAGATGTTCGGAACGGTCATCGTGAGCCCTTGAGCCGAGCGCCGAACCTCGCGCGGATCTGAGAGAATGCCGGCGTGGAAACGCCGGCGAAATCCGCCGCTCCGAGAATCGTCGTCGCGCTCCTCGTCGGAGGCCTGGTCGGCTTTTCGGCGGGGTACTTCGCGGGCGGCGGAGGGCGCCCCCGTGGCGGCAGCGCCGCGATGCCCGCTCCGGCGTCCGCGGCGGGCGGCAGCGCTCCTGGCCGAGTTGACGCAGTCGGTCGAGCGGGACCCCGAGAACCCGCAGCTGCTCACCCGACTCGGGAACCATCACTACGACCGCGAGGAGTGGGACGGGGCCATCGCCGCGTACGAGAAGGCGAGGCGGAAGGCTCCGAACGACCCGAACCTCCTCTCGGACCTCGGCGCGGCGCATCGCAACACGGGAGAGTTCGAGCTGGCCGTCGCCTACTTCAAGAAAGCCCGGGACGCGGACCCCGAGCACTGGCAGTCGCTGCTGAACTGGGTTCTGATCGAGGCATTCGATCGGCGCGATCCGGCCGAGGCGCAGCGGCTCTTCGACGAGCTCCAGAAGCGACACCCCGAGATCCCCCAGCTCGACCGCATCCAGACCCAGATCTCGAGCCTGCGTGCGGGAGCCTGAGCCGCCGGCCATGGCCCGCGCCGTCCTTCTCGTCTTCGCGCTCTTCGCCCTTCTGACGGTGCTCCGCGGGCTTCGGATTTTCTTCGAGGCGGTGCGACGCCGGGGCGCGCCGGGGCGCCCGAACGCGCCTTCCGTGCGCGAGGGCGACATGGTGCGCGACCCCGTCTGCGGCACCTGGATCGACCGCCGGCTCGCGCTGCCCGCCCGGCGGGACGGCGAGACCATCTCGGTCTGCTCCGAAACGTGCCGGCGCTCGCTCGAGGCGGCTCACCGGTGACCCGGGACCTCTTCGATCCGCCTTCTCCGGAAGCCGGACCCTCCCCGAAAGGAAGCTCCGCGGCGTTGACGCCGCTCGCGGACCGCATGCGGCCGCGGTCGCTCGACGAGGTCGAGGGGCCGGACGAGGTCGTCGGCGCCAACGGCTTTCTGCGGCGAGCGATCTCCGAGGACCGTGTCCCGTCGCTGATCCTGTGGGGCCCTCCCGGCGTCGGCAAGACGACGCTCGCCCGTCTGATCGCCTCGCAGACCTCTTCGCATTTCGTTTCGTACTCGGCGGTGGCCACCGGCGTGAAGGAGATGCGCGAGGTCCTCGAGGAGGCCAGGCGGCTGCGGTCGCACAAGCGGACCATCCTCTTTCTCGACGAGATCCACCGCTTCAACCGCTCCCAGCAGGACGTCTTTCTGCCCTTCGTCGAAGCCGGGGACGTGGTGCTCGTGGGCGCGACGACCGAGAACCCCTCCTTCGAGCTCAACGGGGCGCTCCTGTCGCGCTGCAAGGTCGTCGTCCTCGAGCCTCTGGCGGGGGAGGCGATCGCCCGGATCGTCGGGCGCGCGCTCCGCGACATGACGCGCGGGTTCGGCGCCCGGGACTTCCGGCTCGACGACGACGCTCTCTCTTTCATCGCCCAGGCCTCCGGGGGCGACGCCCGGCGGGCCCTGAATCTGCTCGAGGCGGCGGCGGCCGACGCGGAGGCGGACCGTACGAAGACCATCGAGGCCGGCCGCCTGCGCGATCTGCTCCAGCGCAAGGTTCTCCTCTACGACAAGGCCGGCGAGGAGCACTACAACCTCATTTCCGCCCTCCACAAATCCATGCGCGAGTCCGACCCGGATGCCACGGTGTACTGGCTCGTGCGGATGCTCGAAGCGGGGGAGGACCCGCTCTACGTGGCCAGGCGCATCGTGCGTTTCGCCTCGGAGGACATCGGCCTCGCGGATCCACGGGCGCTGCGCATCGCCCTCGACGGGAAGGATGCCTACGACTTTCTCGGAATGCCCGAGGGCTCCCTCGCTCTCGCGGAGGCCGCGGTCTACTGCGCGCTGGCGCCGAAGTCCACGGCCCTCTACGAAGCCGAGGGCGAGGCCAAGCGCGACGTGGCCGAGAAGCCGGCGGAGCCGGTGCCGGCCGTCATCCGGAACGCCGTGACGAAGCTCATGCGGGAAGTGGGCTATGGCCGCGGCTACCGATATGCCCCGGACGAGCCGGAGGGCGTGGGCGGCATCGAATGCCTGCCCGATGTCCTGCGCGGCCGGCGGTACTACCGGCCCCGCGCGTCGGGCGAGGAGGCCGATCTCGCGCGCCGGCTGGAGGCGGTGCTCAAGCTTCGCCAGGAGAAGTGGGCGAAGGACGCGGAAGTGAAAGAGAAGGGGAAAAAGAAGAAGAGTTGAGAGCTCGCGCTCAACCCCTGACGCTCAACCCTTAGTCTTCTCTCCGGTAGTTCGGCGCTTCCTTCGTGATGATGACGTCGTGGGCGTGCGATTCCTTCAGGCCCGCGGCGGTGATGCGGATGAGCTTCGACTTCGTCCGCAGCTCCTCGATGTTCCGGCAGCCGGCCAGACCCATGCCCGAGCGGACGCCACCGGTCAGCTGCGCCACGAGGCCTTCGACCGAGCCCTTGTACGGCACCATTCCCTCGATGCCCTCGGGGACGAGCTTCGAGAGCGAAGGGCCGTTCGCCGAGACCGACGGGGTCTCGGAGTCCATGGACTCCTGGAAGTAGCGGTCGGACGAGCCGGCCTTCATCGCGCCGAGCGAGCCCATCCCGCGATACGCCTTGAACGTGCGTCCCTGGTAGAGGATCGTTTCTCCAGGCGATTCCTCGGTCCCGGCCAGCAGCGATCCGATCATCACCACGTGAGCGCCGGCCGCCATGGCCTTCGTGATGTCGCCCGAAAACTTGATGCCCCCGTCGGCGATGAGGGGCACCTTCGTTCCCCGCGTCGCCTTCGCGCATTCGCGGATGGCGTGGATCTGGGGCACGCCGGCGCCCGTGACGACCCGCGTGGTGCAGATCGAGCCCGGGCCGATGCCGACCTTGACGGCGTCGGCGCCCCGCCGGACCAGGTCCCGCGCTCCCTCCTCCGTCGCGACGTTGCCGGCGATGATCGGGGTCGACGGGAAGCGCTTGCGGACGAGCTTCAGGGCGTCGAGCACGCCCTGGCTGTGGCCGTGGGAGGAGTCGAGCACGAGGACGTCGACCTTGGCCTGCACGAGCGCGCGGGAGCGGTCGAGGATGTCCCGGGTGACGCCGATGGCGGCGCCGACGCGCAGCCGCCCGAGGCTGTCCTTGGCGGCGTTGGGATACTTGATGGCCTTCTGGATGTCCTTGACCGTGATGAGGCCCTTCAGGCTCCCGGCGCGGTCCACGACGAGGAGCTTCTCGATCCGGTACTTGTGGAGGAGCTCTTTGGCCTGCTCGAGGGTGGTACCGACCGGCGTGGTGATGAGGTTCTTCCGCGTCATCCGCGCGGAGATCGGCTTGTCGAGCCGGGTCTCGAATCGCAGGTCGCGGTTGGTCAGGATCCCGACGAGCTTGCCGGCCTTGTCGACGACCGGAACGCCGGAGATCTTGAAGCGCGACATCAGCTCGAGCGCCTCGACGATCGATTGCTCGGGCCGGCAGGTCACCGGGTCGACGATCATCCCGGACTCGGATCGCTTGACCTTGTCGACCTCGGCCGCCTGAGACTCGATCGAGAGGTTCTTGTGGATCACGCCGAGGCCGCCCTGCTGCGCCATGGCGATCGCGAGCCGCGACTCCGTGACGGTGTCCATGGCGGACGAGATGACCGGGATGTTGAGAGCGATTTCGGAGGTGAGGCTCGTCGAGAGGTCCACTTCGCGAGGATGCACCTCGGAATGCGCCGGAAGCAGGAGAACGTCGTCGAAGGTGAGGGCCAGGGGAATCGACTCTTCGGATCCGTGTTTCGTGGGCTTCGCCATCACGCTCCTGCCGCCGCTGCGCCGTGGCACTTCTTGTACTTCTTGCCCGAGCCGCACGGGCACGGATCGTTGCGGCCGACCTTGGGAGCCTGTCGCTGGATCGTCTCGACCTTGGCGTCCTGCCCTCCGGAGGCCGCGGCTCCGTAAGAGTAGTTCACGTTCGACGGAGCCCGCCGCGCGGGCATGGCGGCCGGCGCGCGGCGCGGAGCGGCCGACGCCTCGCCCGCTGCATCGGCCTCTTCCCGCGGCACCGGCTGGAGCTTGAAGAGGTACTGGACGTTCTGGTCCTCGATCCGCTCCTTCATGAGCGTGAAGAGCTCGAAGGACTCCTTCTTGTACTCGATGAGCGGGTCCCGCTGGCCGTAGCCGCGCAGCCCGATGCCTTCCTTGAGGTGATCGATCGCGAGGAGGTGGTCCTTCCACTGCTGGTCGACGACCTGCAGCATGACGAACTTCTCGTGCGTCCGCATCATCTCCGGACCCAGAATGGATTCCTTGCGGTCGTAGACTGCGAGAAGCGTCTTCCAGATCTCCTCGCGGAGCTCTTCGCGGCTCTTGCCGGTATACGCCACCGTGCCGGGCTTGATGCCGAAGTACTCGCCGAGGTCGAGATCGCAGGCCGCCAGGTCCCAATCGGCGGGCGACTTGTCCTCGTTGAGATGGCGCCCGAGGATGTAGTCGAGGATCGTCTCTGCGAGGCCGAGGACGTGGTCGCGCGAAAGCTCGCCCTTGAGGATCCCGCGGCGCATGCCGTAGATCTCCTCGCGCTGCCGGTTCATGACGTCGTCGTACTCGAGCAGGTGCTTGCGCGTCTCGAAGTTGCGTCCCTCGACCTGCTTCTGCGCGCGCTCGATCGAGCGGGAGACCATGCCGTGCTCGATGGGCACGCCCTCCTCCATGCCGAGGCGGCGCATGATGTTCTGGAGGCGGTCCGACCCGAAGATGCGCATCAGGTCGTCCTCGAGGGAGAGGTAGAAGCGGGAGGAGCCCGGATCGCCCTGCCGTCCCGAACGGCCGCGGAGCTGGTTGTCGACGCGCCGGGACTCGTGGCGCTCGGTGCCGATGATGTGGAGGCCGCCGGCCGCGAGGACCTTCTTCTTGTCTTCGGCGCAGCTCTCGTGGAGCTTCGCCAGGCGCCGCTCGCGCTCGGCCGCGTCCTCGACGTCCCGCAGCTCGTGCGAGGCGACGGCTTCCGGGTTGCCGCCGAGGACGATGTCGGTGCCGCGGCCGGCCATGTTGGTCGCGATCGTCACCGAGCCGGAGCGTCCGGCCTGGACGACGATCTCGGCCTCCTTCTCGTGAAACTTGGCATTGAGGACGACGTGCGGGACCTTGCGCTTCTTCAGAAGCTCCGACAGCCGCTCGGACTTTTCGATGGAGACCGTGCCGACGAGAACCGGCTGGCCGTTTTCCCGCAGCTGGAGGATCTCGTCCGCGACGGCGTCGTATTTCTCGCGCTCCGAGGCATACACGACGTCCTGGTGGTCCGCCCGGATCATGGGCTGGTTGGTCGGGATGACGACGACGTCGAGCTTGTAGATCTGGTGGAACTCCGACGCCTCGGTGTCGGCCGTGCCGGTCATGCCCGCGAGCTTCTCGTAGAGGCGGAAGTAGTTCTGCAGCGTGATCGTCGCGAGCGTCTGGTTCTCCCGCTCGATCTTGACGTTCTCCTTGGCCTCGACCGCCTGGTGGAGCCCGTCCGACCAGCGGCGGCCGGGGAGAACGCGGCCGGTGAACTCGTCGACGATGAGGACCTGGCCGTCCTTGATCATGTACTCGACGTCCCGCCGGTAGAGCGCATGGGCCCGCAGCGCCTGCTCGACGCCGTGGAGGAGATCGATGTTGTGGAGGTCGTACATGTTGTCGATCGCCGAGGTGCTTCTCCGCCTTGGCGACGCCCTCCTCGGTCAGGACCGCGGTGCGCGCCTTCTCGTCCACGAGATAGTCGCCGGTCGTGAACTTGTTGCCGTGCTTGTCCTTCTCCTCGGTGCCTTTCGCGAGGTGCGGGATGACGCGGTTACAGCGGTAGTAGACGTCGGTGTTCTCTTCCGAGGGGCCCGAGATGATGAGCGGCGTGCGGGCCTCGTCGATGAGGATCGAGTCGACCTCGTCGACGATCGCGTAGACGTGGCCCCGCTGGACCATGCTCTCGAGCTCGAACTTCATGTTGTCGCGCAGGTAGTCGAAGCCGAACTCGTTGTTCGTCCCGTAGGTGACGTCGCAGGCGTAGGCCTTCTGGCGCTCGTCGTCGAGGAGGCTGTTCTGGATGCAGCCGACCGTCAGGCCGAGGAAGCGGTAGATCTTGCCCATCCAGTCGGCGTCGCGGCGGGCCAGGTAGTCGTTGACGGTCACGACGTGCACGCCCCGGCCGGTCAGGGCGTTCAGGTAGACCGGCATGGTCGCGACGAGCGTCTTGCCCTCGCCCGTCTTCATCTCGGCGATCTTGCCCTGGTGGAGGACCATGCCGCCGATCAGCTGCACGTCGAAGGGGCGCATGCCCAGCGCGCGCACGGAAGCTTCGCGGGCCACGGCGAAGGCCTCCTCGAGGATCTCGTCGAGGACCGCGTTGCGGGCGGCCTTGAGGTCGTCGACGGCCTTTTTGCCGTCCTCATGGACGCCGACGCCCTCGAGGGCTTTCGCGATCCGCGCCCGGAACTCGCCTGTCTTCGCCCGGAGGGCCTCGTCCGAGAGCTTCTGGATCCCGGGCTCGAGGGCGTTGATCCTGGCCACGCGCGGGGCGAGCTTCTTGAGGTCGCGCTCGTGCTGCGTGCCGAAAACTTTGGCGAGGACGCGGTCGATCATGTTTGGCGGTTAACACCTGAGGGGCGGGAGTTTATTTCGGATGGGCGGGCGAGTCGAGGACGAGGCGGAACGCGGGGGCGGGAGGCGCGGGCGCGGGATTAGCGCGATTCGAGGATGTACTCGAGCGGATTGACCGGCCGGCCGTCCACGCGGACCTCGTAATGGAGGTGCGGCGCGGTGGATCGCCCGGTGGAGCCAACGAGGCCGACCCGGTCGCCGCGGCGCACGACCTGGCCCTCCTCGACGAGCGTCTCCTGGAGGTGGCCGAAGAGCGTCACGTAACGGTCGTTGTGCACGATCTCGATCGCCCGGCCGTATTCGCCGGCCCAGCCGGAGGCGAGGACGGTACCGTCGGCCGTGGCGAGCACGGGCTCGCCCCGGGACGTCGAAATATCGATGCCTTCGTGGGACGCGGAGCCGTGCGTGAACGGGTCGCTGCGGAGGCCGAATCCCGAGCTGACGGCGCCGCGCACCGGCCAGACGGTCGGAGTGGACGCGATCTGGGCCGAGCGGTGCGAGAACTGCTTTTCGAGCAGGGAGAGCCGGGTATCGAGCAGAGCGCTCTGATAGCGCCAGTCGGAGCCGGCCGTCTCGGGAGCGATGCCCGGGCCGCCCACGCCCTGGCGGGTGTCGGTCAGGCCGGCCACGATCGCGAGCCGGCGCGTGCGCGTCTCGAAATCGGACATCCGCTTGGAGATTCCGTCGAGCCGTTGATGCAGGTCGGCGGTCGTGGAACGGAGGCGCGCATTTTCGGCCAGCGCAAAGCGGTACTCGCGGTCGCGTCGCGCCGAACCGAGGTAGGCCCACGCGAAAGCCACGGCCGCCACGAGCACGGCGGCGACGGAGGCCGCGGCGAGGGCGAGGAAGCGGGAGGAGATCGTGAGCTTTCGGAACCGGGCCCGGGCGTGCGGCACGAAAATGATCGTGTTGTATTTCACCGGTTCTCCTTCCCGGCACCGCACAGGCCTCTCCCGTGTACGCCTGCCCCGAGCCTGTTCGAGAGTCTTGACCGGAGTCGACGCCCCGGATCTGGTTACCCTCGATCCTATGAGCCGCTTCCGGGTCTGTCAACCCTGCTCGATCGGTCAGGAAATCGGCGACGCACGGAGCGGTCGAAAGGACAGGGCTTCGGACAGGTGCGTCGAGAGGACCTGTTCGCTTTCGTCGAGATCGGCGATCGTCCGAGCGACGCGGAGAGCGCGATGGATCGCGCGGGCCGAGAGGTGCAGCCGCTCGACCGCGATTTCGAGGACGCGGGCGCCGGCGCGGTCGAGCCGGCCGTGCTGCAGGAGCTCCGGCGGAGTGAGATCGCCGTTGCGGAACCCCGGCGTGCCGCCGCGGCGCGACGCGGCCCGGGCGCGCGCCTTCTCGACGCGGCCGCGGATCGCCGAGGACGGCTCGCCGTTCGCCGGGCCCCGCAGCTCCGTCCACGCCAGATCGCGCAGGACGACGTGGAGGTCGATCCGATCGAGCAGCGGGCCGGACAACTTGCGGGCGTAGCGGGAGCGTTCTCGCGGGTCGCAGCTGCAGGCGCGGCGCGGATCGCCGGCGAAGCCGCAGGGACACGGGTTCATCGCGGCGACGAGCAGGACGTCGCAGGGAAAGACGCAGGCCCCGCCGACGCGCACCACACAGATGGAGCGCTCCTCGAGGGGCTGGCGGATCGCCTCGAGGGCATCCCGTCGGAACTCGGCGATCTCGTCGAGAAAAAGCGCGCCGCGGTGCGCGAGGGACATCTCGCCCGGAACGGGCCGCGCGCCGCCGCCGACGAGGCCCGGCGCCGAGATCCCGTGATGCGGAGCGCGAAAGGGAGGGGTCTGGATCAGTCCCGCGCCGGCGGGAAGCGTTCCGGCCACGGAGTGGACGCGCGTGACTTCGAGGGCCTCGGCGTCCGAGAGGGGAGCGAGGATGCCCGGAAGCCGGCGCGCGACCATGGTCTTGCCCGCTCCGGGCGGGCCGGTCAGGAGCAGGTGATGGCCGCCCGCCGCCGCGATCTCCGCGGCGCGGCGCGCCACGAGCTGACCGCGCAAATCCGAGAAGTCCGGTGGCGGGCTCGCGGGCGCGGCGTCACCGATCGCGCGGCTCAAGGGAGCGAGATCGCGCCTGCCGAAAAGATGCCCCGCCGCGTCGGAGAGGTGCCGCACCGGAATGACACGGATGCCGTCGACCGCCGAGGCTTCCCGTGCGCTCGCGGCGGGAAGGACAATCTCGGGAAATCCCGCGTCGCGGGCGGCCAGGGCGAGACAGAGAGCTCCACGGACGGGCCGAACCTCTCCGCCGAGCCCGAGCTCCCCGACGATCACGCGTCGGGCCGGTCCGGCGGGCGCCGATCCGCCGAGCGAGGCGAGACCGAGGGCGACCGGCAGATCGAGGGCCGCGCCCGATTTCCGGAAGTCGGCCGGCGCCAGGTTGACCGTGACGGCGCCGCTGGGAAACGTGAAGCCCGAGTTCTTCAGGGCCGAACGGACGCGCTCCCGGGCTTCGCGGACGGCGGCGTCCGGCAGGCCGACGATCGTGAAGCGGGGAAACCCGCCCGACGCGTCGACCTCGATGTCGAGCACGCGCGCCTCGAGGCCCAGGGTCGCGGCCGAGTGGACACGGGTGAGCATGAAAACCTCCTCGGGGCCGAGGAGGCCTGATCGGATGAGGACGAGAGGATGGTAGCAGGAAGCGGAGCGGGGAGTTTCGACTTCGGGATCGTTCGGCGCTTCGAGTTCGGGATCGTTACCACCGACCAAGGGTCGGCGTTGCCTACTGCCGTGGGTCTGCCGCTGGTGGCCGGCTCGGGCCTGCGGCCCTCAGGATGATCGCTACGGCGGCCGTGCGGCCGCCGGCGCGGTCACTTCGCCGGGATCTTGAGCTTGTCTCCGGGCTTGATGAGCCCCGAGCCGCCGAGCCCGTTGACGGCGAGGATCTCGGCGACGGTCGTGCCGTGCCGGAGGGCGATCTGATACAGGGTGTCGCCGCTCTTCACGCGATAGCTCTTCGAGGCCGAGGCGGAGACCGGCTTGGCGGGAGAGGTCCTGGCCTTCTTCGGTTTCGCGCTTGCGGCCGCCGTGACCGTCTTGCCGCCCTTTCCGGTCTTCCTGGCCTTCTCGGGCACCATGACGACCTGGCCGCGCGCCACGCGCGAGCGGGTCGAAAGCGAATTGGCCGACGCCAGCGACGACACGGAGACGCCGTACTTGCGGGCGATCTTGGGCAGCGTGTCGCCCTTCTTCGCGACGTGGGTTCGGAACTCCGGCGGCCGCGTGGTCGGAACGGAAGCCGAGGCGACCAGGATCGTTTCCTGCGTTCCGCTCGGAACCTTCAGCTCGTAGCCCTCGGGTTGCTGCGGTGTCACGAGGGACAGCAGCTCGGGGTTGAGCGTCTCGAAGTCGTCGAGGGGGAACGCCGAGGCCTTCGCGAGATCGTCGAGGCTGATCGAGCGATCGAGCCGAACGGTGTCGAACTCGAGAGGAGGGTCCGTCACGACGTCGAAGCCGTAGTGCGCCGGGTTCTTGGAGATCAGAACCGACGCGAGAAACGCGGGGACGTAGTTCTTGGTTTGATTGCGGATGGCGTTCGTCGAGGCCAGCGCCCAGAAGTCCTTCGCACCCGTGCGGTTCATGGCGCGGAGGACCTTGCCCTCGCCGGCGTTGTAGGCCGCCAGGGCGAGGTACCAGTCTCCGAAGATCTCGTAGAGATAGGCGAGGTAGCGCGCGGCCGCGCGCGTCGACTTCTCGGGATCGCGGCGTTCGTCGACGACGCCGTTCGAGCGAAGGCCGTACTGCCGCCCCGTGCGCGGCATGAACTGCCAGATGCCGTGGGCGGAGGCCTTCGAGCGGGCGAGAGGCAGAAACGAGGACTCGATGAACGCGACCATCGCGAGGTCCTGGGGCAGCCCTTCCTCGGCGAAGACGCGGTGGATCATCGGCAGGTAGCGGCCCGAGCGGACCAGGCCAGCCGAGATCTTCGCGTGGAGCGCGTTGCTCTGGAACGCGGCGACCACGCGGAGGACGGAGTCGTTGACGGTGATCGGAACGTCGGGCGCCGCGGCCGGTTGGTCGGAGGCCACGGCTTCGCGAGCGGTGGCGATCGCCTCGCGCGATTCGGGCGCCTCGATCTGGGCCTCGATCTCCGGGTCGATCTGGCCGCTCGAGGTTCCCGCTTCCTCGGTCGCGCCGGCGAGCGCCTCGTACCGCTGGATGCCCTCGTACAACTCGACCGAGAAGGAGGCGAGCTCGCCGGAGGGCGGGGGACCGGAGGGCGGACGCACGGCGTCGATCGCCAGGCCGAAACGGTAACGCGCGCAGAGGAAGTCGCCCGCGAGAGCCGCGTCACGCCCGAGGGCGAACTCGAGCGAGGCGGCGTCGATCGTGCGCTGATCGACGGTGGGCGCAGCGGGCGAGGCCGCCGGACGGCTCGCCGCCTCGTTGGGCGCAGAAGCGCAGGACGCCGCCCCGACCGCGAGCACGGCGATGCCCCAGCGCGCGATCCCCGAGATCGGTCGCATGGAGGAAGGTTAGACCTGCCCGTCGGGAGATTGCAAAAGCTTTTCCGTACAGTGTGGCGCGAAGGTGACAACGATCACGCGAATGGCGGGTTTCACAGGCGCTCCATGCCTCGGGATGACCGGAGACCGGGTTTACTTGCCCAGGATGTGGAACTTCAGCGAGAGCAGGAGCCGCTCGATGTCGCTGCGCGACTGGAGCTCGATCGAGAAGGATTGCCCTTCACCGACCTCCTTGCCCTGCCGGTCCTCGAAACGCAGTCCCACGGTGACCTGGTGGCCCTGCGCCAGCTGCTTGCGCGGGACCTGAAGCTCGAAGACCTTGCTGATCTCCTTGCGGTGGTTGAGGCTCGACGCCAGCAGGTCGTCGACGGAGATGCCCGTGGCCGGCCGTCTCGGCTTCTCGGGCTCGGGCGTCGAGGTGGAGGTCGAGGTCTTCCGGAGGCGCTCGAGCTCGGCGAGGATGTCGATGTTGGAGCGAACCTTGACGTGGCGGACCTCTTCGGTGATCGCCTTCTCGGGCTCGGGCTGTGCGGCCTCGGCAAACGACACGTCGCTGATCTCCGCGTCGGGGGCGGCCGCCGGCGCCGCGGCCGCCGCGGGAGCCTCGGGCAGGGGGGCGTCGAGAGAGTTCAGGGCCTGCTCGAACTCCTGGACGGTCTCCACGTCCGACCCGTCGAACGTGGACGGCGGCTGGTTGAGCTCATAGGCCCGGACCGGAGCCGCAACCTGCTCGGAGAAAGTCCCGGGGTCGACGTCGAGAGCGTCCTGGACGTCCTCGACCGGCGGAGGCGGCGGGGGAGGAGGCGCGGCCGGTCTGGCCGGCGCTTTCGCCGCGGCCTTTGACGGAGCGGGCGGCGCCGCCGGAGTCGCGGCCCTGGGCGGCGGAGCGGCCTTGACGGCCGGAGCGGGCTTCTCCTCTCCGAGCATCCTCTTCTTGAGCGATCGGAGCGTGAGGCGGGAGATCGCCTTCAGCGTTTCGAAGACTCCCTGGCCGAGCACGGCGCAGGCTTCGTAGCTTTCGAAGAGCTTCTCGGGATTCAGGCTGTCCTCGAGCTCCTCGAGCGAGAGGATGTTCGCGAGGTCGCGCTTGTTGTACTGGAGCACGAGCGGAATCTCGTCGAGCTTCACGCCGATCTCGGCGAGGTTCGTCTTGAGGTTGGCGAGCGACTCGACGTTGGCGTCCCTCATGGCCCGCTGCGAGTCGGCCACGAAGACGATGCCGTCGACTCCCTTGAGCACGAGCTTCCGCGTCGTGTTGTAGAAAACCTGGCCCGGGACCGTGTAGAGCTGAACCCGGGTCTTGAAGCCGCCGATCACGCCGACGTCGAGCGGCAGGAGGTCGAAAAAGAGGGTCCGGTCGGTCTCCGTCTCGAGCGAGACCATCTCGCCGCGGGAGCCCGGGGCGGTCCGGCCGTAGATGTGGTGGAGGTTGGTCGTCTTCCCGCACAGGCCGGGGCCGTAGTAGACGACCTTGGCCGCCATCTGCATCGTGGCATAGTTGAAAAACACCATGACTTTGTGAGCCCGAGCGAGCCGCGCGCGAGCGCGAGCATGGCGGCGAGCTGCGAAATTGTAGCACTCTGAGGCGGTTACGGGCACCCCGCAGCGCGTCCGAGCACTAGCCGCGTGTGAGAACTCCCCGGATCTCGTCTTCCTTCCCGCGGCCCGGCGTCCGCCGCATGATCGCCTCCGCCAGAGCGCGATAGAGCTCGAAGGCTTCGGGATGCGGCGAGAGCGCTTTGGTGTGGGCCCGCACCGTGCCGACGTCGCGGCGCGCGACGGCGCCGGTGAAGGCCTCGTGAAAGGGACGCTTCCCGGCCGCCGCGACCGCTCGCTCGGCCAGCCCCGAGAGGACCTCGCGGGCCGTTGGCTCCGGCACGCCCGCGGCGATCCAGGCTTCCACGGCGACCGAGACCACCGCGGCGGCGCCTCCCGCCGCGAGCGAGGCCGCGGCATGGTACAGGGGCTTCGCGTCGGGCGAGAGGCCGTGGGGCCGCGCCCCGACGGCGCGGGCGATCGCCGTGGCCGCTTCGGCGGCTTCCGTGTCGCCCTCGACCGCGACGAACGCGCCGCGCCAGTCCTCGCTGTCCTCCCCGGTGAACGGCCGGACGGGGTGGAGCGAACCGATAGCCGCTCCGCGGCGGGCCAGCGGCTCGAGCACCGAGCTCGGGAGCGCCCCGGAGAGATGGAAGGCTGCGCGGCAGGAGACGCGCGGGGAAAGCTCGGACGCGACGATCGCGATGGCGTCGTCGGAGACCGCCAGGATCAGAAAGTCGCAGCTGTTCGTTCCGGGTTCCGACCCGGCCTGGGTCACGGAGACCGCGGGAATTCCCTCGAGCTCGGCCGGCCGCGGGACCGCCGCATCACGGACGATCGCGAAGCTGATTCGGCCGCCCGCGGCGATCCAGGAGCGCGCGAAGGCGCGGGCCGCGCGCCCGGTGCCCGCGAGCGCGAGGCGCGAGTCGAGAACGCCTGCCGCCACACCGCCGAGTGTATCGGGCCTTTTTGGTATCATTAGCACTCCCTCGACGCGAGTGCCAGGAGCCCGACAGCCCAACCAATATGCCGACCCTCGAACCCCGAAGCCGCGCGATCCTGAAGGAGATCATCCGTGTCCATGTCGACACCGGACGGCCGGTGTCCTCGCGGACGCTCTTCAAGTCGAACCGCTTCGGACTTTCGCCGGCCTCGATCCGCAACATCATGGCCGACCTGACCGACTCAGGCTTTCTCGCCCAGCCCCACACCTCCGCGGGCCGGGTGCCGACCGACCGCGCCTACCGCGTCTACATCGACGAGCTCATGCGGCAGCGCAAAGTCGGTGACGAGGTCCGCGAGCAGGTGGATTCGGACCTGGATTCCGCCGGAGGGGACGTCAGCCGCCTCTTCACGGCCGCCTCCCGGCTCCTCTCGCAGCTCTCGGGGGAGGTCGGTTTCGTGGTCGCACCCGACGCCCTCCATACGGTCGTCAAGAGCCTGCGCTTTCTCGCCGTGGCCCCGGGCAAGATCCTCTGCGTGCAGGTCAACGAGCCCGACGTCGTGATTTCGCGGGTCCTCGAGACCGAAGCCACCTATTCGCCGGACGAGCTCAACTCGCTTTCCGAACGGCTGACACGCGAATACGGAGGCCTGACGCTGCACGAGGTCCGTCGGCGCCTGGCCGCCGAAGTGGCGCGGGAGCGAGCGGAAGCCGACCGCATCGGCCGGATCGCCGCTCTGGCGAGGCAGGCCTTCGAGAAGAAGGACGGCGAGGACCTCCTCTTCTTCGACGGCACGGCGAGGCTGCTCGAGAAGCCGGAATTCTCGGATCTCTACTCGATCCGCCGCATCTTTCAGGCTTTCGACGAAAAAGTCCGGGTTCTGGACCTCGTCTCCCGCTACCTCGATTCCCGTGGCACGAGCGTCGTTCTGGGCTCGGAGGACGATCGGTCGGTGGATCCGCGGCTTTCGGCCGTCTTGACCTCTTACGGCACGGGAGAGACACTGACGGGAATGCTGGGAGTCATCGG
Organism: uncultured Acidobacteriota bacterium; assembly: GCA_963782585.1. GTDB lineage: Bacteria > Acidobacteriota > Thermoanaerobaculia > UBA5066 > Gp7-AA6 > DAHUXD01. The sequence goes on from CAWAKL010000006.1 coordinate 149,673, forward strand.
TCCGGCGCGGCGGGAGTACACCCGCGTCATTCCGGTGGTCGAGCTGCTCGGCCGGGCCGTGTCGGATCGGCTCGATCGGCGGGAAGAACGACTGAAGGAGGACCGCTCCGAATGAGCGACCGCGACAGGAACAAGCGGGCCCCCGACGAGGACACGATCGAACTGCGCGACGCCGGTGACTCGCTCGAGGCCGCCCTCGGCGAAGAGGAGGTCACCGCCCTCGCGGCCGCCGAAGACCGGCTCCGCCTGATCCAGAAGGAGATCGAAGAGCTCAAGGACCGGCACATCCGCAAGCTCGCGGAGTTCGAGAACCACAAGAAGCGCAGCGAGCGCGAGCGCCAGGAGTACTTCAAGATCGCCCTCGCGGGATTCGCCCACGACTTCCTGCCGATTCTCGACAACTTCGAGCGCGCCTTCGCGCACGCCCGTCCCGAAGACCTCACGAGCGACTTCGGCCAGGGCATCGCGATCATCGCCAAACAGCTCGGCGAGCTCTGGAAGCGCAACGGCCTGATACCCATCGATACGTCCGGGGCCTTCGACCCCAACCTCCACGAGGCGGTCGCGACCGAGAAAACCGATCGGGTCGCGCCGAACACGATCGTCGAAGAGCTCCAGCGCGGCTACTTCCTGAACGACCGCCTGATCCGGCCGTCGTTCGTGAAGGTCGCGGTCCGCACGACGCCCGACGACGACAGCGCGGCGCCGTCGGAACCGAAGTAAGGCATTAGGGAGGAAGCGTGGGAAAAATCCTCGGCATCGACCTCGGAACCACCAATTGCTGCGTGTCCGTGGTCGAAGGAGCGACCCCCCAGGTCCTGACCAACCGCGAGGGGAGCCGCACCACGCCCTCAATCGTGGGGTTCACGGAGGACGGCGAGCGTCTCGTCGGGCAGATCGCCAAGCGGCAGTCGATCACCAACCCGATGAACACGGTCTTCGCCGTCAAGCGCCTCGTCGGCCGCAAGTTCGACGCCGAGGAGACGCAACACGCGCGCGAGGTCCTGCCCTACGAGATCGTCCGGGCCGTCAACGGCGACGTGAAGATCCGGGCGCGCGCCCGGGAGTACAGCCCCGAGGAAATCTCGGCGTTCATCCTTTCCGAGATCAAGGAGTTCTCCGAGGAAGCCCTCGGCGAGGAGATCACCGAAGCCATCATCACGGTGCCCGCGTATTTCGACGACGCGCAGCGCCAGGCCACGCGCGACGCGGGCCGGATCGCCGGCCTCGAGGTCCTTCGGATCATCAATGAGCCGACGGCGGCCTCGCTGGCCTACGGCCTCGACCGCAAGGGCAGCGAAACCGTGGCGGTCTACGACCTCGGCGGCGGCACGTTCGATATCTCGATCCTTCAGCTCGGCGATGGGATCTACGAGGTCAAGGCCACGGCCGGCGACACGTACCTGGGCGGCGAGGATTTCGACAAGAAGATCATGGACTGGCTGCTCGACGACTTCCGCAAGGCCACCGGCATCGACCTGCGGCAGGATCGCATGGCCCTGCAGCGGCTCAAGGAAGCCGCCGAGAAGGCCAAGTGCGAGCTGTCCACGTCGACCGAGACGACGATCACGCTGCCGTTCATCTCGGCCGACGCATCGGGGCCCAAGCACATCAACCGCACGCTGACCCGGGAGCGTTTCGAGACCCTCGTCGCCGACCTGATCGACCGGACCGCGGCGCCCTGCCTCGACGCGCTCACGGCCGCGGGCCTGAAGCCCTCGGATGTGGACCAGGTCATTCTCGTGGGCGGACAGACGCGCACGCCCAAGGTGCAGCGGATGGTCGCCGAGCTCTTCGGCCGCGAGCCCAACCGGGACATCAACCCCGACGAGGTCGTCGCGATCGGCGCCGCGATCCAGGGAGGCGTGCTCAAGGGCGAGATCAAGGACGTCGTCCTCCTCGACGTGACGCCGCTCTCGCTGGGCATCGAGATGCACGGCGGCGTCTTCGAGAAGCTCATCGAGCGCAACTCGACGATCCCGACCAAGAACACGAAGGTCTTCACGACGGTCGCCGACAACCAGTCGGTCGTCGAGATCCACGTGCTCCAGGGCGAGCGCGAGATCGCCAAGGACAACAAGTCGCTGGGCCGCTTCGAGCTCGTCGGAATCCCGACGGCCCCGCGCGGCGTACCTCAGATCGAAGTGACCTTCGCGATCGACTCCAACGGCATCGTCAACACCTCGGCGCGCGACCTCGCGACGGGCAAGGCCCAGGGAATGCAGATCAACCCGGCGGGCGGCCTCTCGCAGAGCGAGATCGACAAGATCATCAAGGAGGCCTCGGCCTTCGCCGAAGCCGATCACGAGCGGCGCGAGATCGCGGCGATCAAGAACCGCCTCGAGGGCATGATCGCCTCCAACGAGCGGGTCCTCGGGGAGTTCGGCAACGCACTCGCCGACGACGAACGCCAGCGCATCGAAGAGACCCTGAAGCGCTCGCGCGAGATCGCCTCCGGCGAATCGCGCGAAGCCTTCAACGAAGCGATTTTCGACATGCAGGGCGTGTCCAAGGTGCTGACTCGGGTGATGCTGGCCAGAGCGGGCGCCGGGGGCGCCGCGGCGAGCTAGAAACGGGTTGAGCGTCTAAAGTTGAGAGTTGAGCGTGGATCGCGACTGCTTCACCCTAATTCCGACTTCGCCCCGCTTGACGCTTAACCCTCAACGACTCAACTTCTCATGAGTAAACGCGACTACTACGAAATCCTCTCCGTCTCGCGAGACTGCGACGAGGCGACCCTCAAGTCCGCCTATCGCAAGCTCGCGCTGACCTACCATCCGGACCGCAACCCCAACAACCCGGATGCCTCCGAGAAGTTCAAAGAGGCCTCGGAGGCGTACGCCGTGCTCTCGGATCCCGAGAAGCGCGCGCGTTACGACCAGTTCGGGCACGCGGGGGTCGGGGCGGGCTCGGGCGGGCACGGAGGATTCTCCGGGTTCGACCCCTCGGCCTTCGGCGACTTCTCGGATCTCTTCAACGGGATCTTCGGTTTCGCGTCCGGCGGCGGATTCGGAGGCGGCGGGCCCGTCGGCGGGAGCGATCTCGTCTATCGGATGGAGATTTCCTTCGAGGACGCGGCGCACGGCGTCGAGGCCCCGATCGCGATCTCCCGCCTCGAGAGCTGCGGCGACTGCGACGGCGCCGGGGCGGCGCCGGGAACGAAGGCGCGGACGTGCCCGGCCTGCCGGGGCACCGGACGCCAGCGCCTCTCACAGGGGTTCCTCACGGTGACGCGGCCCTGCGGGACCTGTCGGGGCGAAGGGCGCGTGATCGACAAGCCCTGCCCGGGATGCCGGGGCGAGGGGCGCCGCCGGGGGAAGAAGGAGCTCACCATCAAGATTCCGGCGGGCGTCGAGACGGGCTCCCGCATGCGCCTGACGGGCGAGGGAGACGCCGGCCCGAACGGCGGCCCCGCGGGCGACCTCTACGTCGTGCTCACCGTCGCCGAGCATGAGCTCTTCGACCGCGATGGCGACGATCTGATCCTGCGCCTGGATTTGCCGTTTCCGACGCTCGTGCTCGGAGGAGAGGTCGAGGTCCCCACGCTCGAGGGCAACGAAACCGTGTCGATCGCGGCGGGCACGGCCTCGGGCTCGGACGTGCGGCTCCGCGGACGCGGCTTCGGGCGCCTGGGCCGCAACGGCCGCGGTGATCTCGTCCTCAAAGTCGGCGTGCGCGTGCCCGACAAGCCTTCCAAAGAGGAGAAGGATCTCCTGCGCCGCTATGCCGAGCTCGTGGGCGCGCCGGTTTCCGCCAAAGGCGTCTTCCGGAAGGCCAGGAAGATATTCTCCTAACGTCCGCCAGTTGACCCGCTCCCGTTTCAGCCGCCTCCTCGTGCCGCGGAAGTCCGGCGACGACGCCGTGCTGGGCCTCCTCGCCCTCCACGCGCCGCTCGGGTTCGAGATCGACGGCCGCGACCTCGTCGCATTCTTTCGCGAGGCCGCCGCCGCGCGGACGGCCTCGAGCCTCCTGCGCTCGCGGGGCATCAAGCACGCGCTGACGACCGACATCGCGGAAGGAGATCCGCTCGAGGCCTTCCGAGCGGCTTCCCGCGCGTTCACCGTCGGCCGCCGCCTCTGGATCGACCCGGGGGACCCGAGCGACGCGGAGCCTCCGCAGGGGCGGATCGCGCTCCGGCTCCCGGCGTCGCGGGCGTTCGGCACGGGCGAGCATGCCTCGACGCGCCTGGCCCTGCTGGCCCTCGAGGAAGAAGCGGTGCAGGGGCGAACCGTGCTGGATGTGGGCACGGGCTCCGGCGTCCTCGCGCTCGCCGCGGCGGGGTTGGGCGCCCGCGTGGCCATCGGCCTCGATATCGACGCGGAGGCGATCTTCGTCGCGCGGGACAACGTCCTGCGGCACGCCTTCGGTGTCCGGGTGCGCCTCTACGCGGGCCCGCTCGAAGCGGCGGCGGGCCGCTTCGATCTCGTGCTCGCCAACATGCTCGCCGACGAGATCCTCCCCGAGGAGGCGCGCCTCCGGGCGCGGACGGGACCCTCGGGGCGGATCCTGCTCTCGGGCGTGACGCGCGAGCGGGAAGAGGACATCCTCGGAACAATGCGGCGGCGGCGGTGGAAACTCGCGGGGCGCCGCTCGGAGAAGGAGTGGGTTTGCCTGTGCCTGGCCCGCGCTTCGTAGTCGCGAGCCTGCCGGGCGCCGGCGAAACCTGCACGCTCGGCCCCGACAAAGCCGCGCACGCCCGGGCACGGCGGCTCGTTCGTGGAGACCCGGTCGTTCTCGTCGACGGGAGCGGGAGCGAGGCCTTCGGCCACGTGGCGACAATCCGCAGCGGGAGATCCGGCGTGACGTTCTCGATCGAACGGGTCGTCCCGGCGGCCGCCGACGAGGGGCCGGCGATCCATCTCTGCGTGGCGGCCGTGCGTCCGGAGCGGCTGTCGTGGATCGCGGAGAAGGCGACGGAGCTCGGCGCCACCTCGCTTCTGCTCGTCGTCAGCGAGCGCACGCAGGGGCCGCGCGCGGGCGCGGGTCTCGTGCCGCGCCTGCGCCGCGTCATCGAGGAAGCGGCGGAGCAGTCGGAGCGCGCCCGCTGGCCGCGCGTCGAGGGGCCCGTCGCCTACGCGGCGGCGCTCGCCCGGGACGACGCCCCGCAGCGCTTTCTGCTCGACCCCCGCGGGGAACCGTTCCCGGCGGCGCTGTCGATCCGAGACACCGCTCTGCTCGTCGGCCCCGAGGGCGGGTGGAGCGACGCCGAGCACCAGGCCGCGATCGCGGCGGGCTGGCGGACGGCTTCGCTCGCCGCGGGAAAGCTGCGCGCCGAGACCGCCGCGGTCGCGGCGCTGACGCTCGCGCGGGCCGCGCTGGCCCGCGGCTCGCATTGACACCCCCGCGGGTTGGGTCAATACTCGGGCGGCCGGATCCGGGAACGTCTGAGCGCTGAGCGGAGGCTCCCATGTCGTACGAGGACGTCAAGAAAGTCTGGATGAACGGGCGGCTCGTGGATTTCGCCGACGCGAAGATCCATGCGTTTTCGCACGTCTTCCACTACGGCTCGGCGATGTTCGAAGGCGCGCGGTTGTACAAGAACCGGCACGGCTCCGCGTTCTTCCGCCTCGACGAGCACATCAAGCGCCTCTACGATTCGTGCAAGGTCTACCGCATGGAAGTTTCGATCTCGATGGCCGACTTCAAGGAGGCCATCGTCGAAACGATCCGGGCCAACGGATACGACGAGTGCTACATCCGGCCCGTCATCTACCGCGGGCTGGGAGCCCTGGGGGTCAACCCGTTCCACAGCCCCGTCGACGTCATGATCGCGGTCTGGCGGTGGGGCAAGTACCTCGGCGAAGAGGCGCTCGAGCAGGGCGTCGACGTCTGCGTCTCCTCCTGGAACCGCATGGCGCCGAACACGTTCCCGGCGATGGCCAAGGCCACCGGCAACTACCTCAACTCCGCGCTCATCAAGATGGAGGCGGTGACCAACGGGTACACCGAAGGGATCGCGCTCGACAACGCCGGCCGGGTCTCGGAGGGCAGCGGCGAGAACATCTTCGTCGTCTACGGCGGACGCCTCCTCACGCCGCCGCTGGCCGGCACGATCCTGCCGGGCATCACCCGGGACTCGATCATGACCATCGCGCGCGACGCCGGGTTCACGGTCGTCGAGCAGCAGATCGCCCGGGAAATGCTCTATCTCGCCGACGAGGTGTTCTTCTCCGGAACGGCCGCCGAGATCACTCCGATCCGCTCGGTCGACCGCATCCTGGTGGGCGGCGGGCGTCGGGGCCCGGTGACCGAGCGGATCCAGAAGGACTTTTTCGACCTCATCCGGGGAGACGCGGCGGACCGCTACGGGTGGCTGACGCCGCTCCCGGTCGAGGCGGCGGTCAGATAGCGATCAGCTGTCATCGGCTATCCGCTGTCGACTATCCGCCGTCCGTTCAACACGTTACAAGTGGCCGTCTGGCCGGGCTCTGGCCTGGCTGACAGCTGAAAGCTGAGAGCCGACAGCTTTCTTTCCCCCGCCAACCGGCGTACTCTAGCTGCCAACCGAGGAACAAACCGATGCATATCAACGATCTGCTGAAGATTGCGGTCGAGCGGAAAGCGTCCGACCTGCACCTGAAGGTGGGCGCTTTCCCCGTCATCCGCGTGGACGGAACGCTCCTGCCGCTGTCCGACATGCGTCGGCTCATGCAGGAAGACACGATCGCGATGGCCTTCTCGATCATGTCGGCCCGGCAGAAGGAAAAGTTCAAGAACAACTTCGAGATCGACATCGCCTACAACGTCCCCAACCTGGGGCGTTTCCGTTGCAACATCTTCCAGCAGCGGGGCACGGTCGGCCTCGTCCTCCGCGTCATTCCCGCGAAGATCCTCTCGATCAAGGAGCTGCTGCTGCCGCCCGTCCTCGAGAAGATCTGCCTCGAGCAGCGCGGCCTGGTGCTCTGCACCGGGCACGACCGGCTCGGGCAAGTCGACGACGCTCGCCGCGATGATCGACCACATCAACGCGACCCGCAACGAGCACGTCATGACGATCGAGGACCCGATCGAGTTTCTCCATCGCGACAAGAAATCCATCGTCAACCAGCGCGAGGTCGACGTCGACACCAAGGGCTTCTCGCTGGCGCTGCGCAGCGCCCTGCGTCAGGACCCGGACGTCATTCTCGTCGGTGAAATGCGCGACTACGAGACGATCGAGACCGCGCTGACGGCGGCGGAGACGGGCCATCTCGTGTTCTCGACGCTCCACACCCTCGACGCCACGGAGACGATCAACCGCATCATCTCGGTCTTCCCGCCGCACCAGCAGAAACAGATCCGCCTGCAGCTCGGCGCCGTGTTGAAGGCGGCGGTCTCGCTCCGGCTGATGCCCCGCGCCGACGGCCTCGGCCGCGTGCCCGCGGCGGAGATCCTCATCCGGACGAACTACGTCCGCGAGTGCATCGAGAACAAGGAGAAGACCAAGTACATCAAGGACGCGATTCAGCAGGGCACGTCGCAGTACGGCATGCAGACCTTCGACCAGTCGCTCTACAGCCTGTACAAGTCGGGCCTCATCACGCTCGAGGAAGCGCTGAAGCGCGCGACGAACCCCAACGAGTTCAAGCTCAAGATCCAGGGCATCCAGTCGACGGCCGACATGGCGCGCGAGGAGATGGACTCCTCGCTCGAGGCGCCGTCGGACTTCAATCCGCTCCAGGAGGAGTCGCCCTTCGACTTCTCCAACCAGAGCCCGCAGGGAAGAACCTAGACGGGCGGATCCAGGCGCAAGTCGAGCCCCCCGGAGCCCGGATCCGCGCCGGCCGCGCGCGAGCGGGCGCTGCGCCTGCTCGCCGTCCGATCCCGCGGGCAGGCCGAGCTCGTCCGGGCCCTGAGGGATCGCGGCTTCCTGCCCGCCGCCGTCTCCGAAGCCGTCGAGCGTCTCGAGAGGGACGGCCTGCTCGACGATCTCTCGGCGGCGCGCTCCACGGTCCGGATGCGCGGCGCGCGGCACGGCCGCGGACGGATCGAGCGCGAGCTGCGGGCCCGCGGGTTCGCGAAGGAGACCGTCGCCGCGGCGTTCGAGGCGGAGGGCGGCTCGGCCCGGGAAGACGAGGCCCTGCGAAAAGCGTTCGAGAGACTCTGGAGCTCCCGGGCGCATCTGGCGCCGCCCCTGCGGCGGCGCCGCGTCTTCGACGCGCTGACGCGCCGCGGTTTTCCGGTCGAGAAGATTTCTGAGATTATCCGGGGCGCGTATGCAGTCGACTGAAGTCCGAGAGCGGTTCCTGCGCTTCTTCGAGAAGCACAGGCATCGCCGCGTCCCGTCGTCCTCGCTGATTCCGGCCGAGGACCCGACGCTGCTCTTCACGAACGCCGGGATGAACCAGTTCAAGGACGTCTTCACCGGCCGGGAGAAGCGGGACTACGCCCGCGCGGCGACGGCGCAGAAATGCGTGCGGGCCGGCGGAAAGCACAACGATCTCGACAACGTCGGCTACACCGGGCGCCACCACACGTTCTTCGAGATGCTCGGCAACTTCTCCTTCGGCGACTACTTCAAGGACGAGGCCATCGCCTTCGCCTGGGAGCTCGTCACGGGCAAGGACGGAGACGGCGGCTACGGCCTGGATCCCGAGAGACTCTGGGCCACCGTCTACACCGACGACGACGAGGCGGCGCGGCTGTGGGAGCGGCACCTCCCCGCGAACCGGGTCCTGCGCTTCGGCGAGAAAGAGAACTTCTGGGCCATGGGGGAGACGGGCCCCTGCGGCCCGTGTTCGGAGCTCCACTACTACCGGGGCGCGAACCTCGCCGGGAACCGGCCCGCGCTCGTCAACGGCCCCGGCGACGACACGCCTCGAGATCTGGAACCTCGTCTTCATGCAGTTCGACCGCGACGCATCGGGAAAGATGACGCCGCTGCCCCGGCCCTCGGTCGATACGGGCCTCGGTCTCGAACGGTTGACCGCCATCCTCCAGGGAGTGAACAACAACTTCGACACGGACCTCTTCGCGCCGATCCTCGCGAAGCTCGGCGAGCTCTCGGGACAGACGTACCGCGGGGGCATGGCGGCCGAGGACGCCCCGTTCCGCGTCATCGCCGACCATGTCCGGGCGGCGACGATGCTCGTGGCCGACGGGGCCCTGCCGTCCAACGAGGGACGGGGGTACGTTCTGCGGCGGGTTCTGCGGCGGGCGATGCGGTACGGGCGGCGCCTGGGTCTCGAACACCCGTTTCTCCACCGACTGGCCCCCGTCGTGACTGCGGGCTTCGAGGGGGTCTATTTCGAGAAGGGGCAGGCGGAGCCGGTCGGCCGGACCGTGGCCGGCGTGCTCGAGCCGGAAGAGGAGCGCTTCGGCCGGACCCTTTCCGAGGGCGCCGACCGCGTGGGCGAGGCGATCGAGCGACTGCGGCGCGAAGGGGCCACGGCGCTCTCGGGCGAGACCGTCTTCCGTTTCTACGACACCTACGGCATCCCCCTCGAAGTCATCGAGGAGATCGCGGGCGACGAGGGTGTCGCGGTCGATCGGGCGGGCTTCGAAGAGGCGATGGAGCGCCAGCGGGTCTCCTCCCGGGCTTCGCAGAAGTTCGAGGCCGCCGACGCCTCGGTCTTCGAACGGCTGGAGCTGCCCGGACCGCATTCGGTTTTCCGCGGCTATCCCGAGCAGGACTTCGTCCGTCTTGCCGGGGCGCGCGTGCTCGGGATCGTGCAGGGCGGACGCGAAGCCTCCGTGCTCGAGGCGGGACAGAGCGGCGACGTGATCTTCGACCGCACCGTGTTCTATCCGGAGGGCGGCGGGCAGGTGGCGGACCGCGGCGCGCTCCGGTGGGACGGGGGGACGGCCGAGGTCGTCGACGTCCAGAAGCCGGTGCCGAATCTCATCGCCCACCGGGTGGAGGTGCGCGACGGACGGCTCGAGCTCGGCCTGTCCGTCGACATGGACGTGCCGGAGTGGACGCGGCGGCGCACGCAGGCCAATCACACGGGAACGCACCTTCTGCACGCGGCTCTGCGGAAGGTCCTCGGACATTCCGCGAGACAGATGGGCTCGCTCGTCGCCCCGGATCGGCTCCGCTTCGACTACGCGGCCCCGAAGGCGACGACGCCCGAGCAGCTCGCCGAGATCGAGCGGCTCGTCAACGAGGAGATCCTCCGCGACCAGCCGGTCTCGAAGGAAGTCATGCCGATGGAGGAGGCGCGCAAGAAGGGCGCCGACATGTTCTTCGACGAGAAGTACGGCGAGCGAGTCCGGGTCGTCCAGGTCGCCGGCTTCTCGACCGAGCTCTGCGGCGGCTGTCACGTCCCGCGGACCGGCGAGATCGGGGCCTTCAAGATCGTTTCGGATCGCGGCATCGCCCAGGGCCAGCGCCGGATCGAGGCCGTCACCTCCCTCGGCGCCGTGGAGCTTCTCTCCGAGGACGAGCGCATCCTCGGCGAGCTCGCCGGCGCGGCGCAGTCGCCGCGGGAGCTTTTGCCGGCCCGCTGGCAGGAGCGTGAGGAGCGCGTCAAGGCGCTCGAGCGCGAGGTCGCGTCGCTCAAGCTGAAGCTCGCCTCGGGCGATACGGGCTCCGACGCGCATCGCATCGAGGTCGGCGGCGTGCCGGTGGTCTCGCGGGTGGTCGAGGGTCTCTCCATCCCCGAGCTGCGCAACCTCTCGGACACGCTTCGCTCCCGGCTCAAGAGCGGCGTCGTCGCGGTCGGCACCGTGGGCGAGGGAAAGACCTCGGTGATCATCGCGGTGACCCCCGACCTCACCCGCCGGCTCCCCGCCTCGCAGATCGCTTCGCGGGTGGGAAAGGCCCTCTCCGGCAGCGGAGGAGGGAAGCCCGACCTCGCGCAGGCCGGAGGGAAGAACGCGGAGCTTCTGCCGGCCGGTCTCAAGGCCGCCGCCGAGGCGGTCCGCGACCTTCTGGCGGAGCCTCTGGCCTCCTGATTCGAGTGCCGGCGTGACGGCCGTCACGTCGTCGCGTCCGCGTACGGGATATGGCGTTTCGGGCCGCCGCGCGGGCTCGGCTATAATTTGCCCTCACCAATTCATGAAGACTCGAACTCTCCTTCTGCTGGGAGTGCTGGCCGCGTTCGCGTCGGCGGCGACGGCGGAAGTGCGCCTCAAGGTCGAAGGCGGGCGCCGCGTGATCTACAACGACGGCCCCGCGAAGCTGCGCGCGAGCGAGGACTGGCTCGCGGCGCGGATGCAGAAGGACTCGGGCTTCGAGGAGCTCATCGAGGCGTCGGCTCGCGAGCACGCGGTCGATCCGCGGCTCGTGAAGTC
>CAWAKL010000007.1:0-190161 GCA_963782585.1 uncultured Acidobacteriota bacterium
AGGCGCGCGGCGAGCAGCTCGGGCGGCGGCTCGCGGAGCGCATCTGCGCGGAAGCCCGCGAGGCGGGGTACTCGCGAATCTGCCTCGACACGCTTCCGACGATGGTCTCGGCGCAGAAGCTGTACGCGTCCCTCGGCTTCGTCCCGACCGCGCCCTACATCTTCAACCCCGTCCCGGGCACGCGATTTCTGGCGCTCGACCTCTGAGGCGCTGAGCGTCAGTCGCCGCGCAGCGCCTGACGGGATCGATCCGCGTCGCGCGCAGGGCGGGAACGACGCACGCCGCGGCCGCGAACAGCGCGAGGGCGGCGGCGGCGGCCGCGAGGGTCGCGGCGTCGTTGGCCGCGACGCCGTAGAGCAGCCCCGAGATCAGACGTCCGAGCGCCAGCGCCGCGCCGGCGCCGGCGGCGAGCCCGGCGGCGACCGGAACGAGGGACTGGCGCGCGATGAGAGCGAGGATCCGGCCGCGGGTCGAGCCGAGCGACAGCCGCACGCCGATCTCCCGCGTGCGTTCGACGACCGAGAAGGCCGTGACGGCGTAGATGCCGGCGAGGGCGAGCAGCAGGGCCGCGGCGCCGAAGAGCTGCAGCAGGAACGTCTGGAAGCGCCGGTCGGCGAGTGAGGCGTCGACGGCCTCTTCCATCGGCCGCAGGGCCGTCACGGCGACGTCCGGATCGATCGCGCGGAGCTCGCGGCGCACCGCGGCGGAAAGCTGCGCCGGCTCGCCCCGCGTCCGCACCGCCACGCAGAAGATGTTGGCGAGCCAGACCGAGACTTCCTTCGGCGTCTGCGTGTAGGGGACGTAGATGTCGGTCCCGCCTTCGGCGTCGAGCCCCGTGAACTTGACGTCGCCGACGACGCCGACGATCTCTACCGTCCGGCGCGGCTCGCGGTCGTCGATCTGCAGCCGCGTTCCCACGGGGCTCACGCCCGAAAAGTGGCGCCGCGCGAACGCACGGCTGACGAGGATGATCGGCACGGACTCGGCGGTGTCCCGCGGTCCGACGTCGCGGCCTTCGAGGAGCGGGATCTCGAGAGCCTGGAAGTACCCCGGGGCCACCGCGCGATAGTTGACGAGCGGCGCCTTCTGCGGGTCCTGATCCGCGCCGCCTTCGACGAGGAAGGACACGTTCGCGCGCCAGCGCGTCAGCGGATTCAGCGAGGCCGCGGACGCGGCGGTGACCCCCGGCAGGCCGGAAAGCCGGGCCGAGACCTCGTCGGCGTACCGCGCGATCGCCGCCGGCCCGTCGTAGCGGCTCTTCGGCAACGAGAGCTGGACGGCGAGCAGGTGATCCGCGCGGAAGCCGGGATGCGTCTGCTGCAGCCGATGCATCGTGCGAAGCAGGAGTCCCGCGCCGACGAGGAGCACGAGCGACAGACCGACTTCCGCGGCGACGAGGATCGCGCGCGCCCTCGACCGCCCCGGGCCGCCGGTGTTGCCGCGGCCCACGCCGCCGAAGCCTTCGACGAGCCCGCGGCCGCTTCCCTGGAGCGCCGGGACCAGGCCGATGGCGAGACCGGCAGCGATCGACAGGCCGAGGCCGAACGCGAGCACCGGCAGGTCGATCCCGACTTCCGCCGCGCGGGGGAGCCGGGCCGGACCGAGGGCGAGAAGCGTCCGCACGCCGGCGTGCGCCAGGCCGAGACCGAGCATCCCGCCGAGAACCGCCAGCACGCCCGTCTCGACGAGAAGCTGGAGCGCGAGGTCTCGCCGTCTCGCCCCGAGGGCCGCCCGGAGAGAGAGCTCGGGGCGGCGGCCGGCCATCCGGGCGAGCAGGAGGTTGGCGAGGTTGGTGCACGCGATCAGGAGAACGAGACCGACGGCGGCCTGAAGCACGAGCAGCATGCGGCGATAGTTCCCGACGACCAGCTCGTCGAGCGGCTGCAGCCGCACGCCCGAGCGGCCGGCGTTCGTGTCGGGATAGGCCGCGCGGAGGCGCGCGACGATCGCGTCGAGATCTCGCGTGGCCGCCGCCGGAGTCGTGCCGGCGCGGAGTCGTCCCACGACGCGCATGAATCCGGCGCCTCGCCGGGCGCGACGCGGATCGGACTCGAGGACGAGCGGGCTGAGAAGCTCCGCCCCGGCGGTCAGGAACAGGAAGTCGGGCGGCAGGACGCCGATGACCTCGTAAGGCTCGCCGTTGAGCCGCAGGACCTTCCCGAGAATCGTCGGGTCCGCTCCGAAACGGGTGCGCCACAGCCCGTCGCCGAGCATCACGACGCGCGGAGCTCCGGGCGTCTGTTCCTCTGGCGCCGGCGCGCGCCCGAGCGCGGCGCGCAGGCCGAGAACGTCGAAAAATCCGCGCGAGACCCACTGGCCCGGGATGGAAACCGGCTCGTCGACACCGGTCAGATTCGCGGTCCAGCTTCCATAGGCGAGGAGAGCGTCGAGACTCCGGTTGCTTTCGGAGATGTCGAAGAAGTCCGCGATCGAGAACGGCTGGCTGTCGCTGCCCGGCTCGACCGAAAAGACCGCGACCAGCCGCTCGGCGTGCGCGAGGGGGAGCGAGCGAAGGAGGACGGCGCGCACTACGGTGAAGATCGCGGTGTTGGCGCCGACGCCGAGAGCGAGCGTGCCGATGACCGCGGCGGCAAAGCCCGGGCGGCGGCGGATACCGCGGAGCGCGAGGCGGACGTCGCGGAGGAAATTCGAGAGCATGGCGAGGCCTCCATCGCCGCGACGTTAGGGAGAAGCGGTGGTATTATCAATGATGAATTTAAATGACTTATCTATCAGTATTAATGAATTAACCAAAATGGAGCTACGCCACTTCGTGACATTCCGCGCGGTCCTGCGCGAAGGGTCGTTTTTGAAGGCGGCCCGCGCTCTGCGCCTGGCGCAGCCCACTGTGACGCTGCACATCCAGGAGCTCGAGGCAGAGCTGGGGGTGGAGCTCTTCGATCGGCGCGGCCGCCGGCGTCCGCAGACCCCCGCGGGGGAGCTCTTCGCAGAGCGCGCGCTGCCGATCCTCGACGCCGTCGACTCCCTCGCCCGAAGCATGGCGGAGCTGCGCGATGGAAGAAGCGGGCTGCTTCGTATCGGCTCGATCGAGCCCGCGGCGAGCCAGCGGGTCACGCCGCTGCTCGGAAAGCTTCAGCGTCAAAGGCCGGCGTTACGCGTGCGGCTGGATGTTTCGGGGACGGCGGGCGTCAGCCGCGCCGTCGCCGATGGCGACGTCGACCTGGGCCTCTGCTCCGCGCCGCCGGCGGAGCTCGGCCTTCGCTTCGAGCCGCTCTTCTGCGAGGAGATCGCCCTGCTCGTGCCGAAGGGTCATCGCCTGGCGCGCGCCAAGAAGCTCGTGGCGAAAGACCTCGACGGCGAGGCGCTTCTGCTGACCGAGCAGGGCTGCGCGTACCGTTACGCCGTCGAGACCGCTCTGCTGGAGCACGGCGTCCGGCCGAGCTGGGCGCTCGAGAGCGGAAGCACCGAGACGCTCGAGGCCGCCGTGCGCCAGAAGCTCGGCATCGCCATGCTGCCCCGGGCGGCCGTGTCACCGGTCCCGGCGGGAACGGTCCTGCGCAGCCTGAGCGATCTCGTGATCGCTCTGCCCGTCGGTCTCGCGACGCGGCCGGACGCGCCGCCGCCGCCCGCCCTGGCGATCCTCGAGGCATCGCTCCGGGAGCAGCTCGCAGGACAGTAGAATCGCAGAAGGTCAGTGATTCGCGGCAGGCCGTCCCTCACGTTCGCCGAGGTCCGCCGGGTGCTCCTCGCGCTTCCCGGAATCGAGGAGGGGCTCTGCGACGGCCGGCCCGAGTTCCGCGTCCGCAAGAAGCTCGTCGCCTTTCTCAAGGAAGATGGCGGGACGCTCGTCGTCGCCGCGGATTTCGACGAGCGCGAAGCGCTGATGGCGGCCGACCCCGAGGCGTTTTACTTCACCGACCACTACCGCAACTACAAGTACGTGCTCGTGAGACTCGAGAAGGTCGATCCCGGACTTCTCGCCCCGGCGCTCGAACAGAGCTGGCGGCAGCGCGCGCCGAAGCGGCTCGCCGCTACTCGCCCCGCGGCCCGGCTCGGGTTCTCCTCAGCCGCCCCATCACGCCCCAGCCGCCGAAGACTTCCGAGACAGCGAGGGTGATCTCGTTGCGCCCCTTCTGGAGCGGCAGGTAGAGCTGGCCCTGCCAGAAGCCGATGAGGCCTTCCTGCCTGGGGTTGTCGTGGCTGTATCGGGCGTCGCCCGAAAAGATCGGCCGGCCGTTGAGGAAGACCGTCACCTCGTCGCTGTAGCCGAAGTCGAAGCGGCGCGTGCCCGCCTCGGCCGAATCGACGGTCAGGCGCGCGAGCACGGTCTCGCGCTCGGGCTTGCCGGACAGCTTGAGGTAGCGCTCGAAGACCACGAGGCCGGACGGCTCCGCGGCGACCCTCTGCCACTTGCCGCGGAGCGCCTTGTCGGGCAGCGCGCGCACGGCCCCTTTCTCGGCCACGAAGGTCTCGGAGATCTCCCACGCCGGGACGACGCCCGCGGGAATCTCTCGTTCCTTCGTCGTGGACTTCGCGAAGTCGTACGGGACATGGCCGGGCCGCAGGACCACGTTGGAGATCGCCGCGACGTGCTCGCCCTCGGGCACGGAGCCCTGGGGACAGCTGTCGGCGAACTCCAGGCCGCCGGCCCTGGATTCGCGCCGCAGCTTCGGGACGACGAGCTGCGGCTCGGCGACGTTGCCGACGAAGACGGCGGCGCGCGTTCCGGACATGACGATCTTCACGGGGAACCACTCGTCGCGGGGAAAGCTCGCCTTCGCCGTGAATCCGGGCCCGTGGTAGAGCTGCCAGCCTCCGACTCCCTGCCAGGCCGGCACGTACTGGATCGCGTCCGGCAGCTCCGTCTTGTGGGTGCGGAAGTAGAACTCCTCGTACTCGCCGACGCCCTGTCGCCGCAATCCCACCATGGGAAAGTTGCGCCGCCTGGAGACGGCGAGGTCGAACTCGAGCGTGCCGTCGAGGAACTCGACGTCCTTCGCCACCACCTCGGCGTTGCACATGCGCAAGGCCGGCCGTCCCAGGAACGTCTCGAACTTTGCGTCGCCGTCGAGGACCTCCCAGTGGGCCGGATCGAGGGGGATCGGCCGAGCGGGCTCGGCGGCGAGCGCGGGAAGAGCGGCGGCCAGAAGCGCGGAAGCCACGATGGTTCTCATAGTCCTCCCACGAGCCGCCAAGGACAGGTCGCGCGGCTCGCAGTGGTTACGAATCCGCGGGCGGAGAGTTGCCCCTAAGCGTGGGCCCGGTGGTGGTGACGCAGGTCGCGCAGGCGCTCGAGATCGACGCGGCCGCCCACGAAGAGGGCGGCGACGAGCAGGCCGCCGACGGCGAGTGCGGCGTCGACGAGGAAGGCGTGCCCGATGCCGGCGACCAGCGACGGCGCCGAGTCGACGATCGCGGTGTTCAGGCCCAGGCCGATCGAGCCGCCGCCGATCTGGAACATGTAGACGATCCCGCCCGCGAGGCTCGCCCGTGAGGGGTCGAGCGCCGTCACGGCGGCGGTCGTGATCGAGGAGTAGAAGACGCCGATGCCGACGCCGAGGACCGCCATGCCCGGAACGAGCGCCGCGTAGGGAGAGCTCTGCTCGACCCGCGAGAGCAGGAACATCCCCGCGGCGAGAAACGCCGCGCCGCCGCAGACGATGAGCTTCGGGCCCAGGCGGCTGTAGAGCGGTCCGGCCGCGAAGGACGTCACCGCGAAAACCCCCATCATGGGCAGCAGTCCCGCGCCCGCCTTCATGGCCGAGTAGTTGAGGACCTTCATCATGAACTGCGGAACGTAGAGGAGCGCCGCGAAAAAGATCGCCGACATCAAAAGGACCGTGATGCACGCCGCGAAGAAGGCCCGGTTGCGCAGGACGTCCGGCGGGATGAGCGCCTTCGCTCCGGCGCGTCTTTCGACGACGACGAACGCCGTAAACGCCGCGGCGAAGAGGCCGAACTGCCCGAGGATGCGCGGATTGGTCCAGCCGTCATCGGAGCCCTGATCGAGGGCCAGCAGGAGCGAGAGCAGGCCGATCGAGAGGGTCGCGACTCCGAGAAAGTCGAGCTGGCGTTCGGCGGTCGACGGCGCGTCCCGGGCGACGACCTTCCACGTCACGAGGATCGCGAACGCCGCGATCGGGAGGTTGAGGAAGAAGATCCAGCGCCAGCCGACCGTATCGGTGAGGGCGCCGCCGATCAGAGGGCCGACGGCGTTGCCGAAGCCCGCCGCTCCGAGGATCAGGCCGCCGGCCAGTCCCTCCTTGCCCTTGGGCAGCAGGGCATAGGTCATGCCCATGATGGCGGGCCACATCAGCGCGCCACCGATTCCCATCACGGCGCGCGCGCCGAGGAGCGTGCCGACGTTCGGGGCGGCCCCGCCGAGAAGCGAAAACACGGCGAACAGCACGCAGCCGATGAAGAAGACGCGGCGGCGCCCGAACATGTCGGCGAGCCGCCCGCCGGTCACGATCGCCACGCCGAAGACGAGGGCGTATCCGTTGATGACCCACTGCGCCGTCGTGACGTCCGTGTGGAACGTGCTCTCGATCGCCGGGATCGCCACGGAGAGGGCCGTGAAATCGTTCGCGATGACGAGGACCGCGACCCCCATGGCGGCGAGCCCGAGGCGCGCGGCGCGATCCAGTGGCGGGCTGGATGGGGTCATCCGGGTCCTCCCGTCGGGTTGGAGGCGAGAAGTATCGCACGGCTTCTTCGAGCGAACCTCGAAGCCGATCCCTCGTAGAATCGAAGCGGAGGGACTCGATGGCCATGCGTGCGCGCGCTGCGATTCTGCTTTTCGCTCTTCTGGGCCTGCCCGCCTTCGGGATTTCCGAGGAAGCCACGCTCAAGGGAATCGAGCTCTCCGACATCGACCGGAGCGCCGACGCCTGCACCGACTTCTTCGAGTTCTCGAACGGCGCCTGGCGCGCGGCCAACCCGATCCCCGCCTCGATGTCGCGCTGGAGCCGGCGGTGGAAGTCGGGCGAGGAGTCCAAGGAGCGACTGAAGGGGATTCTCGAGGAGACGGCCGCGATGAAGGGCTCCCGGAAGGGCAGCGTCGACCAGCTCGTCGGGGACTACTACGCGGCCTGCATGGACGAGGGTGCCCGTAATGCCGCCGGGGTCAAGCCGCTCGCGCGCGCTCTCGCCGAGATCGCCGCGATGGAGACGACCGCGGATGTCGTTCAGGAGATCGGCCGTCTCCACGCCATCGGCATCCCGGTGCCCTTCGGCGTCACCGGAGGATCCGACAACCACAATCCGAACGACGTCATCGCCCAGATCTTCGCGAGCGGCCTGGGCCTTCCGGACCGCGACTACTACTTCAAGACGGAGCCGCGCTTCGTCGACGCGCGCGCTAAGTACCAGGAGTACGTCGCGAAGCTCCTGGAGCTCGCCGGCTGGGACCCGGCCCGCGCGAAGGCGGGGGCCGCGACCGTCTTTGCCTTCGAGACGAAGCTCGCCGAGGCTTCGCTCGACAACGTGGCGTTGCGCAACCCGAAAGCGACCGACCACAAGATGGGCTTCGACGCCCTCCAGAAGCTGACCCCGGCCTTCGACTGGCGGGGCTACGCGAAGACGGCGGGGTTTCCGCGGGGGGACGTCAACGTCAACGAGCCCCGTTTCATGGCCGAGGTCGAACGGCTCCTCGTCTCCGCGCCCGTCGACGACTGGACGACCTACCTGACCGCGCAGCTTCTCGACTCGGCGGCGCCGTCGCTTTCGGACGCGTTCATCAGAGCCGACTTCGGGTTCCATGGCGCGTTCCTCCGCGGTGAGAAGGAGATGAAGCCGGCCTGGAAGCGCTGCGCGGAGTCGACGGACCGCGCCCTCGGGGAGGCCCTCGGCCAGAAGTACGTCGCGAAGTACTTTCCGCCCGAGGCCAAGGCGCGCATGCAGGAGCTCGTCAGCAACCTGCGGCTCGCCATGAAGGAGACGATCGAGGGTCTCGACTGGATGACGGCGGAGACGAAGGCGAAGGCGCTCGAGAAGCTCTCGACGTTCAACCCCAAGATCGGGTATCCCGACAAGTGGAAGGACTACAGCGCGGTCCCCATCAGCCGCGCGTCGTTCTGGTCCGACGTCGTCGCCGCCCGGAAGTTCAACGTCGACGACGAGCTCGCCACGATCGGCAAGCCGGTCGACCGCGGGCGGTGGGGGATGACGCCGCCGACCTCGAACGCGTACTACAACCCGCTACTGAACGAGATCGTGTTCCCCGCGGGTATCCTCCAGCCGCCGGCCTTCAGCCTCGAGGCCAACGACGCCGTCAACTACGGGGCCATCGGCGTCGTCATCGGGCACGAGATCAGCCACGGCTTCGACGACCAGGGGGCGCAGTACGACGCCCAGGGCCGGCTGAAGAACTGGTGGAGCGAAGAGGACCTGAAGAAGTTCCAGGCGAAGACGCAGTGCATCGTCGAGCAGTACGACCTCTACGAGGTCGAGCCCGGCGTGAACCAGAAGGGAAAGCTCGTCGTGGGCGAGTCGGTCGGCGATCTCGCCGGAGCGCGGATCGCCTACCGCGCCTTCCAGCTCGCGCAGAAGGGCAAGCCGCCGCTGCCGACGATCGACGGCTTCACGCCCGACCAGCAGTTCTTCATCGCGTGGGGCCAGTTCCGCGGCGACGCGACCCGCCCGGAGCTCGCGCGGGTCATGGCGCAGTGCGATCCGCATCCGATCGGGAAGTACCGCGTCATCGGCTCGGTCTCGAACCTTCCGGAGTTCGCGGCGGCCTTCGGCTGCAAGCCCGGCTCGGCGATGGTGCGCGCCGCCGACAAGCGCTGCGAAGTCTGGTGAGGAGCTAGGGCGCCGAGTCGGAGCCCGGATTCGGAGATCCGGGATGCAGCGCCTGAACGCTTTCCGGACCGTGGGGCGCCGGGGTCACCTCTCCGCAGCTCCAGCTCTGGCCGTTGTCGAGGATGACCACGCGCTCGGCCATGTCCGGCTGAGCGGCGACAGCGTCGACGAGCACCGAGACCGCCTGGCCCTCGGCTTCCTCGCCGTTGGGGAACGTTCCGAAGTGCATCGGGATCATGGTCGTTGCCCCGAGGTCCCTCGTCGCCTGCAGGGCGTCCACCGGTCCGATGTGCTGCTTGCGCTGGTACCACTCGGGCATGAAACCGCCGATGGGGAGGAGAGCGACCTTGATGTTCGGGAAGCGCTTGCCGATCTCCTCGAAGTGGCGGCCCCAGCCCGTGTCGCCGGCGAAGAAGACGGACCCGGAAGGCCCGCTCACGACGAAGCCGCACCAGAGCATCCGGTTGCGGTCGAAGAGGCTGCGATTGGAATGGTGCCGGGCGGGAACCGCCGTGACCGTGATGCCCGGAGCGATCTCCGCGGACTGCCACCAGTCGAGATCGCGGCCTCCTCCGATGCCCTTGCGTTCGAGAAACACGCTGCTCCGCAGTCCGACGAAGACGGGCGGCTGATAGTGCTGCCACAGTCGGCGCAGCGTCGGGATGTCCATGTGGTCGTGGTGATTGTGCGAGACGACGACGGCGTCGATTCGAGGCAGATCCTCGAAGCGGATCCCGGCGGGACGCCGGCGTTTTATGCCCACCGTCGGCACCGAGCGCGCGGCCCAGGTCGGGTCGGTCAGGATGTTGACGCCGTCCATCTGGATGAGGAGCGTCGCGTGGTTGACGAACGTCACCGCAATCTCGCCGTCGCAGACGCGCCCGGCGGGCGCCGAGCCGAGGGGAGTGTCGGTGAAATCGGGCCAGGGGCCGCGCTTCGTTGTCCGCTGCCGCTTGGCCCAGTCACCGAAGGGGTGCGTGACCGGCTCGGGCTGCTGAAAGCGGTTCCCGTCGAAGGCGGCCGTGTAGTCGGTCTCGGCCGGCGGCGCAGGCGGAGCAGGCGCGGAGGGAACGGGCGGCCCGGCCAGCCAGAGCGCCACGGGCGCGGCTCGGGACAGTCTTCGGAGCTTGGGAAACAGGCTCATGGGGGTCGTTAGGCCAAGAATCGGTCTAACAGGTTGACTGGGCTCCCTATTCCGATATCATGCGCCGTTCTTACCGCGGGGTCGTAGTTCAGTTGGTTAGAACGCCGGCCTGTCACGCCGGAGGTCGCGGGTTCGAGTCCCGTCGGCCCCGCCATAAAGCCTGCCGGGAGCCCTTCCAGAGCGCGCCACCTTCCGGGCCCGTCACCTCAAGTAGACGCTCAACACCAGTCCGAAGCCCCGGACGTCCCCACGGTCGCCGCTCCCGTAATCGCGCTGGAAATACACCTCGGGCACGAACCTCTCCCAGATGTGGAGCTCCACCCCGGCCGTCACTCGAGTCTTCATCCAGTCCCCGTCGTTGAACGAATAGAAGAACTCTCCATAGGCATAAGGGGTCAGCGTCGTCTTGCCGAGCGCGACGTTGCGCTCGAGCCGGACGCGGTTGCGATAGCGCGGATCGAATTCGGCGCCCGTGAAGTTCAGGTCGAAGCGACTCCGGTCACTCGCGAGAATCGCCCAGGGGAGGTACAGGCGTGCGGTCGCTTCCGCCGTCAGCGTATTGGTGGCCGGCTCACCGTCGCTCCCGGCGGTAAAGCCATAGCCGGCTCGAAACAGCACCCGACGCGAGCGCGGGGCGTTCGCCGGGCCTTCGAGAGAGATCTTCGCGATCGGTAGCGCGTAGTAGTCGAGATAGATCCCCACCGTCCCGTCCTGATCCGAGTCGTCCGTCCCTTCCTGCGTCTTGCTGAGGGGAACGTAGATCCGCATGTCGTCGCTCAGCCGGACGAACGTGTCGATCTCGGGCCAGAATTGCGTGGCGATCTCCTGCGCCGCGGCGGGCGCCGCGAGCGCGATGGCGGCCACGAGGGCGCACGGCGCCGCGAGCCTCTGCAATCCGACGGTTCTCCGCGGCCGGCACGAAGCCGCTCGGGCTCTCTCCGACGCGCTCATGGTGAAATCGGCCGCAGCCTAGCAGACGGCACCTCGAGGGTTTCCGGCGCGTGACCGCGACGAAAAAACACCCCCGTCCCCCAGACGGTTGATAAGCTGATCGGTCCGTTTCAGCGGACATAAGGAGAGGCGTTATGAAGGGTTTCCCTCGGATCGCGGCGTCCATGGCCGTCACGCTGGGCCTTGCGGTTTCCGCCGGCGCGCAGGAGAAGGCGAAGGCCCCCAACGACGCGGCGACGGTCGCGGCCATGGAGAATGCGATGACCCCGGGCGAGGGGCAGAAGAAGCTCGACTTCCTGATCGGCACCTACGACGTGAAGATCCGAACCTGGGTCGATCCCTCCAAGCCGCCGATCGAGTCCGCCGCCACGTCGGTGGCCACCTGGGTTCTCGGCAAGCGCTACGTGCAACAGATGCTGGCGGGATACGTCATGGGCGAGCCCTGGAGCGGCATCGGTTACGTGGGATTCGACAACACGACGAAGAAGTACGTGATGACCTACATGGACTCGGACAGCACGGGCATGGAGTGGTACACGGGCACGATGGATGCGGCCGGCAAGAACGCGAAGATGACCGGAACGACCCACGACGACGTCACCGGCAAACTCCAGTCCGTCGAGCTGAGGCTCAGCGTCACGGCCAACGGCGACCACGTCACGGAAGTGTGGCAGGGCGACCCGAACGGCAAGCTGGCCCGGGTCATGGAGCTTCAGTACGTGCGCAAGAAGTCGTGAAGCGGCGAACGAGGAGGATTGGCATGATGCGAAGTGCGTTTCGAAAGTCCCTTCCGTTGAGGGTCCTGATGGGCGTCGTCGCCCTGCTCGTGTACGCGGCTCCGGGCTCGGCCGTCCTCGGCGTCCGGCGCCGGACCGCGGTGGTCGCGTACAGCGCAGGCTCGGCGTCCGCGAGCAGTGCCGCGGCGTCGCAGTCCGCGGCGGCGCAGCAGACCGCAGCGGCCCAGAGTGCGGCGGCTCAGTCCGCAGCGGCCGCTTCGCAGGCTTCGGCGGCGGCCGCAGAGGCGGCGGCGGCGAGCAAGGCGGCCGCGCCCCCGGCCGCTGTCAAAACGCCGCAGCAGAAGCTCGAGGAGCTCCAGTCGCTCTTCAAGCAGGGGCTCATCACCGAAAGCGAATACAACGCGGCGAAGGCGAAGGTCATCGCGGAAATGTCGCAGTGAAGAGGTCCGGTGCTCTCCGACGGGGAGCACCCGCCCTGACATTACTGGCCCTGTGTGCGCTGGCGTGCTCGCGCGATCCCCGCCCGGGGACGCCGGCGGCGGCGGCCGAAGGCGAGCGCCTCATGCGCCAGATGAGCGACACGCTCGCCGGGGCCTCGGCGTTCCGGTTCTCGACGCTCGAGAGCCTCGAGCCCGTGGCCGACACGGGAGGACGCCTGCTGCGCTTCACACGCAACGTCACGGTCCGCCGGCCAGACGCGATGGTGTTCGAGGTGGTCGGCTCGGGCGACACCACGGCCGACGTGTCCGCCTCCTACGACGGCTCGAACGTATCGCTTCGCGATAACCGATCCGGAGTCTGGGCGCAGACGGCGGTGCCCGGGACGCTCGACGAGATGCTGGATGACGTCGCCCGGCGGTTCTCGCTTCCGGTCCCCTTCGGCGATCTGGTCTACAGCAATCCCTACGAGGCCTTCATCGGCCCGACTACGAAAGGCGGGTTCGTCGGACGCGAGACGATCGACGGCGTCGAGTGTGCGTACATGACGTATTCCGACGCGTTCGTGGACGTGGGAGTCTGGATCGCCCGGACGGGGCGAGCCCTGCCGTGCCGCTTGGAGCTGGGCTACAAGCAGGTCCCGGGAGCGCCCAAGGCACGCATCGATTTCAAGAGCTGGGATCTGGCGCCGCCGCTCGCCGAAGATACGTTCACCTTCCAGCCGGGCGACGCCACGAAGCAAATCGCCTTCGAACAGTTCATGAGCGCGTTGCTCACGGCTGGCGATCCGGCGAGCCCGGCCGCGTCGGACCCGTCGGCGCCTGCCACCCCGAAGCCGGAATGACCCGAACCCGGATTGGAGGACATCGGATGAACGCGAAACGACGCTCAAAAAGGTCGGCCTGGATTGCGACGCTCGCCATGACGGCGGTCGCCACGTTTGCGCCCCCGGCCGTCGAGGCCCAGCGCGATCGCGGGGTCAACCAGCCCGGCGCCGCCGGCAATCGGCCTGGGGCGACGGCGACCGGCTACGGCGGATCGGCGAGGCAGGTTCGCGCGGTTTCGGATCCCGGCCGCAACCAGCCCGGCGCCGCCGGCAACCGAGGACCGGACCCGGGCGTCAACCAGCCGGGGGCCGTCGGGAACACGGGCCGAGATCCCGGCGTGAACCAGCCCGGAGCCGTTGGCAATCGCCGGCCCTGAAGACCGCGTCGCTGTGGCAGATCATTCGTCCGCGATCGGCGAGTTTTGCCGGTCGATCCCGGCGTATCCAGTCGCTCTGAGGCGTCGGGGCGACACGTCGCTCCGATGAGCGCTTCACGCGAAGAGGCCCTCTTCTGGTGCTTGATCGGCGTCGAGGGGGCGGGGTCGCAGGCCATCCTGTGGAATGGGATTCCGATCTACCGGCGGCTGCTCTCCCCGTCGACGGAAGGCGCCGGCTCAAAGGACTTCGTTCTCGTCGCCATCGCGGTCATCGTCATGCAGGTCGCTCATTGGATGGCGTTTCGACTGCGGCCCCGACTGCGGTTTCGGCGCAACGTTGTCCTGGGCCACGCGCTGGTGTTCATCGGTGAGCTCAGCCTGTTTTTCATCAATGCTCTGGCCGTGGTCATCCTGTTCGATCGCAGCGCGGAGCTCGACTTCGTCCTCTGGAAAGTCTTCATTCTCATAGCGATCCTCTTCGCCATCTGCACCTACAAGTATCAACTCGGCAAACTCGGCGACAGCCTCATCGAAGGGCCCTCCGACGCCGAGGCGACATAGCGTTCGAATGCGAGTCGGCAACAACAGAAGGGACTCGACCGTGAAGAACAGAACTCGGGTCGCTGCGCTCAGCCTCTGCATTGGTCTCGCCGCCGGCGCTGCCGTCACCTCCGTGCTGGCAAGGACACAGACTGCGACGCCGAGCGGCCCCACGGCCGATCAGCTGAAGAAGCTCGCCGCGGCGGGTTACGAATCGGATCCGGCGATTCTGAAGGCCGTGGCGACCGGTGGAACGCCTATGGGCCGCTGGAAGGAGGGCCTCACCTTCGACGGGGTCGCGCCGATGCCCTGGCTCAAGAGCGCGGCGAACTGGTTCCCGAAGACGGAAGACGTCCAGCCCGACGAGATCCGCGTGACGTTCATGGGCAGCTCACCGATGCCGCGGCCCGGACAGATGGGCACCTCGGTGTTCGTCGAGCTCGGCAACGGCAACAGCTTCATCTTCGACATGGGGCCGGGCTCGATTGCCAACTACCTGGCGGCGGGTGTGTCGCTCAACCGTCTGAACAACATCTTCCTCAGCCACCTGCACTGGGACCACGTCGACTCGGTGGCCTATACCTACATGTTCGGCGCGTGGGCGGGTCGCTGGCACGAGCCGTTCCGCGTCACCGGGCCGTCGGGGACAAAGCCCGAATACGGCACTCGCTACATGATGGATCGGATGAAGGAGATGCTGACGTGGCATCGCGCGAGTTTTGACCAGTCGCCGATCGGCAAGGGTTTCGACATGGAGGTCACCGAATTCGATTTTCGCGACGACGGCGGTGTAGCTTACGAAAAGGACGGCGTCAAGATCACGCACTGGCGCCAATCGCACACCGAAGACGGCGCCTCGGCCTATCGCCTCGACTGGAACGGTCTGTGCGTCGCGTTCACCGGCGACGGCCGTCCGAACTCGCTCACCATCAAGTACGCCAAGGGATGTGACCTGCTGATCACGGAAGTCCAGCCCGAGCTGATGGCAATCAGCGCCGCCGTCAACGGCGTGATGCCCGTGATCGGGCGCAACACCGTGGACAGCGCCCACAATTCCGGTTACGCGGCAGGATATCTGTACAACAAGGTGAAGCCGCGCATGGCGATGACCACGCACATGGGTTACGACGCCTATTCCAATCCGGAGCTGCTGGCGGAGATCCGCTACCACTACAAGGGCCCCTTCCACTTCGGTGCGCCCGACATGGTCGTGGTGAACCTGACGCGCGACAAGGTCTGGGTCCGCGAAGGCGTGATACCGGATTTCCCGAGCCAGGCGCCGCCGAAGTTCGACATCGCCGCGGCGGGCGGGTTGGTCATTCCTGCTCCGCGCAACAAGCGTCCGGACTTTCAGGAGCAGTCGATTCGCGACGCCGAGATTTCGCCCGACGAGTACTACCCGCCGGGCTACAAGCCGGAGCTGATCCCGTTCTGGCCGACCGACAAGCCGATCTTCATACCGGCCGACCAGGTGCCGCCGGGTCTGTGGCTGGGAGGCAAGCCGGCGGCCGCCGTACCGCCCAAGCCGGTGGGTGAGAAGAAGTAGGCGACTGGGAGTTCTTGAACCTCCGGGGACTCGTACGCCTTTCGTTTCACGGCGCCGCGCGGTTGCCGCATTGTGATCCCATCCCGTAGGGGGTCTAGAGCTTCAGAAACTCCTGCATCTGCTGCAATGCCTCGTCCAGCGCCCGCTGAAACGCGCGGCCGCGTGGACGCGGGCCGGCGAAACCCAGCTCGCGCTGCAGCCGGCCATCGACCACTTTCAGATTGGCCCAGCCCAGGACATGCTCGCCCCAGAGCATCGGCAGCGCGTAATGGCCCATCCGGCGCTTGTGGGCCGGCACGTAGGCCTCCAGCTTGTACTCCCAGCCCCAGAACGTGCGGAAGCGCCGACGGTCCCAGACCACGGGATCGAACGGTGTGAGGAAGCGCAACCTGTCGTCGACCGCGTGCCGGGCGGCCGCGGGATTCTCGCCCTTCGGCCAGAACCACAGCAGCCCGTCGACCCGGGCGTGGCCATAGCGGGATTGGGCGTGCTCCTGCACCTGCCGCGTCTCGGCG
This sequence comes from uncultured Acidobacteriota bacterium, assembly GCA_963782585.1. Lineage (GTDB taxonomy): Bacteria > Acidobacteriota > Thermoanaerobaculia > UBA5066 > Gp7-AA6 > DAHUXD01. The sequence continues at coordinate 15,838 of CAWAKL010000007.1, forward strand.
GCCAGGTGCCTTACTCCATAGCGCAGCAGTCCGCATAGATAGCCCAAGCTGGCAGCAGGCAGCGGCGCGTAGAGATGCACCACCTTGTCCACCAGCTGGCCTGCGCGCGCGAGCCGGGACTCGGGGCTGTCATCCTGCGGCGGCTGCTCGAGCGCTTCGTAGATCCGCGTACCGGCCTCGCGCCGAGCCACACGCAGCAGCCCTCGACAGTGCATGCCTTCCAGCAGATGCGTGCTGGCATTCAGGTCGGCGCCCCAGCGCTTGATGCGGCCATAGTTGAAATGCGCCTGCACGTCCCTCGGGCGGGTGCCACCGTGCTGGCGCACGAAGGCCAGCACCTCACGGGCGCGCGCCTCCATTCTGGCGTTCCAGGCGGGCGGCGCCCCGCGCGGATGCATCAGGGCCAGGGTCTCGCGCGGCAGGAAGCCGTAGTTGACGAAGAAAGCCTCTTCGATCGCCATGCGCGGGTAGCGGCGCTCCAGCTCGCCGGCGCGATAGTCCTTGACGCGCTGCGCGAGGATCAGATCCTGGGCGCGCGCGGGCGCCCGCATCGGGTCGGCCTGGACAAAACCCAGGCGCGACATGGCCCGAGGCAGACTGGTGGGCTTGAAGAGACTGCGCGAGATCGCGTAGCGGCGAAGCTGCCCGAGACTGGGGGCTTTGAGAGCGCTCACGCGACGAGTCGATCTTATGACGGCCGGGTTGGGAGCCATTCGGAGGCGTCGCCTTCACGCGCCGGAACGCGCGTCGTTCAGCGGTACGAGCGCGCAGGCCAAGGGTTTCCCGAGGGGAGGGGCCTGCATTGTAGTCTCCCGGCAGCGCCATGACCCTTGCTACGGGGACCCGTCTGGGCCCCTACGAGATCGTCTCCCCTCTGGGTGAGGGCGGAATGGGTGAGGTCTACCTGGCGGAAGACCCCCGGCTCGCCCGGCGAGTGGCGATCAAGGTCCTCCCGGCCGGTTCGATGGACGACCCGCAGGCCCGGAAGCGGCTCGTCCGCGAGGCGCAGGCGGCCGCCAGGCTCGACCATCCCAACATCTGCGCCATCTATGAGGTCTCGGAAGACGCCGGAACGAGCTTCATCGTGATGCAGTACGTCGAAGGCGACACTCTCGCCTCGCGACTTCGTCTCGGGCCCCTCGATCTGCGGCAGGCGATCACCGTTGCGACACAAGACGGCGGAGGCTCTCGCCGAGGCCCACTCGCGCGGCATCATCCACCGGGACATCAAGCCGCAGAACATCATGATCGCCTCCCGCGGGCAGGTGAAGGTGATGGACTTCGGGCTGGCGAAGGCGATCTCCGCTCCGGCCGCGCTCGAGAGCCAGGCGGACACGGATGTACTGCTCACGGAGCGGGGCGTGATCGTCGGCACTCTGCCGTACATGTCGCCGGAGCAGCTGAGGAACGAGCCCCTCGATGCGCGCAGCGACATCTTCAGCTTCGGCGCCGTGCTGTACGAGATGGTCAGCGGCCGTCAGCCCTTCGCCGATACGAGCACGGCGACGACGATTGCCGCCGTTCTGACGCGGGAACCGCCGTCCCTGGCCGGCCACTCGAGCGGTGTGCCGGCGTCGCTGGACCGGATCGCCCTCAAGGCGCTGTCGAAGGACCGCGAGCGGCGTTACCAGACGATGCGAGACGTCGCGTCGGATCTGGCCGCGTGCGGACGGGAGCTCGAGAGCCACGCCGGCGCGCGGCTCGGAGGCCTCGACCGGGGAACGGATCGGGCGACCCCGCTCTCGTCCGGGCCGGTCCGTACGCCTCGCGGCGGCCGTCGCGGGGGTGGTCGCGGCCGCGGCAATCGGCTTCTGGCTCTTCGGCCGCGGAGAGACGGCCGCACGACGACCGATGATCCGGTCGCTGGCGGTCCTTCCCCTGGAAGACCTGTCGGGCGATCCGGCGCAGGAGTATTTCGCCGACGGGATGACGGATGCGCTCATCAGCAAGCTGGCGCAGATTCGGGCGCTGACGCGGGTGACGTCGCGGACGTCGGTGATGCGCTACAAGGGCAGCCTCAAGTCGCTTCCGGAGATCGCGAAGGAGCTGAACGTCGACGCGGTGATCGAGGGGACGGTGCAGCGGGAGGGCGGACGCGTGCGTGTCAGCGCCAAGCTCATAACGGCGGCGACCGACTCCCCTTTGTGGGCGCGCGATTACGAACGGGATCTGGGCGACGTGCTGAAGCTGCAGAGCGAGGTGGCCCGGGCGGTCGCCGAAGAAATCCGGATCCAGGTGACCCCGGAAGAACAGGCGCGGCTGGCGGCCGCCCGCCACATCGATCCGGCCGCTCACGAGGCCTACCTCCTCGGCCGCCACCACCTCCGCACGAACGAGGACGATCTTCGCCAGGCCATCGGGCACTTCGAGCGCGCCGTTCAACTCGCGCCCGAATACGCCGCCGCCTACGCCGGCCTCTCCCGCGCGTGGGCGTCGCGGGGCATCTGGGGAGCGAAGACACGCAAAGACGTGGCGCCGTTTGCGCGGGACGCCGCGCGGAAGGCGGTGGCGCTGGATGACGATCTGCCCGAGGCGCACATCGCGTTGAGCGAAGTCGCGCTCTACGACTGGGACTGGGCCGGCGCGGAGCGGGAGCTCAAACGCGCTCTGGCGCTCGATGCGAACAGCGCGGAGGCGCACCGCTCCTATGCGGATCTGTTGATGTTCCTCGAGCGCCACGCCGAAGCGATCCGGGAGATTCAACGCGCCGAACAGCTGGACCCGCTCTCGTCCGGGATTCAATCCCGCTACGGCCGCGTGCTGTACCGCGCTCGAAGATACGCCGACGCGCTGCCGCACTTGCGGCGCGCGATCGACCTGGACCCCAATCCCGGAAACGCGATGCCCTACTGGATTCTGGGCGAGGCGTACGTCCAGATGGGCCGGTACGCCGAGGCCATCGACAGTTTCCGCGAGGCTCGGTCGCACGGCGGCCGCGCTCCGGACCTCGCCGCCGAGGTCGCCTGGGTCCAGGCGCGCATGGGAAAGCCGGAAGAAGCGCGGCGGATGCTCGAGGAGCTGAAAGCCGCGACCGACTCGGCCGGTTTCGTCAATGGCCCCGTCGCGTATGCCTATGCGGCGCTCGGCGACAAGGATGAAGCGTTCGACGTGCTGTTCCGCCTGGTCGACGAGCGCAATAACCTGGCGACCACCCTGAAGGCCGATCCGCCGCTCGAGAGCCTGCATTCCGACCCGCGGTGGAACGAGCTGCTGCGCCGGATGAATCTTCCGGCGGAGGCGGGCGGCGAAACTCGGCCCGCCACGGCCATCTCACCTCACCCGCGGAAGGCGAGGTAGAGAAAGAGAAGGACGAGCAGCAGCAGGACGAATCGTCCGACGCCCATCAGCCGGGTTCCCGCGACGGGCCGCGTTCCTTTCGCCTTGAGTCCCGTGAGCGCGGCGATTGCGGCGACGAGGACCGCGAGGCCCAGCCAGAGCGTCGAGTTCATGGGGGCTCCCTCCTATCGAAAGATGAATGCTTGCGCGCGCAGGAAAGGCGGCTATCGAAGTCCGTGCGGCCGGGACGCTCCACGCCGTCCGTGCGTGGGGAGTGTCCGTCCCTTCGGGGAGTGGCCCTTCGGGAAGGACGGCTTGCCGGAGCGAAAGCCGGAGCGTTTCCCGTGCCGTCCGAACCGCGGGCCGAAGGAGTCTCCGAAGTAGGCGCCGCCGTAGCTCGAGAAGAAGGGGTATCCCATCCCGACCGGATCCGGATACGAACCTGCGTACGCAACATCGGAGGACGGCTGCAGTATCTGGACGGGCGCGCCCTCGGCGGTTTCTCCGATGTCGACCGCCGCGAACGTCGAGAGCACCGCGATGAGGGGCTGGCCCGCGCCGGCCCGTCGAAAATCCCGGAGGACATCGGCGTCGATGACGTTCGGAAGGTCGGCCTGGTTCAGCCGGAGGAAGGCGATGATCGACGCGTCGTCGCCGCCGCTCGTCTTGCGGCGGAGCGCCTCGGAAACAGGATCGGCCAGGAGTGTCGCTTCGACCTTCGGCGGCGACGTCTTCGGGACGCGGTAGACGATCGTCACGTCGGTGCCCGTTCCGCGGATCACCGCTCGCGTGTTCCCGTCGGAATCCGCCCGCACCGACGAGGCGAGCGAGAGGGACGCGAGGGCGGCGACGGCGATTGCGGCGAAGCCGAGGCCGGAACGGGTGTTCATGGCGTCCCCCTGACCGCCGCCGAGTATTGCACGTGCGCCCCTGCGATATGGTTTCTTCATGAAACTCTTCGTCGCTTTGCTCCTTCTCATCGCGAGCTCCGCCTTCGGACAAGCGCCCGCTCCGGGCGGCCCGGCCGCGGAACGTCTCGCCGCCGACACACCGAAGACGACGGTCCTCGGCAACACTTTCATCGCGCCCGCGGAATGGACGGTGAGCGTGAAGGGGCCCGCGACGATCCTGGAGGCTCCGGAAGGGGGCTCGTGGATCGCTCTGGTGGATGTCACCGCGGCGGATTCGGACGCGGCGCTCGCGGCGGCCTGGAAGGCGTACAAGCCGGATGCGAAGTGGCCGCTCAAGGTCTCGCACGAGCGGCCGGACCGAAACGGGTGGTCGAAGCAGCGGAGCTACGAGTATCAGACGTCGCCAAACGAGAAGCGCGACGTGGTTGCGTTCACGTCCTTCGCCGGGGGCCTCTGGAACGTCGCGATTTACGACATGGCGCAGGCGGTCGGCGAAAAGCGCGGTGCGCAGGTCGCGCTCATCTTCGATCGGCTCCTGCCGAAAGGCTACGTTCGCGAGTCCTTCGCCGGCAAGCCCGCCGCGCCACTCGATGAGGCGCGGCTCGCCGAGCTCTCGCAGTTTGTCGAGACGGGCATGCGGGAGCTCAAGATCCCGGGCGTCTCGCTCGGGATCGTCCAGGGCGGCCGCACGGTCCTCGCGAAGGGGTTCGGCGTCAAGGAGCTCGGAAAGCCCGCCGCGGTGGACGCGGACACGCTCTTCATGATCGCGTCGAACACGAAGGCGCTGACGACGCTGCTTCTCGCGAGGCTCGTCGAGCAGGGAAAGATGACGTGGGACACCCCGGTCACGAGCCTTTTGCCCTCCTTCAAGCTCGGCGATGCGGAGACGACGAAGAAGGTGCAGGTCCGCCAGTTGATCTGCGCCTGCACCGGCCTGCCCCGGCAGGACCTCGAGTGGCTCTTCGAGTACCGGAACGTCACTCCCGAAAAGGCGATGGCCACGCTCGGGACCATGCAGCCGACGAGCAAGTTCGGCGAGCTGTTCCAGTACTCGAACCCCATGGCCGCCGCCGCCGGGTTCACCGGCGGGCACGTCCTCTATCCGGACATGGAGCTCGGCGCGGCGTACGACCGGGCGATGCAGACCCAGGTGTTCGACCCGCTCGGAATGAAGTCCACGACCTTCGACTATGCGCGGGCCGTGGCGGGCGACTATGCCGCCCCGCATGCGCCGGACGTCGACGGGAAGCCAGCCCTCGCGGAGATGGAGCTGAACTACTCGATCATCCCGCAGCGGCCCGCGGGCGCGGCGTGGAGCAACATTCCGGACATGTTGCGGTACGTATCGATGGAGCTGGCCGACGGGAAGCTGCCCGACGGAAAGACCTACATCTCGAAGCAGCTCCTCCTCGACCGCCGCGCTCCGCAGGTGGCGATCGGAAAGGACGAGACCTACGGCATGGGTCTCATGGTCGACACCGAGTACGACATCCCGGTCGTCCATCACGGCGGCGACATGGTGGGTTACCACAGCGACATGATCTGGTTGCCCGGCCAGAACGTCGGCGCCGTCATCCTGACGAGCGGCGATCCGGGCTGGCTCCTGCGCTCCCAGTTCCGCCGCCGGCTTCTCGAGGTCCTCTTCGACGGGAAGCCCGAAGCGGCGACCCAGGTGGCCGCGGCCGGCAAGACCTATTACGCTCAGATCGCGGCGGAGCGGAAGCTCCTGACGGTGCCGGCGGAGGCATCCGAGAGCGCGAAGCTCGCGTCCCGATATGCGAACGCGGCCCTCGGCGAGATCGCGGTGAGCCGGGCGAACGGCGCGACGACCTTCGACTTCGGCGAGTGGAAGAGCGAGGTCGCATCCAAGAGGAATCCCGACGGCACGATCTCGTTCATCACGACCGCGCCCGGGATCTCGGGCTTCGAGTTCGTGGTCGGCGCGGGCACGAAGAAGACTCTCGTGACGCGCGACGCGCAGCACGAGTACGTGTTCGAGGCGAAGTAAGGGTCAGAGGGTTTCGAGACCCTCGTCCAGAGAGCGATACCGAAGGGCCGGGAGGAGCTCCGCCCGCGCCCGGGCCGTATCGCCCCAGTGCGAGACCCGGCCGAGGCGGATGAAATCCCGGGTGAACGGCGCCGGCTTTCGCGCGAGCGCGGCCGCGATCTCGCAGAGCGCGGCCGCGGCGTAAACGGACCAGACGGGGACGCGGAACGGGGGACGGCACTTCCATGCGCGGCAGGCCTCGTCGAGGAACCGCTGCAGGGTCACCGGCGCCTCGTCGCCGACGTGGTAGATGCCCTGGACGCCCGGCTTGAAGAGGGCCGCCTCCGCCGCCTCGAGGAAGTCCGGGACCGAGAGCAGCTGGTAGATCGTCGGCTCCCTCCAGACGCCCAGAAGGCGCCGCTGCGCCAGCCAGCGCGCGGCGTCGACCATGAGGACGCCGCGTCCGTAGACCATACCGAGCCGCAGCGCCACCGGCGTGGTCGACGTTCCGCGCGTACGCTCGAAGAGGATCCGCTCGGCCGCCAGCCGTGTGCGCGCGTGCACCGAGATCGGCTCGCGGTCGAGCCGACCCGTCGCGGGCTGATCCGGCGTGGTTGGACCCTCGACGTGCGGGAACGAAACCAGGATCACGCGGCGCACTCCGGCCGCGAGGGCCGCGTCGAGGAGGCTCGAAAACCACCGGGTGTTGGTTTCGCGAAGAAACCGCTCGGGCCTCGGACGGAAGAGGACGCCGGCGAAGTGAATGAGCGCGCCGACTCGTTCGACGGCCGGTGGAAGCGTCGCCGGCGACGCGAGGTCGGCCTGGATCGTCTCGACGTTCGGCGCTCCGACGAGATCTTCGGGAAGCGGCTTCCGGTGAAACATGAGCCGCAGGGAACGGCCCTTTCCAACGAGATGTCGGGCCAGCAGGCTGCCCAGGTTGCCCGCGGCTCCGGTGATGAGGATGCGAGGGGTCGAGCTCATGCCGGCTTCGGCCTGACCATCATGCCGCACGCGGCGAGCACCGTTTCGGACGAAACCGCGTGATACGATGCACTTCTCCGACATTTCCCGACGGCCAGTCAGTCCCTCCCGTGACTCCGTCGCCGGCCATTTCGGCGAGAAAGGTGAGTCATGGACTACGGTCCGAACCGTCCGAGCTGCAAAAGCTGCGGCCGGCCGATCGACAGGGGTGTCGCCGGTGGCGCCGGAAACTGCGAGCGTTGCTCGGAGGATGCGTCGGCGCTCCGCGGCGCGGAATCCCGCCGACACGGAATCGTCGAGCGGCTGCGCGGCCGATACGCCGAGGCCCAGGAATGGGTGGTCCCGGATTCGCAGAGCCCGTCGCCGCACGCCAACCTCGAGTGGATCCTCGGAGCGCGTCGCGGAGCCGGGTGGGACGGAGCGGCGCTCGACTCGTCCGTTTCCGAGCTCGTCGTCCTCTGGCTGGAGGACCTCGCCCTCGAGCTCGAGCAGCCGGAGGTTGCGGACAGCGGCCGAGGCGGCGAGGGCTCGCCGGCCCGCCGGGCCGCCGCCGAAGAGCTCCGAATCGCGACGCAGGACTTCGCCGACGCGTTTCTCGACTCGCAGGCCGACGGATGTCCCGAATGAAAACGCAGCAGATTTTCACGATCGCCTTCCATCGTCTGCCGCGGGTGGACGATTTGCCGGGTCTCGTTTCCCTGACGATCGACGACACGAATGGAGCTCGGCCCGGGAAGACGATCGGCGCCCTCACGGACGTCGCTCTGCGCGGACGCCTCGCGCACTGGGACCTGCACTCGGCCATCGAGGTCGCCGCGATCCGGCGCGCTCTCGGCGCGGACTACGGCCGCGTGACGGTGCACGAGGGGTGGTCGGACATGGGGAGCTGCGTCCGTTTCTGGCACGACTTCGCCGGCTCCACCATACGGCCGCTCGAGTGGACCTGTGGGCGATGTTCCAAGGTCCACCAGGACGAGGTGGGCGCCAGCGTCGGGGAGACCCTGTCCCGCCGGTGCGAGTGCGGGACGATCAAGCGAGTCACGGTCATGGCGTACCTTCCGCGGCTGAACTAGCGGCTCCTCTCGCGAGACCGACCCGGGATCAGGCGATCCGGGCGACGCGGGCCGCGCGCTTGCGCAGGTACAGGACCAGCCGCGCGGCGAGCAGCGCTGCGACGATGATCCCGTAAACCAGAGGCTCGCTCACGTCTGCCTTCACGCGGAGGACGAAGTGCAGCACGGCGAGCCCCCCGGCGACGTAGGCCAGCCGGTGCAGCCGCTTCCAGCGCGGAAAGCCGAGCCTGCGGACTGCGGCGGCGGTGGAGGTGGCGGCGAGCGGCGCGAGGAGCACGAACGCGGTGAAGCCCGCGATGATGAACGGCCGCTTCGTGACGTCGGCGAAGATCGCGCGAAACGCGAGCCTCTGGTCGAGCATCGCGTAGGTCAAGAAGTGCAGCGAGGCATAGAAGAACGCGAAGAGGCCCAGCATCCGGCGCAGCCCCACGGCCCAGGTCCAATCGAAGAGCTCCCGAAGGGGAGTGCACGCGAGCGAGGCGACGAGGAACACGAGCGCCGTCAGTCCCAGCCCGTTCAGGGCTTCCGCGATGGGGTTCGCGCCGAGATTGTCGCGCGCGGTGTTCCAGAGGATGGCCGCGAGGGGAGCGAGCGCGCCGGCGAACACGGCGGGCTTCAACCACGTCCGGCGGGAGGATGCCATCAGAAGTCCTTCCGCAGGTCCATGCCGGAATAGAGCGTCGCCACCTGCTCGGCATAGCCGTTGAACGGAAGCGTGGGACGGCGGCCGGCTTCGCCGATCCGCCGCTCCGTGGCCTGGCTCCAGCGGGGATGGTCGACGTCGGGATTGACGTTGGCGTAGAAGCCGTACTCGCCGGGGGCCGCGAGGTTCCACGTCGTGCGCGGCTGATCCCGGGTCAACTCGATCTTCACGATGGACTTGGCGCCCTTGAAGCCGTACTTCCAGGGCACGACGAGCCGGATGGGAGCCCCGTTCTGGTTCGGGAGCACGCGCCCGGATAGCCCGACCGCGAGGATGGTGAGTGGGTGCAGCGCCTCGTCCAGGCGAAGGCCTTCGACGTATGGCCACTCGAGCCAGCGGCTCCGCTGCCCCGGCATCTGCGCCGGATCCAGCAGCGTCGTGAAAGCCACGTAGCGGGCGTGCGAGGTGGGCTCCACGTCCCGCAGCAGGGACGCGAGCGGAAATCCGATCCACGGGATCACCATCGACCACGCCTCGACGCAGCGCATCCGGTAGACGCGCTCCTCGAGGGGATAACGCCGGAAGAGATCGTTCGCGTCGAGCTCGCGAGGGCGATGCACCTCCCCGCCGACGGAGACCGTCCACGGCCGCGTCCGGAGCGTCGAGGCGAGCCGCGAAGGCTCGTCCTTCGACGTTCCGAACTCATAGAAGTTGTTGTACGTCGTGACGTCGGTGAGCGGGGTGCGCACCTCCGTGGTCCCGAACGGACCGAGCGGGGCGTCGAGGGCGCCGCCCCCCGCATCCGGCGCCCGCCCCGGCCGCCACGTGTGCGTGAGCCGGAGGAGCCCGCCGCCGACCGCCGCGGCGGTCGCCGTGAACAGAAGCGAGTTCTTCAGGAAGCGTCGGCGATCCGCGGCGGCGGATTCGGGCGTGATTTCGGAGGAGGGCGGGTGCTTTCCCGGATTCGTCATGTCGGGTTCGGACGGGACAACACGGGAGTTCCCGGTTTCAGTCCCCTTCAGGCCGCCATTGTAGGATCGCGCCGACCAGAGAGGAGGCTCCGGATGCCGTACGTCCTGGCATTTCTCATCGGGATCGTCGCGGGCCTTCGAGCGATGACGGCGCCCGCTGTCGTGAGCTGGGCGGCTCGACTGGGATGGCTCAAGCTCCAGGGCACGCCGCTGGCGTTTCTGGGCGCGGCGCTGACGCCGTGGATCTTCACTCTTGCCGGCCTCGGCGAGCTGATCAACGACAAGCTTCCGAAAACCGGCAGCCGCAAGGCGCCGCCGGCGTTCATCGCGCGGATCCTGCTGGGCGCGCTCTGCGGCGCGGCGATCGGCGCCACGGCCGGAGGGCTTCTCGGGGGGCTCGTCGCGGGAGCGCTCGGTGCGGTGGCGGGAACGCTCGGCGGCTACGAGCTCCGCTCGCGCCTCGCCCGGGCGGCCGGCCGGGACCTGCCCATCGCGCTTCTCGAGGATGTGATCGCGATCGCGCTCGCCTTCTGGGTCGTGACCCGCCTGCGCTGAGTCGGGCTCAGGCCGGTTGGAGCTCGCCGAAGACCGTCGGCAGAAGCTCCGATACGGTCGGATGGATGTGCATGGCGCGCTGGATCAGCGTGTAGGGCGCGCGGGCGTACATCACGTCCAGGATCGTGTGAATCACCTCGTCACCGCCGGTGCCGAGAATGGCGGCGCCCAGAATCTGCTTCGACTCGGCGTCCACGACGACCTTCATGAAGCCGAGCGTCTCGCCCTTCTCGACCGCCCGCTTGACCTTGCTCATCGGGCGCTTGCCCACCAGGATCTTCCCGCCCTTCGCTTTCGCGGCGGCCTCGGTCAGGCCGGCCCTTCCCAGAGGCGGGTCGATGAAGAGCGCGTAGGTCTCGATGCGGTCGGTCACGCGGCGGGGATCGCCATCCAGCAGGTTCGCCGCCACGATCTCGAAGTCGTTGTAAGCCGTGTGCGTAAAGGCACCGCGGCCGTTGCAGTCGCCGAGCGCCCAGATCCCCTCGACGTTTGTCCGGAGCTGATCGTCGACGCCGATGTATCCGCGCGCATCGACGGTCACCCCGGCCTTCTCGAGGCCCAGATCGTCGGTGTTGGGCCGCCGGCCGACCGCGAGAAGCAGATGCGAGCCGTCCACTTTGGGCGAGCCTTCCGCGCAGTCCACGCCGACCCGCACTCCCGCAGGGCCCTTCTCGAGAGCGATGCACTTCGCGTTCGTGCGGACCGAGATGCCCTCGCGCTCGAGGATGTCGCGGATCGCGTCGGAGGTGTCCTCGTCCTCGCGGCCGATGAGACGCGGCGACATCTCGATGACGGTCACGGCGCTTCCGAAGCGCCGGTACATCTGGGCGAACTCGAGGCCGATGTAGCTGCCGCCGACGATCACGAGGTGCGGCGGGACGAAGTCGACGTCCATGATCGAGGAATTGGTCCAGAACGGGACGTCCGCGAGGCCGCGGATGGAGGAGGGCGTCAGCGCGCGGCCTCCGACGTTGATGAAGATCTTCTCGGCGGAGAGCACCTCGTCGCCGACCCGGACCTCGCGCGGCGACTCGAAGCGGGCGTGGCCGGCCAGGAGCGTCACGTTGTCGAGGCCGCGGAGCCACTCCTCGTTGCCGCGGCGGACGTCTCCCGAGACCTGGTCCTTGCGCGCCTTGACTTTCTTCATGTCGACCGACACCGCTCCTCCGAGGGTGACTCCGAACTCCGACGCTCGCTGCGCCGCCCGCGCGACGGCGGCGCTCGCGACGAGCGTCTTGGTCGGGATGCAGCCCGTGTTGACGCAGGTGCCGCCGACCTTTCCGCGCTCGACGATCGCGACTTTCATGCCGGCGCCGGCCAGCCGCGCCGCCAGAGAGGGGCCGGCCTGGCCCGTGCCGATGACGATCGCGTCGTAGTGCTGGCTCATCGCGGCCCTCTTGCGGGCATCGGTGGCAAAACTATCACCCGGCGCGCGTCACTTCGCGAGTGCGGCGTCGGGCAGAAACTTCGACCTCCAGGCGACGACGCCGGACGCCGGCCTTTCGGTCCACGCGGCCAGGACGCCGGCTTGCGTCGCGGCGGCGAGAGGGTGCGTGGCATCCGCGTCGATGCTCGAGAGAAGCTCCGGTCTCGACCAGGCCGTTCCTCCGTCGCAGGACGTCGCGGCCAGGATGACGTGGCGCTTCTTCTCTGCGCGATACTCCTCCCACACGGCCGTCACGCAGCCGCCGTTCGAGGCGAGGTCGAGCTGCTTCGCCGTCGCATCGCCCATGCGCGCGGGTTTCGTCCACGTGCGTCCGCGATCGTCGGAAGCGGCCCTCCAGACGCCGACGTCGGAGTCCTTTCCGGTCCACGCGAGCGCGTGCAGCCGCTCGCCTCCGGCCGCGCTCGTCGCCGCGAGCCCGCCGGCCACCTCGGGGCAGCCGTCGAACTCCCAGCCGAAGCGTGCGACAGGCCCGAGCCTGGTCCACGAAGCCCCGCCGTCGGAGGTGCGAGCCACGTACATGTCGCGCGGATCCCGGCCGCGGTACACGACGTCGACGTCCGCTGAGCCCTCGCGCACGAGCAATCGGTTCGCGCAGCACTCGCAGGTCCGGCGCTCGACGTCGACGTTCCTGCTCCAGGTTGCGCCGCCATCCTTCGAGGCCGCCGAGCGCAGGCCCTGACCGCCGTCGCGTCCGTCGAGCCAGACGGCGAGGAACGCGCCGGGCCCGGTGGCGGCGACGTCGACGAATCCGTGATCCTTCGTCGTGCCGTCGTCGGCGGGGTTGACGCCCTTCTTCCACGACTTGCCGCCGTCGGCCGACACCGCGCTCGCGAGCGCACCCGAGCCCCACGGGCTCGTGCCCGGTTCGGTCCAGATGACCACGAGGCGATCGCCGGCGGAGGCGATCTGGGGCTCCGCGCCGCGCCTCGGCGAGAAAACGTTCGTTTTGCCCGGGAGGATCGGCGCCGGCCGGCTCCAGGTCTTGCCCGAGTCTCTCGATCGGGTGTGCCGGAGCTCGACCGACTTCGCGCCCGCCTCCTGGGCCGCGAGGAGGGCATCGACGATTTCGCCCGAAGCGTCGGCATGAACGTCGAGGCCCAGAACGCCGACGATGTCGGTGGAGTGCGGCTCGTGCGCGCCCGTGAACGCGGCCGCGAGCAGCCCGAACCCCAGGAATGCCCGAACCCTCACATGCGCCATCGAATGCCTCCCGCGACGGATCTCCCGTCGGCCGGCTCGAAATACCGGCCGAGGTCGTTGTCGACCTGCACGGCCGCCGAATAGACGGTGTCGCCGAGATTCGTGAGCTGCGAAGAAGAGGCCGAAGGCCGGTCCATCCCATCCCGCCGAGAGGTTCCAGACCACGTAGCGGGCGTTCGACGCCGTGTTTGCCGAGTCGACGAAATAGGGCGAGGGCGAGGCGTCGACCCCGGGAGCGACCCAGATCCCCCCGGCGCGTCGAAGCGCAGCTGGGCCCGCACAAGGTGGCGCGGAGCGCCCGGAAGGAGGTTGTCGCCGTAGGCCGGATCGTCGACGAAGCGGAAGTCCGAGTACGTGTAGGCGGCGCGGCCGGAGAGTCGGCCGACGCCGAAGAGATTCTCCGCGAGGAGGCCGCCCACGCCGACCTCGGCGCCGCGGTGGCGGGTCCGGGGAACGTTGCGGTACGAGGGGATCGTGAAGGGGGCGTCGGGAAACGGCTGCACGTTGATGTTGACGATCTCGTTCTCGATCTCGAGGTCGAAGAGCGAGACGTCCCAGGTGAAGCGTTCGGTGAGGTTGCCCCGGCTGCCGATTTCGTACTGCCATGTGTCCTGGGCGTCGAGCGCGAGAAAGCCGGGAGAGCCGTAGCTTTTGAGCTCCAGAAGCAGCGGCGCCTCATAGCTTCGGCTGACGTTGGCGAAGACCTGGATGCCGGGGCCCGCGGTCCAGAGAACGCCGAATTTCGGCGTGATCGCTTCGTAGGTCCGCTCGTCCGAGCGGTCGCCGTTCTCGGTGAAGCGGTCCTCGTAAGAGCGCGTCGCCCGCAGCGCGCCGGTGCCGACAACGAGCGTGACGGAGGGGGAGAGGTCGAGCTGGTCCTCGAGGTAGAGCCCGAGGTTGCCCGCCTCCGTCGCGAAGGCGTCGGCCAGCGGGCCGCGGGAGCCTTCGTCGTTCACGTAGTCGCGTTCCTCGGCGTTTCCGAAGAACGGCACGAAGCCCGCGACGAGCCGGTTGGGCCGGCCAAAGAGCGTCGAGTCGAGCGTGTAGCGGATCTCCCCGCCGTAGTTGCGCGTGTCCTGGTCGAGCACGAGAAAGATCGGGTGGTCCATGTTCCGGTAGCTCGCGAAGCCCGTGACCGAGAGCGCGGCGCCGTCTCCGATCCGGTGGTTCATGCGGACGCCGCCGCGAAAGTAGTCGAACCGCCGGCCCCAGTCGAAGAGCACGTTCGCGGGATCCGCCTGGCGGGGGTCGCCCGCCATTTCCTCCGCGGTCAGCGCGCCCGGCAGCTTCTCGGTGACGTGGGCCTGCATGACGTCGACGACCAGATCCGTGTCGCCCGAGACCGGAAACGTGAGGTTGCCCATCAAACGCTCGCGCGTCTGCTCGCTGTGCTCGCGGTAGCCCTGGCTCGTCAGGCCGGAGAAGCTGCCGTAGTAGCCGGCGCCGTCGTGGCCGAGACGGCCTCCCGACGAGAGCTGGCCCTTGTAGTAGCCGTACGAGCCGCCGAGCGTGCGGAGCTGAAGCGAGGAGGCGTCCGTCGGATCCTGCGTCACGAGGTTGACTGCGCCGCCCGACGTGTTCCCGCCGAAGCGCAGCGCGTTCGCGCCCTTCCAGACTTCCACGCGGCTGGCCGCCATGAACTCGAGCGCCTCGAAGTCCGAGAACCCGTCGGCGTCCTGGTACGGGATCCCGTTCACGAAGAGGTTGACGCCCCGGACATGGAAATTGTTACGCAGGCCCGAGCCTCGGATCGAGAACTGGCTCTCGTCGGCGCCGAAACGAGGCTGCGCCAGGACCCCCGGCGTCAGCTCGAAGACGTCCTTGAAGTTGTTGGCCTTCGTGTCGAGGATCTCGGCGCGCGGAACGTCCGCCGTGCCTCCGGGGACGCGTGTCGAGGCTTTCGGGCGCGACGCCGGCGACCGAGATCGCCTCGCTGATCCGGGGTGGAGGCAGCGCGAGGTCCCGGACGAGGGCGCTTCCCTCGGACACGTCGACGGCAGCCTCCGCCCGGCCGAGAGGCGTCGCGACGGTGAGCGTGTAGCGGCCGGCGGGGAGAGCGTCGAACGCGAACGCACCGCCGCCGTCCGTGCGCGCCGAGCGCGCGACGGGTCCGGCGAGCTCGACGGTGACGCCCGGGAGCGGCCTTCCCGCGGAGTCGAGCGCGCGACCCGAGACCGAGGCGGACCCGGACGGCTGCGCGACCGCCAGCGCGCTGACCAGGAACAGGGCGAATGACGGCCAAAGCCGGAACCCGCCTGAGCGAGAGCCCATGAAATCCCTCCATGCAAAAGGAGTCGTCCGCGCCGCGAGCGGCACGAAGCTCCGCCGACGCCGCTAAGCGGCGGCGCGGGGAGGGGGAGTCGGGGGAACGGAGTCGAAGAGATCCGAGGCGTGGTCGTCGCGCGATTCGAGGAGAAGTCCCGGCCGGATGACTCCGAGCCGGCCGGTGGCCGCGGGCGACGTCGCCGGCGGAACGGCGGAGACCCGAAGGACGTCCTGCCCGCTGCAGCGGGCGAAGCTGGCGTCGGAATGGCCGCAGTCGCAGCGGCCGTGCATCATGCAGCAGGCCATGGTCGCCGTCGCGCTCGGCCGGGCGAAGGCGCAGAAGGGGAGCAGCAGGCCGGCGGCCATCTGAAGCGCCAGGACCACGCCGCCGATGCGTCGCACGATTCGAGCCTAGCACGCGGGAATTCCCGGAGCCCCGTCTTAAGACTTCGGTAAACTCCGAAAACCGAGAGGTGGATTTGTCCGTCGAGTCGGGCGAAGAACGAGGCGTTCATCCACGCTGGAGCGATGCGGTCTGCCGCGCCAGAACTGTCAGGCCGGGCGGCGCCCGCGCCCTGATCGGCGTCCTCCGGGGTGAGGGGATCGGCCCGGACGTCGTGGGCGCGGCCCTCGAAGTCCTGGAGGCGACCCGGTCGGCCGGGGGCGCCGACTTCGAGATCCGGCAGGGGGGAGCCATCGGTCGCGACGCCGAACTGATGACCGGGCGCGCTCTCACCGAGGAGGTTGCGGCTTTCTGCGAGGGACTCTTCGCCGAGGGCGGCGTCCTGCTCTGCGGCCCGGGCGGCGGGCGGTTCGTCTATGACCTCCGGCGCCGGTTCGATCTCTTCTGCAAGATCTCGCCGCTGAAGCCGATGGCCTGTCTTCTCGAAGCCGGGAGACTCAAGTCCCGGTGCGTCGAAGGGGTCGACATCCTCATCGTGCGGGAGAACGTCGGCGGCGTCTACCAGGGCGACTGGAGCGAGACGGCGGACGAGCACGGGGGCCGTGTCTGCGAGCACGCGTTCCGCTACACGGAAACGCAGGTGCGCCGGCTGCTCGACGCGGCGGCGAAGCTGGCGGCGGGACGGCGGGGCAAGCTCGCCGTCGTCGTGAAGGAAGGCGGCATCCCGTCGGTGAGCGCGCTCTGGCGCGATCTCGGCAAGGAAGCGGCGTCGCGGGCGGGAGTCGCTCCTTCCTTCGTCGACATCGACCTGGCCGCGTACCGGCTCGTCGCCGATCCGACGTCCTTCGACGTCCTTGCGGCGCCGAACCTCTTCGGCGACGTCCTCGCCGACGTCGGGGCCGTGCTTCTGTCTTCGCGCGGGATGTCGTTCTCCGGAAACTTCGCCGAAGGCGGGGCCGCCGTGTACCAGACGAACCACGGCTCGGCCGTCGATCTCGCGGGCCAGGGACGGGCCAACCCGGTCGGCCAGATCGCTTCGGCGGCCATGATGCTGCGCGAGAGCTTCGGCCTCTCCCGGGAAGCGGCCTGGATCGAGGCCGCCGTGGAGGAAACGCTGCGGCTCGGATTCCGGACGTTCGACATCGCCGAGCCGGGCGCGACCATCGTCGGCACGGCCGAGCTCGGCCGGCGGATCGCCTCGGAAGTCGGCCGCCGCGCCCAGCCCGGCGGGGCGCCGGCGCCCGACGCGGGGAGATGAGACCGCTCGCCCTCTTCGTCGACCTGCAGAACGACTTTCTGAGCGCGGCGGGGCTCGAACCCCCGTCGGCGGAGGTCGTGCGCAACGCGGCGCGGCTGCTCGCCGGCGCGCGGGACCGCGGCATCCGCGTGGTGCACGCCCAGACCTCCGTCGATCCGGACGGCGAGGATCGGATGCCGCACTGGAAAACGCTCGGTGTCCTCCGCTGCGTGCGCGGCACGCCGGGGCATTCTGCGCCGCCGGAGCTCGCGCCGCGCACCGGAGAGCCCGTCGTGTCCAAGACTTTTTTTTCCGCTTTCTCTACGCCGGACCTCGCCGCGGCGCTCGCCGGCGCGGACACGCTCCTCGTCGCGGGCGTGCACCTGCACGGCTGCGTACGGGCCACCGTGCTCGACGCCTACGCCCGCGGCCTCGCGGTCTGGATCGCCGAGGACGCTGTCGGAAGCGACGATCCGCTCCACGCCGCGGTCACGCGCCGGTACCTCGAAGGCCGGGCCGCGCGCTTCGCCCCGGTCGACGAAATTCTCGCCCGGGTCGCGACCACCGGCGTTCTCCCGGACGGCGGGCGATTCGCCGGCGAGGCGGCGCGGGCCTCCGCGTCGGCGCGGCGGGCCGGTACGGAGTGGCGAGCGGCTTCGCCCGAGGAGCGCGCGCGGCCGCTGGGCCTGCTCGCGGAACGCCTCGAAGCGGAGGCGCCCGCGCTCGCGCGAGTCCTGGCGAGCGACCTCGGCAAACCGGTCACCCTGGGCGAGGCGGAGGTCCGGCGGACGGCGGAGCTTCTTCGGCGTGCCGCAGCTCTCCGGCTGCCCGAGGCGTCTGGGGCCGGACCCGACTCCTCGTTCCGGCGCGTGCCGCTCGGCGTGGTCGCCGTGGTGACTCCCTGGAACAACCCTCTTGCGATCCCGTGGGGAAAGATCGGCCCCGCGCTCGCTCTCGGCAATACCGTCGTCTGGAAACCGGCTCCCGCCGCGACGCGGCTCGCCGAACGCTCGCTCGACGCGGCGCGCGAGGCCGGGCTGCCCGAGGGCGTGGTGTCGCTCGTGCCGGGCGACCGGCGCGCGGCGGTGGCGGTGATGAGCGATCCCGGTGTGGACGCGGTGACGGTCTCGGGCTCCTCGTCCGCCGGCTGGGCCGCGCAGGAGATCTGCGCGCGCCGCCGCATTCCGCTGCAGGCGGAGCTCGGCGGCAACAACGCGGCGATCGTCTGGGAGGGCGCGGATCTCCCGCGCGCCGCGAGTCTCCTCGCCCAGGGGGCGTTCGCGTTCGCGGGCCAGCGCTGCACCGCGAACCGGCGGGCGATCGTGCACAGCGGGCTCTTCGACGAGCTCGTCGAGCTTCTCTCCGCCGCGACGGCGACGCTCCCCTGGGGAGATCCGTTCGACCCGGCGACGCGCGTCGGCCCGCTCGTCTCGGAGGAGGCCTGCGACCGGGTGGCCGCCGCCGTCGCGGGGGCCGCCGCCGCGGGGGCCCGCGTGCTCGCGCCCCATCCCCTCGCGCCGAGCGGGCCGGGAGCGTGGTACCCGCCGACGATCGTTCTCGGCGCGCCGCACGAGAGCGCGATCGTCCAGGAGGAGACGTTCGGACCGGTGCTCGTTCTCGAGAGCGCCCCGGATTTCGACGCGGCGCTCCGTCTCGCCAACGGCGTCCGTCACGGGCTCGTCGCGGCTCTCTTTTCCGGCCCGGGCCCGTGGCGCGAAGCCTTCCGGAACGCCGCTCTGGCCGGCGTCCTGAAGTGGAACGCCTCGACCGCCGAGGCCGACGTCGACGCGCCCTTCGGAGGGTGGAAGGCGTCGGGCCTCGGGCCGCCGGAGCATGGGCCCGGAGATCTCGAGTTCTACTCGAGGCTCCAGGCGGGCTATGACGGCGTCCTTTCCTAGGGGCGAGATCGAGGGCTCGATCTCCGAGCGGTTCGGGCGCGTCGCCCGCGCGCAACCGGAGCGTGCCGCCGTGCGCGAGGCGGGTCGCGTCGTCACCTACGCCGAGCTCGAGGCCCGCGCGGCCTCGGCCGCGTCGGCCATCGGGAATCGTCTGGCGAATGCGAGCCCGGGCGCGCCGATCGCGCTCTTCGCCCGGGCCGGATCGCCGCTCTTCGCTGCGATGCTCGGGACCCTGGCCGCGGGCCGTTTCTACGTTCCGCTCGATCCGGGGCTTCCGGATGCGCGGCTCTGGCCGATCCTCCACGACCTCGACGCCGCGGCGATCGTCGCCGAGCGCGCTTCACTCGAACGGGCGCGCGCTCTCGCTCCGCCGGGAGTCGCGGTGCTCGAGCTGGAGGAGCTTCTCGCGACGCCGACGTCGTCGCCGGCGGGCTCCGTTCCGCCGGCCTCGGCCGGGGATCTCGCGTACGTCCTCTTCACATCGGGCTCGACCGGGCGGCCGAAGGGCGTAATGCAGAGCCACCGCAACGTCCTGCACAACGTGTGGAAGCTCGCGCAAGGCCTGTCGATCCAGCCGGAGGATCGAATCACGCTGCTTTCCTCGCCGAGCTTCGGGGCGTCCGTGTCCGACATCTACGGCGCGCTGTTGACGGGCGCGTCCGTCTGTCCGTTCGACCTGTCGGGCGACGGGCTGCGGCGGCTGCCCGGGTTCCTCGAACGCGAGGCGATCACGGTCTATCACTCGGTTCCGAGCGTTTTCCGGAGCCTGTCTTCGACTCTCGACGGCAGCGCGGATCTCTCGAAGTTGCGCATGCTCAAGCTGGGCGGCGAAGCCGTGCTCGCCTCGGACTTCGACCTGTATCGAAACCGTTTTCCGCGGAGCTGCGTGTTCCACGTCGGGCTCGGATCCACGGAGATGGGAATCATCCGGCAGTGGTTCGCGAGGCACGACACGCCGTGGCCGGGCGGCACCCCGCTCGGTTACGCCGTCGATGCCACGGAGGTCGTCTTCCTCGGCGAGGACGGCAAGCCGAGCGACGCGGAAGACGAGGGAGAGATCGGTGTCGTCGCCCCAACTCTTCCGATCGGTTACTGGAAGGACCCGGAGCGGACCGCCGCGACCTTCCTTCCGGTCCCCGGGCGCCCGGATGTTCGGCTGTACCGGACCGGCGACCTCGGTCGGATGCTTCCCGACGGGTGCCTTCTGCATCTCGGCCGCAGGGACGCCCGGCTGAAGATTCGCGGTCATCGCGTCGAGGCCGGCGAAGTCGAGGCCGCGCTCCTCGCGATTCCCGGAGTGCGCGAAGCCGTGGTGGACGGACGACCCGCGCCCGGCGCATCCGGTGGAGTGCGGCTGACCGCGTGGGTCGCGGGCGGGCCGGGCATCGGGACGCTCCGGCGTGCCCTGGCGCGGGAGCTGCCGGCCTCCATGGTGCCGGCGACGTTTGTGCGAATGGACGCGCTGCCCCGCACCGCGACGGGCAAAGTGGACCGCGCCGCGCTGCCGGAGCCGGGCCACGCGCGCCCCGAGCTCGAAGCGCCGTTTCGCGAGCCCTCGGGCGAGACGGAGTCGGCCGTGGCGGACGCCTTCGCGCTCGTGCTCGGCCTCGACCGCGTCGGGGCGGACGACGACTTCTTCGAGCTCGGCGGCGACTCGCTCTCGGCGGTCGAGCTGTTGGGTGTCGTCTCGGAGCGACTGGGTCGCGAGCTCTCGGCAGCGGATCTGCTGGAAGCTCCCACGCCCGCGACCCTCGCGGCTCTCGCGGCGGGGGGCGCGGCGCCGTCCGCGACGGCGGCAACTCGCCTGGTGCGCCTGAGCGAAGGCGACGGAATGCCCGTCTTCGTGATCCCGGGAGGCGGCGGCGACGACGAGGATCTCTTCGCCGCTCGACGGCTCGCGCGGGTCACCGGCGGACCGTCCCCTTTTCTCGCGCTGCGTTCCGGCCCGCCGCCGCACCCGCCGGTCGAGGAGCTGGCGGCCGGCTGCGTACGCGAGATCCGCGGCGCCGCGCCCGGCCCCTACGCTCTGGTCGGCGACTGCATGGGCGGGATCCTGGCCTTCGAGATGGCGCGGCGGCTCCAGGAGGACGGAGAGCGCGTGGCGCTCCTCGCGCTCCTGGACACGCCGTTCCCCGGTCTCGGCCGGCGCGCGCGCTCCTGGATTCGGTCCCACGTGCCGCGGGCGGAGCGGCTCTGGAGCCGGCTTCGGTACTTCGGCGGGCGATTCCGGTACCACGCGGGCGTCGTGCGAGCGCTGCCGCGCGGTCGCCTCGCGTATCTGCGGCGCGCGGCGAGCATCGGAACGCAGGGTTTCGACCCGCCGCTCGATGCGCGGCGCCGGCGGGCCCTCGAGAGGCGAGCTTCGTACCTCGGCTCGCTCGCCGCCTGGAGACCGCGCCGCTTCGACGGAACCGTCCACGTCCTCGAATGCGCGCGCTCGGGCGAGCTCGGCTACGGGATGGCCTGGGCCCGTCTCGCGTCCGCCAGCCGCCGGGAGACGGTCGCCGGCGAACACGACGGATTCCTTCTCGAGCACGGCGAGGAGGTCGGCGCGGCGCTCGGGCGCTGGCTCGCGGAGGCGGATCCGGAGGGTCTCTAGCTCAGGAGCGCCACTTCTCCTCGAACTTCTTTCGGTTCTCCTCGAAGACGCGAAGGTACGCGTCGCGGCCGAGCCGGCGGAAGGACGCCATCTGCCAGTGATGCACGAAGCTGTCGCGGGCGCAGAGGACGTCGTAGCCGGCGGCGCGCACGCGGCGGTTGTAATCGCCGTCCTCGAACATGCCCGGACCGAAACGCTCGTCGAGCGACCCCACCTTCTCGTAGACCGCGCGCGGCATCGCCACGCAGAAAAAAGCCAGCGAGGAGATCGGAAAGGTCTCGCTGTCATGGGCGCGGGTCCAGGCGGCGGCCCAGCCGGGAAGGTCCTCGAAATCGCCGTACGCGACGTCCACCTTCGCCTCGTTCGCGATCGCGTTGGTCACCGGGCCGACGAGGCCGAGGCTCGGATGGCGCGCGAGGTGGCGGAGCAGGGCCGTCGCCCACCCCCGGGTGAGGACGGTGTCGTTGTTGAGAAGGACGAGCGATTGGCCGCGCGCTTCGGCGAGGCCCGCGTTGGCCCCGGCCGGATAGCCGCGGTTTGTGTCGAAGAGGATCGGCCGGACCCGCGCGTCGCGCGCCGCGGCGGCCTCGAGGAGCTCGCGCGTTCCGTCGGTCGAGCCGTTGTCGACCACGAGGATTTCGAAGTTCGGCCACTCGGTGCGGGCGAGAAGGCTGTCGAGGCAGAGCCGGTTGAGGTCGCGGTTTCCGTACGTGACGACGACCACCGAGAGGAGAGGGAAGGCGTCCGCGGGAGGCGCGGAGAGGCCCGTGACGCTCGGCCAGTTCTGCTCCACGCGCAGACGCTCGGCCAGGGGCCGCCAGGAGGGATCGCGGGCGAGGACGAGCGTCGCACCGAGCGCGCGGTCGCGGCGCAGGACGTCGATCTCTTCGAAGGTCGCTTCGGCGGGCGAGACGAAAAAGACGCGATGACCCGCGGCCTCCAGTCGGCGCAGGGCCGCCTCGTCCTCCGGAAGCGCCGGCGGCAGGACGAGGACCTCGTAGCGGTTGTCGAGAGGAAACGTCACCGCCCGGGCCGCGGCGACACTCGCGAGATCCGGGCCCATCCAGTCGGACGGCGGTCGCTTTCCGCGCAGGAACCGCCGCAGCGCGTCGAGCAGAGGCGCCGGAAACATCCTCGTTGCGCGCTCAGGCTCTCGGGAAGGTCACGATCCAGTAGAGCGCAACCGCGAGCATCGCGCAGGCCACGGCCAGAAGGCCGATCCGCGGCGCCCGGATCCGGAACCGCTGGGAGAGCGCCGTCAGAAGCAGAACCGTGGCCAGGACGACCGTGGCCCGCACGAATTCGTCGCCGTTCTCGCGGCTCGTCACGCCGTCCTCGAAGAGTCGAGACGACTCCCGGGCCAGCTCCTGCGCCGTTTCGGTTTTCGCGTTCCGATACTCCGCCATGAACGCCGGGCCCGGCGGAGCCTTGAGGTTTTCCAGCGGGTTGGTTTTCCGCCACGCTTCGAACGCCACGGCGTATTCCGGCCGGAAACGGCGCGTCAGCAGATCCGCCGCTTGCGTTTCCCCGCGCAACGCCGCGTGGAGCCAGGAGTCGAACGTCGAAATGTCGTAGAGGTGCTCCTGGCCCGCGAGGGTCAGCTGCTCCTGCGACCGGACCATCGTCGAGGAGGCCTTCGCGTAGCTCGCCGCGCTGCGGGCATCCCAGCGTGCGGCCTGGTAGCCGCTCCAGGCCGTCAGGACGGCGACGGCCGCGAGGACGACGGCCTCGAGGATCTCCAGCCACTCCTCGCGACTCCCGTGGTGGCCGCGGGCGTGGCCCTGCTCGTGAATGCGGTGCGCGAACTCGACATTCGACGTGTGCTCGGCCATCCGTCCCTCCGCTTGGGTGGTGGCCGAGGATATCCGAGCCGGTTCAGCTCGGCGCGATCTCCGTGGCGTCGCCCGTCCGGTGGTCTTCGATCTGGAAACGGAGAAACTCGTGGATGGCCTCGAGCGCGGCCGCGTTTTTCGTCGTCGCGACGAGGCGCCCGCCGGCCGGCGTGTCCTCGTAAGCCCAACGAATCTTCTCGCGGTCGCGCTTCATGACCGGCACTCCGGGCGGCACCCGGTCGTGGATCAGCATGGGCGCCTCGAAGTCGCCGGCGGCGAACATCTTCGCGATGTGGGCGAGGTGGGAACGAATGGCCTGGCGGCTGGCCTCGTCGTCCTCGGAATTGGCCGACACCTCGATGACGCCGCCGGAGGCCGTGAGCCGGAAGTGATGCGTGGTCTTCGTGTGATCGAAGCCCATGACGTGGTCACCGCGCTCGTCGACGCCGGCGTGGTGCGCGGAGCATGACGAATGCGACTCCTGGGCTGCGGCGGCGATCGAAAGCGATGCTCCGAGGGCGAGGGCCAGGGCGAGGGCGAGTCTCTTCATGCTTCCTCCGGGTTCTTCCTGCGGCGCGCTCCGGGAGCGCGCGAAAAGCGGCGAGCGGAAACGGCGGCGCCGGCGCGGCGGGCGGATGTTTGCGGAAGTGCTTCGACACGCGGAAGCGTTTCGAGGAGTCCAAGCGGCTGCCGCGGCGAGGCCTGCTCGATGCGAGCATCCCAGGTCTCGACGAGCTTCGTCAAAGACTCGCGCAAGCCGTGCAGCTCGACGATGGCGTCTTCGATTTCGAGGAGGCGTTGTCGGGCGGCGTCGCGCACCTCCCGGCACGGCGGGCGCCCGGCGCGCCGCGCGTCGAGAAAGCGCCCGAGCTCCGCGAGCGTGAAGCCGAAAGCGAGCCCGGCCTGGATGAGCTCCACGCGTGGCAGGGCCTCGGGCGGATAGAGCCGATAGCCGTTGGCGGCCCGGCGCGCCTCCGGGAGGAGGCCTCGCCGTTCGTAGGCGCGCAGCGTGTCCGCGCTGACGCCGGCCCGTCGCGCGAGCTCGCCCGAATGGAGGGCGGGGCCTCGATCTCGATTCACGGCGCGAGTCTAGACCCCGGAATCGAATCCGGGGTCAAGCCCCTTCGGTTCTTCCTACGCCGAGGGCGTCGGCGACCTTGTTGATGTAGTTGAACCAGGAGGCAATGAGGGTGATCTGGAGGATCGCCCGATCGTCGAAGCCCGCGGCCCGCAGCCGGTCATGGTGCTCCGGCGTGATCCTCGTGGCGTCGCGCGTGAGCTGGACGACGTAATCCAGCATGACCCGGTCCCGCTCGTCGATCGGGGCCGTCCGGTAGTCCCGCCGGATGGCTTCGACCAGGCCCTCGTCCAGTGTGACTCGACGCAGAAACTCTGCGTGGGATTCGATTCAATAGAAGCAGCGGTTCTGCACCGAGACCAGGGTCGTGATCATCTCGTGCTGCCGCCGGTTCAGCGGGAGCTCGGGCGACATCAGCACGCCGAAGGTCGCGAAAGCGTGGTGCAGAGCCTCGGGAATCAACGAATGCGCCGCGACGATGCTTCCGGCCTCGTCCGTGATTCCCGTGGGCAGCTCGTATTCCGGCGGATACAGCGCGCGCTGGGCGTCGACCGCCGCGCGCACCTTCTCATCCGCGTCGTAAGGGACGGTCTTGATCCAGGTCATGGGCTCTCCTTCGGCGCCGGGAGAATACCCGATGGGCCGGAAGTCCGAGGGCCGCGAGCGCGAGGCCGGCGAGCGCCGGGAGGGGGTGGGCGATCGCCACGATTGCGGCGACGGCGAGCACCAACGCGATGAAGAGGACCGGCGTCGCCGGATAGCCGGGGCAGCGGAAACCCGGCGCGGCTTCGTCGCGGCGGCGGAGACGGAAGATTCCGGCCGCGGCGAGCGCCACGAAGGCGAGGGCCGGGCAGAGAAACAGCGCGAGGATCTGCTCGAAGGACCCGCTGAGGACGTAGACGCTCGCGATCGCCGCGAGCAGCGCCGTCGCGCGCACGGGCGCCCCGGTCGACGCGCTCGTCGCCGCCAGGGAGGCGGGGAAGAGATCGTCGCGGCTCATCGCCACGTAGACCCGGGGCGCCATGAGAAGGAGTGCGAGCCCGCTGGCCGCGGCCGACAAAACGACGATGCCGGAAAGCACCGCCGGTCCCAGACGCCCGAAGAGCGCTTCGCCCGCCAGGCGGGCAAATGCGGCGCCGTCCCGGGCCTGTTCGGCCGGGACGAGGTAGAGAAAGGCCGCGGTCGTCAGAACGTAGATCAGCGTGACGGCGGCGGTTCCCGCGGCGAGAGCCCGGGGGAGGGCGCGATCGCGCACCCGGATCTCGCCGGCGAGACGACTCGCTTCCCAGAACCCGCCGAACGAGAAGAAGACACCGACCAGTCCCGCGGCCAGCGCTCCTCCGAGCGGAGGCGCGCCCGGCCGGCGATCCAGAAAAGGCTCGAAGTGCGCGAAGCGGCCGTTTCCGGAGATGAGGGCGAATGCGGGAACGGCGAGCAGCGCGACGACCTTCCAGCTCGTCAGGAGTCCGAGAGCGCGCACCGAGGGCCTCAGCCCGGCCATGGGAGCGGCGGCGAGGATCCATACGGCGGCGAGCGCGATCCACCGTTCGCGGCCGGCCGCTCCCGGAACGACCGCCACGACGTAGCGGGCGAGCCCCGTCGCGAGGCCGGCGGTGACGCCGGGGTCGAGGATGAGGAGGCACTGCCAGCCGTAGAGAAACGCCGCGCGATCTCCCCAGGCCTCGCGGAGGTAGACGTATAGCCCGCCGCTCTCGGGCCGGCGCGCGGCGAGCTCGCCGAAGGTCAGCGCTCCGGCCAGGACGAGCGATCCGGCCGCGAGCCAGAGTCCGAGGGTGAGCGCCGGCGAGGCGAGCGCGCCGATGGTCTCGGCCGGCGTGAGGAATACGCCGACGCCGATCGTGTGGCCGACGACCAGGGCCGCGGTCGCCGCGAATCCGAGCGGACGTTCTGCGGCGGGTGTGGCGGTCGTGGGGTCGGAGGGGTCCGTCAGCGCCGGAGCCGGCTCTCGAGCTCGCGCGCGCGGCGCTGCGCGTCCTCGAGAGCGTCGCAGGCCGGATTGTGCTCGCCGCGGGTGTACTCGGCGTTCGCGTAGTCGACCCAGTCCGGCATTTCGGTCGCGAAGGACTCGACGTCCGACTCGTGCATCAGCTCGATCGAGAGGTGTTTGCCGTCCCAGTGCAGGGAGCGCGCATGGACGGTCCCCGAACCGAACGGGGCCTCGCGGAGGAGCTTGACCCAGTGCGGCGGCGGCGGCGGAACGGGTTTCCAGACGACCAGAAAGCTCGTCACGAAATCCGTCGCCGTCAGAGGGGCTTCGCGGCCGGCGATGGGGACGACGTGCGGGTGAACGCTCGGCCCGCCGACTTTGATGTGGACCGGCACGCGGCGGTCCCAGGCGTCGGTCTCGGTTTCGGACCGGAACGGCTTGTCTTCGCCGAGGCGCGTTTCGGACATGGGCACCTCCGATGTCCGCGGGAGTCTACCCCCATCGGAAAGGCGCCGGGGAGATAAGCTCCCGGCACTGGCCGCGGAGGAACACATGTCCGACCGGAATCGCGAGCTCGCCCGGCGCTGGTTCGAGGAAGTCTGGAACGCTCGACGTGACGACACCGTCCGCGAGCTGCTTGCGGAAGGCGCCCTCGGGCATATGGAGGGCGGCGACGTCGTCGGGCCCGACAGCTTCCTGAAGGCCCGCGGGGCGCTCCTCGGCGCCTTCCCCGACATCCAGGTCGTCGTCGACGACGTCGTCGCCGACGGCGATCGCGCCGTCGTGCGCTGGAGCGCCGCCGGGCGTCACTCCGGAGGCGAGCTCGGCATTCCGCCCTCCGGTCGATCGATGCGGTTTCGCGGGATCACGTGGATGGTCTTTCGGGACGGGAAAATCGTGGAAGGCTGGGACGCCTGGAACCTGGGAGCGCTGCTCGAGGCCTGCCGCTCGCCGGAGTAAGACGGTGCGCTATGGCACGACGTGGATCACGCCGACCATGTCGTCGTGGCCGACCTGGCTCCCGCAGAAAGTCGTGCAGTTGAAGCCGTAGTTGCCCGGCGTCATGGGCGTGATCGTCTGGACCTGGAGCGAGCCGCCGGGCGGCAGATCCCCGCCGGCGAGACCGATCGCGGTGATGCTGCTGAGGCTGTGGGTGTCGATGACATCGGGGTCGTCGCCGTTGTAGGCCCAGATCTGGTAGGTCTGGCCCACCTTCAGCGTGATTTCGTCGCCGCAGGGAGCCGGGCAGACGGCCGGACAGGCGAAGCCGTCGGAGCTCGGGCAGAAATTCCACTGCCACTGGATCGCGCGGAGAGCGATGAAGGGCGGTGTCGGCGTCGGCGTAATCGTCGGCGTGGGAGTAATGGTCGGTGTCGGAGTGATGGTCGGCGTCGGCGTGATCGTCGGCGTGGCCGAGGCCGTCGGTGTTCCTGTGGGAGATGGCGTGGGCGTGGGCGTTCGCGTCGACGACGCTGTCCGAGTGCGGGTCGGCGTCCCCGTCACCCCGCCAGGAAGCGCCGTCGCCGTCGCGGTGCTCCCCCGCGGGGCGACCGCGCGTGGGCTCGGGCGGGAAGGGCCCACGAGCGGGAAGCTTCGAGTATCGGCGCCGCCGGCGAGTTCGGGCCCTTCCTTCCGGTGGACCGCGACGCGGCCCGTCGCGAGCTCGCGGATCGTGACCGTGTACTCGAAGCTCGTCATGCCGCTCCAGAGAAACCAGTAGTGCCCGTCCTCCCTCGCCTCGAGGACCTTGATGGTGACCTCGGGGTTGCCCGGATCGCCGGACAACTCGGGGAACGCGAAGGAGCCGTAGCGATCTGTCCACGCCGAAGCGCGGGCTGCGGACCGCCGCCCGGTGCCGGGATCCCGGGCCTCGACGGATACTTCGAAGGGGTGCGCCGCGAGCAACCGCAGCGTTTCCGACGAAGAGACGAAGACGACCGACTCGAACGTGCCCTCGGAAGAGACCAGGCGGACGACGTATTCGCCGGGCGCTTCCCAGACGTGGGACGGCGCCGGGGACCCCGACGACTGTCCGTCGCCGAAATCCCACCAGGCTCCGGGCTCGGCCGCCGCTTCCGGCGCGGCGTTGCGCACGAGCACCGGCTGCCCGGCCACGGGATTGGGAGGAGCCGCCTCGATCGAGACGGCCGCCGGCGACGCGGCCCGGGCGAGCCAGGCCCCGACGACCCCGAGCGCGAGGACGAGCAGGGGAACGGCGAGCGAGCGGGACCGGCGACGCATTCGCGATTTCAAAATGGCGGGGGCGGCCCGAAGGCCGCCCCCGACCGAAAAAGACTCAACAGCCCGGCGGAGGGGCGGTCAGGAACGTCGGCGGCGGATCGAAATGGCCGAGGGTCGGGAAGACCGACCCCATCTCGATGTCGGGTACGCCGAACCACTTCGCGAGCGCCGCGCCGTACTGTTCCGACGCCGTCGTCGGGATCCAGCGGCCGCGCCCGTTGTTCAGGTTGTTCGACGTGTCGTCCGGTCCGCCGATCAGGTTGAACGGGAACTTCGACATCGTCACGGGATTGATCGTCCCGTGAAAGTCCCCGCCGAGCACCGAGTCTCCCATGACGAACTGATGTCCGCCCCAGCCGTGGTCGGTGCCGACGCCGCCGGTGTCGCCCGACTCCTGAAGCGTCCGGCCGAAGTCCGTGAGCGAGAACGTCGTGATCTTGTTCTGGAGGCCGAGCTCCACCGTCGCGTTGTAGAAGGCCAGCAGGGCCGGAGAGAGCGTCAGGAAGTTGTTGCCCTGGTCGGCGGTCTGGTCCTGGTGGTTGTCGTAGCCGCCCTGCGAAACGAAGAAGATCTGGCGCGAGATGTTGATCCCGGGCGAGTTGCTGACGAGCTTGATGACGTTCGCCACCTGCTTCAGCTGGTTGGCGAGGCCCGTGTTGGGAAACACGGTCGTGACCCCGTCGGCCGGCGACCAGCTGGCGAACTCGGTCGAGATGTCGAGCGCCTGCTGCGTCGTCTGGCTTGCGGCCGAGATCATCGTAGCGGCCCCGTCGATCGTGCGCAGGTAGTCCATGGAGGCCCGCCGCGCGTTGGACTCCGGAGTGCCCGTGAAGCCGCTGATGGTCAGAACGGAGTTGAGATTGCCCGTGCCGATCGAGAGCGGGCGCTTCAAGCCGATGCAGAACGTGGACGAGCCCGAGATCGACGTGATCGTCGGATAGCCTCCGGCGCCGCTGTTGCACGCGTCGATGGCATCGGCGGCCCGCCCGCCCCAGCCCGTGCCGATCTTGATGTCCGAGCGTCCGGTCTGCCAGGCCTGGATCTGGTCGGAGTGCGAGAACAACGCGTACGGCTTGGGAACGGAGTTGTTCATGTACTGAGTCTGCGTCGTCGGGTAGACGAGAGGCCCGACGTTCGTGATGACGGCCATCTTGCCGGCATTGAAAAGGTTCCTGAAGTCCGGCAGGAAGGGGTGGAACCCGAAAGTCTGCCCGGGCATCGACGTCGGATTGACCGGCAGCGCGTCGGCCTGGTCGATCGCGAGGGTCGGCCGCGCCGCCTTGTACGAATCCCAGTGCGCCTGGTCGAGAGGAATGATCATGTTGTTCGAGTCGACGCCGCCGTTGAGGAAAACGCAGACGAGCGCACGGTAGTTGGGAGAGAGCGCTCCGGGGCCCGGCGTGGCGAGCAGGTTGGCCAGCCCCCACTGGCGCACCGTGGACTGAATCGCCGACGCCGAAAGGGCGGCGCAGGTCGTCCGGGCGAGAAAATCCCTACGGGTTTGCTTCATGGCCTTACCTCTGCACCTGGTACTGCGACGAGGTCGCGACCAGATAAAGCGCTTGGCGAGCGCGGTAGAGAGTCTGGTTGACCGGAACGGCGCTGACGGCTCCGATGATCGAGGTCCTCATGTCGTCCGACATCGTGCCGTGCAGGAGCAGGCGATTCAGCCGGTCGACGAGGTTGGCGGGGTTGGACGCGAGGATCTGAAGCTCCGTCAGGTTGATCGAAGTGCCGTTGGGCGCGTTGCAGCTGTTCGTGTTGCAGTTGACCGGGATGCCTCCGTTGAACGTCATCTGGTTGACGAAGTTGGCGCGCTTCAAGGACGTCGAGGCATCCATGATCCCGAACTCGGGCCCGAACAGGCCGGCCGAGGCGGGCGGCGCGTAGTAGTCCTGCGGGAAGTAGGAGAAGACCGTCGTCGGACGGTAGATGTCCTGTCCCATGTCGCGGGAGTACGGCGTGCTGATGTAGCCCTCCGACTGGGCCACGCCGGTGGCCGACATGGCGTTGAACGCCCGCAGGATGTTGAGGATGTAGATCGCCGGCTCCTTCAGCTTGCCGTAGGTCGGGTCGGCCGGGGCGTTGCGGGCCTCGGGGTCGAGCAGGATCGCCTTCGTCATCGCCCAGAGGCTGCCGCGCTGGCCGGCCCCGTTGTCGTTGAAGAAGCCCGCCACGCGCTCGACGTAGGCGGGGCTCGGATTCGAAGTCACGAAGGAGCGGATGAGCTCCCTGGCGAGATAGGGCGCGATGTTGGGGTGCTGGAAGAGAGCGTCGATCGCCATCGTCAGGTCCTGGCTGGCGGGTTGGCCGGCCGGAATCATGGTCGGCGACCCCTCGCCGTTCAGGTTCGGGAGGAACCCGACGAAGAGCTCCTTCGTGGTGGTGGTGTGCCGGTCCTCGGTGCCACCTCCGTTGAGGTGGACCGGCATCGGGACGAGGTAGTTGCCCACGTTGTCGGTCTCGCCGTTGAGCGTGACCTCGACCTGCGGGACGTACCAGCCGGTCAGGACGAGCTTCAGGTTGTCGACGACCGACTGGTCATAGCTGTCGAGCGGGTAGCCGGTCTCTTCGTTGTTCTGGGTCGTGCCGTCCTGGTTGAGGAGCACGGTCCCGATCGAGAACAGCTGCATGATCTCGCGGGCGTAGTTCTCGTTGGGGTTGGTCTTGGTGTTGGTCGACATGTTGAGGAACACGCCCATCGCGGGGTTGAGCGTGATGTCCTCGAGGATGTCACGGTAGTTCCCGAACGCGTTCTGGTTGAGGATATTGATGTACGGGCACCACCTGGCTGGGCCGGGTGATCGTGTTGGTGGAGACGACGTTGATCTTGTGCAGGGCGAAGAGCATCCGCTGGCGCAGCTGATCGACCTGGTAGAGGGCGTTGCGGAAGAACTGCGTGTGCAGGGGGTGCGTCGAGTAGTTATCCCGGCGGCAGTAGACGTCGCACTCGTCGGGCTCGTCGTCGGGCACGAGCGGCAGCGCGGGGTAGGGCGCAGGCGGGGCGTTGAACTGCGACGCGAGCCAGGAGAGGTTCCCGACGCCGAGCAGACCCGAGATCTCCACGTCCTTCGGCCCCCAGGTCGCCTGCTGCAGGAAGCGGATGGCCTCGGGCCGGTGGAAGGTCTTCGCGAGAAAGACCGCCATCTGCCCGCGCGTCACCTGATTGTTCGGGCAGTACGTGCCCGGGCCGCAGCCGGACGTGATCGCGAGGCGAGCCATCTCTTCGATCCAGGGCGCCAGGGGCATCGAGACCGGAACGTCCGAGAAGACGCCGGTCGCAGCGGGCGGCGCGTAGCCCGTGCCGTGGTAGATCTTCAGGAGGAACGTCGCCATCTGGCCGCGGGTGACGGACGCGGTCGGGCAGAACATCGGCGGGCTTCCGCCGAGGCAGCCGCCCGTGATCCCTTCCGCGTAGAGCTGCTCGATCCAGTCGGCGAAGGACGTATTGACGGTGACGTCGCCGAAGACCGTTCCCGTCGCCGGAGGCGGCACGTACGCGGAGCCGTGCTCGGCGCGCAACAGGAAGACCGCCATCTGGCCGCGGGTCACGGGGGATGTGGGGCAGTAGTTTCCGCCGCCGCAGCCCGACGTGATGCCGTCGCGGATGATCGTCTCGACGGGCGCGTGGTACGGGCTGTTCTGCGGGACGTCGAGGAAGTCCGCGAACCACCCCTTCGTCAGGACGGCGGGCGGATCGCCCGGGTTCGTGACGATGACGTCGTAGAGCGCGCCGGCGTTGCGGGGCGGAGACGAGGCCCCGATCCGCGTCGAGCTCGTCACCGTCGAGGTGGCGTTGACGCCGCCGATGGTCACGGTGGCGCCCGGCTCGAACTGGTTGCCGACGAGGTTCACCGCCGTTCCTCCCGACGCCGGGCCCGATGTCCCGTACATGTACGCCAGCTGGAAGGTGGTCGCCCCGGACGCGATACCCCCGGACACCAGTCCGAGGGTCGCGAGAACCGCCGCGCCTCGCGCGGCAACTCTCGCGAAAGAAAAGGGGGCTTCGAGAAAAGGATGTTTTCTCATCGGCACTGGTCCTTTCTGACTGCCGCCAAAGAACCTGGATTGTTCGGGTACGGGGATTCTAGGTGGCGCTTCGCGTCACAACTGGTGATTTGCATCACAAAAAGGCCTATTCGAGGGTTCAAGATGGGAACAAAGCATAGGGGCTATGCAGTTCGGGCGCGACTGGTCGGGCGGGTCGAAGAAGGACAGGGGCGGCCGCAAGGAGCAGGGCTGGCAGGACGACCAGTTTTTTGACGGGGCGGAAGGCGCCCATAATCGAGCTTTGACGATCCGGGAGACAAAGTGTTGACACGTCAGCGTTCAGGAACCGCCCTCGTCGCGATATTGGCCCACCTGGCCGCCGCTTCGACGGCCCGTGGCGACTGGGCCAGCGGCCGGCGGGCCGTGGCGGCTCTGATGGCGCCCCGTCTCGAGGCGAGCCTGCCCGGTCCGCTGCCCCTCTTTCCGGCGACGAACTGGTGGAACACCGACATATCGGCGGCGCCGGTGGATCCGGGCTCCGACGATTTCATCGACTACGTCAACGACGGGGACCCCCAGCCGCTGCACCCCGATTTCGGCGGGACGCTCGACGACGAGATCTCGATCTACGGCTTCCCGTACATCGTGGTGGACGGCGCCCAGGCGAAGAAGACGGTCCAGTTCGACGAGGCCGAGGAGAGCGACGGCGTCGACCACTCGACCGAGACGTCGTTCCCGTTCTACCCGATTCCCGACGAAGCGATCACGCAGCCGCACTGGATCGAGGGCGGGTCACCCGGCAACGTGGACCAGACCTGCTGCCAGGACCGGCACATGCTCATTCTCGACCGCGACAACCGGCACCTCTACGAGCTCTACAACGTCTGGTTCGACGGCGCCGGGTGGCAGGCCTACTCGGGCGCCTTCTTCGACATGAAGACGAACGACCGCCGGCCGGAGGGTTGGACGTCGGCCGACGCCGCCGGCCTCGCGATCGTCCCGGGCCTCGTGCGCTACGACGAGGTCTACGGGGCGGACGTCGACGAGATCCGCCACGCGTTTCGCTTCACGGTGCGGCATACGAAGGGTTACGTGTACCCGGCCTCGCATCAGGCGGGCTTCCAGGATCCGTCCGGCGCTGCCGATGGGAGCGCGGCTGCGGCTGAAGCCGGGGACCGACATCTCGGGCTTCGATCCGGGGATCCAGAAGATCTTCCGCGCGATGAAGACCTACGGACTGATCGTCGCCGACAACGGCACCGACATGTACATCAGCGGCACGTGGGACGAGCGGTGGGACAACGATGTGCTGAACCCGGCGTTCGAAGAGCTGACGGCCTCCGACTTCGAGGTCATCCAGCTGGGCTGGAAGCCGCCGCTCGCGCCCGGGCTTGCGGTCGATGAGCGGGCCGGCGGGGGCGCGAGCTCGAATCAGAACGGGATGCTCGAGCCCGGAGAGTCCGTCATCGTCGAGCCGTCGTGGGAGAACGCGGAGGGCGCCTCCGCGGCGCTGTCGGGCGCGGCCTCCAACTTCACTGGTCCCGCGTGGAGCGACGTACACGCTCGCCGACGCGGCCGCGGCGTACGGATCGCCGGCCTCGGGTGCGCCGGCGAGCTGCTGGGACGCGACGGGGAACTGCTACCGCGTGACGCTGTCGAATCCCGCGACGCGGCCGGCGGCGCACTGGGACGCGGCGGTCACGGAGAAGGTCAATCTGACCGCCGCCAGGACCTGGACGCTTCACGTCGGCGGCAGCTTCGCCGACGTTCCGGCGGCAGACGGCTTCTACTCCGCCATCGAGACCCTCTTTCACCACGGCGTCACCGCGGGCTGCAGTGGGCCGAACTACTGCCCGTCGGGTTCCGTGACGCGGGCCCAGATGGCGGTCTTTCTTCTGAAGGGCAAGCTCGGCCGCGCGTATCTGCCGCCTCCGGCCACGGGAACGGTGTTCCCGGACGTGCCGGCCGGCGCCTTCGCTGCCGCCTGGATCGAGGACCTGGCCGACAGCGAGATTGCCGCCGGCTGCGGGGGAGGGCTCTACTGCCCGGACTCTCCGGTCACGCGGGCGCAGATGGCGGTCTTTCTCCTGAAGGCCAAACACGGAAGCGGATACACGCCGCCTCCGGCCGTGGGAATGTTCGCCGACGTGCCGCCGTCCAACCAATTCGCTCCCTGGATCGAGCAGCTCGCGGCCGAGGGCGTCACCGCCGGCTGCGGCGGCGGGAACTACTGCCCGAATGCCCCGAACACACGCGGGCAAATGGCCGTTTTCCTGGTCAAGACCTTCAGCCTGCCCTGACGCTTCGCCGGCGTACGGCCCCCTCCGAGCAAGCGCCGGGCTGTGCATCGCGAGCCCACATTGGGTCTCCAATCGGCGACGGACCGATGATAGTTTTCGCGCCACGCCTCGCAGCGGCGTCATCTGGTCATCGCGTCAGCGGATCGTGCACGCTGCTTTTGAACAACTCGACATTCGGAAAGTGATGGTTCGACAGATGCCGAATCACCGCATTGCGTCACCGGTTCGGACGGTCTGCCTTGGATTCGCCCTGCTCGCGCTGATCAGCGGCGCTGCGCAGGCCCAGGTCGTTACCGAGTTCACCGAGGGCCTCGGGAAATTCCACGGGCCCATTGGCATCACGGCTGGTCCCGATGGCAACGTGTGGTTCACCGCACCGGGCAACGTATTTGGCGGCAACGAGATCGGGCGGA
Source organism: uncultured Acidobacteriota bacterium (assembly GCA_963782585.1). Classification (GTDB taxonomy): domain Bacteria; phylum Acidobacteriota; class Thermoanaerobaculia; order UBA5066; family Gp7-AA6; genus DAHUXD01. The sequence goes on from CAWAKL010000007.1 coordinate 51,089, forward strand.
TTACCCCCGCCGGAGTCATCACACTGTTCGACGCAAGCAACGACCCCTTCGGGGATTCTCGGGTCATCACGGCCGGCCCCGATGGCAACCTTTGGCACACGGAACATTACGCCATCGTGCGGATGACCACCGCCGGCGTCTTCACCGAGTTCAGCGACGGCCTCACCCTCGAATCAGTTCCCTACGGTATTGCGACCGGCCCCGATGGCAACCTCTGGTTCACGGAATATTCGGGAAACCGGATCGGTCGGATCACAACCGCCGGCGTCATCACCGAGTTCAGCGCCGGCATCAGCCCCGGCGCGCTTCCGTCGGGCATCACGGCCGGCCCCGACGGCAATCTGTGGTTTACGGAACCTGGCGTCGACCGGATCGGTCGGATCACAACCGCCGGCGTCATCACCGAGTTCAGCGCCGGCATCAGCCCCGATGCGTCACCGGGGGCCATCACGGCGGGCCCCGACGGCAATCTGTGGTTCACGGAATCTGGCGTCAACCGGATCGGGCGGATCACAACTGCCGGAGTCGTCACCGAGTTCAGCGTTGGCATCAGCCCGGGGGCGGGCCTCTCCGGCATCGCGACCGGCCCCGATGGCAACCTGTGGTTCACGGAGTACAACCTCGACCAGATCGGGCGAATCACTCCGGCCGGCGTCGTCACCGAATTCGGCACCGGCATCAGCCCCGACGCGAATCCTTTGATGATCACGGCCGGGCCCGACGGCAACCTCTGGTTCACGGAATACAGCGAACCCCACGAGTCACCCCCGGGATCGGACGGATCACCACGGGGGCCGGGGCTGCCCCCACCGTCACGAGCGTCGCGCCGGACTCCGGCCCCGCCGCCGGCGGCACGGCGATTACGATCACCGGGACGGGCTTCGTGGCGGGAGCCACGGCCACGATCGGCGGAGTTGCCGCGACCGGGGTCGAGGTCACGAGCCCGACGACGGCCGACACGACGACGCCCGCTCTCACGCCGGGCACGCTCAACGCCGTCACCCTGACGAACCTCGATGCGGCCAGCGGCACCCTCGCCGCCGCGTGGTTTGCCGACTTCACCGACGTCCCGCAGCTCGACAACTTCCACGACTTCGTCGAGAAGCTCATCCGCCACGGCGTGACTGCCGGCTGCGGTGGCGGCAACTACTGCCGGAACAATCCCATCACGCGCGGCCAGATGGCCGTCTTCCTGCTGAAGGCCTTCCTCGGCTCCGGTTACGTCCCACCCGACTGCACGGGCGAGGTGTTCGACGATGTGCCCTGCACCGGCGGCCTCTTCGACCGGTGGATCGAGGACCTCGCCGGCCGCAACATCACCGGCGGCTGCGGCGGTGACAACTACTGTCCCGGCAACCCCGTCACACGCGGCCAGATGGCCCCGTTCCTGCTCAAGACGCTGCTCGGCTCCGGTTACACGCCGCCCGACTGCACGGGCCTCGTATTCGGCGACGTGCCCTGCACGGGCGGGCTCTTCGATAGCTGGATCGAGGACCTCGCCGGCCGCGACATCACCGCCGGTTGCGGAGGCGGAAACTACTGCCCCGGCTCGCCCAACACGCGAGGCCAGATGGCGGTGTTCCTCGTCAAGACGTTCAGTCTGCCGTAGTTGGACCGGAGTCGTCTTTGAACAACTCGAAACTCGGAAAGCGATGGTTCCTCCAGATGCCTGACAACCGCATCGGGTCATGGGTTCGGGCGGTCTCCGTGGGGTTCGCTCCTGCTTCGCGCTGATCAGCGGCGCCGCGCAGGCTCAGGTCGTCACCGAGTTCAGCGCCGGCATCACCTTCCTCGCACTCCCTCTCGACATCACGGCCGGCCCCGATGGGAACCTGTGGTTCACGGAAAAGGGTCGCAATCGGATTGGGCGGATTACCCCGCTCGGCGTCGTCACAGAGTTCAGCGAAGGCATCACCGCCCTTGCGGGCCTCACTGGCATCACCGCCGGCCCCGACGGCAACCTGTGGTTCACCGAAATCGACGGCAATCGGATCGGGCGGATTACCCCGGCCGGCGTCGTGACCGAGTTCAGCGCCGGCATCACCGCCGAGGCGTCGCCTACCTTCATCACGGCCGGCCCCGATGGCAACCTCTGGTTCACGGAACAAGCTATCGACCGGATCGGCCGGATCACGCCGGCTGGCGTTGTCACCGAGTTCAGCGCCGGCATCACCGTCAACGGCGGCCCTTACGGCATCACGGCCGGTCCCGATGGCAACCTGTGGTTCACGGAAGTGAACAATCGGATCGGGCGGATTACCACGGACGGCGTGATCACCGAGTTCAGCGCCGGCATCACCGCCGGCGCGAGTCTTCGCGGCATTACGGCCGGTCCGGATGGCAACCTGTGGTTCACGGAAAACAACGGCAATCGGATCGGGCGGATCACCACGGCCGGCGTGATCACCGAGTTCAGCACAGGCATCACCACCCCTGCGGGACCCACCGGCATCGCGGCCGGCTCCGATGGCAACCTGTGGTTCACCGAAGTTCACGGCAAGCGCATCGGACGGATCACCCCGACCGGTGTGATCAGCGAGTTCAGCGCCGGCATCAGCCCCAATGCGAACCTCCAGCTGATCACGGCTGGCCCCGATGGCAATCTATGGTTTACGGAGGGTACCGCAGACCGGATCGGGCGGATCACAACGGGGGTGACCGGACCCGTCCCCACCGTCACGAGCGTCGCGCCGACGTCCGGCACAGCGGCCGGGGGCACGGCGATCACGCTCACGGGGACGGGATTCGTGGCCGGTGCGACCGTCACCATCGGCGGCGTCGCCGCCACGGGCGTCGACGTCGCGAACGAGGCAGCCGCCGGCGCCACGACGCCCGCTCTCACGCCCGGAACGCTCAACGACGTCGTGCTGGTCAACCCCGACACAGGGAGCGGCACCCTCGCCGCAGGATGGTTCGCCGACTTCCTGGATGTGCCGCAGGGCGACATCTTCCATGCGTTCGTCGAGGCCGCCGTGCGCAACGGCGTCACGGCCGGGTGCGGCGGAGGCAACTACTGCCGCAACAACGCCGTCACGAGAGCCCAGATGGCCGTGTTCCTTCTCAAGGGCAAGCACGGCGGCGCCTACGATCCTCCGGACTGCACGGGCTTGTTCCTGGATGTCGAGTGCACGCCGGGCACGGGCTTCGCCGACTGGATCGAACAGCTCTCGATCGAAGGGATCACGACCGGATGCGGCAACGGCAACTACTGCCCCGGCTCTCCCGTTCTCCGGCAGCAGATGGCCGTCTTCCTTTTGAAGGGAAAGTACGACTCGACCTACGACCCGCCCGACTGCACGGGCATCTTCGATGACGTCACCTGCACTCCGGGCGCGGGCTTCTCCGACTGGATCGAGCAACTCGTGGCCGAGGCCATCACCGCCGGCTGCGTCGTCACTCCGCCCCAGTACTGCCCGGGGAACACGGTGACGCGCGGCCAGATGGCCGTCTTCTTGGACAAGACGTTCAGTCTGCCGTAGTGGACCGGAGACGTCGCTGAAACTCGAAACCGGAAAAGGCGGTTGGGGCCAGGCGGCTTAGCGGGGCGGCCGCAAGGGCCGCCCCTACGACGTCCCAAAGCCGTCTTCGTGGGGGAAGGGCTTGTCCCCTGCCCATTGAGCCGTCTACCTCAACGCGCGGGTTAGCAGCTCGTGAAAGTGGTGCACGCCGTTCTCGCGTAGCACCGAGTACCGCCCCCGGTCGTACGTCCGCGAGCGCAGCCCGCGATGTACGGACTCGCAGATCGCGATGTCTTCCTGCTGGACCTGATCGGAGAAGGCGAAGGACCGCGCGAACTCTTCCGCCACGCCCGGACTGTTGGGCTCGAGGACGTACCACTCGAAGCGCGTGAGGGTCTTCTCCGGGCCGAGGGGCAGGATGATGTTGGTCTGGAGGTTGTCGGGGTAGAGGTTCAGCATCAGGTTGGGGAACACCCAGTAGTAGAGAGCCTCGGGTTCCTTGTCCTCCGGCAGGCCGCGCCGGTAGAGGGACTCTTCGGACTTCGAGCGGATCGGCGCGTGCTGCTTGGAGTGATACGCGCCCGTCTCGACCCGGTAGGCCCGGTAGTCGATCTCCTTGAAGAGCTCCGGATGCACGATGGGGATGTGGTACCCCTCGAGGTAGTTGTCGACGTAGACCTTCCAGTTGCACGCGACCTCGTAGTCGACCTTCTTGAAGAGGCTCATGTGGGTGAGCGGCAGGTGCTCGGTCTCCTGGGGAATCGAGCCGAGCACTTCCGCGAGGGGCGGCGTCTTCGGATCGAGGCACACGAAGAGGAAGGGCCCCCACGTCTCGACCCGCGCCGCCGGCAGGTTCTGCCGCTCCTTCTCGAAGCAGCGCACGCCCTCCCACTCGGGCGTCGTCAGGAGCTTGCCCTCGAGGCTGTAGGTCCACCCGTGGTAGCCGCACATCAGCGCCTTGCGGTGGCCCGCGCCCCGGGCGACCGGGCCCGCCCGGTGGCGACAGACGTTCGAGAACGCATGGATCGCGCCGTCGTTGCCGCGTGTCACGACGAGGGGCTCGTCGGCGACGACGCAGGTGAAGTAGTCGCCGGGCAGCGAAACCTGCTCGCTGTGGCCGACGAGCTGCCACGTTTTCGCGAAGATGCGGTCCTGCTCGAGCTGCAGGACGCGCGCGTCCCGATACCACGTCGACGGGATCGTCGCCGCCGACGAGAGATCCTTCTCGAGCGTGAAATCGGGCACCGTGCTCATGGCTACTCCTTCCGGGCTCCCCTCGGAGCGCGAGAGGTCTTCGCGGGGCGGGCCGAGCTCGCCGTCTCGGGCGTGGCGATCGCGCTGCGGAGAAGCTCGAGGAACTGGGCGATGCGGGCGGCCGTTTTCTCGGGCCGGTTGCCCTGGCGCGAGAAGAGACCGGGATCGAGCTCCTCGGTCAGAAGGGCGTCCTGGAAGCGCTCGACGGTCCACTCGATCATGGACACCATCATCTCCTCGTCGATGTCGGAACGGACCTCGCCGCGCTCGACGCCCATGTGCACGAAGGCCGCGGTGCCGTAGGGATCCCGGTCCCGCAGGAACCGGTTGATCTCCTGCCGCAGGCGGAGATCCGTACCGTAGTTGCCGAGCAGCGAGACGCGGTAGGGGATCCAGTTCTCCCGGACCAGCCGGTCGGTCCGCTCGAGCCAGTAGCGGAGGGTCTCGAAGAAACCCTTCGCCGTGACGGCCGGCGGCGCGTCGAGATACGCCGGGAAGGCGGCGACCGCCTTCTTGTAGGCCGCAAGGAAGAGGCCTTCCTTGTTGCCGAAGTGCTGGAAGACCGAGCCCTTGGCGATCGAGAGCTCGGTGGCGATGTCTTCGATGCGGGTCGCCTGGTAGCCGCGCTCGGCAAAGTGGCGCATGGCCGCCTCGAGAATCCGGAGGCGCTTGGCCTCCGAGCGAGGCCCGGTCAGAAACGCCGGGGCGTTGGGGGCGGTGCGAAGCTCAGTGGTTTTTAGCATGACTAGAGGTCAGCTTATCCGACATCGATCAAGGAATTCAACTTGTGCTAGCGTACGATTCGTCATGGTCCATTGAACATGACTTCAGATCAAAAACCTTCCAAGGCGTCCTACGACGCGATCCTCGTGGGCGGGGGACACAACGGCCTGACGGCCGCGGCGTACCTCGCGCGGGCGGGCCTCTCGACGCTCGTCGTCGAGCGGCGCCCGATCGTCGGAGGCGCGTGCGTGACCGAGGAAATCGCGCCGGGCTGCCGGGCGTCGACGACCTCCTACATCGCCAGCATGCTCCGGCCGGAGGTCATCCGCGACCTCGACCTCGCCGGGCACGGCCTGAAGATGGTGCCCTGCGATCCGGCGCTCCTCGTGCCGTTTCCGGACGGCACCGCGGTTCCCTGGTGGTCGGAGCGGGACCGTACGGTCGCCGAGCTCGCGAAGCTCTCGGCCGCCGACGCCAAGACGTTCGTCCGCGTCGACGACGAGCTCAAGCGCCTCGCCCGATACCTCCAACCGTTCTTCCTCGAGCCGCCTCCCGACGTCGGAGCCCGGGGATGGACGGGGCTGCTCGAAGCCCTGCGCGTCGGCAAACGCTTCCGCGGCATCTCGGCGACCGAGGTCGGCCGCATGGTCGCCTTCCTCACGGGCAGCCTCGGTGACTTTCTCGACCGCAACTACGAGTCCGAGAAGGTCAAGACGCTCTTTCTCGCCAACAACGTCTACGGCAAGCACGGCGGACCGTATTCGCCGGGGACCGCCCTCGGACTCCTCTTTCACCTGCTCTCCGGCGGCGAGCACGAGATCCAGGGCTTCTACGGCCACGTCCTGGGAGGCATGGGCTCGATCACGCAGGCGATGGCCGCGGCGGCGCGCGGGTTCGGCGCGGAGATCGTGACCGGCGCCGCCGTCGCCTCGATCGACGTGCGCGACGGGAAGGCCCGCGGCGTCGTCCTCGACGACGGGCGGCAGTTCGGGGCGTCGGTGGTCCTCTCGAACGCCGATCCCAAGCGGACGTTTCTGGGCCTCGTCGCCGCGCGCGAGCTGCCCGAGGCTTTCCGCTCGGCGGTCGAGGGCATCAAGATGGACGGCCCGTGCGCGAAGGTCAACTTCGTGCTGTCCGAGGAGCCCGCGTTCGTCGGCACTCGCGGGTTCACGAAGCAGGAGCGCGCTCTCGCGACCCTCGTGCCGTCTCTCGAGTTCGCCGAGCGCTGCTACAACATCGCCCGGGCAGGCGAGCTTCCGGAGGAGCTCTGGGTCGACTGCGTCGTCGCGTCGAACGTCGACCCCTCGCTCGCGCCCGAAGGGCGCCACGTCATGACGACTTTCGTCCAGTACGTGCCCTACCGGCTGAAGAACGGAAACTGGGACGAGAAGCGCGAGCTCCTCGGCGACCTCGTCGTGAAGAAGATCGCGGAGTACGCGCCGAACGTACCGAAGGCGATCGTGGCGCGGCAGGTCCTGACTCCGCTCGATCTCGAACGGGTCTACGGCCTGACCGAGGGCAACATCTTCCATGGGGACCTCTCGCTCGAGCAGCTCTTCTTCATGCGGCCAGTCGCCGGCTGGGCGCGCTACCGGACTCCTGTCGAAGGCCTCTACCTCTGCGGCGCCGGCGCGCATCCGGGCGGCGGCGTGACGGGCGCGCCGGGCCACAACGCGGCGCGGCAGGTGCTTCGGGACTGGGGTAAGAGGAAGTCCAACGGCCATCGGAGGATCGCCTGAGCCGCGAGCTTCCGTCGTCCGCCGACATCGTCATCCTCGGCGCCGGGGTCATGGGCGCGTCGATCGCGTTCCATCTCGCGCGGAGGAAGGCCGGACGCATCCTGGTCCTCGACAAGGGGGACGTGGCCCACGGCGGCAGCGGCCGTTCGTCGGCGCTCGTCCGCATGCACTACAGCTACCCGCCGGAGGTCGACCTCGCGGTCAAAAGCCTCGAGATCTTCCGGACCTGGCCCGAGTACGTCGGCCGGCGCGGAGACTTTCGCCAGACCGGTTTCGTCCGGACCGTTCCGGAGAAGGAGCTCCCGCGGCTCGAGAAAAACGTCGCGATGCAGCGGGCGCACGGCGTCGATGCGCGCGTCGTGGACCGCCGGGAGCTGGCCGAGATCGTCCCCGACTGGAACGTGGACGACGTGCCCTACGCGGCGTGGGAGCCGGGCTCGGGATACGGGGACGGAACGGGCGTGGCGACGGATTTTCTGGAGCGCGCGCGGGAGATGGGCGTGACCTACCGTTCGGCCACACGCGTGGAAAGGTTCTGCCGGGACGACGGCCGGGTCACGGGCGTCGTCACCGACGCGGGCCCCGTGGCCGCTCCCATCGTCGTGGCGGCGGTGGGACCGTGGAGCCGGCCTCTCTTCGCCGGTGTCGGCTTCGACCTGCCGGTCGAAGGCGAGTACCACGTCGTCGCCGTGCTGAGGAACCCGGCGGGCCTCGCCGAGGGGGCGCCAGCCTGCATCGACGGCCTCACGACGACGTACTTTCGCTCCGAGGTCGGCGGCCTGACGCTCGTCGGCGATTTCTGGGGAACGCGCGGCGTGGACCCGGACGCTTTTCCGCAGTCGGCCTCGACGGAGGCGCTCGCGAGCCTGGTCGAACGCGTGTCGCGGCGAGTGCCGGCGCTCGCCGACGCGGGGATCTGGCGGAGCGTGACGGGCGTCTACGACGTCTCGCCGGACTTCCGGCCTCTGATCGGCGAGGTCCCCGGAACGCGCGGGCTCCATGTCGCCGCGGGGTTCTCGGGCATGGGCTTCAAGATCTCGCCGGCGGTGGGGCTCTGCGTTTCGGAGCTCCTGCTGGATGGGCGGGCCAGGACGGTCGACATCTCCTCGTTCGACCCGGACCGGTTCGCTGGTTCGGGCGCGGGACCGATTCGCGCGGAGTTTGAATACGGAGACGAAGAACCGGCGGCGTATACGTGAGGCAAAGCCTACTTTTGAAGGAGACTCAGTTGGCCAAGAAGAACATCCTCGAACGCCTCGCCGAAGGTCCCGTCCTCGGCGACGGCGGCTACCTTCTGGAGCTCGAAAAGCGCGGATGGGTGCGCGCCGGCCCGTTCACACCCGAGGTCGCGCTGACGAACCCGCAGGCCCTGCGCGATCTCCACGTCGAGTTCCGGGAGGCCGGGGCCGACGTGCTCCAGGCGCTGACGTTCTACGCCAGCCGCGACAAGCTCGCCACCGTGGGTCTCGAGAACCGCCTCGAGGACCTCAACCGCTCGGCCGTGCGCATCGCCCGCGAGGTCGCGGGCGAGAAGTGCCTCGTCGCGGGCAATCTCTCGCTGACCTGGATGTACGAGCACGGAAGCCCCTCGTCCTACGACCGCGTACGCCGGACGTTCGACGAGCAGCTCGCGGTGCAGGTCGAGGAAGGGATCGACTTCGTCATCGGCGAGACGTTTTCGTGGCTGGGAGAGGCGCTGCTGGCGGTCGAGTGCGCCAAAAAGACAGGCCTGCCCGTCATGGTCACCGTCTGCTTCGAGAATAAGCCCGTGACCTCCGACGGCCAGACGGCGGCCGACGCGGCGCGTGCGCTGCAGGATGCCGGAGCCGACGATCGTCGGAATCAACTGCCTGCGGGGGCCGGAGCACTCGCTGCCGCTCATCGAGGAAATGCGCAAGGCCGTGACGGGCTTCCTCGCCTGCCAGCCGGTCGCGTATCGCACGCCGGCGGACAAGCCGGACTTCACGAGCCTCGAGGCGTTTCCGTTCGAGCTCGACCCGCTCCAGCTCTCGCGCCGCGAGATGGCGCACTGGGCCGAGCAGGCGCGCGACCTCGGAATCGATTACATCGGTTCCTGCTGCGGCTCGGTCGCGATCCACGTCCGGGAGATGGCGCGCGTTCTGGGGAAGGTGGCGCGGGACGGCCGGACGTGGACGGTGGACTACTCGAAGCCGATGTCGGCGTACGAGTACTACGGGCACGAGGGCAAGTAGGGGCCTGACCCCCATAGGGCCATGCTCGAAAAGACGCTCCCGAGCGAGTACTACCTCTCGCCCGAGATCTTCGAGAAGGAGCGCGACCGGATCTTCTCGCGGGAGTGGATTTGCGCGGGCCGCGCCGAGGATCTGCCGGGTCCGGGTGAGCTGCGGGTCCTCGAGGTCCTCGGCGAGAGCCTCCTGATCGCGCGCACGCGCGAGGGCCGGCTCGCCGCGCACTACAACGTCTGCCGGCATCGCGGGGCCCGGCTCTGCGCTTCCGAGGGGCCGGCCGGAGAGACGCTCGTTCCCAGGAACGGGGCGTCGACCGCGGCCACGATCCGCTGTCCGTATCACTCCTGGACCTACGCACTCGACGGCAAGCTTCTGGGCGCGCCCTTTCTCAACCAGGACCCGTCGCTCCGCGCGGAGGAGCTCTCGCTCCACCCCTGCGCGATCGACGAGTGGGGAGGCTTTTTCTTTCTGAACCTGTGGCCCGCGGGTCCGCAGGCGCGCAGCCTTTCGGCGGCGCTCGGCGCCGTTCCCGAGAGGGTGCGGCGGTATCCGCTCGAGAGGCTGCGGACGGCCCGGCGGGTCGTCTACGACGTTCGCGCCAACTGGAAGGTCATCGCCGAGAACTACAACGAGTGCTACCACTGCGCGGGGGTCCATCCCGAGCTCTGCGAGGTCGTGCCCGCGTTTCGCGAGGGGGGAGGCGCGGGCCTCGACTGGGAGCACGGCATCCCGCATCGCGACGGCGCGTTCACGTTCACGCGCTCGGGCGTTTCCGACCGCTCGCCCTTCCCGGATCTCTCGGAGCAGGAGAAGAGCCGCCACAAGGGCGAGCTCGTCTATCCGAACCTCTTCCTCTCGCTCTCGCCCGAGCACGTCGTCGCGTTCCGGCTGCTTCCGGAGGCGCCCGATCGGACGCGAATCTTCTGTGACTTCCTCTTCGACGCGCCGGAGATGGAGAAGCCGGGGTTCGATCCGTCCGACGCCGTCGAGTTCTGGGACCTCATCAATCGCCAGGACTGGGCGATCTGCGAGGAAGTCCAGCGCGGCCTCTCCTCGCGTGTCCACCGCTTCGGCTACTACGCGCCGATGGAGGACGCGAGCCTCGACATCCGGCGGTACGTCCTCGAGCGCCTGGGCGAGGTCGCGGCTACTTAGAGACGAACGCCCGCATCCGCTCGAGCTGGTACGGGAAGAACGGGTTGCAGTTCAGTCGCATGAACTGATCGATCGGGACCTGGAGCACGCCCTTCTCGCCCCGCGGCGCGAGCCGTCCGAGACGCCACCCGTAATCGACGCTCATGTCCGGATCGATGCCGAAGAGCGGGTCGTCGGGAGCAAACGGCACGGCGAGGTGGGAGAGCGAGAAGATCTGATCCGGCCAGGCGAGGCCGAGCGGCGTTTCCTCCACGGCCGTGGAGCGGGGGGGCGCGCTTCTGGCCAGGACGTCGTCGGTGTCCGGGCGCGTATTGGTCACGAGCGTCAGCCGATACGAGCGGCTCGTGTTCGCGAAGAGCGCCGCGACCTGGGCGTTGTAGTCGCGCTTGAGGAAGGACTGCACGACCTCGGAACGATTGAGGTCGTAGAGGACGAGCTCGCTCCCGTTCTCGGGCAGGTACGCGAAGAGGCGGTCGATCGTGGCCCAGGTGATGACGGTCGAGTCGACGAGGGAGACGAAGGCCAGGATCGGCGGCATCCCCGCGATCGCGCCCGAATCGGCGGCGCTCCGGACGCCGCGGGCGATTCGGCGCGTGAGGACCGCCGTCTGCTGTCCGGCGAAGGCCGGGAAGGAGTTGTACTTGAAGGGGATGTATTCGGGCTGGAGGTCCGTCCAGCGCGACTGCGCGAAGTAGGGGATCACGCCAATCCACGACACGATCCTCGCAAGGGTGGCGAACGGGGAGACGCCGATCATCGGCGAGAAGAGAATGATTCGGTCGGGCTTCGGAAGCGCCGAGCCCGGAGCCGACGCATCGAGCCCGTACTGGACGGAGAGCGCTCCGCCATTCGAGTAGCCGGCGAGCACGAACGGCGCCGTCGGCCCGATCTTGTGGCGCACGTGCCTCGCCCCCAGGCGCACCGCCGCGCGCCAGTCCTCCCAGCGAGCCTTGGTGAGGTCCCCGGGCACGGTTCCGTGGCCGGGCATTCGGAGGACGAGGGCGTAGTAGCCGAGTCTCTGCAGCTCTTCCGCGTCGGCCTTGACGCTGTACGGGGCGTCCGTGAGGCCGTGGATGAGGAGGGCGCCGCCGCGCGCCTCGCCCTCGGGAGCAAGCTCGAAGGTCCGGTTCCAGTTCTTCGCGAATCGCTCCGGGTTGATCGGACTCTCGGCCCAGTAGCGGTTGGCGGGCAGGCGGTCGGCCGGCGGCGTCTTCGGGATGACCTTCTCGTTCATCTCGCGAAACGCCGCGTCCTCGATGCGCAGGTAGTCGGCAAGCGTCGCGGTGTCGGGCAGATCGCGGGCGCGCGCCTCGGTCTTCAGCGGCTCGTGCCAGGGTTGCAACGGCGGTTGATTGCGCGCCTCGAACGCTCGCAAGAGGAAGATCGCGAAGACGGCGCCGATCACGCCGCCGACGAGCAGGAAGACCCACTTCAGCAGTTTCTTCGCGGCCGAGCGAACCCTGCGGGGGCGCTCCGTCAACGCCGGCCCCTCAGCCAGGCCAGCGCGAGCTCCTCTTCGGCGAAGACTTCGACCTCGGCTCCCGCCGACCTCGGCCTTCAGGGCGAAGGCGCGAGCGACGCCGAACTGGGCCCCGCGGCGAACGAGCAGCGCCAGGCGGTGTCGTTGGAAGTGGGCCGGAATGGCGTTCGGCGCCGCGAAGCCCGAGACTTCGGGGGGAGTCGCCAGGTAGTCGAGCTCGCGCGCGTCGAGCAGGACCGGCATTCCGGGCTCGAGACGGGGGTCCTCGGCGACCGCGCGCATTGCCGTCGAGCGTAGTGGCAAACCCTTCCTTCCCCCAGACGCGGACGCGGGCCAGGTACTCGCCGTCGGCCACTTTCAACTCGAAAGGCACGCGTGCTCCGCGAAGTGCGGGCAAGCGTACCAGAGCCTCTTCAGCGGGCTGCGGTCTCCCGGGGTTTCCAGAAGAAGGCCGGCGCGGGCTCCTCCCGCGGCCAGAGCTTCTTCATCGTCTCGGACTCCCACACTTCTCCGTTCTTGACGACCCAGCGGATCTTCGCGGAGTTGTGGATGTCGTCGAGCGGATTGGCGTCGAGGACGACGAAGTCGGCGAGCTTGCCGGCCTCGATCGATCCGAGATCCGGCGCGAAGCCGATCTTGTCGGCTCCGAGGAGCGTCGACGCCCGCAGCGCCTCCATCGGCGTCATCGCGGACCCCGGCGTCTTTGCGCCGTCGCCGGCCATGGCCCAGAGCTCCCAGTGCACGCCGAGGCCCTGGAGCTGGCCGTGCGCGCCGAGCGAAACGTTTCCGCCCGCGCGCAGGACCTCCGCGGCGCCGGCGGCCACGGTGGGGAAGTGGTACTCGGCCGGCCAGATCCAGGGATGCCGACGCGACTTCGCGTCGAGGACCTCGTGCGGCACGTAGCGGTTGAGCTTGGCGTCGTCGTGGGCGTTGGACGTCTGCCAGTAGTACTGCTCGCCCCACGGTCCGCCGTAGGAGACGAGAAGCGTCGGCGTGTAGAACGTCTCCGACTTCGCGGTGAGCTCCACGACGTCCCGATACAGCCGCGACCGGCAGCGAGTGCTCGAAGGCCGTGTAGCCGTCGAGGGCCATCGTCAGGTCGGAGTGCAGCTCGCCGGCGCCTTCGGCCGTCAAGCAGCATGTGCTCCTCGCGGCACGCCTCGGCGAACCAGATCCGCTGGGAACGGCGCGGCTGCTGGTAGACCTTGATCATGCGCGCGCCGTACGCCTTCATGCGGCGCACCTGGTGCTTCGCGTCCTTGAGGTTGTTGACCTCGGCGAAGAAGTCCTCCTGCTGGCCGCCGTACAGCACGTCGCCCGAGGAGTAGATGCGAGGCCCGACCATCAGCCCCGCCTCGACCTGCTCGCCCTGCGCGAAGACGTCGAGCGACGGCGCCGACGGGTCGTAGACGGTCGTCACGCCGTAGGCCAGATTGGCGAAGTACTCCCACTTGGCCTCCGGGAAGAGCTCGAACGCCGAGTAGTGGAGATGAGCGTGCGAGTCGATGAGCCCGGGGATCACGGTCTTTCCCGCGGCGTCGAAGCTCCGCGCGCCCGCCGGGACCGTCAGCCCGCCGGACGGGCCGATCGCCGCGATGCGGTTGCCTGTGACGAGGATGTCGGCGCTCTCGAGCACCTCGTCGCCCTTCATCGTGACGACGCGCGCGCCGCGCAGCAGAAACGAGCCCTGCGGCATCGCGCGGGGCATGGAGAGGGCGATCGGGATCGTCTCGGCCTTCGGCACGCGGGCCTCTTCGACCTTCGCCTTCTCCGCGTCCGCCTTCTCCTTCTCGGAGTCGGCGGCCGGCTTGTCGTCAGCCGCGGCCTCCTTCTTCGCCTTCTCCTCGGCCTTGCGCCGCTCGTTGCGCGCGAACTCCAGCGCCGAGGTCAGCGGGAGGCGGTAGAAGGTGTTGCCGAGCGCCCACGTCAGCGTCTTCCCGCCGTCCGCCCACAGCACGTAGCCGCCGGCGTCGTCGGAGAGGCGATAGACGGGGACCGCCCCTTCCTTCAGCCCCACTTCCGGCGGCTCTTTCAGAAGGACACCCGGAAGGGCGGTGACATAGACGTTGTCCCGCGACGTGAAGGCCACCCAGGCGCCGTCGGGCGAGGGCACGATGTCGGCCACGGCGGGGAAGCGCAGGAGCCGGCGGCGATCCGTGCCGTCGAGGCGGATCGAGACCAGGTCGTTCTTCGGGTCGTCGGTCGGTTTCTTGGGCTCGATCGGATCGCGGTAGTAGAGCCGCGTCCCGTCGGAGCTCCAGAAGACCTGGGGATGGAACTTGAAGGTCTGCGCCAGCTTCACGGTCGTGACGGGCTTCACCTCGCCGGTGGCGGCGTCGACGAGAACGATCTCGAAGAACTCCTCGTCCTCGGGCTGGCGGCCGCGGAACTCGAGGCCCGAGCCGCGGAGGACCGCGAGCCGGTCGCCCTTCGGCGACCAGACCGGGTTCGCGTAGTGCGCCGCCGCCTTCGTCACGCGCACGGGCGACGCGCCCGGAGCCGCGGGCGCTCGCCAGACGTGGCCGCCCTCCGCGTCGCTCCAGGACACGAAGGCGACCGAGCGTCCATCGGCGCTGAACGACGGCGCGTACTCCCGGCGCGGCAGGGCGGAACCATCCGCCGTGAGGCGCCGCGGCGCACCGACGGTCTTGCCGCCCGTCGTCTCCTGCAGCCAGACGCGGCCGAACGCCTCGAAGGCGATCCAGCGCCCGTCGGGCGACTGGCTCGGCCAGCGGAGGATCTTCGCGCGGACCGGACCCATGTCCATCTTTTCCTGCCAGGCGACGAGGGGCGCCGCGTACTGCTCGACGGCGGCCGTGAACGGGATGTCGGCGATCGCGAGGGAGGCGAGGTCGAGCCGCACGAGCTTGCCCTTGTTCGAGAAGACGATCGACTTACCGTCGGGCGTGAAGGCGTAGGCGGGCCAGAGATCCATCTGCGCGAAGCCTTCCATCTCGTCGCGCGTCACGCCGCGCGCGAGGACCCGCTCCGATCCCGCCGCGAGGTCGCGGGCGACCAGGCACGTGTCGTCGTCGCGCCGCGACACGAAGGTCAGTGTCTTGCCGTCGGGCGAGATCGCGGGCCGAGCGGCGCCGCCGAAACCGCCCGCGACGTGGAAGCTCTCCGCGAGCTCCCGGTCGTAGCGCCGGACTTCCCAGAGGCCGTCGTCGAGGTTGGGGACGTAGTCGAACTTGCGCAGTCGCGCGGAGAAGTAGATCGAGCGGCCGTCCGGCGATACGGCCGCACCGCCGGCGTTGGAGAGGTCGTCGCTGGAGGTCAGCTTGATCCCGCTTCCTCCACCCTCGCGGTGATACATCCAGAGCTCGACCGGCGGGATGCCGGCGCGCTTGCCGTCTTCCTTGCGGGCCAGGATGTACTGGCCGTCGGGAGTCCACGAGGGGCTGCGCACGTAGGAGTCCTTCTCGGCCGTGAGCGCGCGCGGGTTCTTCCCGTCGGCGTCGGCGAGCCAGACGTTCTCGATCCCGCTGCGGTCGCTCGAGAACGCGAGCGTCTTTCCGTCGGGGGAGAAGCGGGGCTGCATGTCCCAGGCCGGTCCGGACGTCAGCGCGGTCGCGGTGCCGCCCGAAATCGGCAGCGAGTAGATGTCGCCGAGGAGGTCGAAGACGATCGTCCGCCCGTCGGGGGAGACGTCGAGCGAAGACCACGTCGCCTCGCTCGTCGAGAATGCGATCCGCCGCGCGTCGGGCCGCGGCTTGTTGATGTCGGCGGCCGGGTCGGGCTTCTTCGTGTCCTTCCCGGGCGCGTCCTGGGCTCTGGCGCCGGTCACCAATACGAAGGCGAGAATCGTCGCGAGGGCGGGCAACGGTTTGCGCATCGGCACTCCTTAGCCTTCGTCTTCTTCGAACGACGACCCGGGAAAGCGCGGATTATGCCCCAGGCCGTACGGCCGGGGTTTGGGAAACGAAGGCTGGTCGGTGACAATCTGACTCAGCATGCGCGCCCGGACCGTCGCCGCCCTGGGTGCGCTCGCCCTCGCGCTCTTTCTCTTTCGCAACCCGCTGACGCTGGCGCTGCTGAGCCATCGCGCCGCGCCGGTGCCGGACGCCGCGGGGGAGCCCGTCCAGGAGCCCACGGACCGGTCGGCCTTCGAGCGCCGCGTCGGCAGCCGCCGCTATCGCGTCACGCCCCGCTTCCGGTTCGACCAGTCGGCGCGGGTCATGTCGGCGAAGGCCTACCGCTGGGGACGCGAGGGAGCGCTCCTCCCCGAAGATCTCGCGCTCGCCTGGGGACCGGTCCTCGCTCCGCCCTACGCGGGCCGGCTCTCGTTCTCGCAGTTCTCGCGCTTCTTCTTCTGGCGGACGAAGGACCTCTCGCTCGACCGCGGCACGATCGTCTCGCACACGGCGAACGTCCACGTCTTCCCGCGCACGGGGAGGCTGAAGCGCGCCGTCCGCGCGGTGAGGAAGGGAGACCTCGTCCGCCTCGAAGGTTTCCTCGTGGACATCGACGCGATCGACGGCCCGGACTTCCACTGGGGAACGAGCACCTCGCGCGCCGACGAGGGCCCGAACTCGTGCGAGACGATCTACGTCGAGCGGCTGACGGTCAACGACCGGATGTACGAATAGCCGGCCACGGAGCGAGGACCGTCAAACAGTCTGCCAGCGCTGGGCGAGCTTGCGGGCGATGAGGAAGAAGACGATCCCGACTCCCACCAGCACGGCGACCTGCGGCCAGACGGCCCAGACCGGCTCGTCCCGCCAGAAGATCTTCTGGAAACCGTCGATGGCCCAGGCGTTGAGCGTGAGAAGTCCCACCTTCTGCATCTTCTCGGGCATGAGGAAGCGGGGGTACATCGAGCCGCCGAGCGCCGACATGAGCAGGATCGCGAGGTTGGAGATCGCCACGAGCTGCATGCGCGAGCGCGAGAGGGCGGCGAGCATGAGGCCGAACGTCGAGCACGCGAGCGCGGTGGCGACGGTCATGACGACGAAGCCCGGGATGTGGTTCCAGAGATCCACGCCGAAGACGAGCGCCCCCCACACGAACATGACCGTGAGCTGGGCGACGGCGATCGTCGCGAGATAGAGGAGCTTGCCGAGCAGCAGCCGCGTCATGTCGACCTTCGTCGAGAGGATGCGATCCAGCGTGCCGCTCTCGGCCTCCTCGATGAGCGCGCCTCCGGCGCCCGCGGCCGAAAAAAGAAGGAACATGACGCCGAAACCGGCGGCATAGAACGCGACCGTCGGGTTGGCCTTGTTCTCGCCGACGATGTCCCGTGTCTCGACGGCGACGAGGCCGCCGGAGTCGCTCCGGGCATCCGGCGCCGGCTGCCCGGGGGGCGGCGGCGCGCCGATCGAGCGCAGCGCCTCCTCCATTTTCGCCTTCTGCTCGGGCGTGAGGCCTCCGCTCCACTTGTCGACCTCGTCCATGCCCGGCGCGCGCCATCGACTGCGGCATCGACGTCATCACGACCTTCTGTATGAGACCGCCGAGCACCTGTGGCGCGATCGGGTCGGCGGTGTCGGCGAGGATCGTGACCTTCGGCGGCGCGGCCCCTGGTCCGAACGCGATCGGCCGCGCGCCGAAGCCCTTCGGCACGATCAGGGCCACGGGGGCGTCGCCGCGCCTCACGGCGGCTTCCGCGGACGCCGCAGTCCAGGCCACCGGCGCGCTCGCCGGCTTGCCCTTCTCCGCCGGCATCGCGGTCTTCACCTCGAGGCCGCTCTCCCGCCGCAGGCCCTCGACGAAGCGTCCCGAGCTCTCGCTTCCGTCCTCGTCGACGACGAAGACCTCGATCCGGCGCGTGGCGGCCCGGCCGGAGCCGGAAAAGATCCCGGCAAAAATCGAAAAGAACGCGACCGGCAGGACGAACGCCAGCACGAAGGCCGCGCGGTCGCGCCGGAGGTTCAGGAGCCTGTTCTTCGCGACGGCGAGGATCGTGCTCATTCGCGCAGCTCCCGTCCCGTCAGCTGGAGGAAGACCTGCTCGAGGGTCGGGCTTTTCAGCGTCAGATCGCGGACGGCCGCGCGATGGGCATGGAAGGACTCGAGGATGCTGCGGATCTCCTCCGCCGGATTCATGACCGTGAGAAGGACCCTTTCGCCATCCACGCGCGCCTTGCGCGACTCGAGCTCGGCCTTGAGGGCCGCGGGGATCGGGACCGCCGCGTCGATGACCAGCGCCTGGCCCGAGCCGAGAGTCCCCCGCACGAGCTCGTCCTTGGTGCCCTCCGCGATGATCCGTCCATGGTCGATGATCGCGATGCGGTCGCAGAGCCTCTCGGCCTCTTCCATGTAGTGGGTGGTGTAGAGGAGCGACACGCCCCGGGCTTTGAGCTCTCCGATCATGCCGTAGATGCGCTCGCGGGACTGCGGATCCACCCCGACGGTCGGCTCGTCGAGCAGGAGCACGCGGGGACCGTGGATCGTGCCGGCGGCGATGTTGAGCCGCCGCTTCATCCCGCCCGAGAGCCGGTCGGTTTTCTCGTCGGCCCGATCGGACAGGCCGATCCACGCGAGGCCGTCGCGGATGGCGGTCTGGAGCACTCCGCCGGCGAGGCCCTGGTACCGCCCGAACGTCCAGAGGTTCTCCCGGGGAGAGAGCAGGGGATAGAGGGCGATCTCCTGGGGAACCCATCCCCGCGCGGACCGGGCGCCGTCGTCGGCGGGCGAGAGCCCCAGGATCGAGACCCGGCCGCCGTCCGGCTCGACGCGGCCCGCGACGGCGCGCACCAGGGTCGTCTTGCCGGCGCCGTTCGGGCCGAGCAGGCCCAGCACCTCGCCGGCCCGGAGATCGAGGGAGACTCCGTCGAGAGCGCGGCGGTCGCCGAAGCTCTTCGAGACGTCGCGGATCGAGAGCGCGGAGGGGCGTTCGGTGACGGCGGACACGACGGGATCCTCCCCCGGATGCTCGCTTCCGTCCAGATCAAATCGTCCGGCTTTCGCCGCGATGCGGGTTGCGCTATCCTGCGCCGCTCCTTCATTCATAACCCGTACCTCCTGGGTCGCCCGCGGTGAAACGATGAACTCCCTCAGTTTCGTGCTCCTGGTCGTGGCCGGAAGCCTCGGCATCCTGCTGTCTCTCGTGCAGGCGCGCTCGCGCGCCGTCTTCGCCGAGGACGGCTTCGCCGAGCCGCGCCGCCGTGCGCTCGCGATGGCGCTGCTCGGCGCCGTGCTGCTTCTCGTCGTCGCGATTCCTTTCGCGGGCGCGCTCGTGGGCGCGGAGGCCGACACCCGCGAGCTCTCGCTCGTCTCGGTCTTCGCCGTGCACGCGACGCTCGTGTTCTTTCTGATCTGCTACTACGCGCTCTCGGGCCGGCGCTCGATCTCGGAGTTCCTGAGCCTCAAGAGCGACCGCCCCGCGCACGACCTCGCCGTCGGCGCCGGGATCGGCGTCGTCGGGTGGGTCCTGACGATCCTGACCGCGGCGGTCATCCTCGGCGTCGGATACCTCCTCTCGCCGAAGGACCGCGGCGCGCCGGGGGAGGCCGAGGTCGCGCCCATGATCGTCTGGCTCGTCGCGCAGCCGGTGTGGGTCAAGATCCTGATCGTCGTCTCGGCGATGGTCGTCGAGGAGCTCTTCTTCCGCGGCTTCCTCCAGCCCCGCGTCGGGCCGGTGGCGGCGACGCTCATGTTCACGGCGGCCCACGGCGCCTACGGGCAGCCGCTCGTGCTGGTCGGCATCCTGGTGATCGCCGCCGTGCTCGCCGTGACCTTCGCCGTCTACCGCAACGTCCTGCCGTGTGTCGTGGCGCACGGCGTCTTCGACGCGATCCAGATGTTCGTGATCATTCCCCTGGCCTGCGGTCGATCCCCGGTTTCTGATCCGCCTTCGCCAGGGCTACCGGGGGGCCGCCTCCGCCGAGGCTACGGCGGACGACGCTGGTAAAATCGCGCATGCATCGCGTGCGGGCGCCGGTCCTTGCGGGAGTGTGTCTGGCCGTGTCGGCCGGCACGCCGCCGCCCTCGACCCGCAAAAGTCGATCACGCAGTACGCCCACCAGGTCTGGAAGACGGACGCCGGGCTCCCCCAGAACTCCGTCCAGACGATCCTCCAGACCCGGGACGGGTATCTCTGGCTCGGCACGGAGCGCGGTCTCGTCCGCTTCGACGGCGTGCAGTTCACCGTATTCGACAAGGGCAACACCCCGGGGCTTCAGAACAGCAACGTCCAGGTCCTCTTTCAGGACCGGGACGGGGGGACTCTGGGTCGGCACCTGGGGCGGGCTGCATCTGTTCCGCGACGGCCGGATCCAGTCGTGGACGACCCGGGAAGGGCTCTCGAACAACCGCGTGCTCTCGATCGCTCAGGACCGAAACGGCGCGCTCTGGGTGGGCACGGGCGGCGGGCTGAATCGACTCGAGAACGAGAAGCTGACGACGTACGGCCTGCGCGAGGGTCTCTCCCACGAAGGCGTCTGGGCGGTCCAGGAGGATCGCGAGGGCAGCCTGTGGATCGCCACCGACGGCGGAGGATTGAATCGTCTGCGCGACGGGAAGTTCACGGTCTACGGCGCGGCGGACGGGTTCCCGGCGGAGATCGCCCAGGCGCTGCTCGTCGACGCGAACGGCGAGCTCTGGATCGGCACCGATGGCGGGGGGCTCGTGCGGCGGCGGCGCAACAAGTTCGAAGCCTTCACGCGGAAGGACGGCCTCTCGAGCGACACGATCGAAACGCTCCAGGAAGATCGGGACGGCAACCTCTGGATCGGCACGCGAGGCGGCGGCCTCGCGCGCTACGCCGGCGGCCTCTTCTCCGCGTTCGCGCCGCCCGAGGGTCTTTCCGACGACACGGTCCTCGCGATCCGGGAGGACGTCGAGGGGAGCCTCTGGATCGGCACGGTGACCGGAGGCCTGAACCGCCTCAAGGACGGCAAGTTCACGGCGTATACGCACAAGGAGGGTCTCTCGAGCGACCGCATCCGGACGATTTACGAGGATCACGAAGGCGCCATCTGGCTCGGCACGCGGGGCGCGGGAGTCAACCGGTTCGCGGATGGGAAGTTCACCTCGTTCACGTCGAAGGACGGCCTCTCGGGCGACTTCGTTCGCTCGATCTACGAAGACGGCCAGGACCGGCTCTGGATCGGCACCTGGGGTGACGGGCTCGATCGGCTCGAAAGCGAGCGCGACCGGAACCGCTTCCATGTCTATCGCCGCAAGGACGGGCTTCCGAGCGAGATCGTCCGCTGCATGTATCGGGACCGCGCGGGCACGCTGTGGGTCGGCACCGACGACGGAGGCCTCGTCGCCGTGCGCGACGGAAAGTTCCAGGTGTACGGCCGGGCCGACGGCCTCTCGTCGGACACCGTCCTCGCGATCGTCCAGGATCGGGAGGGGGCCCTCTGGATCGGCACGGAGGACGGCGGCCTCAATCGTTTTGCCGACGGCCGCTTCACGGCGTTTACCCGCAAGGACGGGCTTTCCGACGACACCGTCCTCGCGCTCTACGAAGACGCGGACGGCTGCCTCTGGATCGGGACCGACGGCGGCGGCCTGAATCGACTCCGCGACGGCAAGTTCACCCGCTACACGCGCCGCGACGGCCTCTTCGACGACGTCCAGTATCAGATCCTCGAGGACGGCCGCGGGAATCTCTGGATGAGCTGCAGCCGCGGGATCTTCCAGGTGCCCCGGCAGCAACTCGAGGAGTTCGCGGAAGGGACTCGCAACACCGTGACCTCGGTGTCTTATGGCCGGGCGGATGGCATGCGCACGGCCGAGTGCAGCGGCTTCACGCAGCCGGCCGGCTGGAAGACCCGCGACGGGCACCTCTGGTTTCCGACGATCGAGGGCGCCGTGGTCATCGATCCCGACCGCATCAAGACCAACGCGACGCCTCCCCCCGTCGTCATCGAAGAGATGCTGGTCAACCGGGGCGTCGTCTCGACGTCGAGTCCCGCCGAGATTTCGCCGGGCCGCGGCGATCTCGAGTTTCACTACACGGGTCTCTCCTTCGTCGATCCGGAGCGCGTCCGTTTCCGTTACATCCTCGAGGGGTTCGACCGGGAATGGGTCGACGCCGGCACGCGGCGGACGGCCTTCTACACGAACATTCCGGCCGGCTGGTACACGTTCCGCGTCACCGCGTGCAACAACGACGGCATCTGGAACGAGAACGGAGCGAGTGCGCACTTCCGGCTCCGACCGAGCTTCCGCGACACGCCGTGGTTCTTCGGCCTCTGCGCCGCCGGCCTCGCGCTCTCCGGCTACGGCGTCTCCCGCGTCCGGGCGGCGAGAGCGCGGGCGCGCGAGGGCGAGCTCGGCCGGCAGGTCGCCGAACGCACGCTCCAGCTCGAGGAGGCCAACGCGAAGCTGCAGAACCTCTCCGAGCTCGACGCCCTCACGGGCATCGCCAACCGGCGGCGTTTCGAGGAGACGCTCGCCCGCGAGTGGCGGCGGGCGACGCGCGACGGGCTGCCGCTTTCGCTCGTCATGATCGATATCGACTACTTCAAGGACTTCAACGACGCGCACGGCCACCAGGTCGGAGACCAGTGCCTGCGGCGGGTCGCCCACGAGATCCGGGGCGCCCTGACCCGGCCGGGCGACCTCCTGGCGCGCTACGGAGGGGAGGAGTTCGCCGCGATCCTGCCTTCGACCCCCCTCCGCGGGGCCGAAGCGGTGGCCGAGGTCCTCCGGGCGCGGGTGGAGTCGATGGCGACGCGGCATCCCAAGGCCCCCAAGGGCGTGGTCACCATCAGCCTCGGCGTGGCGACGGCCCCGCCGGGAACGACCTCCTCGCCGGAGGGGCTCGTGGCGGAGGCCGACGAGGCGCTCTACAGGGCCAAACGGGCGGGCCGGAACCGGGTCGTGAGCGAGCCAGGAGCGGGTTCCGTGGGCGGATTGGGCTCTACAGCCGTCTGACTTGCCCCTTCGGACGGTTGACAGGCCCCCCGGCCAGCGATATCTAAGTATTCGCACATCAGGAGAACTATGGTCAGCGGAGGAGCTTCCGGGCAGGTCAAGGCCGGGGGTACTCGGGCGGTCCTGCGCCGTCTCGAGATCGCGCTGTATGGCGCGGGCTTCGCGCTGGTTGCTTTCTTCCTGGTCGTCCGCGTCGACGCCGCCCTGGGGCGGAAGGCCGCGGTTTCCGATTTCCACGCCGCGCGCGAAGCCGCCGCTTCCGCCTCCGACCGCGCCCCAGGCCCCCGGGCTCTCCCGGACCCTTTCCGCGTTCGACTCCCCGGACAAGTCCATGTGGTCGCCCGAGCGCGTCAGCGGGTTCAGCGCCAGCTTTGCGCAGCACTTCGCGGCGGCGCCGCTCGCGATCCTGCGGATCCCCGGGATCGAGCTCGAAGTGCCGGTGCTCGCCGGAACCGATGAGCTCGCGCTCAACCGCGGCGTCGGGCACATCGAGGGCACGCCGCGTCCGGGCCAGCCCGGCAACGTGGGCATCGCCGGCCACCGCGACGGGTTCTTCCGGGGCTTGAAAGACGTCTCCGCCGGCGACGTGCTCGAGGTGGAGTCGTTGTCGGGGACGGACCGCTATCGCATCGACAGCATCACAATCGTGTCGCCCGACCGGGTGGATGTCCTGGCCCCGACGGCCATCCCCACGGTCACCCTCGTAACCTGCTTCCCCTTCTACTACGTCGGCAACGCGCCGAAGCGCTACATCGTGCGCGCGGCGCTGGAGGAACCCGACGTGCTGAAGGTCGCAGAAAGGAGGATCCGCGCGCAATAGGCCTCGGGTCCCGAAGACGACACTTCAAAAGACGATTCGCGTTTCTTGAAACTTGTGCTTAAAGGAGGAGGACTCAGAATGAAACGGATCCTGCTCTCGATGGTTCTGCTCGCGGCCCTCGTCGCGCTCGCCGCACCCGCGGCTTCGGCGCAGACGACGTACGAGATTCGCAATGCCACGGTCGTCAGTGCCTGGGACAACAGCGTCGTCTACAAGAACGAGAAGGGCGAAACTCGCCAGATCGACCTTCCGGCGGGCTTCATGGTGAACGTGGACGGCAAGGACATTCCGGTTTCCGCCCTGAAACCCGGCATGAAGGTCTCGGCGACCGTCAAGACCACGACCTCGCCCGTCGTCGTCCAGACGAAGACCCTCAAGGATGCGAAGGTCATCAAGAACGCCGGCGGTCTCCTGTACGTCCGGGAAGCCGACGGGATTCATTCCTACAACATCCCGGCGGGCTATCGGTTCGACATCGGCGGCGCCAAGCTCCGGCTCGACGATCTCCAGGTGAACCAGCATTTGAACGCCACGATCGTGCACACGGCCACGGGAACGCACACCGAGCAGCAAGTCGTGGCTGCGGCGGGCACGGACGACGCCGCCAAGGCGGCCGCGGCGAAGGCGGCAGCCGACAAGGCGGCGGCGGACAAGGCGGCGGCGGACAGGGCCGCGGCGGACGCAGCGGCGGCCCGGGCGGCGGCGGATGCGAAGGCTCGGGCGGACGCGGAAGCGGCGGCGGCCAGGGCCGCGGCGGATGCGGCGGCGGCCCAGCAGGCCATGGCCGCGAACCTTCCCAAGACGGCGAGCTCGGTCCCGATGGCGGGCGCCCTCGGCGTTCTCTGCCTCGGACTGGGAGCCGCGCTCACGCTGCGGAGGAAGCAGCGTGGTTCAAGCGATTCGTCTTCGTTTCGAAGGGGGCTGGAAACAGCCCCCTTTTTCTTTAGGTCGGAGAGTCGAGGGTCGAGGGTTGAGGGTCTGAGCGCGAGTTACCGGTCGAGAGCCGCGACCTTTCCGCCGGCATCCCGGCGGACACGAAGACGTCCGTCGCCCTCGCGGCGGATGGTCTCCGTCACGGGGACGGGCCGCTTCTCGCCGCGCCTTCTTCAGCGCCGACTCGAAGCGCGACGACGCCACGGTGCTGTCGAAGCGCAGGCGCCAGACGTAGCTCATCGTGCTCCGACCGGAGACGAAGTAGGCGATTCGGTCGCCGCGCCAGCCGGTCGCCGCGGCCGCGGCTTCCTCGGCCGGCAGCGCCCGTCCGAGCAGGAAACGCAGCGTCCACTCGCCGAGGGTGTCGGTGTAGGAGAGACGCTTTCCCGGCGCGACGGTCGCGACGTTGGACGGCAGGAGGTTCTGGGCCGGGGACGGATACGGCGCGCCGTGGAGGATCTCGGAAGTCGACTCCGGCGGGTTCCTCCAGAGCCGGTCCATCTCGGCCCAACCGCCCTTCTTCACGGCGGCCCGCACGAAGGTCGTTCCCTCGGCGTACGGGAAGAAGAGCTGATCCACGAAGAAGTCCGGAACATCCGAGGCCACCGCGCCGCGCTCGAGCGCACCGGCCGTCAGAAGCGGCGCCATCTCGTCCTCGACGCTCTCGCTCGCCCCGGGGATTTCCTGGAGCGCGACGCGGATCATCACGAGCGTGGCCTCGCCTTCGAGGAGGCACTGAAGCGCGAGGCTGCGGTCTCCGTCCTCGCGGAGCGCCTTCACGCGCTCGGCCAGGCGCAGGTGCTCGTCCTGGAGAGCGTGGGTCAGCTCGTGCGAGAAGATGAGGCCCCGCGCGAGATCCTCCGAGTCCGCCCCCGCGAGGGCCTCGGCTCCCCGGACGACGAAGAAACGGCGGGGGTCCGGATCGTAGAAAGCCACGACCTGGGACGCGTAGAAATCGAGCAACGCGTCCAGGAGCCGGGGCGAGTCCTCGATCAGGCCGATCGCCGCGAGCGAGCGAAACGTCTCCTCGGGAGGCGCCGGGAGGCCCTCGAGAATCTTGGCGCGGAGCACCCGGCGGGCCTCGGCGGCGTCGATCTCCGAGGCGGGAACGGCCCGCGAGAACCGCCGGCCTCGGACCTCCTCGACGCTCCTGGACACCTCCGCCATCCGATCGGGCAGGAGGTCCGCGAAACCCGCGAGGCAGGCCGCCGCCAGCGCGATTCCGGCCGCGCGGAGAGGGCGTTTTCGAAGCATGGCCGAGGGTAGCATGCCGCGCTGCGGTTCCTTTCCGCGCCGCGTTTTCGATAAGATCCGCCGGGCTTTCAAAGCTCGTGAATGAACGCTCCTCGACCGACCGAAAAAGCCGGCCCGATCCGGATGTCGCTTTCCAGCCGTTTCGAGAACATCGAGATGGTGCAGCACCTCTGCGGGCGGCTGCTCGAGGGCCGGGACGTGGCGGAGGAGACGCGGCACTGGATTCTGATGGCGGTGCGGGAGGCGGTCGCCAACGCCATCAAGCACGGGAATCGCCAGGACCCTGCCAAGCATGTCCACCTCGAGATGGACGTCGTGGCCGACACGCTGGTCATTGCGATCCGCGATGAAGGAGAGGGGTTCGATCCCGGCGCGGTCGAGGATCCCCTGGCTCCCGAGAACCGCCTCAAGACCTCGGGCCGCGGGATCTTCTACATGAGGACGTTCATGGACGACGTGCGTTTCCAGCGACACCCGCGGGGCGGGATGGAAATCGTTTTGAAAAAGAACCTGGGCGCGATAAAAGAGAGGGAGGAGAATCCAGCATGAAGACGAACGTGCGAGAGTCCGGCGGCGTGCAGGTCGTCGAGCTCAAGGGCAAGATCACCATCGGTTCCGGGGACGTGCAGCTGCGTGAAACCATCAACAAGCTCGTCGACTCGGGCAAGAAGCACATCCTCGTCGACATGAAGGACGTGACGACCATCGACTCGTCCGGCATCGGCGAGCTCGTCGGCTGCTACACCTCCGTGACGAACAAGGGCGGAAAGCTCAAGCTCCTCCACCTCCCCCCGAAGATCAACGACGTGCTGACCGTGACCCAGTTGATCACCGTCTTCGACGTCTACGAGTCGGAGCCGGAGGCCCTCGCCAGCTACAAGGGCTAGGGAAGCGGGGACGGCTCCCTGACGGTCCCCGCCGGGGCGTTCGGCCCGTTCGATCGTTTCGCGGCCGCGGCGCGCCCCGGGCTCGAGGAGGCGCTCGCGTCGCGGCTTCCCTCTCCGGTCGCCGGGGCCGAGAGCCTCTCGGAGGCGATCGCGGACGCCGTCCTCTCGCCCGGAAAGCGGCTGCGGCCGCTCGCCGCCCTGGCGGCCGCGGACGTCGCGCGCGCCTCCCGCGCCGCCGCGACGCCGGTCGCCGTCGCCGTCGAGTTCGTCCACGCCGCCTCGCTCGTGCTCGACGACCTGCCGTCGATGGACGACGCTCCGCGCCGGCGGGGCCGGCCCACGCTCCATCGCCGCTGGGGCGTCGCCACGGCGGAGCTCGCCTCGGTTTCGCTGCTCGCCCGCGCGTTCGAGCTGGTGGCGTCGGATACCGGCCTCTCGCGCGCCCTCGCCACGCGGATTCTCGGCGAGCTCGCGCGGGCCGTCGGCGCCGAAGGCTGCTGCGCCGGGCAGGCCGCCGATCTCGCCGCCGAGCCCTCCCGTCTGGCCCTCGACGACCTCGAGTCCATCCATGCGCGCAAGACCGGCGCGCTCTTCGTCGCCGCCGTGCGCGGGGGCGCGCTCTCGGGCGGAGCGGGGGAGCGGACGCTCTCGGCGCTCACGCGGTATGCCCGCAACCTCGGCCTCGCGTTCCAGATCACCGACGACCTGCTCGACCAGGAGGGCGACCCGAAGACGCTCGGGAAGGACACCGGCCGGGACGCCCATCGCGCCAACTTCGCCTCCGTGCTCGGGGCCGAGTCGGCGCACCGCCTGGTCGGCGAGCTGCTCGGCGCGGCCGTCGAGGCGCTCCGCCCGATCGGCCGCCGCGGCGAGGTCCTCGCGGATCTCGCGCGGGTCGTTCGAGACCGGCGCTCGTGAACGATTCGAAGCGCCCGACTCTGGGCGAGGCGCGCGCGCGCCTGCGCGAGCTCGGATACCTCGACGCCGGTGTCGACCGTCTGCTCTTCCGGCCGGTATTCGAGTGGCGCGGCGGCGCTTTCCTGATGGCGATCCTGCTGGGGGCATTTTCGGCGGCCCTCGCGGCCCTGGCGGCGGTGGAGACGTCGGAGCCGGGCTTCGCCCGCTCTCCCGTCGCGATGGCGGCGCTGTTCGCCCACGTGTTCGCCGCGGACCTTCTGCCGGCCGCCCTTCTCGCGCTGGGTCTCGCGGTCTTCGCTCACCGCGTGCGGACTCCGGGAGTCGCCGCGACGATGGCCGGCATGGTCGCGGCCCTCCTCGTCTTCGCCCTGTGGATCGGCGGAACGTACAGCCTTGCGCGCTCTCTATCGGCGAGGACCCTGCTCTGGGCCATCCCGATCGGTGCGGCGGCGCTCTTTCTCGCGGCCGCCGTGCGGCTCGGGTTCCTGGCGCTCGCGTTCGCGCGCGCGGGAAAGCTGCCGCGGCGCACGCTTCGCCGGGTGTTCGCGGGCGCCGCCGCGCTCGGGCTGCTGGTCGCGATTCTTCTGCTCTTCTCCCGCCGCGAGGGGCCGCCGGCCCCCGCGCCGCAGCCGTCGCCGCGTTCCACACCTCTGGTCGTGCTCGGAATCGACGGCCTGGACCTCGACGGCTCCGGCAAGGACGGCCGGGCGGCGAAGCTTCTCGGCTCGCGGTGAGACCGGCTGGTGGCCGGCGGAACGGGGCTCGCCCCCCGAGATCTGGACCACGCTCGCGACGGGGATGGCCCCGGCCGGCCACGGCGTACGGGCCCTGACGCGCGTTCGGCCGCTGGGTTCGCCGCTCTCGCTTCGTCCTCCGTGGGGAACGGCGTGGTACCTGCGCCGTCTCGGACCGGCTCTCGGGCTCGTGACGAGCGCCCCGGTCTCGCACGCCGACCGGCGGAACCTCGACTTCTGGGAGGTCGCCGCATCGGCCGGGATCCCGAGTCTCTCGGTGGGCTGGTGGGCCGCCGGGCCGTGGCCGGGTGCGACCGTCGTGGAGAACCGCGCCGTCTTCGCGCGGGCCTCCGACGGCGCCGGAGCCGACCGCGAGGCGATCGGGGCGTTCGAGACCGAGGCGAAAAAGGGCTTCGGGCTCTCGACGGTGTACCTGCCCGGGTGCGACATCGCGCGTGGCGATCCGGCCGCGAAAGGCGGGGCGGAAAGCCGGATCGTCGAGCTGCTCGAAGCGGAAATCGCGCGGGCCGCCGCCGGCGAGATCGTCCTCGTGGTCCTCGCGGCCGACTCCCATCCACGCGAGGGCTCGCTCGGCCGTCTGGTCGTCTTCGACGGCGGCGCCGGGAGAAAGAGCGTGCGGATTCGTCCGGAGGACGCGGCCCCGTCGATCCTGGCGCGGGCGGGCGTTCCCACGGCCCGCGATCTTTCGGGCCGGCCCGTGCCGGCTCTGTTCTCGGCGGGCACGGTGGAGACGACGGGCGTGCCGACGTACGGGCCGCGCGTCGCGCCGCACGCGTCGACCGCGCCCGAGAGCGACGAGGAGTATCTGGAGAAGTTGAGGAGTCTGGGGTACCTGCAGTAGTCGCCGGCTTCCCAACATAGACTCTTCGCCGATGAAGGCCGTCTACTTCGAGAAGCACGGCGGCAACGACGTGCTCCAGTACGGCGACCGGCCGACGCCGGAGCCCTCCGCGGGCGAGGTCCGCATCGCCGCTGCGGGCCGCGGCGCTCAATCGACTCGACATCTTCGTCCGCAACGGGATTCCGCACGTGCCGCTGCCGCAGATTCCCGGCGGCGACGGCGCGGGCGTCGTCGACGCACTCGGCGAAGGGGTCACGGGGTTCGTGCCCGGCGACCGCGTGCTCATCCAGCCCGGCCTCTTCTGCGGCGCGTGCGAGTTCTGCCGCGCCGGCGAGCAGAGCCTCTGCACGACCTACCGGATCCTCGGTGAGCACGCGTCCGGCACCTTCGCCGAGTTCGTCGTCGTGCCGGCGCGCAACGTGTTTCCCGTTCCGCGGAGGCTCTCTTTCGAGGAGGCGGCCGCCTTTCCGCTCGCCTACCAGACGGCCTGGCGGATGATCGTCGGGCGCGCCGCTGTGCGCGCGGGGGAGACCGTCCTCATCCACGGCGCCGGCGGGGGAGTCGCCGGCGCCTGCGTCGAGATCGCCCTGCTCTGCGGGGCACGCATCCTCGCCACGAGCTCGGGCGCGGAGAAGCTCGCGCGCCTGCGCGAGGCCGGGGTCGAGCTCGTCGTCGACTACGCGAAGGAGGATGTCGTGCAGGCCGTGCGGGCGCACACGGGCAAGCGCGGCGCGGACGTCATCGTCGACACGGTCGGTGAGGCGACCTGGATGACGTCGCTCAAGGCCGCCGCACGCGGGGGCCGCATCGTGACCTGCGGCGCCACTTCGGGCCCCAACCCGAAAGAGGAGATCCGGCAGATCTTCTGGAAGCAGCTCTCGATCCTGGGCTCCACGATGTCCAACGATCACGAGTTCCGGGCGCTCTACGCCGCCGTGGCCGCCGGGAAGATCCGTCCACGGGTCGATCGGGTCTTTCCGTTTTCCGAGGCGGCGGCCGCGTACCGGTACATGGAGGAGGGAGCTCACCACGGCAAGATCGTTCTCGTGCCCGAGGGCGCGGGGAAGGCCTGGCCCGACGGGGACTAGGCGAGGTTTCGCATGACCCATCTGGCGATCCTGGGCGGCGGCCCGGCGGGGTTGGGCGTCGCGTTCTACGCCCACCGGGCCGGCCTTCCGTTCGACCTGTACGAGAGCTCGGCCGAGCTCGGCGGCATGTGCCGCACGTTGCGCAGCGGCGGCCATCTCTACGATCGCGGCGCTCATCGGTTCCACGATCGCGACCCGGACATCACACGGGATGTCGCCGAGTTGATGGGCGACGAACTGGTTCGAGTCGTCGCGCCCAGCGCGATCCTCGATGGCGGGCGTTACATCGATTTTCCTCCCACGCCCCTCAACGTCCTCTTCGCGTACGGGTTCCGCGAGGCGGGCCGCATCTGCCTGGATCTCCTGCGCGCGGGATGGCGCCGGCGCGCGCCGGCGGTCAGCTTCGAGGATTTCGCGGTCCGCCGCTTCGGCGAGACTCTCGCGCGGCGGATTCTCCTCAACTATTCCGCCAAGCTCTGGGGGCTTCCCACCGATCAGCTGTCCCCCGACATCGCGACCCGGAGACTCCAGGGGATGACGCTGCGGTCGCTTCTGCACGAGCTGGTTTTTCCGGGCGGGAAGACCGAGCACATCGACGGCTCGTTTCTCTATCCGCGCGGAGGCTACGGCCGGATCGCCGAAGCCCTCGCGGATGCCCTGCCGGAGGAATCGATCCATGCCGGCTTCGCCGTCGAGCGCCTGGAGTGCGCTTCGAGTGGCCGAGCGGTGCGGCGGGTCCACTTCTCCGGTGGTCGCGTCCGGGACGTCGAGGATGGCGTCGTGTCGACGCTTCCGCTGCCGCTTCTGGTGGGCCTTCTCGGCGGCGCCCTGCCGGAATCCGCCCGGGCCGCGGCGTCCCGGCTGCGCTTCCGGCACATCCGCCTGCTGTTTCTCCGGCTCGCGCGGGAGCGCGTATCGGAGCGCGCGTCCATCTACATCCCGGATCCGGCCTTCTGCGTCAGTCGCATCTCCGAGCCGAAGAACCGCTCGGCGGCGATGTCGCCGGAGGGCGAGACCGCGCTCGTCGTGGAGGCGCCGTGCTTCCGGGGGGACGCGGTCGAACGGCTCTCGGAGCAGGAGTTTTCCCGGCGGGTCGTCGGCGAGCTGTCGGCCCTCGGCCTTCTGGATCCGAAAGAGGTGCTGGAGTCGCGCGCTCACTTCATCGCCAACGCCTATCCCGTGTGCGCGGCCGGCTACGCGCGGGATGTCGGTCTCATCCGGGACGCTCTCGGCTCGATCGGCAACCTCGAAACGCTCGGCCGCGCCGGCCGATTTGTCTACAGTCACCTTCATGACCAGCTCCGATTCGGGAAGGATTGCGTGCGGCGAGTGATCGACTCCCGGAGAGCCGATACGGCATGAGCCCGGCCGCCAAGAATCCCCTCCCGCGGGCGACGTTTCCGGAGCTGATGGCGCGCGCACTCGGCGCGTGGCGAGGGACGCAGCTCGATGCGGCCGATCTGGCGTGGGCGAGGTCCATCCTGACGCCGGCCGAGTTCGATCTCTGGGCGGGACAATCGGCTCACGACCAGCATCACACGATCCAGGTCGCGCGCAGGGTCGAGCGCCGACTCGCCTCGACGGCGCATGCCGGCGACACGCTCTGGCCGGCCGTCGCGCTGCTGCACGACGTGGGCAAGCGCGAAGCGGATCTCGCGCTCTTCGAACGCGTGGTCGCGACGCTCGCGGCCCGCGTGGTATCGGTCGACCGCGCCCGCCGATGGATGGCCTCGCGTCTCAGAACGAAGCGCCGGCTCGGCCTCTATCTGCTCCACGGCGAGGTCGGGGCCGGCCTGATTCGCACGGCGGGCGGACGCGAGCCGATCGCGGTGTGGGCCGAGGTCCACCAGGGCGACGGGACGCTGGATGCTCCGGGTTTGCCCGGGGTCGTCGTCGAGGCGCTGATCGAATCCGATGTCGCCTGATTCCGGCGCCCGACCGGGCGCCGGCGGGCGGAGGATGTCCGGCCACACCGCTCTGCTCGCCGTCGCGCTGGCCGTTGCCGCGGTCGTTCTTTCGCTCCAGCTCTTCGTACCTCCGATCGTCGGCCTGGCCGACAACGGCGACTACGACCGCGTGATGGGCTACGCCGGGTTCCAGCACACCAGCCCGGCCTACGAGGATCGCTACTTCGTCTTTCTGCGTTCGCAGTATGCCGTCGCCGACCCGGGATGGCTCCGGACGGGCTACCACTCCTCGGAGACGCTGCTCGCCTTCGTCGCGCGCTGGACGCACCTCGTCTTCTCGCGGCAGGCGCTCTTCGACATCCGGGTGCTGGGCGGGATCCACGCCGCCCTGTTTCTCCTGGCGCTCGCGGGGCTGATCCGGGCCTGCCGGGACCTGACCCTGCCCGCCCGGGCCGTCGTTGCGGCGCTGCTGGTGTTCTTCTTCACGGACGTCGGCTACGCGGCGCTCTTCAATTCGTTCTACAGCCAGACCGCATCGCTTCTCTTTCTGCTGCTGACTCTGGCGGTGGCCGCGGAGGCGGTCCGGCGAGGCCGGCTTTCCGGAGGGTGGCTCTGGGCTTACTTCGGCGCCGCGGTCCTTTTCGTCGGCTCGAAACCGCAGGAGAAGCTCGCCGCGCCGCTGCTCGCCCTCTTCGGCCTGAGGCTCGCGGGGTTCGCGTGGCGCGGGGCCTGGCGGCAAGGCGCCGTCTGGCTGGCCGCCGGGCTGTGCGCGTTCTCCGTCTGGTACGGACGCCACACGCCGTACACGCTCCGCGAAGCGTCGCTCTTCCAGCTGGTCTTCTACGATCTGCTGGCTCATTCCCCGTCGCCCGCCGCGGACGCGGCCGAGCTTCGGCTGGATCCGGAGTGGCTGAAGTACGTCGGAAGCAACCCGTACGCACCGGACTCCCCGCTTCCCGACGTGCGATTCCGGAAGGACTTCCTGCACCGGGTGGGGTACCGCCAGATCCTCGCGTTCTACCTGCGGCACCCGAACCAGTTCGCGCAACGCGTCTCGCGCGCGTCCCGCTCGGCCTGGTCGCTGCGGCCGAGCTTCGGCAACTTCGAGCGGTCGGCGGGTCAGCCGCCCCGGGCCCTTGCCACGCGGTTTTCGCTCTGGAGCGGGACGCGCGGGCGGCTGGGGGAGCATCCGTTGCTCGCGATGACGGCCCTTCTCGGCGGAACCCTGATCGCCGCAGCGGCCACCTGGCGCCGCGCGTCGCCGCGGGGCCGGCTCTTCCGGGAAGGGCTGCTCGTGATGGTCCTGATGGCCGGCCTGGCGTTTGCCGTGTGCGCGTTCGCGCAGGCGCCGACCGACCTCTCCCGCGCGCTGTATGCGTTCCACGCCCTGTGCGACCTCTTGATCGTCGCCAACGCCGGCTGGATTGCCGAGGCGCTGAGTCGCCGGTCTAGCGGCGAAAGAGCCAGAGCAGCAGCGAGATGAGAAGGGACACCACGAGGCAGGTGATGATGGGGAAGGCGAAGGTCCAGCCTTCCCGGCGCACGACGATGTCGCC
This sequence comes from uncultured Acidobacteriota bacterium, assembly GCA_963782585.1. GTDB lineage: Bacteria > Acidobacteriota > Thermoanaerobaculia > UBA5066 > Gp7-AA6 > DAHUXD01. The sequence goes on from CAWAKL010000007.1 coordinate 84,896, forward strand.
CGGAAGCCGGCCGAAGTAGCGCGAGAGGAACGGCCAGAGCAGGCCGGCGGCGAGGAAGAGGATTCCGAGCGCGATCAGGAGAGGCCGCACGGGAGTCTGGACCGGGTCGGGCACCTCGTGAGACTATCGCGGGGTCCTCATCGCGTCGCGACGCCGTTCCCCACGGCCACACGCGATGACCGAACCTGCTGTCACCCGAGCCTTCCGAATCTGCGACCTGCCCGCCGAGGAGCGTCCGCGCGAGCGGCTCCTGCGCGTGGGCCCCGGCGCCCTGTCCAACGAGGAGCTCGTCGCGCTCCTCCTCCGCACCGGCATTCCCGGCGAGAGCGCCCTCGATCGTGCGCGGAGCCTCCTCGCCACCCGCGGCGGCCTGGTCGGCCTCGCGGGAATCTCGACCGAAGAGCTCGCCGGCGAGCGCGGCATCGGCGCCGCCCGCGCCGGAGCGATCGCCGCCGCGATCGAGATCGCGCGCCGGCTGCCGTCCGAGACGCTTTCGGGCCGCGACCTCCTGAACGACCCGCGGCTCGTCAAGGACTACCTGCGCGCGACGCAGTCCGACGACTCGCAGGAGCGGACGGGAGCGCTGTACCTGAACGCCCGGAACCGGCTTCTGAAGAACGATCCGGACATCTACCGGGGCACGCTCGATCGGGCCGTCGTCGAGCCGCGCGAGATCCTGCGGCGCGCGCTTCTCGGCAAGGCCGCGGCCGTGATCCTGTACCACAACCATCCCTCGGGCGACCCGACGCCGTCACGCGAGGACCGCGAGTTCACGCGCCGGCTCGCTTCGGCCGCGGAAGCCGTGGGTGTACGGCTGCTCGACCACATCGTCGTCGGGAGGGAGGGCTGCGTCTCGTTCCGGGAGTCGGGGCTGCTGTGAGGGGATGCATAAATACTGCCACAAGGATATGCTTTAGGCATGAGAACTACCGTCGATCTTCCGGAGGATCTTCTCGAGGAGGCGCGCCGCATCACCGATTCGAAAACAAAGCGCGAGACGATCGTGTACGCGCTGGAGGAAGTGGTCAAGAAGGACAAGCGGGAGCGCCTCCGGGCCCTGGCCGGGAAGATCCATCTGGATCTCGACTTGTCCCGTTCCCGAAAGAGGTGAGCGCCACCCTCGTCGACTCCTCGGCCTGGCTGGATTTTCTCGACGGAGACAAAGAGGCCGTCCGACGGCTCGGCCCGATCCTCGCGAAGGAGCGCGTCCTCATCACCGGACCCATATACGCCGAGCTGCTGTCCGGAGCGCGTTCCACTTCCGAATACGCGCTCCTCAAGGAGCTGCTGGAGGGCTTTGAGTGGGCAGAGGAATCAGACAGACTCTGGCCTCGTGCCGCGGAGTACCGATTCGCGCTCGCGCGGCGTGGCTTCGCGGCTAGTCTGATCGATCTCTCGATCGCGCTCGCGGCCTCCGACGGAGGGTATCGCCTTCTCACGCGCGACCGGGATTTCCAGCGCATCCGTACGGTCGTCCCGATCGAGCTCGATCTCTTCTGAGGTATCTTTCGCCCTCCGCATGAAGACGTTCTACGCGACGACGCCGATCTACTACGTCAACGACCTGCCCCACATCGGGCACATCTACTCGACGGTCGTCACCGACGTGATCACGCGCTTCCACCGCCTGATCGGCGAGACGACCTGGTTTCTGACGGGGACCGACGAGCACGGCCAGAACATCGAGAAGGCGGCGGCGGCGCAGGGCGTGACGCCGATCGCGCTCGCCGACCGGGTCGTCGAGAGGTACCGGGAGCTCTACCGGACCTTCGAGATCGCCAACGACGACTTCATCCGGACGACGGAGGCGCGGCACCGGCGCGGGCGTCGAGGCGCTCATCGCGCCGGATCGCCGCCGCGGGCGACTTCTACACGGCGAAGCACGAGGGCTGGTACTGCTCGAGCTGCGAGGCCTTCTACACGGAGAAGGAGCTCGACGAGAAGAAGGGCTGCCCGGTCCACGGCCGGCCGACCGCCTGGGAGTCCGAAGAGAACGTGTTCTTCCGCCTCTCGAAGTACGGCGACCCGCTCCTCGAGCACTACGGAAAACATCCCGAGTTCGTGCAGCCGGACAGCCGCCTCGCCGAGGTGACGTCGTTCGTCGAAGTCCGGGCTCAACGACCTCTCGGTCTCGCGTTCGAAGGTGAAGTGGGGGATCCCCTTCCCGAATCACCCCGGCCACGTCGTCTACGTCTGGCTCGACGCCCTGGCCAACTACATCACCGCCCTCGGATTCGGCTCCGACGACGACCGCCGCTATCGCGAGTTCTGGGACCACGCGGACGCCGAGCGTGTGCACGTCATCGGCAAAGACATCCTCCGGTTTCATGCGGTGTACTGGCCGGCCTTCCTGATGTCGGCCGGGCTGCCGCTGCCGACGACCGTGCGCGCCCACGGGTGGTGGCTGCGCGACGCGAAGAAGGTCTCCAAGTCCGTGGGCAACATCGTCCGGCCGGACCACCTCGTTTCGGACTTCGGCCCCGATGCCCTGCGGTATTTCCTCATGCGCGAGATGGCCTTCGGCCAGGACGCGTCGTTCTCGGACGAGGCCTTCCTGACCCGCTACAACGCCGACCTTGCGAACGATCTGGGCAATACGGTCTCGCGCGTCGCCGCACTTTGCCGGCAGTCCTTCGGCGGCACGCCCAACGAGGTCTGCACCGACAACGAGGTCATGCGCGCGTGGAGCGCGACCCGGGCGGAATGGCAGGCCGCCATGGCCGACTGCCAGTTCAACCGCGCGCTCGAGGCGGTGTGGCGATACCTGACGGAGATCAACGGATACGTCGTTTCCCGCGAGCCCTGGAAGATCCGGAAGGTCGAGGGCGCCGACTCGGCGAGGCTCCACCGGGTGCTCTCGGCCGCTGCGGAGGGCGTGCGGCTTTCGGCGGTGATGCTCTCGCCGTTTCTCCCCAAGACGAGCCGGAAGATCTTCGAGTCCTTCGGCATGGAGGCGAAAGACCCGTCGGCGGCCGACCTCGACTGGGGGCGCCTCCCCGTCTCGCGCCCGATGCCCGAAATGCCGGCGCTCTTCCCGCGCGCGGACGCGGAGGCCTACTTCAAGGAGAAGGACATGACGACGACACCGACGGCAGGCGAACCGGCCGCGGCTCCCGCCGATGACCGCATCGCGATCGAGGACTTCCAGAGAGTCCGGCTGCGGACGGCCAGGATCGTCGCCGCGGAGCGCGTGCCGAAGTCGAACAAGCTCATGCGCCTCGAGGTCGATCTCGGCGACGAGCGCCGCCAGATCGTCGCAGGCATCGCGGCGCAGTACGAGCCGGAGGCCCTCCTGGGCCGGAACGTCGTGGTCGTCGCGAACCTGAAACCGGCGAAGCTGATGGGAGTCGAGTCGAACGGCATGGTCCTCGCGGCGTCGGTCGGCGAGGCCGGCGCGCCAGTGCTCCTCGACGTGCCCGCGGACGTGCCTCCGGGGAGCAAGGTCAAGTAACGTGCTCGCCGATTCCCACTGCCACCTGCAGATGGGACAGGGCGCGGGGGACCTGCTCGTGAGCGCACGGGCGGCGGGCGTCTCGCGATTTCTGGTGCCGGGGACGACTCTGGCGGACTCCGAAGCCGCCGCCGCGCTCGCCGATCCGGCGAACGGCGTCTTCGCGGCCGTTGGCGTCCACCCGCACGAGGCGAAGGACTTCGACGCTGCGCGCGACGGGAAGGGTTTCGAGGAGCTGGCGCGCCGCCCCGGAGTCGTGGCGATCGGCGAGATCGGCCTCGACTTCCATTACGACCATTCCCCGCGGGAGAAACAGATCGAGGTCCTCGAGTGGATGCTGGATTGCGCCCGGCGCCTCGGGCTTCCGGTGCTTCTCCACAACCGGGAGAGCGGCGCCGAGATGCTCGCCCGGCTCTCCCGCCTCGGGCCCCGCGAGTCCGGCGGGGTCTTCCACTCCTTCACCGAGGACGCGGCGTACGGGGCGAAGGCGATCGACCTCGGCTATCTCGTGTCCTTCTCGGGCATGATCACGTTCCGCGCTGCCGAGAACATCCGGGTCGCCGCGGCGGGCCTGCCGCTCGAAGCCATGCTGGTCGAGACCGACACGCCCTATCTCGCGCCCGTGCCCCATCGCGGCAAGCCCTGCGAGCCGGCGTACGTCGTCGAGACCGCGAGGAAGCTCGCGGAGGTCAAGGCCACCAGCCTCGAGGCCGTCGCCGCCGTGACCACGGCCAATTTCGATCGGCTCTTCGGCCGAACGTAGAATCGGGATCGTGTCCTCCCGGCGCATCTCCGACCGCGAGTTCGAGACCTACGTCGAAGAGGCGCTGGACTCCGTGCCCGGGGTCTTCCGCAAGTACCTCGACAACGTCGTCGTGGCGGTCGAGGACGAGCCGACCGACGAGGACTACGAGGAGACCGACACACCCGACGACGAGGACCTCTTCGGGATCTTCCGGGGCGCCGGATTCTTCGAGCGCGACGCGATGGTCTCGAGCCTTCCCGCCCAGATCGCGATCTTCCGCGGACCCATCCTCCGCGAGTGCTCGACCCGCGGCGAGGCCGTCCGCGAGATCCGCGACACCGTCGTCCATGAGATCGGCCACATGCTGGGTCTCGAAGACGGCGAGATGCCGTACTGATGCTCGTCGCCGCCGGACTGGCCCTGCTTCTCCTGGCCTCCGCCGCGGCCACGCCCGCCGAGGTGGCCCGGAGCGAGGCCGAGTCCAACGCCAAGACGCCGGCCGGCAAACGCTACGAGGGTGTGCTGATCGGGAAGCTCGAGGACTGGCTGCGGCCGGCTCTGCAGCGTTGCGCGCGCGACGAACCCAAAGAGGAGCTCGTCTCCTTCGACGCGCTCGTGCGGGTCAGCGGGGAGGGCAAGGCGGAGGAGACGCTCTTCCGGCCCGAAACGGCCGTGGCCCGCTGCATCGCTCCGGATTTTCGCGAGGCGAGCTATCCCCGTCCGCCGCAGCCCTCGTGGTGGGTGAACGTCGAGGTCCGGCTCAAATGAAAAGGGCGGGGTTCCCCCCGCCCTGACGGACTCGGTGTGCGGCCGGCCGGGTTACCCCCGACGCGGGCCCCTCGGTCCTCCCGGGCCGCCCCGGTGATCCCGGTTGAAGTGGCCGCGGTGCTCGCCCGGGCCTCTTCCGCCGCGCGGGAACTCGTCTCGTCCCTCGTCCTCGCCCGGCGCCCCGACGGGAGCGAGCGCCATTTCCTGGTCGAGCTGCTCCTTCGAGAGGGCCTGCTTGCGCGACAGCTTGATCTTGCCCATGGGGTCGACGGCGATGATCTTGACCGTGACCTCGTCGCCTTCCTTGACGACGTCGGTGGTCTGGCGCACCCGATACGGAGCGAGCTCCGAGATGTGCACGAGGCCGTCCTGGCCCGGAAGGATCTCGACGAAGGCTCCGTACGCCTCGACGCGGCGGACCTTGCCCGTGTAGACCTTTCCGATCTCGGGCTCCTGGGTCAGCGACTCGATGATCTCGATGGCCTTCATCGCCGCGGCCTCGTCGGCCGAAGCGATCGAGACCTTGCCCGAGTCCTCGACGTCGATCTTGCAGCCGGTCGACTCGATGATCGCCCGGATCGTCTTGCCGCCCGAGCCGATGACGTCGCGGATCCGGTCCTTCGGAATCTGGATCGTGAAGATGCGCGGGGCGTAGCGGGAGATGTTGGGGCGGGGCGCCTGCAGCGCGATCGCCATGGTGTCGAGGATGTGGAGGCGTCCGGCGCGCGCCTGGGCGAGCGCCTGCTCGAGGATCTCGCGGCGGAGGCCCTTGATCTTGATGTCCATCTGGAGCGCCGTGATGCCCTCGCGCGAGCCGGCGACCTTGAAGTCCATGTCGCCGTAGTGATCTTCCTGGCCGGCGATGTCGGTGAGGATCGCGAAACGGTCGCCGTCGGAGACGAGGCCCATCGCGACGCCCGCCACCGGGGCCTTGATCGGCACGCCGGCGTCCATGAGGGCGAGCGTGCCCCCGCAGACGGTGGCCATCGAAGAGGAGCCGTTGGACTCGAGGATGTCGGACACGACGCGCACGGTGTACGGGAAGGCGTCCTCGCTCGGCAGCATCGGCGAGAGGGACCGCCGCGCCAGGTTGCCGTGGCCGATGTCGCGGCGCGAGGGGCCCCGCATGAACTTGGTCTCGCCCACCGAGAAGGGCGGGAAGTTGTAGTGGAGGAGGAACGTGTGCTCGCTCTCGCCCTCGTACTCCTCGATGATCTGAACGTCGTCGGAGGTTCCGAGCGTCGCGGTGACGAGCGCCTGCGTCTCGCCGCGCGTGAAGAGCGCCGAGCCGTGCGTGCGCGGCAGGATGCCGACTTCCGTGGTGATCGGGCGGATCTGGGAGAACTCGCGGCCGTCGAGGCGACGACCGGCGAGAATGGTTTCCCGCGTCAGGACCTTGACCAGATCGTCCGCGGCCCGGGCGACCTGCTTGCGCTTCTCGACCTCGGTCTCCGGCACCATGGACGCCGCGGCCTTCTTGACGGCCTTGATCTCGGCGTACGAGGCGATCTTGTTGGGCAGCGTCATCGCCGCCAGCATCGGCGCCTCCCACGCCCGGCGCACTTCGGCGAAGACCGCCGCCGGGTAGGACTCGGGCGCCGTCCAGGACGGCTTCTGGAAGCCGCCGCGACGCTGAAGCGTGACCTGGGCGCCGACGATCTGGCGGACGGCCTCGTGGCCGAAGAGGATGGCGTCGACCAGATCCTGCTCCGAGAGCTCCCGGGCGCCGCCCTCGACCATGCAGACGGCGTCATCGGTGCCGGCGACGATGAGATCGAGGTCCGACTTGTCGCGTTCCGCGTTGGTCGGGTTGAGGACGAGCTTGCCGTCGAGGCGTCCGACGCGGACCGCTCCGACCGGCGTGTGGAAGGGGACGCTCGAGCACGTGAGCGCGACCGAGGCGCCGTTGATCGCGAGAATGTCGGCGTCGTTCTGGCCGTCGGCCGAGAGGACGAACGCCACGATCTGGGTCTCGTGGTTGAAGCCCTTGGGAAAGAGCGGCCGCATCGGCCGATCGATCAGCCGGGACGTCAGGATTTCCTTCTCGGTCGGGCGGCCCTCCCGCTTGAACCAGCCGCCCGGGATCCGGCCCGCGGCGTAGGTCGGCTCGCGGTAGTCGACGGTGAGAGGGAAGAATTCGGCGTTCTCCTTCGGCTCCTTGTTGAACACGGCGGTCGCGAGGACGACCGTGTCGCCGAACCGCACGACGGCGGCGCCGTCGGCCTGCTTGGCGAGCTTGCCGATCTGGATGTCGAGGGACTTGGATCCGAGGGGAACGGAGATCTGGTCGATCATGGTAGAGCCCTTTTTCTCAAAAGGCGTCGGAGCTCGGCCGTCCAGTTTGGGGTCGAGCGATCGAGCCCGTGGCGGTGGCGGATGCGCCGCCGCGGCGGGAGGTCCGGCGCCGGGACGAACTACTTCCGGAGGCCGAGACGCTCGATCAGCTTGTGGTAACGATTCGGGTCTTCGCTCCGGAGATACTCGAGCAGTCGGCGCCGGCGCCCGACCATCTGGAGCAGGCCGCGGCGCGAGTGGTGGTCCTTGGCGTTGGTCTGAAAGTGCTCGGTCAGGTACGTGATGCGAGTCGTCAGCAACGCGACCTGGACTTCCGGGGATCCCGTATCGGTGTCGTGGGTCCGATACTGTTTGATGATGTCGGGCTTTCCCGACTCGAATTCCGTGACGTTCACCATGCCTCCAAGCTTCTCTCTACGCTCACTTTATATAAGCCGCGAACCATACCACAGGACCGGCGTTTTCAGCCATCGGCTGACAGCTCTCAGCCGGACAAAGACTTAGGTCGGGGGCGGCCGGGAGCCGGGAGCCGACCGCGGAGAGCTTCACTCGGCCAGGACGATCCGGGGCTTGATCAGCGCCACCCCCCGATCCCCGATCGGGTTCACCTGGCCCAGCGCCAGCATGTCGTTGGTGGGTCCGACGAGCGTGACCCAGTCGCCCTCGCCGGCGGCGACGCCGCGGGCCGGCACGGCCTGGCCGCGCCGGATTTTCCAGGCCTCGAGCGAGGCGAGCTGGACCCGGGGGAACGGAAAGGGAACCCGCGCCAGAGGGACCGCGTGCGGCGCCGAAAGGCGCCCCTCCGGCGGCAGGGACTCGAAGTGTTCGAGCCCGACCGCGTCCGAGGCCGAGAAGACCCCGATGCGCGTGCGGCGGAGACTCTCGAGGTGGGCCCCGCAGCCGAGCTTCTCGCCGAGATCGTTCGCGATCGAGCGGATGTACGTCCCCGAGGTGCAGGCGACGGAGAAGGCCAGGCGCCCGTCCTCGAGCGACCCGAACCCGAGCTCGGAGACGCGGACCTTCTTGGGAAGCGACGGCACGCTCTCGCCGCGGCGCGCCATCTCGTAGAACTTCCGCCCGCCGACCTTCTTGGCGGAATAGGGCGGAGGCGCCTGGAGAAACTCGCCGCGGAAAGCGGCGGCGGCGCCCTCGATCGCGTCGCGCGTGACCCCGGAGGCGTCGCGGTCGGGCCCCACGGCTTCGCCCTCGCGGTCGTAGGTCGCGGTCGCGCGGCCGAGACGGATCGTGCCTTCGTAGGACTTGTCCATGAGCGTGAAGAAGCTCTGCAGGCGCGCGGCGCCTCCGGCGCAGAGCAGGAGCAGGCCGGTCGCCATGGGATCGAGCGTGCCGCTGTGGCCGATGCGCGAGACCCCGGTCGCCGCGCGCACGCGCTCGACGACGTCGTGGGAGGTCAGGCCTTCGGGCTTGTCGATGAGAAAGAGATAACCCTTCTTCAGGGTGTCGGGCGCGTTCACGGCTCGCCGTCGTCCTCCCGCGGCGGAAGGACCTGCTGCAGGAGCTCCTCGACCCGGGCGCCGCGCTCGAGAGAGCGATCGGAGAGGAAGTGGAGCTCCGGCGCGTAGCGCAGCCGACAGCGTTGGCCGACCTCGCGGCGCAGGAAGCCCGACGCCCGGCGGAGAGCCTCGGCGGCCTTCTCCCGCTCCTCGTCGCCTCCGAGGCAGGAGAAGAACACGCGCGCCGACTTCAGATCCGACGGCATTTCGACGTCGGTGATCGTGACCTTGCGGAGCTCCGGATCGTGAGCCTCGGTCAGGACGAGAAGGGAGAGCTCCGACCGGACGAGATCGGCGACGCGCTGGCTTCTTCGGGAGTCCTGCTTCATCGAGAGCCCGGCCTCTCACACATGGATGAACTCATTGCGATACTCGAGGATCTCGCCGTCGAGGTTCGACTCGACGAACGAGAGCACGTTCTGAAGGAGCGCGTCGAGCGGGGCCTGGTCGGGGCCGACCGCCGCGACGCCGAGGGCGGCGCGCTGGAGCAGGTCCTGGTTTCCGACCTCGGCGGCCGAGATCTCGAACTCGCTGCGGATCCGCGCCTTGAGGCTCTTGACGATCATCCTTTTTTCCTTGAGCCCCCGGCAGCCCGGAAGGTGCAGGTCGAAAACGGCGTAGGCGAGGACCATGAGGAGCTTTCAGCTCTCAGCTGTCAGCTTTCAGCCGGGCGGTCTGATGAAGCGTCTGGCTTTCGTGTCTGGCTGATAGCTGATGGCTGATAGCGGACAGCTACCCCATCACGCCCGCGACCTTCTCCACCTGGAAGGCCTCGATGATGTCTCCGACCTTGACGTCCTGATACCGATCCAGGCCGATGCCGCACTCGAAGCCCTGCTTGACCTCGGACACGTCGTCCTTGAAGCGGCGCAGCGAGCCGACCTTGCCCTCGTAGATGACGCGGTTGTCGCGCAACAGGCGGACCTGCGCGGAGCGCGGGATCGTGCCCTCGGTGACGTAGCAGCCGGCGACGACGCCGAACTTCGGGACCTTGAACGTGTTGCGCACCTCGGCCCGGCCCCGGGCGACTTCCTTGAGCGTCGGATCGAGCAGGCCTTCCATGGCCTTCTTGATCTCGTCGGTGACGTTGTAGATGACCGTGTGCAGGCGGATGTCGACGCCGACCTTCTCGGCCTCCTCGGCGGCCTTCTTCTCGGGCCGGACGTTGAAGCCCACGATGATCGCGCCCGACGCGGAGGCGAGGAGCACGTCGTTGATGTTGATCGCGCCCACGCCCGCGTGGAGGAGCGAAATCTTGACCTTCTCGTTCGAGAGCCGCGTCAGGGCCTGCGAGAGGACCTCCATCGATCCCGAGACGTCCGCCTTCAGGATGATCGGGAGGTCCTTGATCTTGCCTTCCTGGATCTTGCTGAAGAGCTGCTCGAGGGAGAGGCGCGAGGAGGCCGCCATGGTCTTGTCGCGGTCCTTCTGCTGGCGGAACGACACGATCGAGCGGGCCTTGCGCTTCGTCTTCGACGACCTGGAAGGTGTCGCCGGCCTGCGGAAGATCCTCGAAGCCGGTGACTTCCACCGGGGTCGCGGGCCCCGCCACGGCGACCTTTTCCCCGCGGTCGTCCTGCATGGACCGCACGCGGCCGAAGACCGATCCGGCGAAGAAGACGTCTCCGACCTGCAGGCGCCCGGCCTGGACGAGCACGGTGGCGACGTTGCCGCGCCCCGCTTCGCGGCGGGCCTCGAGGACGACGCCCCGGGCCTCGCCGACGTCCGGCGCCGTCAGCTCGCCGATCTCCGCGACCAGGAGGATGAGCTCGAGGAGATGGTCGATGCCCTGCTTCTTGACCGCCGAGATCTCGGCCGACGGCGTGTCGCCACCCCACGCCTCGAGGAGCACGTTCTGGTCGGCCAGCTCCTTCTTGACGCGGTCGATGTTGGCATTGGCCTTGTCGATCTTGTTGATGGCGACCACGATCGGCACTTTGGCGGCGCGGGCGTGGTTGATCGCCTCGATGGTCTGGGGCATCACGGCGTCGTCCGCGGCGACGACGAGGACGACGATGTCCGTCGCCCGCGCGCCTCGCGCGCGCATCGAGGTGAAGGCCTCGTGGCCGGGCGTGTCGAGGAAGACGATCGGCTTGTTCTTGACCTCGACCCGATACGCGCCGATGTGCTGCGTGATCCCGCCGGCCTCTCCGGCGGCGACGTTCGTCTGGCGGATCGCGTCGAGAAGGGACGTCTTGCCGTGGTCGACGTGACCCATGACGGTGACCACCGGCGCTCGCGGCACGCGCGGGGCGGTGGACGGCTCGGCGGTTTCCTTGCCGGAGCGCGCGAGCTCCAGCTCCTCCTCGAAGGAGACGACCGCGGCTTCGACCCCGATCTCCTTGGCGATCTGAACCGCCGTGGTGGCGTCGAGCGTCTGGTTGACCGTCGCGAGAACTCCCCGCTGCATCAGCAGGCGCTGGATGTCGCGGGCGAGCACGCCGAGCTTCTCGGAGAGCTCCTTGACCGTGACGCCCTCGGTGAAGAAGACGGGCCCGGTGGGCGCCGGCTTCTTGAACTCGAGAAGCTTGCCCGAGTCGTGCGCCCGGGTCTCTTTCGCGGCGCGGCGGATCGCGGACTTCGAGACGGGGCGCGCCTCGGGAGCCGTCTCGTCGTCGGCGCCGGTCTTCTCGATCAGAGGCAGCGAGATGTCGGAGTAGGTGTCTTCCTTGTAGGTTCCGACGAACTCCCGCAGATCGACCTCGTCGGCGACGGTGATCTTCGGACGGGCGCTCCGCTTGCCGGCCGCCGTCTTCTTGGCGTCGTCGTCCTTCTTTCGCTTGATCCCCGGTCCCCGCTCGCTGGGCGCCGCGGGAGCCGTGCGGCCGACGGCGCCACCCGGACGAGGAGGTCCGCCGAGCGGACGGGCGCCCGGGCCGCCGGGGGTCGGCCGATAGACCGACGGGCCGGAGGGGCGGGGGCCCATCGGCCGTCCGACTCCTCCCGAGGGGCCCATCGGGCGTCCGACCCCTCCCGAGGGACCCATCGGGCGGCTCACGCCGCCGGAAGGGCCCATGGGTCGAGTCGCCGGCGCACCGACCCGCGCGGTGGGCGGCCCCTGCGGAGCGAGACCCGGGCGCGGGGGAACGACGGGACGCGGAGGCAGAACGATCTTGCGAGGTAGCGGGGGCGGGGCCGGTTTCGCCGGGGGAGCTTCGACTTCGGGCTCCGATGTGACGACGGCCGTGCGCGCCGGTTCCGCAGCCTTGGCGGCGGCCTTGGCCTCCGCGGCGGCCTTGGCGCGCCGGGCGGCAGCCGACGCGGCCGAAGCCGCGGGGGCGGTCGTTGCGGCCGGCGCCTCCGGCTCGAGCGTGGCCGTCGCTGTCGCAGTCGCGCTCTCGGTCGCGGTTTCGGACGAGCCCGGCGGCCGGTCGACGATCTTGATTCGATTCAACGCGCTCTTCTGCGGGCGGGCCGACCGGGTCTCGGCGTCGCGCATGATCAGCTGCTTGGGCGCGTGCGTCTTGCCCTGGAGGATCGCGAGCACCGTGGTCTCGTCGAGCGCCGCCTGCGGCGACTTGACGTCCACGCCGATCGACTGGAGGAGAAAGAGAACTTCTTTGCTGCCGATCCCCATCTGGGCGGCGAGCTCTTCGACTCGAATTTTTCCCATGCCGCTCGGTCTACTCCCTCACGCCCGTCGTCTCGGGGGCCTCTGTCGGTTCGGCTTCTTCGCCTTCTTCTTCCTCTTCCGCATTCTCCGCTTCTTCGTCGGCTGCCAGCAGGCTCGCCTCGGCGGCCCGGGCGGCCTCGAGGAGCTTCTCGGCCGACTTCTCTCCGATGCCGGGCAGCTGCGCCAGCTCCTCGGCCGACTTGTCGAGCAGGTCGCCGAGCGTGGTCAGGCCGGCTTCGGCCAGACGCTCCGCGGTCTTTTCGCCGACGCCGTCGACGTCGCCGAGCGGCGTCTGCCGCCGGCGCGAGTTCTGCAGCATCCGCGACAGCGCCTGGGCGACCTCGCCCTTGACCTCGCTCTCGCCCTTGATCTCGATCTTCATGCCGATCAGGGCCGAGGCCAGCCGGACGTTCTGGCCCTTCTTGCCGATCGCCAGCGAGAGCTGGTCGTCCTCGACCACGCAGTCGAGGCTCATCGTTCCGTCCTCGTGGTGGATCGGCGAGACGCGGGTGATCTTGGCCGGCGCCAGGGCGTTCTGGGCGAACGTGATGAGGTCGTCGGAGTAGAGGATCACGTCGATCTTCTCCCCGTGGAGCTCGCGCATGATCGACTGCACGCGGCTGCCGCGCATGCCGACGCACGCGCCGACCGGATCGACGTCGCGCTCGCGGGACCGCACGGCGACCTTGGCCCGCTCGCCGGGCTGGCGCACCGCGCCCTTGATGACGACGGTGCCGTCGTAAATCTCGGGGACCTCCATCTCGAAGAGGCGGATGAGCAGGCGCGGGTCCGTGCGCGAGAGGACCAGCTGGGGGCCCTTCGGGTTGCGGTGCACGTCGAAGAGGATCGCGCGGATGCGCTCGCCCTGGCCGTAGCGCTCGGCCCGCGACTGCTGATCGCGGGGGATGATCGCCTCGGACTTTCCGAGGTCGACGATCATGTCGCCGCGCTCGAACCGCTTCACCGTGCCGTTCATGAGCTCGCCGATCTTGGGGTAGTACTCGTTGTAGACGTTGTCGCGCTCCGCCTCGCGGACCTTCTGGTACAGCACCTGCTTGGCGGTCTGCGCGGCGATGCGGCCGAGGCCCACGGTCTCGCGATAGATGCGGACTTCGTCGCCGAGCGCGACCTCGTGGACTTCCGCGGGCGCCTCGCCCTCGCCGGCGGGGCGAAGCACGCGGACTTCGCCGCGCGTCCCCTTCTCGGTGACGAGCGTCGTGGCCTCGTCGAGGAGGATCTGCGGCGGCGGCTCTTCGGACTCGGTGTCGAGCTCGATGACGACGGTGCGCGGCGAATACACGGTCATCGCCCCGGTCTGCCGGTCGATCAGGGTCACCATGGCCTTGTCGTGGTAGTACTTTCGCGCCGCCGAGGACATGGCTTCCTCGAGCGCGCCGAACATCTTCTCGGCGTCGATGTCCTTCTCGCGCGAAACCTGTCGGATGACCGACGGATCGATGATCATGGAAACCCGCTCTCCTATCGCCCCGAACCCCGCTCCGGCCACTCGAAGTCCAGCCGGGCGAGGCGAATATCGCCGAAACGGACATTATAGATTCTGCGATCGGCCTCATCAACGACGGTGAGGACGTCGCCGTCCACCCGCTCGAGCCGTCCGCCGAAGTTGCGGGCCGGCGAGATCGCGGGCGTCCGCGACCCGGCCGTCGCAACCGGAAGAGGCGCCGGCGTCACCGGGCTCTCCGTCTTCACGCGGACGCGGCGGCCGACGAAGCGCTCCGCATCCTCGAGGGAGTAAAGCCTGCGATCCAGCCCCGCCGAGGAGACCTCGAGCGTGTAGCGGTGAGGGATCTCGTCCGCCGCGTCCAGCACCGCCGAGGCCTCTCGCGAGACGCCCTCGCAGTCCTCGACCGTCGCGGCGGCGCCGTCGAGCCGCTCGAGCACCAGGCGGAGCACGGAGAAACGCCCCGCCCCGGCCGACTCGATGGCCAGCAGGCGGCAGCCTCTTTCCTCGGCGATGGCGCCGATCTCTTGCATCGTTTTGTCACTCACGGGCGTTTTCATCGAACAAAAAAGCGGGCCGAGCCCGCACTACTGACGGCGCCTTTATATCAAAAAGTGGCATCCCCGGCCTTCCGCCGGGGCGGCGGCGGCCCGGCTCCGGTAAGGCTCGGGAGGGTCGGAGGTTAGCGGGACTCGGCCTGCCGGAGAGCGGCCTCCCAGGAATCGCGTCCCGGGGCGCAGGCGAGAAGGGCGGCGACCGCGATGGCAAAGAGGGCGGCGACCTGCGGGGTGGAGCCGCCGAGAAAACCAAGAACGAGCCCATAAAGCGCGATGGCCTCGGCCGCCGCGCCGCGGAGAAGGAAGGAGAGGCGAACACGGTCGAGCGGACGCGAGCGCCGGGCGCGTAGAAAGCTGCGGCCGACCGCCCAGGCTCCGGCATACTGCGCCACCCCGACCGCGGCGAGGATCAGGAAAAGGGGAGTTCCGGGCGGCGGCTCCGAGGTCACGACGGCGATCTCGGAGCGGAGGAAGAGAAGGATCACGGCGTAGATTCCGACTCCAGCGAAGAGCGCCGTGTGAACGAGGCCCTGGATCCGCCGGGCCCGCTCGGCTTCGTCGATTCCCGCAGGGGCGTTCTCGCTCGATTGCACGGTCTAAACCATTGCAAAGTCTACAATCGAGAGAATCCCGGCGGGCGGGAGCGTGTTAGGTACGAAAGGCGGCCGGAGCCGCCAAAGGGAGATCTGCGTGTCCGATCCGGATGAGAGCGCGCCTTTCGGGAGCGAGCGGAGCACGCTCGTCTCGATGGGGTCGCGCCGCTTCTGGTTCTTCGGGCGCTCGGACGCCGAGGCGGAGAGTCGTCCGGATGAAAGCCTCGCCTCGAGAAACGGAGATTCACCCCAGATCTTCCACAGCATGCTCGGGGATCTGGCCAGTCGGGCCGGAGCCGCGGCGGAGGCCGAAGCGGCCCGGGCAGCGGTCGCGACAGGCGAGGAAGCCGGGCCCCCGCCCTCGATGCTGTCGCTGGACGGGGCGGCCGAGCAGGCTGCCGCCATCGCTCGAGCCACCGCGGCGCGAACCGACGCCACGCGAGCTGTCGCGCGACCCGATGCCGCGCGAGCGGCGGTCGCGACCGACGAGGAAGCCGGGCCCCCGCGCTCGATGCTGTCGCTGGACGGGGCGGCCGTGCAGGCTGCCGCCATCGCTCGAGCCGCCGCGGCGCGAACCGACGCCGCGCGACCGCCCGTCGCGCCGCAACCGGCCGCCGTCGCGCGGTCCGCTGCGGCCTCGCCGTCCGCTTCCATCGCGCGAGCGATCGCCACAGCGCGCATCGCCGGCGTCTCGCGACCGGCCCGCTCGAGATCCGACGGTCCCGACGGCGCGCCGGCGCCGCTGATCGCGCACAGTACGCTCGCGGAGCTCGCCGGGCTGGAGGAGCACGTCAGCCGCGCCTTCCCGATCGAGCGCGCCATCCTCATCTCGCTCGTCGCTCACGCGGTGCTCGTCATCCTGATGCTCGTCGCTCCCGGACGCTCCTCCGCGCCGCAGGGCAACATCATCGACGCCATGGCCGCGGCGATGCAGACTCCCAAGGACGACACGCCCATCCCCGCGTTCTTCAGCGAGGCGCCGGGCGCGCCGCGGGAGAACCCGAACCGGTCCCCGCTCTCGGACGCGGACCGGCGGGCCGGCGGGGGCGATCCGGCCCGGCCGAAGGCCGACCTCCCGTACGTCCCGCGCGGCCGGGGCGTCGAGGGCCTGGCGCCGGGGCCGCGGGCGCCGCGGATCGCCGGCGGGGCTCCGAAAAGCGCGGCCCAGGCCGCCGCCGAAGCCGCCGCGGAAGACCGCGCCGCTCTCGAGACCAAGGACCCCTCGGCCGAAACGAAGCCGTCGGAGTTTCCGACGAACATGCGGCCGCAACTGGGCGGCGAGCCGAAGGAGACCGTGAAGCTGACGCGCAACCAGCTCGACGCCGCGATTCGCGATGCGGCGCGGGGAACGGTCGGCAGCGCCGGAGCGAGCGGCGAGGACGGCGCGCCTCTCTCCAACGAGGACGGCGGCTTCGTCGACATGGGCGGCGTGTCGTTCGAGACGAGCTGGTACGACTGGGGACCCTACGCGGCGGAGATGCTTCGCCGGATCAAGCTGCACTGGAAGATCTCCCGCGATCTGATCATCCTCCAGCAGCACGGGACGGTGCGGGTCGCATTTTCGATCATGACGGACGGGAGCGTGGCCGACGTCAAGGTGCTTCGGCCTTCGACCATTCCGCCCTACACGCACGCGGCGATGCAGGCGATCCTCGAGTCCAATCCGTTTCGGCCGCTGCCGAAGGACCTCCTCCGGCTCGTGCCGGGCAAGGACCGCGAGCGGATCGTGATTCACTTCATTTACTTTCCGACGCCGGAAGAGCTCGACGGCCGGCGCGACGGCGAGGGGGGCAAATGAACGAACCCGAGAAGATCCGCCGCGCTCTCGAGGAGGCCGAGACGATCGCGGTCGTCGGCTGCTCACCCGATGCGTCCCGGGCGTCCCACGCGATCGCGCGCTACCTGCTGGGCGAGGGCTACCGGGTCGTCCCGGTCAACCCGAATCACCGAGAGATCCTCGGGCAGGCCTGCTACCCCACGCTCTCGGAGGTCCCGGCGGATGTCCGCGTCGACATCGTCGACATCTTCCGGAGGTCCGAGCACGTGGGGCCGATCGCCGACGAGGCGATCGCGCGGGGGGTGGCCTTCGTCTTTATGCAGCTCGGGGTCGTCGACGCCGACTCGGCCCGGAGGCTGGAGGAGCGGGAAATCGGCGTGGCCATGGACCGCTGCATCCTGGTCGAGCACGAGAGGCTGGGAATCCCGGCGAAATCGAGGAATGCGGCTGAAGCAAGCCGCGTTCCATCCATGTCCCGCCACGGGATAACTTGAGGAGAATACGCTTCTTATGGAACGAACCACCAAACGTGCCCTGTCTTTTTCGGCTTTGATCGCGGCCGCCGTGGTCTTCGGCATGGTGGTCGCCGGCTCGGTCAACGTCACCCCCCGGTCCGAGGCGCAGCGGGAAGCCACTCCGGCGGCCCGCACCTCCCGCACCAGCGGGGTGCTCCTTCCCTCCTTCGCCGACACGGCGCAGGAGGCGATGCCTTCGGTCGTGTCGATCACCTCGACCGACATCGTGAAGGGCAACCGCGGCCGCCGTTTCCAGCAGAACCCCTTCGGCGAAGGCGATCCGTTCGAGTTTTTCTTCGGTCCTCCGGGCGGCCAGAACCGCCGCGGACAGCCCCGGGACGACGAGGAGCACAAGGAAGTCCAGGGCGGCACCGGCTTCATCATCTCGGAAGACGGCTACGTCGTGACGAACAACCACGTCATCGAGGGCGCCGACAAGATCGAGGTCCGGGTCAACAATCGTGAGAAGTACCCCGCCAAGCTGATCGGCAAGGATCCGGCGACGGACCTCGCCCTCCTGAAGGTCGACGTCAAGCAGCGTCTGACGCCGCTTCCTCTCGGGGACTCGGATCGCGTCCGCGTGGGCGAGTGGGTCATGGCGATCGGAGATCCTCTGAACTTCGACAAGACCGTCACGGTCGGCGTCGTCTCGGCCAAGGACCGCTCGGGGCTGACGGCGGACGCGGCCACGCGGAGCTTCGAGAACTACATCCAGACCGACGCGGCGATCAACTTCGGCAACTCCGGCGGGCCGCTGCTCAACACCAACGGCGAAGTCGTCGGCATCAACACGGCCATCTTCCGGCCGGCCCAGAACATCGGGTTCGCCGTTCCGATCAACACGCTCAAGACCATCCTTCCGCAGCTTCGCGAGAAGGGGAAGGTCGTCCGCGGCTTCCTCGGCATCAACATCGTCAACGTCGACGCCGACCGCGCCGCCGCCTTCGACCTGAAGGCCCAGGAAGGCGCGTTCGTGGAGTCCGTCGAGACCGGCAAGCCGGCCGAGAAGGCCGGCGTCCGGCCGGGCGACACGATCGTCCGGGTCGACAGCGTTCCGGTCAAGGACACGCGCGACCTCATCGGCTACGTCTCGAGCAAGTCTCCGGGCAGCAAGGTGCAGCTCGGCCTCGTGCGCGACGGCAAGGACACGACGGTCACGGCGACCCTCGCCGAGCGCAAGGACGATCCGTCCGAGGAAGGGGAGGCCGACAGCCTCGCCTCCGACGACACGCCCGGCAAGATCGGCATGACGGTGCAGGAGCTCACGCCGCAGCTTCGCCAGATGCAGCGCATCAAGACCGGCGTCGAAGGCCTGCTCGTCGTCCGCGTCAAGGAGGTTTCTCCGGCGGCCGACGCGCAGATCCAGGAGGGCGACGTCGTCACCCTCGTCAACGGCGAGAAGGTCACGACGACCGACGAGTTCGGCAAGATCGTCGCGAAGTCGGGGAAGGGCGACTACCTGAAGCTCTACGTCTACAGCCCGCGCGCCGACGCCTCCCGGTTCGCCCTCGTCAAGCTCGAGGACTGATCCGGCGTCCCGCACGCGACTCCAATTCCCCTCAGCGCCCGCTTCGGCGGGCGCTGTCCTTTTTCGGGGAATCGGAGGGAATATCCATCCCTCCGATCCTGTAACAAGAGGCGATGGCTCAAAGAGTTCTGGTCGTCGACGACGAGGCGGCGATCCGCGACACGCTTCGGATGGTCCTCGAGTACGAAGGCTACGAAGTCGGGACGGCGGGCGACGGCCGGGCCGCGCTCGCGGAGCTCGACGCCGGGTCCGCGGACGCGGTGCTGCTCGACATCAAGATGGCCGGGATGGACGGCCTCGAGACGCTCGACCGCATCGTGGCGCGGCCGGCGGCGCCGCCCGTGCTGATGATCTCGGGGCATGGCGACATCGCGACGGCGGTGGAGTGCACGCGCCGCGGCGCCACCGACTTTCTCGAGAAGCCGCTCCAGCGGGAGCGCGTCCTGGTCTCGGTGCGCAACGCCCTCTCGGGCAACCGGCTGAAGGCCGAGAACGAACGGCTGCGGCGCCGGGTCGAAGAGGAGACGATCCTCGTCGGCGACAGCGAGCCGATGAAGAAGCTCCGGGCCGAGGTCGCGCGGGCCGCGCCGACCGGAGCGACGGTTCTGATTCTCGGCGAGAGCGGCACGGGCAAGGAGCTCGTGGCCCGCGAGATCCACGGCGCTTCGAAGGTCGCCTCGGGGCCCTTCATCCAGGTCAACTGCGCCGCCATCCCCGAGGAGCTGATCGAGTCGGAGCTCTTCGGCCACGAGAAGGGCTCCTTCACGGGGGCCGTCCGCAAGCAGACCGGAAAGTTCGTCGAGGCCGACGGCGGCACGATCTTCCTCGACGAGGTCGGCGACATGTCGGCGCGGGCCCAGGCCAAGGTCCTGCGGGTCCTGGAGGCCGGGGAGGTCGAGCCGGTCGGAGCGGCCCGCGTCGGCCGGGTCGACGTGCGCGTGATCGCCGCGACCAACCGCGATCTGACCGAGTCGATCAAGGCCGGAAAGTTCCGCGAGGATCTCTTCTTCCGGCTGAACGTCGTGCCGCTGACGACGCCGCCTTTGCGGGAGCGGCCGCAGGACATCCCCGCGCTGACGTCGCACTTCGGGACGATCGCGACGGAACGCGACCACCGCAAGCCCCGCCGCTTCGCGCCGAGCGCGCTTTCCCTGCTCGCCGCGCGCAGCTGGCCGGGCAACGTCCGGGAGCTCAAGAACCTGATCGAGCGCGTCCTCATCATGACGGACGCCGATCCCATCGAGGCGAAGGACCTTCCGCCCGAAGCGCGCGTGGCGCCCAGCGAGATCTCGACCCGCGGGCTCGGCCTCGAGACGCTCTCGGAATTCAAGGAGTTCGCCGAAAGGGAGTTCCTCGTGGCCAAGCTCCGCGAGAACGGCTGGAACATCAGCCGCACGGCCGAGGTCATCCAGACGCCGCGCTCGAACCTGTACAAGAAGATCGAGCACCACAAGATCAGTCGGGAGGGAGACGCGTACGGAGTTGAAAAAAAGGTGAAGGTGGAAGCTTGAAGGCGAGTGTCGGATCCGCCCCGGTGACCTTCCACCTTTAACTTCCAACCTTCGACTTTCATAGAATCCCCGGCGTGATCTCGCTCGCCGACTTCGAATCCACCGGCGCCCTCCTCACCGGACACTTCCGCCTCTCCTCCGGGCTCCACTCCGACCGCTACCTCCAGTGCGCGCGGCTTCTCATGTGGCCGGAGCGGGCCGAGAAGGCCGGGCGGGAGCTCGCATCCAAGCTCGCGGAGTTTTCGCCGGCCGTCGTGGTCTCGCCGGCGCTCGGTGGCGTCGTGATCGGGCACGAGACCGCGCGGGCGCTCAAGGTCCCCGGGATGTTCGTCGAGCGCAAGGACGGAGCGTTTTCGCTGCGGCGCGGGTTCTCGCTCGAGAAGGGGCAGCCGGTCGTCGTCGTCGAGGACGTCTTCACGACCGGCAAGTCCACCCGCGAGGCCGCCGCCGCGGTCGAGGCGGCCGGGGGCCGGGTCGTCGCCGTCGGTTCGATCGTGGACCGGGGGCTGCCGCCCGACGCCTTCACCGTCCCGTCGCGATCGCTGCTCTCTCTCTCGGTTCCCTCATGGTCGGAGGCCGAGTGCCCTCTCTGCCGGAATGGCCTCGTCGTCGAGTCGCCCGGCAGCCGCTTCGCTTCGGGCTAGCTCTCGAGCGAGCGCGAGAGCGCGCGCAGGAGCGCCGCGCCGTCTCCGCGCCAGCAGCTGCCGTGCATGACGGCGAGGGTCTCGGGGTTCGTCGCCGCGAGGCGTTCGAGCATCTCGCCGGCGTGTTTCGAGTGCGAGAAATAGTCCAGCGCCTGGCGAAACGCCTCGCTCGGCCCGAGGATGTCGGACTCCGTGACGGCCGCATCGCCGGTGCCGCCCTGCGTGAAGAGGTCGCCGCAGAGCATCGTGCGCGTCGTTTCGTCGAAAAGGTAACCGGTCTCCCAGCCGTGCGGCAGGTGGGGCATGTCGAACCAGCGAAGGCGGTGCCGTCCGAGCTCCAGGATCTCGCCGTCGGCCAGAGGACGGGGAGCCCGGTCCGCGAAGTCTTCGACCGAGACCATCGCCGCGACGCGGCTGCAGACGGGAACGGCGTTTGGGGCCGCGGCGAGGAATTCGTTCAGGGCGCCGCACTCGTCCGACTCGAAGTGCGAGAAGGCGAGGTGGCGGACACGTTCGACGGGCATGACGCGGGCGATGGCCTCGCGCACGACGGGGAAGAGGCGCCGAAGACCGGTATGGAAGAGGAGCGGCTCCTCGTCCACGATGAGGTACTGATTGAAGGAGAAGCCGCCCGGAACGACGGACAGCGGTGTGTTGATCCGGTAGATCCCGTCGGCGATCTCCTGGATGTTGGTTCCCGTCTCGGCGTTCGTGATCACGCGACCTCCCTCGCCCGGCCCCTCGAGGACGCCGGAGCGGGCCTGATTTTACGGGACCGGCCGGCCCCTGTAAGATGACGCCCGCATGGATCTCCGGACCGTCTGCGTCTACTGCGGTTCGAGTCCGAACAAGGAGCCGGCCATCGAGGCCGAGATTCGCGCGTTCGGCCGCGAGATCGCCCAGCGCGGCGTCCGCCTGATCTACGGCGGCTCCTCCCGCGGGTTGATGGGCGCGATCGCCGACGAGGTGCTCGGCGCCGGCGGGAAGGTCACGGGCGTCATCCCCAAGGCCCTCGAGGGCCGCGAGTCCGCGCACCGGGGGTTGACCGAGCTGAAGGTCGTCGAGACGATGCATGGGCGCGAGCAGGCGCTGTTCGACCTGGCCGATGCGTTCGTCGCGTTCCCCGGCGGTTTTGGAACCATGGTCGAGATCATCGAGATGATCACCTGGAAGCAGTTCGGCATCCATGGCAAGCCCATCGTCATCGCGAACATCGGCGGCTACTTCGACCCGCTCCTCCAGCAGTTCGACGTCGCCATCCGCCGCAAGTTCGCCCGCACCGAAGACCGCATCCTCTTCGGGGTCGCCGACAACACGAAGGCGATCCTGACGTTTCTGGAAGGGGCCCCGGTCATGTCGCGCAAGGCGGGAGACTGGGCCTAGCCCTTCTCCCTCAATTTCATCTCCTCCAGCAACCTCCGGTTGATCGCCACGATGTCGGCGAGCAGCGCGATCAGAAACGTCTGGAATCCCACGACGATGAGCACCGCGGCGAGAATCAGCGACTGCACGTGGCCGCCCGGGTTTTCGCCGAAGAAGTAGAAACCCAAAAACCGCAGCCCGAGGAAGGCGCCCGCGGCGACGAAGACCCCCGCCACGATCGAGTAGATCTTCAGCGGCTTGTAGAGCGCCGTGATCCGGAGGATGTTCGCGCCCTGGAGCAGGACATACTTCGTGGTCGAGGCGAAGAGGCGCGAGGGCCGGACCGGCGGGTGCGCCTTCACGGGCACCGAGGCCACGCGCAGTCCTTTGTAGCCGGCCTGGATGAGCGTTTCGACCGAGTACGTCAGCTTCGAGAAGACGTTGATCCTCCGGGCCGCGTCGCGCGAGATCGCGCGAAACCCGGAGGCGGCGTCGGAGATCTCGATTCCGGCGGCCTGGCGGACCACCCATGTGCCCATGCGCTGGAGAAGCCGCTTCGCCGGGGAAAAGTGTGCGAGGCCCCCCGGGCCGCGGTCGCCCACGACGAAGTCGGCCCGTCCTTCGAGGATCGGGAGCACGAGGGCCGGGATGTCCGACGCGTCGTATTGCATGTCGGCGTCCGTGTTGACGATGACGTCGGCGCCCATCGCGAGCGCCTCCGTCAGACCCACGGAAAAGGCCTCCGCGAGGCCGCGGTTCGTCGGGAGACGAACGACGCGGTCCGCGCCGGCCGCTTTCGCCCGCTCGGAGGTCGCGTCGGTCGAGCCGTCGTCGATCACGAGCCGCAGCGTTTCCGAGAAGCCCGCCACGTGGCGCGGCAGCGCGGCGAGCGCCTGCTGGATCGTGGCCTCTTCGTTGAACGCGGGAATCTGGATGACGAGCTTCATGCGGAAATCGTTCGTGTGGGGGCGCGAGCCGCCGTGATCATAATCGCGGCGAGCGCGAGAAGCCCGAGGCCGCAGACCGCGACCTCCGGGCCCGGCACCCGGAACCGCCCCTCGATCCGGTGGCGGCCGGCCGGGACCGCGAGCTCGAAGAAGAGGCCGTCCGACGCGGCCGGGGTCACGTCCTCGCCGTCCAGAAAGAGCCTCCAGTAGGGGGCGAACGCCTTCTGCGAGGTCGAAAGCCGCGCGGGCTCCGTCGTGTCCGTTTCGACGGCGAACCGTTCGGGCTCGAGAGCGAGCGTCCGCACCGTCCCCGCGCCGTCGAGCCGGAAGCGGGGTAGCGATGTCGCGCGCTCGAAGACCGTCAGATCGTCTCCCGCGTAGACGCGCCGGAGCTTCGCGCCGCCGACCTCGCGCGGGGACCTCGAGAGAGCGCCCTTCGGGTGGAACGGCGCGGCGTCGCGGTCCTCGATCTCGGGGCCGATCGGCCGTTCGACGCCCGGCGGAGCGGCGAGGTATCGGACGCTGGCCAGATCCAGCGCCTTGGCCGACGGATCGAGCGAGAGGGGATCGAACACGAGGTAGGTCCCGTACGTGCCGTACGAGCCCGGGTCCGCGCCGCCGAGAAGCTGCCGGTAGCGCGCGTCGAGCAGGAAGTGCCCGCGGGCGTCTTCGAGGCCGAGGGGCTCGGAGAGGTTGGGAAGCAGCGTCCAGCCGGCCGCCGCGAAGCGCGAGCCGTCGGAGGTCAGCTCGCGCAGCCGCCGGATCCCCGGCGTGTCGCGGAAGACCGCGTCTTCGGGTCGGCACTCCGGATAGAAGTCGAGGGCGAGAAAAGCGAGCGGAACCGAGATGAGAAACGGCGCCGTTTTCAGGGCGAGCCCGCGCCACGGCGCCGCGGCGGCGAGGCGCTCGAGAGATTCCACGCCGCACGCGGCGAGAATCCCGACGCCGAGGAGGATCAGAATCTTCGCTCGCGCGAAGAGGCTGATCTCGAGCAGCGGCAGGCTTCCGATGGCCGAGAGCAGCGGGCCCCCCGCGTAGAGCGGCACGGCGACGAACGCCGCCAGGAATGCGGCATAGACCGCCTCGAGGCGGCGGCGCGAGGGCGCCAGCAACGACAGGCCGAGGAACGCGAGCCCGCCCGCCGCGAGGCCGACGCCGGCGGCCGTCTCGATGTAGTTGTCGCCCGGGATCCAGCCGATGCCCGTGTAGTCGTCGCGCCGCGGCGTCCCCGCGTAGTCCGGCACGAAGTAGAGCCGGAGGTGGCGGAGAGGGAGCGCGTGGGAGCCGCCCATTCCCCGTCGGATCGCGGGGTACTCCGAGGCGTCGAGGAAGCGCGCGGTCGCGAGGATCGAGGGAGCCAGGATGGCGACCGCGACGGCGGAGGAGAGCGCGAGACGCCCGAGCGCCCGGACGGCTCCCCGTCCTCGAAGCGAGATCGCCCGGACGAGTCCGTAGAGCCCGGCCGCGAAGGCGCCGTAGAGGATCCAGTGCGGGAAGCCGCCCGAGAGGCAGAGGAGGATCGCGAGCGCGCCGAAGCGCAGCGCGCGGGCGGTCCGCGGCTCTTCGAACGCGCGGTCGACCGCCATGAGCAGGAGGGGATACGTGACCGACACGGAGCTGTGCATCCAGAGTCCCCACACGGTCTGTCCCGTCCCGAAGGCCCAGGCCGCCGCGCCCGCGGCCGCGGCCAGATCCGAGAAGCGGCGGCTGCGGAGCCAGGCGTACGCCGCGAGAAACGCGAAGTTGAACTTGAGAAAAAGAATGCCGGTCTCGATCCCGGCTTCCGGCAGCAGGAGGGCCGGAATCGCGACGAACGGCGACAGGAATCCCTGGGCGAGCTGGAACGGGCCGATCGCCCCCGCGGAGACCCACGGGTTCCAGAAAAAGCCCCTCGGGAAGTCCCGGTAACGAAGGAGCGTCGTCTGGCCCGAAGCCGCGGGATCCGAGAGCAGGCGGTTCTCCGCCTCGAGGATCCCGTTCGGGCCCTGCCGCCAGGGATGGTGCGCGCGCACGAAGTCGTGGGACGAGAAGACGCCGCCGGTGACGAGGAGAGGAGCGAAGAGGACGAGGTCGAAGGCGAGGAGCGTCGCTAACGCGAAGGTCTTAGGTCTTGGGTCGTCGGTCGTAGGGATGCCGGATCTTATCTACGACCTGTGACCTGCGACCTATGACTTACGACCTACGAATACCCGGAAGTACGACTCCACCCATCCACGCTCGAGGAGGTGGTCCTCGAGGGCGATCATCCTCGAGAGCGCGCCCGTGCGGTCCTCGGTGAGGCGCGCGATGTCGAGGCAGGGGAAGACGAACCAGAGGATGTTGCCGCCGTAGGGCCGGTCCTCGAGAACGTCGAAGAGGCGCCGGCAGGCCGGCAGAATCGCCGACGAACGCACCGACTCGGACGGGTCGTCCATGGGAAGGGGGATCGCGAGCTCCGGCCGGTTCTTGAGCTCGCCGGGGAGAGCGTCGAAGGCGCTGCGCGCGAAGCTCCAATCCGCGTCGGTCCACTCCGAGCGGGACGGGCCCATGTACTCGTCCACGAAGACGAGCCCGCCGGGCTTCATCGCCGAACGGACCTCCTCGAGGACCCGCTCGACATTGCGGAGATGGTGGAGGGAGCCGTGAAAGAAGACGGCGTCGTAACGGGCGGCGGGAAGACGGATCGCGTTGATGTCCTCGACGCGGTAGGAGAGCCTCCGGGCGAGCCCGGTCTCCTCGGCGGCCCGCTCGGCCTCCGTGATCGCCTCGGGGGAGAAGTCGACTCCCTCGACCCGCGTGCAGAGGCCCTTGGCCAGGATGTCGCGCTCGAGCAGGCCCGTGCCGCACCCCACCGAGAGCCCGAGGGGGAGGGGGGTCGGGGCGTACTTCGCCGCGAACCACTCCATCGGCCAGCGGTTCGGATCGCCCGTGACCCGGCGGTTGATGGCCCGCCGGACCAGCGGCTGCGAGCCCCAGTACCGGTCTTCCGGCTCGCCCGGGGCCCCGGCATCCCAGAAGTCCCGTGCGGCGGCGGCTTCGGCTCGCAGAGCCCGTACGGCGCTCCAACGCCGTGCGAGGGAGGCGAGCGAGTCGCGGATAGCAGACGACATTATTGGGAGACTCGATCCAGTGTAGCAGGACACGGCGCGATTTGCCGTAAGCGGCGTGCGCTGAGCCACTAAGCCGCGCCCGGGTTTGCCGCCCGCTCGCCTCGTCTGGTAAAGTCGCCGGTCCCGGCTCGGAGCCGGGATGCTCTTTCAAAATCAGGGACGATGGCCGGGAAGAAAATGCCTCGCGGCTTCCGGCCGGTAGCCCCCCGGGGAACCGGGATTCGAAGAAACCCACAGGCTCGTAGCTCAGGGGGAGAGCACCACATTGACACTGTGGGGGTCAGCGGTTCAAATCCGCTCGAGCCTACCAATTTCTTCGAAAACGCAGGCGCTTAGCTCAGCTGGGAGAGCGCTTCCTTCACACGGAAGAGGTCAACGGTTCGATCCCGTTAGCGCCTACCAAGACGTCCAGACAACGCGGGGGAGCCCGCGTTTTTTCTTTTTTGGTGGAATCATGGAAGCCCTGGCACAACCGATCACGATCACGCTTCCCGACGGCTCGACGAAAGTCGTGCCGAAGGGGACGACCGTGCGCCAACTCGCCGAGGCGATCGGCCCGCGCCTCGCACGCGACGCGTGGGCGGGCAAGCTCGGCGGAAAGATCGTCGACCTGGTCCTCCCGATCGAGGCCGACGCATCGCTGGAGATCATCACAGCGAAATCTCCGGACGCCGTTCCGATCTACCGCCACTCGACCGCACACTTGACGGCGCAGGCGGTCAAGCGCCTCTTCCCGGACGTTCAGATCGGAATCGGTCCGCCGATCGAAAACGGTTATTACTACGACTTCAATCCGGCACGTCCCTTCACGCCGGAGGACCTCTCCGCGATCGAAGCGGAAATGCGAAGGATCATCGGGGAGGACCTTCCGATCGTCCGCGAGGAGATGCCGATCGAGCAGGCGATCGGGATCTTCGAAGAGCAGAGAGACTCGCTGAAGGTCGAGATCGCGCAGGGCATTCCGGCCGGCGAGCGGGTCACGTGCTACCGCCAGGGCGAGTTCGTGGACCTCTGCCGCGGCCCGCACGTCGCGTCGACGGGAAAACTCGGAGTCTTCCAGCTGACGCACACGGCGGGGGCCTACTGGAAGGGCGACGAGAAGAACCCGATGCTCCAGCGGATCTACGGGGCGTGCTTCCTGACGCAGAAGGAGCTCGACGAGCACCTCCAGCAGCAGGAGGAAGCCCGCGCCCGCGATCATCGCAAGCTCGGCAAGGAGCTCGAGCTCGTCGCGTTCCACCCGTGGGCGCCGGCGTCGCCGTTCTTCCTTCCGAAGGGGACCGTCATCTACAACGGCCTGCTCGAGTACCTGCGCGAGGAATACGCGCGGCGGGGCTACCAGGAGGTCATGACGCCGCAGATCTTCGACGCGGAGCTCTTCAAGCTCTCCGGCCACTACCAGAACTACTACGAGAACATGTACTGGACGGACATCGACGAGCGGGAGTTCGGCGTCAAGCCGATGAACTGCCCCGGCCACTTCCTGCTCTTCAAGATGCAGCACTGGTCCTACCGCGACCTGCCCGTGCGCCTCGCCGACTTCGGCCGGCTGCACCGCTACGAGCTCTCGGGCGTGACCGCCGGACTCACGCGCGTCCGGTCCTTCTCGCAGGACGACGCCCACATCTTCACGCCCTTCGACAAGGTCGAGGACGAGATCTTCCGCTTCCTCGAGTTCACGGACGCGGTCTACGGAGCGTTCGGCTTCACCGACGTGCGAGGTCTCGCTCGGCCTGCGCCCGGAGAAGCGAATCGGTACGGACGAGCAGTGGACTCAGGGAGAGCGGGCCCTCGCGACGGCTCTCGAGAAGGCGAACCGCCCTCACGTCGTGACGCCCGGCGACGGCGCCTTCTACGGCCCCAAGATCGACTTCCGGGTCAAGGACGCGATCGGCCGTCCGTGGCAGCTCGGCACGATCCAGTGCGATTTCGAGCATGCCGAGAGCTTCGACCTCAACTACATCGGCGAGGATGGCCGCGAGCACCGCCCGGTGATCATGCATCGGGCGATCCTCGGGTCGTTCGAGCGGTTCATCGGCATCCTCATCGAGCACACCGGCGGGAACTTCCCGTTCTGGATCGCTCCCGTGCAGGCCGTCGTGCTGCCGGTCTCGGACCGGTTCGCGGAGAAGGCCCGCGAAGCCGCCGCGCGCATCGCGAAGGCCGGCCTGCGGGTCGAGGTGGACGACAAGAACGAGAAGCTCGGCGCGCGCATCCGCAAGGCCGAGCTGATGAAGGTCCCGTGCATGCTCGTCGTGGGCGAGAAGGAGGCGGCCGCCGGGTCGGTCGCCGTCCGTCTGCGGCACGGCGGCGACGCGGGGACCCTCGGGATCGAAGAGTTCATTTCGGCCGCGCGGGATGCGGCCGCGTCGAGGCGTCGGGAGTTTCTTTTGGAGGTGAAAGATCGATAAGAAGAGTATCCGCGTCAACGAACAGATCCGCTGGAAGGAAGTCCGGTTGATCGGGGCGGAGGGAGAGGCGCTCGGCGTCGTCGTGATGTCCGACGCGCTCCAGAAGGCCCGGGAGGCCGGCCTCGACCTGGTGGAGATCGCGCCAACGGCGCAACCTCCGGTCTGCCGGATCATGAACTTCGGGAAGTTCATCTACCAGCAGAAGAAGAAGCAGCAGGACTCCAAGAAGAAGCAGAAGACCACGCAGGTCAAAGAAGTGAAGTTCCGGCCCAACATCGACGACCACGACTACGACTTCAAGATGAAGAACATCCTCAAGTTCCTCTCGCACGGGGACAAGGTCAAGGCCACGGTCCAGTTCCGAGGCCGCGAAATGGCGCGCCGCGAGAACGGCCAGAAGGTCCTCGACCGGCTGTTGAGGGACCTCGAGGGCAAGGCCATTGCCGAGTCGCGGTCGGAAATGCTGGGCAACCGCCTCTACCAGATCCTGTCGCCTGTCAAGCATGAGAAGGCAACCACCAAGGCCGCGGTCTGACGCGGCCAATCGGAGAAACGATGCCGAAACTCAAGACCCATCGGGGAGCCGCGAAGCGGTTCAAGAAGACCGCCTCCGGGAAATTCAAGCGGGCGAAGGCTTTCAAGAGCCACATCCTGACCAAGAAGGCGTCCGGCCGGAAACGCGGGCTCGCCAAGGCGACCACGGTGTCGAAGTCCGACACCGGTCGTGTGCGGGAGATGCTGCCCTACGCCTAGGCCCGCGCCGGTTCGAAACACCAATCACGCAGAGGAGAGAGAGCCATGCCTCGAGTCAAAAGAGGACCCAAGCGCAAGAACAAGCGGTCAAAGACGCTGGCGCTCGCCAAGGGGTACTACGGGACCAAGTCCAAGTCGTACCGGATGGCGAAGCTTCAGGTCGAGAAGTCGCTCGTCTATGCCTATCGCGACCGCAAGGCCAAGAAGCGCGACTTCCGCGGCCTCTGGATCGTCCGCATCAACGCCGCCGCGAGAGAGCACGAGATCTCGTACAGCAAGCTCGTGGACGGCCTGAAGAAAGCCGGCAGCGAGATCAATCGCAAGATGCTCGCCGAGCTCGCCGTTTCCGATCCCGCGGCCTTCGGGCACCTGGTGGGCGTCGCGAAGCAGGCGCTGAAGATCGCCTGAGCGCCTCCCGGCCCGTTCCCGATTCTCGACGGGGACCCGCCCGGTGACGCCGGCGCCGGATCCCGTCGAGGAGCTGCTCGACTCCTTCCGGAAGGAGACGGGCGGAGCCGCGTCGAATCGAGCCGAGTTCGAGCGCCTGAAGGGGCGCTTCCTCGGCCGCGAGAAGGGCCTGCTGCCCGCGCTTTTCGCGAAGCTCAAGGACCTGCCTCCCGCCGAGCGGGGCGGGTTCGGAAAGCGGCTCAACGCCGCGAAAGTCGAGATCGAAGACACGGTCGCTCGGCTCGCCGAAGCGGTCGCCGCCCGCGAGGCCGCCTCGCGCGACGACGCGGCGGCGGTGGACGTGACGCTTCCCGGCCGCGCCACGCGCCCCGGAGGTCTTCACCCCCTGACGATCGTGCGGCGGCAGATCGAGGACATCTTCCTCCGGATGGGCTACTCGATCGCCGACGGGCCGGAGGTCGAAAACGACTTCCACAATTTCGAGGCGCTCAACTTTCCGCCCGATCACCCGGCGCGGGACACGCAGGACACGCTGCTGCTCGACCGCAAGGCGGTGTCGCCCCTGCTTCTGCGGACGCACACGTCGCCCGTCCAGATCCGGGAGATGCGCCGCCACGGCGCGCCGCTGCGGATCCTGTGCCCGGGACGGGTCTACCGCAAGGACGAGGTCGACGCGACGCACTCTCCGGTCTTTCATCAGGTCGAGGGGCTCGTCGTGGACAAGGGCATCTCGATGGCCGATCTGAAGGGAACGGTTTCGGCCTTCGTCGAAGAGCTGTTCGGCAAGGGGACGCGGACGCGGTTCATCCCGACGTTCTTTCCGTTCGTCGAGCCCGGCGTCGACGTCGCCATGAGCTGCATCTTCTGCAAGGGGAGCGGCTGCGGAAAGTGCAAGGGCTCCGGGTGGATCGAGATCATGGGCGCGGGCATGGTGCACCCGCGCGTCCTCCAGGGAGTCGCGATCGACCCCGAGGAGTTCACGGGCTTCGCGTTCGGCCTCGGCATCGACCGCGTGGCCCTGTTGAAGTACGGCTTCCCGGACCTGCGCCTGCTCTTCGAGGGCGACGAGCGCTTCCTCCGGCAGTTCTCGGGGCTCGCGTGAAGTTCTCGCTCGAGTGGCTCTCCGACTTCACCGACGTCGCCGCCGCGGGCGGAGCCGCCGGCGCGCGACGGCTGCTCGATCAGGCGGGCATCCCGATCGAGTCGATCGACGCCTCCGGCCAGGACACGGTTCTCGACGCCGAAATCACGCCCAACCGGCCGGACGCGATGGGCCATCGCGGGCTCGCGCGGGAGATCGCGGCCATGGCGGGCCAGCCGATGCGCGACCTCGCGGAGCGCTACGCGGAGCCCGCGACGAGCGGAGACGCGACCGAGAAGCTGACCTCGATCGTGATTCAGGTCCCGCGGCTCTGCCGGCGGTTCGGCGCCCGGATGGTCCGCGGCATCGGGCCGGGGCCCGCGCCGGAGCGTGTGCGCCACCGGCTGGCCGCGATCGGCGCGAAGTCGATCTCGGCCGCGGTGGACGCCACCAACTATGTCCTCTGGGACACGAGCCAGCCCCTGCACGCCTTCGACTTCGACAAGCTCGCCGGTGGCGTCCTCATCGTGAGGAAGGCGCAGCGCGGCGAAAGGCTCGTGACGCTCGACGGCGTGGAGCGCGTGCTCGAGTCCTCCGACGTCGTGGTGGCCGACGCCGATCGCGCGGTGTCTCTGGCCGGCATCATGGGCGGGCTCGATACGGCGGTCACGCCCTCGACGCGCAACGTCCTGCTCGAGGCGGCGTGGTGGGACCCGGTGACCGTGCGCAAGACCGCGCGCCGCCTCGGCATGCACACCGACGCCTCGCACCGTTTCGAGAGAGGCGCCGACATCGACGCGATCCCGGGCGCGCTCGCGTACACGGCGCGCCTGCTCGTCGAGGCCGCCGGCGGGACGATCGCCCCCGGTTTCCTCGACGCCCACGGCGCCATGATGCGCGTCCGCAAGACGACCCTCCGGCTGGCGCGCCTGCGCCTGCTCTCGGGAGACGGGCGGCTCCATCTCGACTTCGCCGAGGAGGCGCTCCGCCGTCTGGGGTTTTCGACGGAGCGCCGGGGCAAACACCTCGCCGTCTCGATTCCGCTCTACCGCGGCGACGTGCGGCGCGAGGACGACCTCGTCGAGGAGGTGCTCCGGGTCTACGGGTACGACCGGCTGCCGTCGCGGCTGCCGCCGTCTTCGGCGCCCGGCGCGTACAAGGAGCCGCTCCGGCAAATCGAGGAGCGGCTGGCCGATCGGGCGGTCGCCAGCGGTCTCTTCGAGACCGTGAACTATCCCTTCGTCGATCGCGACCGGGACGAGGCCGCATTCGGCGACTGGCTGCGGCTGACGGAGACGGCTCTCGAGCCGCTCTCGATCCGGAATCCCCTGGATGCGTCCCGCCATCATCTGCGCGCGACGCTTCTGCCCGGCGTGCTCGACGCGGTCTCGCACAACCTCCGGCACGGGGCGCCCTCGGTCGGTCTCTTCGAAATCGGTCGCGCCTTCGGATCGCAGGGCGAGTCCGACCGGCCGGAATCCTACGAATCGCGGCGGTTCGCGTTTGCCCTCGCCGGCGAGCAGCGGCCGCACTGGAGCGTTCCGGAGAAGAGCCGGGCGGCGGATTTCTTCGATGCCAAGGGGCTCGTCGAACGGCTCGTCGCGCCGTGGATTTCGGCGGAGGAGCTCGTGTGGAAGCCGGCGTCGATCCAGGCCTTCACGCTCCGCGCGTCCGCGATCGCCCACACGCGCTCCGGCGACATCGTCGCCGTGGCCGGCCTCCTCTCGGAATCCGAGCGCGAGCGGCACGGCCTCGGCGCTCCCGTTTTCGCGGGCGAGATTCTCGTGGGCTCTCTTCCCATCGTCGCCCGCCCGTTCGCCTTCCATCCGTTCTCCCAGCGACCGGCGGTGGTCGCCGATCTCTCGTTTACGCAGCCGCAGGATCTGGCGTGGGCCGCCGTCGAGAAATGCGTGCACGAGCTCGGACTCGCGGATCTGGAATCGCTGCGCTGCGTCGATCGGTACGAAGGCGAGGGCGTCGCGGCCGCGTCGGTGAAGACGACGATCCGTCTCACGTTCCGCTCGCCGGAGCGGACGCTCTCGCAGGAAGAAGTGAATCGCGAGGTGCGGCGACTCGCGGACGGTCTCGGCCAACAGCTGCACGTTCGTTTCGAGTAGCAGGACCTTCGTCCCGCGATCCGAATCCCGGGGCCCGTGATATCAAGTCCGCTCCAACCAAAGGAGACGGACTGATGAAGGGCACTCTCTCGGTACTGCTTGCAAGCTTCTCCGTCCTCGCGTTGCACCGGACCGCCGCCGCCCAGATCCCGCCCTCGCTCGTGACGCCCGACCGCGTCGAGACGAGCATCGGCCGGCTGGAGTTCAAAGACGGCGCGCCGACCGTGGCAACCGCCGAAAAGGTGCGCGACACGCTGGACTTCACGCGCGCCTTGAATGTGTACAACAACAGCTTCCGGGGCGCGTCCGCCTACGCGATCGGCAAGGGCTTTCAGAGCATCGGAGCCGAGGACAACACGATCGTCATCTTCTCCGAGCTGATGGACGCCAGGTCGTTGTTCCTCACGGCCAACGCCGACACGGTGTACTTCGTGGGAGTCCTGAACCTGTCGAAGGGTCCGCTCGTGGTCGAGCAGCCCCCGGGGAGCCTGGGCACCTTCAATGACATGTGGTTCAGCTTTGTCATCGACGGTGGCTTTCCGGGTCCGGATCGCGGCGCGGGAGGGAAATACCTGCTTCTGCCGCCGGGCTACGAGGGGCCTATGCCGGACGGCGGCTTCTTCGTCGCCCGATCGAAGACGAACCGCGTGCTCTACGCGTTCCGCGCGTTCCTCGTGAACAACGACCCGAAGCCAGCCGTCGAGAACATCAAGAAGAACCTCAGGATCTATCCATACACACCGGGCGGCTACGGCACGAGCATCGGGACGGCGCTCGAGGGCAAGGTCCGGCTGGCGGCGGATCCGAAGGTCCCCGCGACCAGGTTCATCGAGGGCACCGGCAAGTCTTTCAACACGGTTCCCCCCAGCGACTACAGCTTCTTCGAGATGCTCAACGAGAACGTCCAGCAGGAGCCGGCGACCAGCTATGACGTGGAGCTCGCCGGCCAGCTGGCCGCCATCGGCATCGTCAAGGGCAAGCCCTTCCAACCCGACGCGCGCATGAAGAAGATCCTCAGCGATGCCGCGGCCGTGGGCAACGCCACGGGCCGGATGCTGAACTGGCGCTATGCGGTCTCCCATCCGGACTGGGCGTATTACCCGGGCTCGAAGTGGGGCAGCATGCTGTGGGAAGGCGGCGCGTTCTTCGAAACCCCGCCCCCGGAGTTCAAGGACGGCATGTTCCAGCCCTTGCCGGCGACCGGCGCGCGCACGCTCGACTCGCGCACGGCGTTCTACTACGCCTACACGATGGACTCGCCGGGCATGATCATGCGCGTCCCCGACATTGGCTCGCAGTACCTCATGGGCTTCCTGGACGCGGCCGGCAACCCGTTCGACGGGGGAAAGGCCTACAGGGTCACGCTGCCCCAAAGGCATCCCCGCCCGGGCGTTCTGGTCGTTCACGGTCTACGACAACCAGTCGCGCTCGATGCTCGACACGCCGCAGCGCTACCCGCGCGCGGGCAGCCAGACGTATCCCTCGCCGGCGGCGACGGCCGGCGCCGACGGCTCGACGACCGTGTACTTCTCGCCGACGCAGCCCGCGGGCGTCGACCGCGGCAATTGGATCCAGACGATGCCCGGCAAGGGCTGGTTCACGATCCTGCGCCTCTACAGCCCGCTCCCGTCGTTCTTCGACAAGAGCTGGCGCGCCGAGCGAGATCGAGCTCGTGAAGTAGGTCCTATCCCGCGAAGCGGATTCCCAGCGGCGCCGATTTCGGCGCCGCTTCTCATTGCGGCTGAAGTAGAGTCCGTCCTCGAAAAGGAACGAGTGCATGGACACGACCAAAGTTTTCGACAATCTGGACCGAAAGATCGAACGGCTCCTCTCCCGGCTCGGGACGCTTGAGACGGAGAACGAGAAGCTGAAAGCCGATCTCGCGGCCGCCCGCAAGGCCCAGAAGGACGCCGGCGACTCGAAAGGCCAGATCGAGAAGCTCGAGAAGGAGCAGGACGTGGTGCGGGAGCGCCTCGAAAAGCTCATCCACGCCCTCGAATTGGCCGAGGAAAAGAAGTCGTAGACGGGCCGACACTTACGGCTAAACCGTTGACTGCTCAGAGGCAAACGCACTAGACTCGCGGCGGAAAGGAGTCAGTGTCTCCACATTGGATAAGCGGGGCAGCGTGACTCAGGTCGAAATCTTCGGACAGACGTACAGCGTCCGGGCCGAAGGGGACAGCGGCTACATTCACGATCTGGCCCGCTTCGTCGACTCTCGGATGAAGGAAGTGGCGGAGCGGACGGCGACGGTCGATACCACGAAGATCGCCATCCTCGCCGCCCTGAACATTTCGGATGATCTTTACCAGGCGGATAAACGTCGGCAGGGCGATCCGACGGATGCGAAAGCCCGTGCGGAACGCCTGATCAGAAAACTGGACGACGCCCTGGGCGCCTCGTAGGCGAGCGTCGGCACCCCGGCCCGAAGATGGGTCCGGGGACACAAGAAGGACAACGAGTGGTAGCTGGTGCCGGGATGGCTCCGGTTCGGTCCGTGATCAACCCTCGTCGGAAGGGTCGCTTCCGTCTTCTCGTGTAGCCAAGCCTCGTCCTCGCGGCGCCCCCGGGCGGAATTGGGGGGCGGGAATGAACACATCGATCGCGGTGATCGCCGCGGTGGCCTTCGTGGCCGCCGTCGTGGTGATTGCCGTTGCGTATGCCCTGCTTCGACGCAAAGTCGAAGGGGAGCGGGCGGGGATCCGTAACGAGGCCGAGAAGGCCCTGGCGGACGCCCGACGCCAGGCCGAGGCGAGGATCCGCGAGGCCGACATCGAGGCGAAGGAGAAGGTTCTCGCGGCGCGCGCCGACTTCGAGAAGACCGTCCAGGCGAGCCGTCAGGAAATCGCCGGCCTCGAGAAACGGGTCCAGCAGAAGGAAGAGAACCTCGACCGCAAGATCGGCCAGGTCGAAAAGCGGGAGGAGGACTACGGCCGGAAGGAGAAAGGCGCTCGCCGACCAGCAGAAGCGGCTGGAGGACAAGGAGGCCGAGGTCCAGACGGTCGTCGACGAGCAGCGGAAGCGTCTGGAGCAGATCTCCGGGTTGACCGCCGTCGACGCCAAGCGCGACCTCGTCAAGTCCGTCGAGAACGAGGCCCGCCTCGAGTCGGCCGGGCTGATCCGCCGCATCGAGGAGGAGGCCAACGAGCAGGCGACCCAGAAGGCCCGCCGGATCATCGGAATGGCCATTCAGAGGCTCGCCTCGGACACGGTCGTCGAGGCCACGGTCTCCGTCGTCGAGCTTCCCGTCGGACGACTTGAAGGGACGCATCATCGGCCGCGAAGGCCGCAACATCCGGGCGCTCGAAGCCGCCACGGGCGTCGACCTCATCATCGACGACACGCCCGAGGCGATCGTCATCTCGGCCTTCGAGCCCCTGCGCCGCGAGGTCGCCCGCCACGCGCTCGAAAAGCTGATCGTGGACGGACGCATCCACCCGGCGCGCATCGAGGAGATCGTCGAGAAGGTGCGCTCGGAGCTCTGGGAAAAGATCCGCCAGGAGGGGGAGGCCACGGCCCTCGAGTTCGGCATCCCGGACCTGCATCCGGAGCTCGTGAAGATGCTCGGCCGCCTGAAGTACCGCACCTCGTACGGCCAGAACGTCCTCCAGCATTCCAAGGAAGTGGGCTGGCTCGCCATGAACATGGCCGCCGAGCTCGGCGCGAAGGTCGAGGTCGTCCGGCGGGCGGGCCTGCTGCACGACATCGGCAAGGCCATCGACCGGGAGATGGAGGGCACGCACCTCGAGCTCGGCCGCGAGGTTCTCAAGAAGTTCGGCGAGTCGAACGAGGTCATCCACGCGATGGAGTGCCATCACGGCGACTACGAGCCGCGTTCCCTCGAAGCGGTGCTCGTCAACGGCGCGGACGCCCTGTCGGCGGCCCGTCCCGGCGCCCGGCGCGAGATCCTCGAGACCTACGTCAAGCGGCTCGAAAAGCTCGAGCACATCGCCGACGGCTTCAAGGGCGTGCAGAAGGCCTTCGCCATCCAGGCGGGACGCGAGCTCCGCATCGTCGTCGAGGCCAACCGCGTGACCGACGACGAGGCCCTCTGGCTCTCGCGCGACGTGGCCAAGAAGATCGAGGCGGAGCTGCAGTACCCGGGCCAGATCAAGGTCACCGTGATTCGCGAAACGCGCGCCGTCGAGTACGCGCGCTGAACCGGCCGATTCGATGAACCTCCTCTTCGTCGGCGACGTGGTCGGCGCCCCCGGGCGCCGGGCGCTCGTCGAGGCGCTCGAGGGCGTCATCGACCGGCACCGGATCGACTTCACGATCGTGAACGTCGAGAACGCGGCCGGCGGCTTCGGGCTGACGGTCGACCTCTTCGAGGAGCTCTCGAAGATGCCGATCGACGTCTTCTCCTCCGGCAATCACATCTGGGACAAGAAGGAGATCTACGACACGCTCAACGCGTCCGACCGGCTCCTGCGGCCCGCCAACTATCCGCCGGGCAACCCCGGCCGCGGCTGGACGGTGCAGACGACGGCCGCCGGGATCCCGGTCGGCGTTCTGAACATCCAGGGCCAGGTCTTCATGCCGGCCAACGCCGACTCGCCGTTCCGGGTGGCCGACGAGGAGCTCGCCCGCGCCGGCGACGTCAAGGTGATCCTCGTGGACGTCCATGCCGAGGCGACGTCGGAGAAGGCCGCCCTCGGCTGGTATCTCGACGGACGCGTCTCGGCGGTCGTGGGCACGCACACGCACGTGCCCACTGCGGACGAGACCATCCGCCCCGGCGGCACGGCGTATCTCTCGGACGCCGGGATGACCGGCGCCTACGAGGGCATCATCGGCTTCTCGAAGGACCGCATCATCGAGAAGTTCCTTTCCCAGACTCCCCGGTCGTTCGAGACGGCGAAGAAGGACATCCGCCTCTCCGGCGCCGTGATCGACGTGGACGAGGCGACGGGGAAGGCGAGGAAGATCGAAAGGGTGCAGGTGCAGGGTGGATTGAGACGGTTGAAAGTCGACAGGTTGAAATGTCGAAGTTGAAATTCTTTGACCTTCAACAATTGAACGCTTCAGCATTTGAACCCTCCCGATGACCCGTCCCGCCCTCACCGCCCTCGTCACCACCCTCAACGAAGAGGCGAACCTCCGCGAGTGCCTCGAGAGCCTCGCCTTCGCCGACGAGATCTTCGTCGTCGACTCCTTCTCCACGGACCGCACGGTCGAGATCGCGCGCTCGTTTCCGAAGGTCCGGCTGGTGCAGCGGGTCTACTACGGCTCCGCCGCGCAGAAGAACTGGGCGATGGACCAGGTGACGACGCCGTGGCTTCTGATCGTCGACGCCGACGAGCGCGTGACGGAACCCCTGGCCCGCGAGATTCTGGCGCTGCTCGAAAAGGGGCCGGACGCCCGGGCTTACTACATCCGGCGCGAGAACGTTTTTCTCGACCGGGTGATCCGGCATTCGGGCTGGTCCACCGACAAGGTCGTGCGCCTCATGGAGCGCGACGCCGTCCGCTACCCGAATCGGCGGGTGCACGCCGACCTCGCGCCCGAGGGCGCGACGCCGACGCTTTTGACGCCGATGCGCCACTTCACCTGCCGCTCCCTGCCCCAGTACCTCGACAAGCTCCATCGCTACGCGGCTTGGGGCGCCGCCGACCTCTATCGCGCCGGACGGAAGGCCGGCCCGGTCGAGCTCCTCTTCCGGCCGGCCTGGCGCTTCTTTCGCATGTACGTCGTCCAGGCCGGGTTTCTGGACGGCCGCCACGGACTCGTGCTCTGTGGCCTGCAGGCGTGGAGTGTCTTTCTCAAGTGGGCCCGGGTCTGGGAGTGGGACCGTTTCCGGCGCAATGGCTGGCCCGTCGAGCTGCCGGCATACGACGATTCTCCGGAGATCTGGAAAGCGAGCGGCTGAGGATGCTGGGTGTGCTCAGGATGTTGTGGAGGAAACCGACGATGCTGAATGTGGGAGACCCGGCCCCCGACTTCACCGTGCAGGATCACACCGGCGCGACGCGGTCGCTGTCGGACTATCGCGGCAGGAATGTCGTTCTCTGGTTCTACCCGAAGGCCGATACCCCCGGTTGAACGCTGGAGGGTTGCGGGTTCCGCGACCTCTATGCTGATTTCCAGAAGAAAAACACCGAGATCCTGGGCGCCTCGTTCGACACGGTGCGAGGACAACGCCGCCTTCGCGAGGAAGTTCAAGTACCCGTTCCCGCTGCTCTGCGACGTGAAG
Organism: uncultured Acidobacteriota bacterium; assembly: GCA_963782585.1. Classification (GTDB taxonomy): domain Bacteria; phylum Acidobacteriota; class Thermoanaerobaculia; order UBA5066; family Gp7-AA6; genus DAHUXD01. Next base: position 124,230 of record CAWAKL010000007.1, read on the forward strand.
CGCGAGATCGGGATGGCCTACGGGGCGACCGACGATCCGAAGGCCGAGTACGCGAGCCGGATCACGTACGTGATCGGTCCGGACGGGAAAATTCTCCAGGCGCATCCGAAGGTGTCGCCCAAGACTCACCCGAAAGAGGTCCTGGCGAGCCTCGGCTGAGCGCTTTCGCGTAGAAGCCCGCGGCTTCGCGCGCGAACGACTCCCCGCGATGGCCGAGGGCGCGCTTCCGGCCCGCCTCTCCGAGTTGAGCGCGGAGGGCCGGATCTTTCGCCAGGCGGCCCAGGGCTTCGCCCACGCGCGGGACGTCGGGAACCAGAAACCCCTCGACACCGTCGGCGAGAAGGTCGGACACTCCCGGCACCGGCAGGGCCACGACGGGCACGCCGGTCGCCATCGCCTCGAGAATCGCGCGCTGGCCCTGCTGGGATCCGGAGGCCGTGAAGAGGAAGACGTCCATCGCGCGGTAGAAGTCGGGGAGCGCTTCGTCCTGGTAGCCGGCGAAGACATTTCGGGACGAACTGCCCAGCCGCTCCGAAAGCGACCGAAGCGCAGGCAGATGCTCGCCCTTCCCGACGTGGAGGAGCATCGCGGCTTCCCCGAGGGGAGCCGCGGCGGCGATCGCCTCCTCGTGGCCGCGGCCGGGCGCGAGCTTTCCGACCGTGCCGACGACGAAGGCGTCTTGCGGGATCCCCGCCGTCGCGCGTGCGGGCTTCGCCCCGGTTCGGGGCGAAAAGAGGTCGGTGTCGACGACGGGGGAGTGGACTGAGCCCGTTGCGCCCGTAGCGCCTGCGTCGCCCGCCGCCTCGGCGATCGCCCGGTTCGCGTAGGCGAAGGCGTCGGTTCTCCGGAAGACGGCCCGCATGAAGGCGTCGGGACGCGCGTGGCGCAGGTGATGGAGCGTCCGGACGATCCGGATCCGGGAGCCCTTCCCTCCGGCCGCGGCCGCCGCGAGGGCGTGATCGTGCGAAGAGTGTGCGTGGATGGCGTCGAAGCGTTCGCGCCGCAGCGTGGCGCGGAGCGCGGGCGCGTCGCGCAGCGTTCCGCGGATACCGTGCGGCCGGGTCAGGAGCGGGCGGACCCAGCCCGGGCCCCCGATTCGCCGGGCGAGCGGGCTCTCGCCCACGAACGCGAACTGGGCCTCCACGCCGGCGTCGACGAGGGCGCGGGTCCAGTCGTAGACGACGGCGGCGATTCCGGTCCACTTCTCGCCGGCGACGATGTGGAGGACGCGCACCGAAAGAAGCTATCAGCTGTCAGCTTTCGGCTGGCCGCCGGAGGAGAGGAGATAAACTGGTTCTCGGAGGCGCCGCATGGCCGTGGATCCGGAGCTCCTCGCGATTCTGGTTTGCCCCAAGACGAAGGGTCCCCTCGAGCTCGTCGAGCTGCGGGAGGCGACGCGCAAGGCGCTCATCGAGAAGTATCGCGAGAAGTTCCGGGACGAGGAGCCCATCGTGACTCAGGGGCTCTACTCGAAGCAGGCTGACCTCGTGTATCCGATCGTCTCCGACATTCCGGTGATGCTGATCGACGAAGCCCTTCCGGGTTCGGAGGCGGCCGGTCGCTAGCAGGTCGGTGGCGTACCGGAAGACCGCGTTCGCCCTTCTCCTCCTCTTCGCGCTTCTCACCTCGCGCATTTCAGCCGCCTACGCGGTCTTCGGCCTGCTCGTCCTCGCCTGGGTCGCCTCGCTCGCCGCCGAGCGTCGATTCCCCTCGAGCCTGCGCTCGCCGTTCTGTCTGCTCGCCGGCGCCCTCGCACTTTTGACGGCCGCCTCGGCGATCTTCTCGCGCGATCCGGCAATCAGCATGAGGCACATCGGCGGCCTCTCGCTGTTGTCTGCTTCTGCCGATCGCCATGGACCTCGTCGAAGATCTCCCGAAGGCGCGGGCCCTGGTGCTGACCCTCGCGGCCTCCGGAACGGTGCTCGCGCTGCTGGGCGTCTGGCAGTTTTTCCACGGCGCAGACGACCTCGGAAACCGGATCCGCGCGGGCCTCTCTCACTACATGACCTTGTCGGGCCTGGCCACCGTGGCCGCCGGGCTGCTTCTCGGCCTGGCGCTCGAGGGACGGGGGCGCCTCCGCCTGGCCGGGCTCGCGTGCGTCGTGCCGCTGGCCGCGGTTCTCTTCACGTTCACCCGCGGGGCCTACGTGGGGATCCTCGCGGCGCTCCTGCTCTATGTGGCCGTCCGGCGCCCGAAGGGTCTCCTCCTGCTCGCTCCGGCGCTTCTCGCCGTCTTCCTTCTGGCGCCTCCCGACATCCGGCAGAGGATCCGCTCGATCGGCGATCTCTCGGATCGAACGAACGTGGACCGCATCGCGATGGCGCGCGCGGGAATGCGCATCGTGAGCGACTATCCGGTCTTCGGGCTCGGTCCCGACATGGTCAAGCCTTACTACCCGCTGTACCGGGACCCCGACGCGCCCCGCTGGTCGGTGCCGCACCTGCACAACAACCTCCTGCAGATCGCGGCCGCGAGCGGCGTGTTCGCGGCCGGGGCGTACCTCGGCTGGATCGGGCTCTTTCTGGCGCGCGCGATCGTCCGCCTCCGCCGCGAAGGCCGGCCCGATTACAGGCCCCTCTGGGCCGGAGTGCTGCTCGCCGGGACGGCGCTCTGCGTCGCCGGACTGTTCGAGTACAACTTCGGCGATACAGAGGTGGAGATGGCGACTCTGCTCGTCTTCGCGCTGCCGTTTTCGAGGGCCGCCGACGCCTCCGGCGATTAGAATCCGACCGATGCTTCCGCGTATTGCGCCGGTCCCCGCGCCGCCTCGCCCCTACACCGTCTCGGAGCTTCTCGCGGAGGTGGGAACGACGCTTCGCACGACGTGGAGGGACGTCTCCGTCGTCGGCGAGATCGGCCGGTTCGACCTGCGCGGCGGACACGGCTACTTCACGCTCAAAGACAAAACCGCGGCGGTCTCGGCGATCATGTTCGCCTCGGACCTCCGGCGCGTGCCCTTCCAGCTCGAGCCCGGGCTCGAGGTCGTGGCGCGGGGCGCCCTCGATCTCTACGCGCCGCAGGGCAAGTTCCAGATCAAAGTCCACGCGCTCGAGCCGGTCGGCCGCGGCGCGCTCCAGCTGGCCTTCGAGCAGCTCAAGGCGAGGCTCGAGGCGGAGGGCCTCTTCGCCGTGGAGCGGAAGCGGCCGATTCCCCGGCTGCCGCGCTCGATCGCCGTCCTCACGTCCCCGACGGGAGCCGTCATCCGCGACATCCTCCACGTCCTGTCCCGCCGCTTCGAGGGGCTTGCAGTCACGGTCTATCCCATACGCGTGCAGGGAGAGCTCGCGGCCGCGGAGATCGTGGCCGCGATCCGGCACCTGAATCGGCGAGGCGGGTTCGACGTCCTGATCGTGGCCCGTGGCGGGGGCTCGCCCGAGGACCTCGCTCCCTTCAACGACGAACGCGTCGCCCGGGCGCTCGCGGCTTCGGCCATCCCCACGATCTCCGGCGTGGGTCACGAAACGGACTGGACGATCTGCGACCTCGTCGCCGATCTTCGCGCCCCGACGCCCTCGGCCGCGGCCGAGCTCGTCATCGAGAGGAAGGTCGAGATCGCGCGGTGCGTCGCCAGAGACCGCGCACAGCTGCTCCGCGGAATGCTCGGCCGGCTCGAGCTTTCGCGGGCGCGGCTCGGCGGGCTCGCGCGCGCCGACGCCCTCGCCGGGTTCCCGCGGAGGCTTTCGGAGCTTTCGAACCGGATCAGCCAGGGACGGCAGGCCCTGACGTCGCTTCTCGAGCAGCGTCCGGCCGAGTACGCGGCGCGCATCGCCGCGGCCAGTCCGGGTGCTGGCGGACTTCGAGCGGGTGGCCCAGCTTCCTCGCCTCCGGGACGGCGTCGCAGCGCTGCGCGCGATGCTCGGCGAGAGATTCGGGCGCGGTTCCGAGCGGCGGCGCACGCGACTCTCGGGCTGCGCGGCGCGTTTGCAGGCGTTGAGTCCCCTCGCGGTGCTCGCGCGGGGATACGCTGTGGCGTACCGGGAAGGGGCGGCGAGGCCGCTGCTCTCGGCCGCCGAGGTCGAAGACGGAGCGAAGATCCGCGTCCGGCTGTCCTCCGGTGAGCTGTCGGCGCTGGTCCGCGGGGGTGGGCGGATCTTCGATCCCGGCCCGCTCTTTCGAACGGAAGAGGAGAAAAAGTGACGTTGCGTCCGCGCAAGGAGAAGAGCTTCGAGGAGGCCCTCGGGCGGCTCGAGGCCATCGTGGCCGAGCTCGAAGGCGAGGACCGCGGCCTCGAGAAGCAGTTCGCCCTCTTCCAGGAGGGCATGGACCTGGCCCGCTTCTGCGAGAAGAAGCTTTCGGAAGTCGAAAAATCGGTCGAGATCGTGCTCAAGGAGTCCGCCGAGGAGTGGAAGACCGCGCCTTTCGATCCGGCGGAGGCCGAGGATGACGATCGGAACTGAGACCGCCGCCCGGGACGTCGCGGCTTTCCTCGCGCTCCGGCGGGCGGACGTGGACCGGGAGCTCGAGAGGCTTCTGCCCGGGGATGAGGAGTGGCCTACCCACCTCCACCGGGCGATTCGCCACTCGGTCTTCGCCGGTGGCAAGCGGCTGCGGCCGATCCTCTGCCTGGCCGCCGGAGAAGTCCTCGGCGCCCGAACGGAGGACCTCCTCGCTCCGGCCTGCGGCCTCGAGATGATCCACACGTACTCACTGATCCACGACGACCTCCCGGCCCTCGACAACGACGATCTACGCCGGGGCGTGCCGACCTGCCACGTCGTTTTCGGCGAGGCCACAGCGATCCTGGCGGGGGACTCGCTCCTGACCCACGGCCTGGGCATCTTCGCCTCGCATCCGAAGGGGGAGCGTTTCGCCGCGGCGAAGGTCCGGGTTCTCGAGACGGTCGTCGACGCGATCGGCACGCGGGGCATGATCGGCGGTCAGGCGGCGGACCTCGAGGCCGAGAAGGAAGCCGCTCCGACGGCCGAGCTCGTCTCGAAGATCCACGAGAACAAGACCGGCAAGCTCATCCGCGCGTCGCTCTCGGTCGGGGCGATCCTCGCCGGCGCCTCGGAGGAGACGCTCTCGCTCGTCGACCTCTACGGCCGGAAGATCGGCCTGGCCTTCCAGATCAAGGACGACCTGCTCGACGTCGAGTCGGACGCGGCCACCCTGGGCAAGGCCTCCGGCAAGGATGCGGCGGCGGGCAAGGCGACTTTTCCGGGAGTCTGGGGGGTCGAAAAGTCGAGGCAACTGCTGACGGAAAACGTCGCGGCGGCGGTCGAGGCGGCCTCGGCGCTTCCGGGAGCCGGCGGCGTGCTTCCGGATCTTGCGCGATTCGTCGGAAGCCGGACGTCGTGAGGCGGAGGGTCGCACGTGCCGCCGGCCTCGCTCTTCCTGGCGACGCTGTCCATCCTCTCGACCGGTTTCGGCGGCGGTGAGGCGATTCAAGTGAAGCTCGATGAGCCATTTGAGCTCCGGATCGGCGAGAAGGCGTCGGTCGCCGGTGGTGAGGTCACCCTGACTTTCCTGGCGGTGCCCCAGGATTCGCGCTGCCCCAAAGGGGAACAGTGCATCGTTGCGGGGAAGGCCATCGTGAGCCTCGAAGTCGCGCCGCGGGACGGCGCCGCCGTCACTCTGAAGATCGACACGTCCGTGGAATCCGGAGAAATGGACATATCCGGTTTTCAGATCGGGGTCCTCGGGCTCTCGCCGTACCCCGTCAGCGGCCGGCCAATAAGTTCCCAAGATTACTTGCTCAAATTGTCTGTTCATCGGCTATAACTTCCCCGAATCGTTACAAGGGTGGCACTTCTGTTTGTACGAAAGGGGAGGTTTGCATGCGGAAACTGAGAATCATCAGTTCGGCATCGGCATTCGTCCTTCTTCTTGCTGGCTTCGGCATCGCCGGGGCCGCCGAGAAGGAGAACGGAAAACGCAAGGCGCGCGATCCTCACGGCATCGCACGGTTGGAAGCCCGCACGCGGCGGGCAGGCCCGGGTCAGCATCTCCGAGGCGACCGGCGCCGCGAGCTTCATCGGCCTCAGAGCCGACTTCCACGGCGACCTGATGGCCGAGAGCAGCGCGGGCGCTCGCGAAAAGGCGCGTGCGTTCGTCGATGAGTACTCCGGCATGCTCGGTCTGGACGGCGAAGTCACGCTGGTCGGCGAGCGCGTCGACAAGCTCGGCCAACGCCACCTGACGTTCGAGCAGTCCTATCGCGGCGTGCCGGTCTTCGCCGGCATGGTCCGCGCCCACTTCGAAGGCGACGGACGGCTCGTGGCGGTCAACGGCAATCTCGTTCCGGGCATCCGCGTCAACCCGAATCCGACGCGCTCGGCCGACCGAGGCCGCCGCGGCGGCGATCGGCGATCGTGGCCGACGAGACAGGCCGCGACGTGTACGCGCGCTCGGGCATGCTCATGGTCTACCGCACCGGCCTCGCCCGCGGCATCGACGGCGAGAGCTACCTGACCTGGCAGATCGAGGTCGGCAACGGCTCGGACATCCGCGAGTTCTTCTACGTCGATGCGCACTCGGGCAAGGTCGTCGACCGGCTCGCCGGCATCATGGACGCCATGTTCCGCCGCGCCTACGACGGCAGGCTTCCTGCCGACCGTGCCGCCCGACTATCCGGGCACCCCGTACTGGGTCGAGGGCGACCCATTCCCGACCGGCATCGCCGAAGCGGACAACATGCTGACTCGCCTCGAAGGAGACCTACGACTTCTTCATCAACGCCTTCGGCCGCGACTCCTTCGACGGGGCGGGCGCGATCATGGACTCGATCTTCAACCGCGGCTACTCCTGTCCCAACGCCTCCTGGAACGGCACGTTCATCTCGTTCTGCAACGGGCTGACGACCGACGACGTGACCGCCCACGAGTGGGGCCATGCCTACACGCAGTACACGCACGACCTCATCTACGCGTGGCAGCCGGGCGCCCTGAACGAGTCCTACTCCGACATCTGGGGCGAGACGGTCGACCGCATCAACGGGCGGGACAACATCGGCAACTCGGCGACGGATCCGCTCCGGACGGGCGGGACCTGCACGATTCATACGCCGCAGCCTCCGGTCGTCACGGTCAACTCTCCGGCGGCGATCGCCGGCAACAAGCACGCAGGGACGCGCGGCTGGGGCCCCAGTCCTTCAACCTGACGAACGACGTCGTGCGTCGCAAATGATGGCGTCGCCGCAGGACAGACCCTGACCGACGGGTGCTGCGCCGGTCCGAGCTTCGTCTGCGCTCCGGGCAGCTGGCCGAACGCGGCGGCGATCGCAGGCAAGATCGCTCTCGTCGATCGCGGTACCTGCGGCTTCGCGATCAAGGCAAAGAACGCCCAGGAGAACGGCGCCATCGGCGTGATCGTCGCGAACAACACGACGCGGCATCCTCAACATGGCGGGCGTCGATCCGACGGTCGACGATCCCGGCGCTCATCGATCGGCCTCAGGCCGACGGGAACGCGATCAAGGCGCAGCTGCTTCTCGGGCCGGTCAACGCGACCATGACCCGCGTCGCCGGCACGGGGACCGACGCCTCCACCCGCTGGCTCCTGGGCGAGGACGACACCGCGGTCGGCCTGACCGGGGCGCTCCGCGACATGTTCGACCCGCCCTGCTACTTCAACCCCGGCAAGGTCACCGACGCGTTCTACGGCTGCGGCACCGCCGACGCTGGCGGCGTGCACAACAACTCGGGCGTGCCCAACCACGCCTACGCGCTCATCGTCGACGGCGGAACGTACAACGGCCAGACGATCACGGGGATCGGGCTGACCAAGGCAGCGCACATCTACTTACCGCGCGGCGACCGTCTATCAGCACTCGGCCTCCAACTTCGCTGACCACGCGGATGCGATCGAGCAGTCGACGGTGGACCTGCATGGGCGTCAACCTGCCGGATCTGACGACCGGAGCGCCCTCCGGGCAGGTCATCAACGCGGCCGACCTCATCGAGATCCAGCAGGCCATGCTGGCGGTCGAAATGCGGACGCCTCCGACCTTCTGCAACTTCCAGCCTCTCCTGGCCCAGACTCCGCCGGCGGATCCCGCCTGCGGGGCGGGAACGGCCCGAGTCAACCTCCTCGTCGAGGGTTTTGAGGGCAGCACCTCCGGATGGACGATCAGCCACGACGCAGTCGGGGCAGGCTACGACGAGCCCGACTGGACGGTGAGCAGCACGCTGCCCGACGGTCGCGCTGGCAAGGCATTCTTCGCCGAGGATCCGAACATCGGCGGATGCAACGCCACGGATGATGAGTCCGGCGTCCGCCACCTCACGAGCCCGGCCATCTCGCTTCCGGTCGGCTCCACCGGCCACACCGTAACGTTCGATCACTGGGTCGCCACCGAACTCGGCTTCGATGGCGGGCAGCTCCGGATCAGCGTCAACGGCGGCCCTTACACGCTGGTGCCTCAGGCGAACTTCATCTACAACGGCCACAACGTGGTTCTGGCTACGGTTGCCCAGGGCAACACGAACCCGCGGGCGGGACAGCGGGCCTGGTCCGGAACGGACGGCGGCGCGGTCGACGGGACCTGGGGCAGGTCGATCGTCAGCCTCGCGGGCCTCGCTTCCGCCGGGCAGTCGATTCAGCTTCGCTGGGACATGGGCACCGACGGCTGTGGCGGCACCACTTTCGGCTGGTACGTGGACGACGTCACGGTCTACGCGTGTCTGCCGACAGCGAACCCGACGATTACCATCAACGACGTCTCAGTCACCGAGGGCAACAGCGGCACGACCGCGCGACGTTCACGGTTTCCCTCTCGCATGCCTCGACCAAGACCATCACGATGAAGGCCAAGTCGGACAACGGCACCGGCCAAGGAGGACCAGGACTTCATCAACGTCTCGAAAAGACGGTGACGATTCCCGCCCCTGGCGGGCTCGGCGTCGTTCGTCGTGCAGGTCGAGGGCGACACCAAGGTCGAACCGAACGAGACCTTCTTCGTCAACCTGAGCAAGCCGACGAATGCCACCATCGCGGACGCCCAGGGACAGGGCACCATCACGAACGACGACTAGGGTTCAGTAGTAGACGAGCCGCCGAACTTCGGGCGCGAAGGGGACGCCCTCGGGCATCCCCTTTTTTCTTGCGAGCGCGATGATCTCGCTTCTTGCTGACTCTTGGCAGTTCTCGGCAACTTTTGGTTTTTTTGGCAACGATGCGACATGCATCTTCACGTCGATTCTCCCGAACGTAGACTCCGCGCATCCGAGTCTCGCGAAGTTCTTTTTCAACGAAAGGGAGGAGGTTCGACATGCGGAAACCGGGTGTCTGTCCGTGGTGCAGTCGCCGTTCGTCCTCGTTCTTGTGGGCTCCGGTGTCGCCGGCGCCGCCGAGAAGGAGAACGGAAAACGAAAGGGACCGTCGATGAGCGCGGCCGTCGAACGGCTGCAGGAGTGCAACCGGCGGCCGAGCTCAGATCAGTTACTCGAGAGCGACGGGCGTGGCGCGATTCGTTTCCGTCGGGGCGGGCGACGCCGCCGAGGGCGCGGATCTGATGGCGGCCGGCGGCGCCGAGGCGCGCGACGAAGGTCTTCGGCGTTTCTCAGCGAGTACGCCGGCCTCTTCGGCCTGCGCGACGCGCGCGAGCTCGTGCTCGGGACGCGACGAGGCCGACGCCTTCGGTGGACGGCACCTCAGCTACTACCAGTTCTATCGCGGCGTGCCGGTCTTCGCCGCGGCCCTCCGGACGCACTTCGACGCCGCCGGCCGCCTGACGGCCGTCAACGGCACGCTGATCCCGGATCTCGACCTCAACGTCACGCCCGTCGCGGGCGGCGACCGACGCCTCCGCCGACGCGCATCCGCATCGTGGGCGGCGAGCATGCCGGATCCGCGGCGCTGATCGCGCGCTCCGGCCTCCTCATGGTCTACCGCGCGGGCCTCGTTCGCGGCGTTGCCCGGCGCGAACCACCTCGTCTGGCAGATCGAAGTGAGCAACGACGTCGACGTGCGCGAGTACGTCTACGTCGACGCGCACACGGGCAAGATCGTCGACCGGCTTCCCGGCATCTACGACGCTCTGAACCGGCGCGCTTACGACGGCGCATTGCGCCAATCGTGCCGCCCTACTACCCGGGCTCGCCCTTCTGGGAGGAAGGAGATGTCCGTTTCCGACCGCAGGCTCGCCGAAGCGGCAACATGATGATCTCTTCGAAGGAGACCTACGACTTCTTCAAGAACGCCTTCGGCCGTCACTCCTACGACGGCAACGCACCACGTATGGACTCGATCTTCAACCGCGGCGTACGGCAGTGCCCGAACGCGTCCTGGAACGGGGCGTTCATCTCGTTCTGCGCGGGTTTCACATCGGACGACGTGACCGGCCACGAGTGGGGCCACGCCTACACGGAGTACACGCACGGCCTCATCTACGAGTGGCAGTCCGGCGCTCTCAACGAGTCCTACTCCGACATCTGGGGCGAGACGATCGACCGCATCAATGGGCGCGACGCCTTCCCGTTCCCCAGCGGGCCCCGGAGCGCCGACGCATGCTCGACGTTCTTCGGCACTCCGCCTCCGATCGTGACGATCACCGGAGGCAGCGCGGCCGGAACCTATCCCGCTCTCATCTCGGCCCTCGAGCCGCCGCTGCCTCTCGAGATCGGTCCCACGGACATGGCGATCGTCGTCACGGCGCCGCCCGCCCAACCGACCGGCGCCTGCGGCGTCGTTAGCGGCGTCTCCGGCAAGATCGCGATCGTCGACTGGACGCTCCTCGCGGACGGCGTGACGAACGAGTGCGGTTCGGTCGCCCGCTCCAACAACGCCCTGGCCGCCGGCGCGACCGGCGTCATCTTCGTGGCCCCCGCCACAGGCCTGATCGGCCTGACCGGAAGCGCGGCGATCGCGACCGTCCAGGTGACCCATGCCGACGGCGAGGCCATCAAGGCCGGGCTGCCGGCCCAGGCCACGATCACGCTCGAAGTCGGCACCGACGACGTCGGTCCGCTGGCTGGTCGGCGAGGACGACACGAATCCGCATCTCTTCGGGGCGCTCCGCGACATGTGGAACCCCCGCTGCTTCGGCAACCCCGGCAAGGTTTCGGATGCTTTCGAGTACGTCTGCGACCTCGCCAACGATGGTGGCGGCGTGCACATCAACTCCGGCATTCCCAACCACGCTTTCGCGCTGCTGGTCGACGGCGGCACGTACAACGGCCAGACGATCCAGGCGATCGGCATCACGAAGGCCGCGCACATCTACTTCCGGGCGGCGAACCTCTACCAGGTCCCGTCGACCGACTTCGCCGACCACGCCGACGCGATCGAGCGGTCGGCGCACGATCTGCAGGGTCAGAGACTCCGTGATCTGGTCACGGGCGCTCTGACGAACGCAGAAGATCACCGGGCAACGACATTCAGCAGGTCAAGAACGCGATGAGGGCCGTCGAGATGCGGGCGGAGCCCCCGTGCGACTTCGACGAGCCGCAGCTCGGCCAGGATCCGCCGGCGCTCTGCACCGCGCGGCCACGCGGCCGGCTCTACGACGACAACTTCAATCATCCGAACAAGGCCGGCGCAGGGCTGGACGGTCAGCCACGAGGTCACAGACGCCCGACTTCGACGAGCGCGGAGTGGGACATCGTCGACAACCTTCCGGACGACCGGTCCGGCAAGGCGTTCTTCGCGCCCGACCAGGACTACACCTGCAACCCGTTCACGTTCGAGGATCAGACGGTCGTGCGGCACCTGGACAGCCCGCTCATCAAGATGCCCGTCGGGACGCGCCGAGCCCCGCGTCTGACGTTCGTCCACTGGTTCGCGACGGAGCCCGGCTGGGACGGCGGCAACGTCCGGATCAGCGTGAACGGCGGGCCCTGGACGCTCATCGCGAACGCCGATTTCATCTACAACGGCTACACGCAGCTGCTCTTCCGCGCGTCCCTTCTTCAACAGCAACCCGCTCGCGGGCCAGCCGGCGTTCGCGGGGACCGACGACGGTCGACCGGCGGAACCTGGGGCCGTTCGATCGTCAACCTCGCGCCCGTACGCCCACGCCGGCGACACCATCCAGGTCCGCTTCGACTTCGGCAACGACGCCTGCGCCGGGCGGACCGGCTGGTACGTCGACGACGTGTCCAGGTGTTCCGCTGCCGGTGAGCTTCGTTCCTTCAGACTTTTCGGGGCGCCCGCGAGGGCGCCCCTTTTCTTTTCCGCCGCGCCGGTCGTGATATGTGAGGCGGAGCCTCATGCGTGCCTTCGTGCAGACGAGCGTCGGTCGCTTCGAGGAGAAGCAGCTGGACCCGCCCGCCCCGGGCCGCGGAGAGGTCGTCCTCCGGATGCGCGCCGCGCTGACCTGCGGCACGGACTTGAAGATCCTCTCGCGCGGCCATCCCCGCATCCGTCCGCCCCTGACGATGGGCCACGAAGTCGCGGGCGAGATCCTCGAGATCGGCCCGGAAGTGACGGCGTGGAAAAAGGGGGAGCGCGTGGTTCCGGGGATCTCCGGCCCGTGCGGCCGCTGCGCGGACTGCCACGGCGGCCGGGCGAACCTCTGCGCGGCGGGGCACGCCGACCGGACATGGGGAGCGTTCGCCGAGCGCGTGCGGATCCCCGCGGGAGTGGTGGCCGCGAACCTCCACCGCATCCCCGACGCGCTCGACGACGAGGCGGCCGCCTTCCTGGATCCGCTCGCCTCGGTGATGCACGGCTTCAGCCGCCTGCGCTCGCCGTCGGGAACCCTCCTCGTCTACGGCGCCGGCGCGCTGGCCTTCCTCTGGGCCGCGGTCGCGCGCCGGCACGGCCTCGAAGTGGTCATTGCCGGGAGACGGCCCGAGCGGGCCGCGGCCGCCGCGCGGTTCGGAGCGCGATACGTGGACTGCACACGGCACGGACCGGAGGCCCTCGTCTCCGAGACGGGCGCGCCGCCGGATCTGGCCGTGGACTGCACGGGCGATGGCGGCGTGTGGGAGCTTCTTCCCGAGCTCGTCCGGCCGGGCGGGCAGGTGCTGCTCTTCGGGGGCTGCGCGCCCGGCACGACCGTGCGCTTCGACGCCGCGCGGCTCCACTACGCCGAGGTCTCCCTGATCGGTTCGTTCCACTACACGCCGACGGAGGCGCGCGCGGCTCTCGACGCTCTCGCGTCGCGGGAGATCGATCCGCGGCCTCTGCTCACGGCGCGCGGCACCCTCGACGACCTGCCCCGCTTCCTGGCGGCGCAGGCCGAGGGCGAGGGGCTCCGCTATGCCGTACTGGGAGGCTGACGCATGGACGTCGACGTCGTTCTCAAACGCTTCGAGTCACCGGACGAAACCCGCGTGTTCGAAAAGGGCCGTCTCGAGCTCGTCCGGATCGGCGGGATGAGCCTGGCCCGCGCGACGTACGAGCCGGGCTGGAAATGGTCCCTCCACGTCGGGCCTGGAGTCGGCGCCGGGCGCTGCACGGTCGAGCACGTGGGCCTCGTGCTCTCCGGCACGGCGACGGTCGCGTTCGAGGACGGGCGCGTCATCGAGCTGACCGAGGGCTCCCTCTTTTCCGTCCCCCCGGTGCCGCACGACAGCTGGGTCGTGGGCGACCGCCGCTACGTGTCGCTGCACCTTCTCGGCGCGGAGAAGTACGCGCGGTGAGTCCCGGCGCGCGCCCGACCCGGGCCGTCGTCCTGGCCGGCGGCCGGGGCACGCGGATGCAGAAGCCCGACCCGGCGGCGCGGCTATCGCCGGTCCAGTCGGCCGCGGCGGACGAGGGGTGGAAGGGCATGATGCCGATCCACGGCCGGCCCTTTCTCGACTACGTGTTTTCGTCGCTGGCCGATTCGGGGATCGAGCGCGCGTGCCTCGTCACGCCCCCCGGGGGCGGCCCGCTCCGCGCCCACTACGAACGGGCGGGCGGCGAGCGCGTCTCGATCGCGTTCGCCGAGCAGGCTTCGCCGCGCGGCAGCGGCGACGCGCTCCTCGCGGCCGAAGAGTTCGCGGGCGGCGAGGATTTCGTCGCGCTCAACTCGGACAACCTGTATCCGGTCGCGGCGATCCGCGCGCTGAGCGCCCTCGAGGGGCCGGGCCTCGCGGTCTTCGAGCGCGAGGCGCTGCTCGGGGCGAGCAATTTCACGCGGGACCGCGTGGCGGCGTTTGCCACCCTTCGCCTCTCCCGGGACGGATGGCTCGAGGCGATCGTCGAGAAGGGCGAGCAGCAGCCCGCCGGGCCGGTCCTTCTCAGCATGAACCTCTGGCGTTTCTCCCCGGCGATCTTCGAGGCTTGCCGTGAAGTTCCCCTCTCCTCGCGCGGAGAGCGCGAGCTTCCGCAGGCCGTCGGTTGGGCGATCGCCCGACGGGGGGAGCGGTACCGCGGCGTCCCGTGCGCGGAGGGAGTGCTCGATCTCTCGACGCGCGCCGACGTCGCGGAAGTCGAGAGGCGCCTCCAGGCCGTGGAGGCGCGCCCGTGACGGCTGCGCTGGAGGAACGCCTGGCGGCAGCCGGCCTGACGGCGGCCGAGGCCCGCCGCAAGCGCGAGCTCTTCAGAAATGTCGACGCCGCATTCACGTCGGCGGTCGGCGCGGCTCCGGCGTGGCGGTGGTTCGTGCCGGGGCGCGTCGAGCTTCTCGGCAAGCACACCGACTATGCGGGTGGGCGGAGCCTGGTCTGCGCCGTCGGCCGCGGATTCTGCGTCGCCGCGTCGCCGCGCGCCGATGCGGTTCTGCGCGTCGTCGACGCCGGCCGGAACCTCGAGGCCGAGGTGCCGCTGGATCCCGCGCTCGTGCCGTCCGCCTCCGGCTGGCGGGTCTACCTCGAGACCGTCGCCTCCCGCCTCGCGCGCAACTTCCCGGGCCTGCACGGCGCGGACGTGGCGCTCGCGAGCGACCTGCCGAGGGCCTCCGGCCTCTCGAGCTCGAGCGCTCTCGTCGTGGCGGTCTTCACGGCGCTGGCCGAGGCCAACGGGCTGGCGGAGCGCCCGGAATACCGGGAGAGCATCGCGAGCGCGGAGGACCTCGGCGGCTACCTCGGGGCGCTCGAGAACGGGCGCGCCTTCGGCCGGCTTTCGGGCGAGCACGGCGTCGGCACGTTCGGCGGAAGCGAAGACCAGACCGCCATCCTCTGCAGCCGTCCCGGCCGGGTCGCCCAGTACGCCTTCTGCCCCGTCCGGCGCGAACGGTCCGTCGCCCTGCCGGACGGCTGGACGCTGGTCGTGGCCTCGAGCGGCGTGGCCTCCGACAAGACCGGGGACGCGCGGGACCGCTACAACCGGCTCTCGCTCGCGGCCTCGGCGATCCTCGAGCTCTGGAATCGATCCGCGAGGCGCGAGGATGCGAACCTGCTCGCCGCGGCGACGGGCGTGCCGGGAGCCCCGGAGCGAATCCGCAACCTCCTGCGCGTCATTCCCGTCACCGGGGAAGGCTTCACGCCCGAGTTTCTGACCGGGCGCTTCGATCAGTTTCTCGAGGAGTCCACGGTGCTCGTTCCGGCGGTCGCGGACTGGCTCGCCAAGGACGACGTCGTGCCGATCGGCCCGCTCGTCGACCGCTCCCAGGAGCTGGCCGAGACCTGTCTCGGAAACCAGATCCCGGAGACGGTGGCTCTGCAGCGCTCCGCGCGCTCGCTCGGCGCCGCCGCGGCGTCGGCCTTCGGCGGCGGCTTCGGAGGCAGCGTCTGGGCGATCGTGAAGAGCGACGAGGCCGACGGGTTCCGCAAGCGCTGGGGCGAGTCGTATGCGGAGGCTTTTCCGAACCCGACCGGCCGGTCGAGGTTCTTCTCGACGCAGCCGGGGCCCGCGGTCGTCCGGCTCTAGAGCGTCCCTAGCGGCGGAGCACGTCCGGCAGAGGCGGCGCGGCCTTCGGATTCGCGGCCTGCCAGTCCTTGCCGAGCAGCGCCGCGGCCGTGGCCGCGACCTGGCTCTGCGTGACGCGGGGCACGTTTGCGCGGGCGCCAAGCGGGGGAGTGTCGGGACCGAGCGCGGCGATCCACATGTTCTCGGCGCCGTCGACGTTCCAGTCGTGATGCTTCCAGTTTTCCTCGCCGCCGCCGCGGCCATGATCGGTCGTGATCAGAAAGGTCGTTTTGCCACGGTACTCGGGCATCGCCTGCATCGTCTCCCAGAGCTCGCGGATGAAACCGTCGACCGCGTGCGCCGAGGACAGCATGAGGTCGTAGCGGCCGTTGTGGGCCCACTCGTCCGTCTCGCCGAAGCCGACGAAGAGAAGCCGCGGCTTTTTCGACCGGACGTACTCGAGGAGGGTCTGCTGCAGGAGCGCGTCCCACGGCATGTCCGAGAACTCGCGCGTGATCGTGGCGTACATCGTGTTCAGGAGCTCGGCCCTCGGCGTCGCCGCCCCCGGCACCGGCGTCTCCCAGCCGATGCGCATGTCGAGATGGCTGCGGGGCCGGTTGAAGATCCGGTCGAACGCCGTCCATCCCGCGACGACGCCGACGCGGCCCTCGAAGCCCGGCTGCCCGTTCATCCATTCGAAGACCGACACGTTGGGATTGGGGCCGTACTCGTTCGAGTCGATGCGCGGATCCGGCGCGCCTGTGAGGATCTCGTTGTATCCCGGATAGGAGAACTTGAACGTGTTCGCGACCTGGGCGGAGGACCCGGCCTCGCGGTTGCCCCAGAGAATGCCCTGCTTCGCGACGACGGTCCAGAGAAAGGGGAGGAGCGCCTCGCGCCGCCCTTCCGGGGTGTCGCGCCAGAACTCCCGCTTCGTCGCCGCTTCGTCTTCGACGCCTCCGGGCTTCGACGAGATGAGAAGGGCCTCGGCTCCGCCGAAGACCTCCTGCCAGCGGAGACCGTCGGTGACGATGACGACGACGTTCTCGGTCCGGCGCGGCGTTTGCGCGGAGGCGAGCCGCCGCGGCGGCCCCGAGCAGGAAGGGGACGAGCCAGGAACGGGATCGCCGCATCGTCACCTCAGGAAGTCTTCCGCGAGCACGCGCTCGTATGCCTCGAGCACCCGCGCCGCATCCTCTTCGCCGAACGACGAGCGGCGGCTTCATCTTGATCACGTTGCGGTCCGGTCCGTCGGTCGAGAGCAGGATGCCGTGGTCCTTCATGCGCTCGACGACGTACGAGGCCCGGGCGGCGGAAGGCGCGCGAGAGGCCTTCGACTCGACGAGCTCGAGCCCGAGGAAGAGCCCGAGGCCTCGCGCGTCGCCGACGGCGTCGTGCTTTTCGACGAATCGCTCGAGCCCGGAGCGGAGCAGGCCGCCCACCGACAGGGCGCGCGCCTGGAGGGCTTCGTCCCGGATCACGTCGAGGACGGCGAGGCCGATCTCGCAGGAGACGGGGTTGCCGCCGAACGTATTGAAGTACTCCATGCCGCCGGCGAACGATGCGGCGATCGCGGGGGTCGTCACGACGGCCGCCAGCGGATGGCCGTTGCCGATCGGCTTGCCCATGGTGACGATGTCCGGGACGACGTCGGCGCCCTGAGTCTGGAATCCCCAGAAGTGCGAGCCCACGCGGCCGAAGCCGACCTGGACCTCGTCGGCGATGCAGACAGCGCCCGCGGCGCGCGCGTGGCGGTAGACGGCCGAAAGGTATCCGGGGGGCAACACGATCTGCCCGCCGCACGAGAGCAGGCTCTCGCAGAGGAACGCGCCGATCTCGCCGCCGCGCGCGGCCTCTTCGACGTGGGCCGCGAACTTGTCGGTCCGCGCGGGATCCTCCCGCCGGTAGAGCCCCCGGTAGTCATCGGGCATCGGGACGACGCGAACGTGCTCGGGCCGGACCGAGCCGCCGCGGCGGTCCACCTTGTAGGGGCTGACGTCGATGAGTCCCTGCGTGTTGCCGTGGTACGCCCCGCCGAGGACGATCACGCCGCGGCGCCCCGTGTGCGCCCGTGCCATGCGGAGGGCGAGCTCGTTGGCTTCGCTCCCCGAGCACACGAAGAAGCAGACGGACAGCGGATCGGGAAACGTGGCGGCCAGCCGCTCGGCGTAGCGGAGGATCGAAGGGTGCAGGTAGCGGGTGTTCGTGTTCAGGACCGCCATCTGCCGCGCTCCGGCGGCGACGACCCGCGGATGGGCGTGGCCGACGTGGGCGACGTTGTTGACCATGTCGAGGAACTCGCGGCCCGCCTCGTCGAAGAGGGAGGTGCCGGCGCCCCGGAGGATCTCGAGAGGCCGGCGGTACGAAAGCGAGAGGCTCGGGCCGAGCCGGCGGCTCCGCTCTTCCGACAGGCGCGTCGCGCTGTCCGCCGGCGCGCGGAATGCGGCGTTCGCGGCATCGAGGCCGAGCAGCGGGCTCGGGTCCGGTGAGAGCGCGAGCCAGACGGCGCGCTCGCTCGCCGAGCCCACGCCGTGGAACTCTCCCTCGCGGTCGAGCATGTCGGTGACGACCTGGAAGTGGACGTGCGGCGCCCAGTCGCCGTTTCCCGGCGGCGCCCCGATCGCGGCGATGCGCTGCCCGCGGGCGACCTCCGCGCCCCGGGCCAGCTCGCGCAGACAGTCCGGCGCGAGATGCCCGTAGAGCGTGTAGAAGCGGGGAGCGCCCTCCGGCGCGTGCTCGAGGATGACGGTCGGGCCGTAGTCGAAGCGGGCCGCATTGTCGTGGACGGCGTGGACGCGGCCGGCGAGCGGCGCGTAGACGGGGGAGCCCGGCTCCATGAAGATGTCGACGGCGATGTGCACGGTCCGGCGCTCGGGATGCTCTCGGCCGGCGGCGGAGTCGGACGCGAAGGCATCGCCGCCGTAGACGAGCCGCGCCTCGTCGTAGCGGCCGATCCCCACGTTCGTCCCGGCCTCGCGGATCTTCGAGAAGAGGCGGGGCGTCATGGCCGCCGTGTCGAGGGTTTCCGCGGGGGTCCGGAACTCGGGGCTGCCGACCGACAGGTCGAAGACGACCGCGCGGGTGAGGTCGGCGTCGACGACCGGCGCGAATTCTCCGCGGTGGGCGCGAAGCCAGGCCTCGATCGCGGGCGTCTGCGGGCAGGGCGGGAAGCCGCAGGCGTGGCGCAGGGCGGCGCGCGCGAAACGCGGGTGGATCTCGGCCATGCGCCCGAGCGCTTCCCACGCGCCGTCCTCGCTCACGAGGAGGTAGGGATTTCCGGGCTCGGCCGTGCGGCGATGCGCGGAGAGGGCGACGCTCGTGCAGAGACGCATGGCCGCGAGCAGCCAGACGGCGCCGAGCTCCGGCTCCGAGAGGGGACGGACGGCGTGGTACCCGGCGACGAGGCGCCTCGCGACGGCGAGCGGCTCGGCCTGTCCGAAGATGGCGTACGCGAGGGCCACCGCGAGCTCGCCGACCGTCCAGGTCTCGACCATGTCGCCGAAATCCAGAAGTCCTGTGATCGCGCGATCCTCGGGGGCCGCGGTCGGCGGGCCCACGAGGAGGTTGTAGTCGTTGGCGTCGTTGTGAATCACGCTGCGGGGAAGACCGGGGAGAAGCGGCGCGACCTCCGAGCCGTAGAGCGCCTGGAAGCGCGAGAGGAGTTCGCGCCGGATCGGATCGGTGATCGCGCCCCGGTGGCGCCCGACGACGTCCGCCGCGCGCGCCGGGTCCCAGTGCAAGTCCCGCCCGACGGCCGCGGCATGGCGGAAGCCCGACAGCGCGACATCCAGCCGGCCGAGCAGCGCGCCGACCTTCGAAAAGAGGGCCGGCGAGCGGGGGCGGGCTTCGGCGAGGATCGTCCCGGGCAGATACGAAAGCAGGCGCGCCCGTCCGTCCGGCGACCGGCCCATCAGCCTCGGCACCGGCAGCTCCGGCGCCCGCTCGGCGATCCAGGCGAGCGCCCGGTTCTCGAGGTCCTTGACGTCGTCGCTTTCGCTCGGGCCCGCGAGCTCGAGCACGAGAGGGCCGCGCGGTGCCCGAAGGAGGAAGTTCTGGTCCCGCTCGCTCGGAAGCTCGGCAGTTTCCGAGGACTCGAGGCCGAAGAGGTCGAGCGCCATGCGGCGCGCCTCCTCGATGGAGAGCTTCGGATGCGCAGCCGCGCGCGGCGCCAGACTCGTCATGCCGTCGGCGCACGCTAAGGCAGAACGGGACCGTGTTCAAGCGGGCCGCCTGATATTCTCGCCGCCGCGATGGAAGCGCCCGCGTTCCGAGCCCCCGCGCCCGCCGGCGAAGTATCCGACACCGCTACGATCCGCGGCCGATTTCCGGCCCTCGAGCGCCGCCAGGGAGGCGTGCCAGTCGCGTACTTCGACGGCCCGGGCGGCACGCAGGTGCCGGTCAACGTCGTCCGGGCGATGGCCGACTATCTCTTCAAGCACAACGCCAACACGCACTGGCGCTATCCGACCTCGGTCGAAACCGACGCGGCGCTCGGCGAGGCCCGGGCGACGCTCGCCGAGTTCCTCCACGGCGACGCCTCCGAGATCGCGTTCGGCCAGAACATGACGAGCCTGACCTTCCACCTCTCGCGCGCCCTCGGCCGCGCGTGGGGCCCGGGCGACGAGATCGTCGTCACGGAGCTCGACCACCACGCCAACGTCGACACCTGGAAGGCGCTCGAACGGGACCGGGGCGTCACGATCCGCACCGTCCGGATGCGGCCGGAGACCGGGCAGCTCGACACGCAGGATCTCGAGAACGCGATCGGCTCGCGCACGAAGCTCGTCGCGATCGGCTGGGCCTCGAATGCGCTGGGCACGATCAACGACGTCGAGCGGATCTGCGGCCTGGCGCGCGACGCCGGAGCGCTCTCCTTCGTCGACGCCGTGCACTCCGCGCCGCACGTCCTGCCGGATGTCGAGCGGCTCGGCTGCGACTACCTCGCCTGCTCTCCCTACAAGTTCTACGGGCCGCACCTCGGAGTGCTCTGGGGACGCCGCGCCCTCATCGAAGCGCTCGAAGTTCCCCGGCTCGTCCCGGCGCCCGACTACTCGCCGGAGCGCCTCGAGACCGGGACGCTCTCGCACGAGGGGATCGTGGGGGCCGCGGCGGCCGTGGACTTTCTGGCCTCGCTCGCGGGGCCCGGTTCCCCCAACCGTCGGGCCGGCCTCGCCGCCGCGTACGCCGCGCTCCACGAACGCGGCCGGAGACTGCTCGCGCGGATGTGGCGCGGCCTCGGTGCGATCGAGGGCGTGCGCCTCTATGGCCCCGGGCCGTCGGAGCCGCGCACTCCGACGATCTCCTTCGTCGTGGCGGGCAGGACAGCCGACGAGGTGGCCGAGGCGCTCGCCGAGCGGGGCCTCTACCTTTCGAGCGGGGACTTCTACGCCTGGACGGTGGCCGAGCGCCTGGGACACGGGAAGGACGGCCTCGTCCGCGCCGGCGCCGCCTGCTACACGACGGAAGAAGAGGTCGACCGGCTCGTGGCCGCGGTCGGGGAGATCGCCGCGACCGCGCCCCGGGCATGAAGGCCGTCACGGTCCGCGAAGACGGATCGGTCGCGACGGTCGACCTTCCGGAGCCCGAGATCGGTCCGGGCGAGGCGCTGCTCCAGACCCGGGTCTCCGGAATCTGCGGCTCCGACCTGCTCGACTGGTACGTCCGCCGGAAGGCCGGCACCGTCCTCGGGCACGAGATTTCCGGCGTCATTCGCGCGGTCGGAGAGGGCGTGACGGAGTTCGAGGTCGGCGACCGCGTCGCTCCGCACCATCATGCGCCCTGTCTCGCCTGCGCCGTGTGCGCGGCCGGGCGCTACGTGCATTGCCCGCAGTGGCGGGGGTCGCGGCTCGAGCCCGGGGGCATGGCCGAGCTCGTGCGGATCCCCGCCGGAAACCTCGCGCAGGACACTCTGAAGATTCCGGATGCCGTCACCGACGAGGAGGCGAGCTTCGTCGAGCCGCTGGCGACCGTCGTCAAGGCGCTTCGACGCGCCGGGTTTTCGCGCGGGCAGTCGATTCTCGTCGTCGGCCTCGGGCCGGCGGGACAGCTCGCGATCCGGCTCGCGCGCGCCCTCGGCGCTTCGAGGATCGCCGGCGCGGACCGGGTGGCGTCGCGCCTGGCCGCGGCGGAAGAAGAGCGGAGCCGACGCCCGGATCGATGTGTCTCGCGAGGCGCTCGCGGCAGGCGCGCGCCGCGTGGCCCCCGGGGGCTTCGACGTCGTGTTCGTCTCCCCGGGCAAGCGAGAGGTCGTCGCCGAGTCGTTCGACGCCGTGGCTCCCGGAGGCACGCTCCTGCTCTTCACGATGGCTCCGCCCGGAGAGGTCTGGCCGGCCGATCTTTTCGAGCTCTACTTCCGCGAGGTCACCGTCCTTCCGTCCTACTCCTGCGGGCCGGACGACACGCGGGACGCTCTCGAGCGGATCTCCCGGCGGCAGGTCCGGGTCTCCGACCTCGTCTCGCACCGCTACCCGATCGGGCGCGCCGGGGAGGCGTTCGCGCAGGCGCGCGCTCTCGAAGGCGTCATGAAGGTCGCGATCACGTTTTGAAGGCGCGCCTCGATCGCCTCCTCGTGGAGCGCGGCCTCGCGCCGTCGCGGGAGCGGGCGCAGGCGATGATCCTCGCCGGCCTCGTGACGGTCGGCGGACGCCGGGCCGAGAAGGCCGGCGTCGCCGTCCCGGAGGACGCCGAGATCCTCGTCGCGGGGCCGCCGCATCCCTACGTTTCGCGCGGCGGCCTGAAGCTCGCGGCGGCGCTCGACCACTTCGCGCTCGATCCGAGGGGCCGCGTCTGCCTCGACGTCGGCGCCTCGACGGGCGGCTTCACGGACTGCTTCCTGCAGCGCGGCGCCGCGCGCGTCTACGCGGTGGACGTGGGGTACGGTCAGCTCGACGCGAAGCTTCGGAACGACTCGCGCGTCGTCGTGCGGGAGAAGGTCAACGCCCGCGCGCTCTCGGCGGCGGAAGTGCCGGAGCCGGTGGAGCTCGCCGCCGTCGACGTCTCGTTCATCTCGCTGCGCCTCGTTCTTCCGCCGATCGTGCATCTCCTCGCGCCCGCGATCCTCGCTCGTCGCCCTGGTCAAGCCGCAGTTCGAGGCGGGCCGGCGCGAAGTGCCGCGCGGCGGCGTCGTGAAGTCCGAAGAGACGCGGCGGCGCGTCGTCGCCGAGATCGAAGAGGCGGGTCGCGGGCTCGGTCTCGAGGTTCTCGGGTCGATCCCGTCGCCGATCCGGGGAGCGCGCGGCAACGAGGAGTTTCTGCTCGGATTTCGTGTAAATTGAGCCTGATGAAGGGGTCACGGGCGTCCGCGCCGAAGTTCCCGCGCGTCGGCATCGTGGCCAAGACCTCCTCGGAGGCGGCCCTCCGCCTGGCCGCTTCCCTCGAGAGGGCGCTGAAACGCCGGGGCCGGAAGGTCCTGATCGAGGACGCCACGGCCGAGGCCCTCCGGCGCCCGAAGGGCCTGCCCCGGTCCGGGATCTCCCGCGAGGCCGACCTGGTCATCGTCCTCGGCGGCGACGGTACGCTGCTCTCGGTGGCGCGCACCGCCCCTCCGGAGACCCCGCTTCTGGGCGTCAACGTGGGGATGCTCGGGTTTCTCGCCGGCCTCCCCCGGAAGGAGGAGCTGATCGCGAGGCTCGACGACGTCCTGGCCGGGCGTTTCCGCGAGGACCGCCGGGGAGCTCTCGACGTCTCCGTCCCGCGGGGGCCGCATCACGGCCACTACCGGGCCCTGAACGACGCCGTGCTGAACCGCGAAGCGCTCGCCCGGATCTCGACGTTCGCAATCGTCCTCGACGGCCGCACGGTCGCCGAGTTTCGCGCCGACGGCGTCATCGTCTCGACGCCGACGGGATCCACGGCCTACAACCTCTCGGCGGGCGGCCCCATACTTCACCCGCAGCTGCCGGCCATCGTGGTCACGCCGATCTGTCCCCACACGCTCGCCCAGCGTCCGCTCGTCGTTCCCGCGTCCACCGAAATCCGGGTGCGCGTCGTCGGGCCCGAGCGGCGCGACGGCGGCGTGTACCTGACGCTCGACGGCCAGGAAGGGTTTCCCATCGTCTCCGGCCTGACCGTCGTCGTCCGTTCGAGCCCCGCGTCCGTGACGCTGCTTCGCCCGCCTGAAGCCGATCACTTCGATCAGCTCGCGAGCAAGCTTTCCTGGGGCGTGTAGAACTCCGAATGTCGGGCGGCGACGCGCGCGACGAACGGGACGAGACGCCGCACGAGGCGCAGCGTCTGTCCGCCCGTCGGCTGCTGCTGATCGTCTTCGTCTTCCTCGTCCTCGCCGTCTACTCCATCTGGAACTCGGACCGATTCCAGACCCTGATGCTCGGGCTGTCGGAGCAGCGTCTGTCCGAGCTGCTGAAAAGGCCCGTGAGCTTCACGCGCGTGCAGTTCAAAATCTTCCCGCCCTCGCTCACGCTCGCGAACGTGCGGATCGAGAACGACCCCCGCATCCCCGGCGAGCCTCTCCTCTCGGCGTCGGAGCTGACGATCGGCGGCGGTGTCTCGGTCAGCGGGAGCGAGCTGCGACTGGGCCGCGTGCGGGCGGTCGAGCCGAAGGTGTCGCTCGTCCAGTTCGACGACGGCACCTGGAATCTGCCGCCGGGCCTGACCGGTCCGGCCGAGAAGCAGGGGCTGGCCGTGCGCGTGGGCGAGCTCGTCATCCAGCGCGGCCTCTTCGAGCTCGAGGGCCGGCAGATGGGAATGGACGGCCGTCTCGAGGACTTCGCGCTCGAGCTCAAATCGCTCCGCCGCGGCCGCTACGCGGGCACGCTCGCCTCCCGCAGGGCCGAGCTGAAGCTGCCGAATGCCGAGCCTCTTCTCTTCGGGCTCGACCTCGCCTTCCGCCTCGATCCGGAGCGGGGCGCGTCGATCGACAAGCTGCGCGCCGTCGGTGAGTTCGGCGACCTGCGGGCCTCGGGAGGCGTCGAGAGGCCGGGGGAAAACTCCACGATCCTCCTGCTCCTCGCGGGCGAGGTCCACATCTCCGAGGTCGAGCGGATTTTCCGCGCGAAGCTCGGCTTCGCGGGGGACGCGAGCATCCGGGCCGAGGTACGGATCCCTCCCGCCGGAGGCTTCCGCATCGCCGGGAAGCTCAGCGCCCCGAAGGTCGACGCCAAGGGCTTCCTCTTCGAGGACCTCGAGGCCACGGTCTCGGCGCGTCCGGAGGCGCTGGTCGCCGAAATCTCCCAGGCTCGCTACGCGGGCGGCCTGGCGTCCGGGCCTGTTTCGCATCGAGAACCTCGCCGGGGGTCAGCGCGAGAAGCCGATGACGCTCGCCCTCGATGTGCGCAACCTCTCGCTCGAGCGCTTCTTCGGCGACATCGACCTGCCGGGCACCGGGCTCTCGGGCGGCGCGGCGCTTTCGATCGCCCTGCGCTGGGCGGAAGGCGGGCTCGAGCGCGCCGACGGCGGCGCGACCCTCGAGATCAAGCCGGGCCCCGCGTCCTCGATCGTCCGCGGCCGGTTCGGAATACCGACCGGGGGCGGCGGCACGCTGAGCATCGTGGACGGGCGGATCGGCTTCGACGGAACGACGTTTCGTTTCCCGGCGTCCTCTCTCGAGCTGACCGGCGGCCTTCGGATCGGCCAGTGGACGCCGGACTTCGACTTTCGGCTCCGCTCCCGCGATCTCGTCGAGGTCGACCGCCTGTTTCAGAACTTCACGGCGGCGAGCGGAGGCCGGCCGGAGCCTCTCGGGCTCGGCGGAAGCGGCGAGGTCGGATGGGCACATCGCGAAGTCCTGGGGCAATCCGGAAGTGACCGCCCAGATCTCGGCCGAGAACACGAGCTATGCCGGGGTGCTCTTCGGAAGCGTGCGGGGAACGGCCGGAATGCAGGACGGCGCTTTTCTCTTCCAGCCCCTCCGCGTCTACGAAGGCAGCGCGACGCTTTCGCTCGAGGGCGTGGTTCGATACCGCCGGGATCCGAAGCGTCCCACGCTCGAGGTCACCGTTTCGGCCAAGGACTACCCGGTCTCCCGGCTGCTCGACTATCTCGACCTCGAGTATCCGGTCGGCGGACGCGTGACCGGCACGTTTCCCCTCTACGGAAACCCGCCCGATGCGGTCTCGGGATCGGGAACGATGACGCTCGCGGACGCCGAGGTCTGGGGACAGAGGTTCCCGGTGATCACGGCGCGGGCCACGCTCGAGCCGGGACGCTTCGAGCTCGAGGAAGTCCGCACGGAGCTCAACGGCGGCACGCTCGGGGGACGAGGGGCGATCGCCTACCGCGAGGGAACGTTCGAGGTGCGGCTCGCGGGCGACGCCGTTCCGATCCAGGATCTGCAGGCCGTTCGGGAAGCCTCGGACGATCTCTCGGGCAATCTCACCTTCCAGATCACGGGCTCGGGGGAGTTCGACCATCCCGACCTGACCGTCTCGGCGGCCTTGTCCGAGGCGGTCTTCCACGGACGCCCCCTGCCGCCCGCGCTCTCCCCGCGGCTGGAGGCGCGCCTCTCGCGCGGCAAACTTTCCGGAACGCTCTCGGTCCCCGACCGCTGGACGCTGACCGGCAGCGGGGAACCGTTCGGCTCTCCCGGACGGGTCGACGTCGACCTCGACGCCTCGGATGTCTCGGCGTTTCTCGCCCTCACGCCGTTCGAGCTTCCCGAAGGAGTCGGCGGGGCGCTCTCCGCGAGCGGGCGTTTCGTCTGGCCCGAGCAGAGCGGAGACGCCGTGTCCGGCGAGATCCTCGTCCGGGAAGCCCGACTCGACACGCGCGACCGCCCGGGGCTTTTGCGGACGGCCGGCCCGGCCAAGGTGTCGATTCAGAACCGGAGCGTGACGCTCGAGAACCTCCGCGCCGTCGGCGAGGGCATCGACCTGACGCTCCGGGGCACTCTCGATACGGCGGCGAGCCCGCGCGTGATCAACGGGAGGATCTCGGGCGAGGCCCAGGCCGCGATTCTCGATCTCGTGCGCCCCGGTCTCGGAGCGACGGGTGTCTTCACCTTCGACGTCGCCGCCAGCGGGACAGTCGAGAAACCGGACCTCAACGGCTCGATTCGGATCGCGGACGGGCGTTACCGGGCATTCGGATACTCGTTCGAGGACATCGAGGGCACTCTCCGGCTGATCGGCGGCTCGGGAGAAATCGACGGACTGCGGGCCAAAGTCGCCGACGGCGAGGCGTTCGTCGCCGGAACGTTCCGGCTCGAAGGGTACAAGCTCTCGAGCTTTCGCATGGCGCTGCAGGGCCGCCGGGTCTCCGTGCGCGCGATCCCGTCGCTGCGCCTCGTCGTCGACGCCGACCTCGTGGCCTCGGGAGACCTCGAGGATCGCGAGATCCGCGGAGAGATCACGCTGCAGCGCGGGACGTACACGAAGGACGTCGACGTCACGGTTTCGGACCTCCTGTCCCGAAGCCGCCCCGGAGCCGCCCTCGCCGCCCGCGAGCCCTGGAAGGAGCGGACGTCCCTGGACGTCCGGATCGTTTCGGCGGCCTCCCTCGAGGTGCGCAACAACGTGGCCCGCCTCTCGGGCACGGTGGACTTGACCGCCCGCGGCACGCTCTCCGAGCCGGTGCTCCTCGGACAAATCCTTCTCGACGAGGGTGGGCGCGTCGTCTTCTCCGACGTGCGCTACGAGATCGAGTACGGAGCGATCACCTTCTCGAGCACGACGAGGATCTCCCCGTTCGTCGATCTGAGAGCGCGCGCCGAGATCAAGGCGTACGACCTGACCGTTTCGCTGGTCGGAACCTGGCCGCGCGTGAACGCGACGTTCGTGTCGGATCCGCCGCTCTCGAACGATCAGATCCTCGGGCTCGTGCTCTCGGGCTCGCCACCCGACACCCGTCATGAGGACCGAGGGACCGATCAGCTGGTGTCTGCCGCCGGGGGCATTGTGACCGGCGCGGTCACGGGCGGGCTGACGCGCGGCACCCGGCAGCTCTTCAAGCTCGACCGCTTCCAGATCGACCCGGTCTTCGAGGGCAGCAACCTCACGACGTTCCGGACGACGATCGGCAAGCAGATCACTCAGGACCTCGTCGTCACCTCCTCGATTGCTCTGGATTCGAGCAAGGAGCCGATCATCCGCATCGAATGGCAGGTGACCGAATCCATCTTCATCCAGCTGATCCGGGACGAAGACGGAAACTACTCGGTCACGTTCCGGAAGCGCCAGCGCCTCTGATGCGGTTCGCTCGGGCGGCCGGGATCCTCGGTGCGGCTCTGACGGCGTTCGCGGCGTCGGCACAGGACGCTGCCCTCCCTTGGGGGAAGACCGTGGCCTCGGTGGCCTACGCCTCCGACGGCGAGGTGGACCACGACGAGATGGAGGACCTCGTCGCGATCGTTCCCGGGCGGCCTTTGACGGAGCAGGAAACGGGCGCGACGATCCGCAACCTCTACGGGACGCGCCGCTTCTCCAACGTGGTCGTCGATGCGGAGCCCCAGGCCGACGGCGAGCTGCGGGTCATCATCTACGTGTGGCGGGCCTACATCGTCCGCGCGATCGAGCTCGAGGGCAAGTTCGGGCCGACGCGGGAAGAGCTGCGTCGCGTCGTGCCGCTGGCGGCGGGAGACCCCTTTCAGCCGTCCGCGCTCGAGGCGGGGACCACCGGCATCGAGCGCCGCCTCTTCGCGGACGGCTACCTCGCCCCGAAGGTCGAGCCCGAGGCCGTTTTCGACCCGGTCGCCTTCACGGTGACCGCGATCTATCGGATTCAGGCGGGGGAGCGCGCCCGGATCACCGAGCCGTTTTTTGACGGAAAGACAGCCCCCTTCACGGCGGCGGAACTCGCAAAACGGGCCAAGCTCAAGCTCGATCCCGGCGAGGTCTACAAGGAAGCCAGGGCGCGCGAGGACGCCGAGCGCATGCGGAAGTTCCTCCTGTCGCAGGGCTACTACCGCGGGTCGGTCGACCTGATCGCGGCGGAGCCGACCGACGACGGCCGGATCCGCCCGGTCTACCGCATCACCGTCGGGCCCCGCTACGAGATCGCCGCGGAAGGCCTCAAGCCCAAGGCGGCCGCGAAGCAGATCCTCGCTCTGCTCGAGCTGCAGTCGTTCGACGAGGACCTGCTCGACCAGTGGACCACGGACCGGCGCGCCGAGCTCCAGAAGGCGGGCCACTACCGCGCGAAGGTCACGGCCACCGCAACGGACGCCGCGGGGACGGATCCCGTGCTCGTGACGCTCGCGATCGACGCCGGTCCAAAGTACGCCGTCGAGTCCGTCTCGATCGACGGCGACGCCTCGGTACCCGAGGGCACGCTCCGCGACCTCATGGTCACGCGGCCGAAGGGGCTGCCCGTCGTCGCGAAGGGGCGGCTGATCGACTCCAACCTCGAGGGGGATGTGTCGGCGATCCTCGGCTACTACCAGAGGCGGGGCTGGATCGACGCCCGCGTCCAGTCCTCGGTCCAGGACGGCTCGAAGCCCGAGCTTCTCAAGGTCGCGGTCTTCATCGTCGAAGGCCCGCGGGCCTTCGTGCGGCAGCGGCAGGTCGAGGGGGCGGAGCACCTGGCGCTGGAGGAGCTGGATTCGCTTCTCACCGTGAAAGTCGGCGATCCGTTCAACCCCGCCGCCGTTCGTCACGACGTCGGGGCCCTCACGTCGCGCTACCGCGACACGGGCTGGCCTTCGGCCACGGTCCAGGACCGTTACACGATCTCGGAGGACCGGACGGCCGTCGACGTCGATTACAAAGTCGAAGAGGGGGAGCGCGCCTTCTTCGGCCGGACGATCATCCGGGGCAATGCCTTCACGCGCGTCGAGCGGATCCGCCGACAGGTCGCGTGGAAGGAGGGCGAGCCGTTTTCCGAGGAGAAGATCGCCAGCACGCAGCAGAACCTGGCGCGGACCGGGGTCTTTCGATCCATCGACGTCCGGCCGCAGCCGATCAACCCGGAGAACCAGACGCGGACGATCGACGTCGAGCTGACCGAGGCCCGCCGCTTCTCTCTGCTCTACGGCTTCGGCTACGAGTACGCGGCCGGAGCGACCACGAACCGCAACGACGTGTTCGGGATCGTGGGAGGGACCTATCGCAACCTCTTCGGCCGGATGCAGTCCGCCACGCTCGAGCTCCAGTACGCGCCGCTGTCCACGCGCGGATACGTCTATGCCAGCTTTCTCGAGCCTTTCGCCTTCAACACGGACATACCGTTGAATTTCGTGGGGTTCGTGAGCCGCCAGCCGATCCAGGACGTCAACATCGACAGCATCGGCGGCTACGTCGAGTCCGCGAAGCTCATCGAGAAGTACCTTCGGGTTGGCCTCCGGCTGGAATACCAGGAGACCGGCCCGCAGAACCCCGAGGACCTCTCGACGATCGAGCTCGAGCGGTTTCCGAAGACGGCGTTCCCGATCCAGCAGGCGGCCATCGGCCCGAGCGTCTTCTACGACCGGCGGGACGACATCCTCGACCCGCACAGCGGCTATTACTGGACGGTCGCGGGCAAGTACGCCTTCCCGCTGCTGTCGGAAGACGACGCGCGGTACGGCAAGGTCTCGGGGCAGGCGGCCTGGTTCAAGCGGCTCTTCGGCGGCGTGCTGGCGTTGAACTACAAGATCGGCGCGATCTACCCGTACGACCTCGCGGCGGACGTGCCGGTGCCCATCGCCGAGCGGTTCTACTCGGGAGGCTCCTCGACCGGACGCGGCTTCTCCACCGATCTCCTCGGCATTCCGCGCATCACGGTGGACTACAACACGCAGGCGGTCCCGGTCACGGGCGACGGCACCTGCGCCGAGCAGTTTCCGGACCAGGCGAGCGACTTCGACCTCAATCTCTTCGACTGCACGGCCGGACCCCGCATCATCGGCGGCAACGGCTTCATGGCCGCGACGGCCGAGTTCCGCTATCCGATCCTCGGCAACCTCGGCGTCTCGGTGTTCTACGACCTCGCCCAGGTCTGGCCCTCGCCCGGCACGATCAACTTCAAGGTCGAGGGCCTCGACGGCCTGCGCCAGTCGATCGGCGCCGGCCTTCACTACATGACGCCCGTCGGCCCTCTGCGTCTCGAGTACGCGCGGCCGATCGAGCTCCGGACGATCCACTTCCAGGCCACGGCGACACAGCAGCCGAATCCCGCCGGAGGAGAGCCGATCCCGTGCGACCCGTCCCCGTGCATCCTCGTGCGCGACGCCACAGTCAAAGAGACCGGCCGCATCTTCCTCTCGATCGGCTATCCGTTCTAGAATCGCGCGATGCCCCTCTTCGAATACCGCTGCCGCGATTGCGACAAACGCTTCGAGGAGTTCGTCCTGGGCGACGCGAAGCCGCGCTGTCCCTCCTGCGAGAGCCGGAAGATCGACAAGCTGCTGTCGGTCTTCGCCGTCGGCGCCGGCGGCGGGCGGCCGTCGAAGAGCGCCGCCTCGGAGGCGTCGGAGAGTTCCTGCGGGTCGTGCGGCGATCCGCGCGGCCCCGGCTCCTGCGCCGTCAACTAGGGAGCGCGTCCTCCGCGTTCCATCCCGCCGGAGCCGCGGCGAGCTTTCGCTCTTCCAGGATGAGCGCCTGCCGGAGAACCTCGGGCTCCTCATCCGTCGAGGCGGACAGCCCCGCGAAGGGCGCTTCGGCGAGCGCCTCCCGGTAACCGGGGGATCCCAGGCCGCCGTCGCGTAGCGCGTGGACGAGCTTGCGCGTCCGGAAGGCGTCGAACCAGGCGTGGAAGTGGCGACGCATCGTCGCCGGATCGCCGGAGGAGCGGTCGATGGCCTCGCGCACCGCCGCGAACGCGCCCATCCGCTCGAGCGACTCCACGAGAAGGGTCGCGCGGAAGAACGGGTTGTCGCGGGGAATCTCGTCCACGGCGAGATCCACACGTCCCCCGGATTGCGCGGTGCGCTCGAGGACCGAGAGCCACGCGGCGACGTGCGCGAACACGACCGGGTGATAGAGGCGGAAGCCGGAGCGCGCCCTCGGCTTCGTGACGAGATCTCCCAGCGCCCGGCCCGTACCGAACGGCACACGGTCGGAGACGCGGCCGTCCAGAAGGAGCGGGGCGCCCGCGAGCCTCTCGATCGCGCCGACCTTCGCGACCTTGTTCAGGAAGTAGAAGTCCTCGGCGGCGTTCTTCTTCGGAAAGCCCCGGACTGCGGCATAGGCCGAGGGACGCACGGCGATGCAGCTGCCCATCGCCTCGTACGCGTAGGGGGAGCCGGCCCAGGCGAGCCCGAGCGTGTAGTAGCGGAGCGAGATCTCGTAGAGACGGGCGGCCTCGGCGAGGTCCGCGTCCTCGGCGAAGCGGTGCTCGAAAAAGTACACGGCGGCGGCGTTGCCCGGCTGGTCCCCGAGCTTCCCGATCTGATCGAAGTAGTCGTTCGGGAGGATGACGTCGGCGTCCGTGTTGTGGATCCAGGGCGAGGCGATCCGGCCACCGCCGTGGAGCGCGAGGGCGAAGTCGTTGCCGATCTTCCGCGCCAGGCCGACTCCCTGTCCCTCGGGAAGGTAATGGCCGGCGGCGGCGCGATCGATGAGGACGAGCTTCCCGTGGGCCATCGGATGCTCGACGACGGGAGAAGGGGCCGCGAGCTCGCGAATCGGCCCCGTCGCGGCCTCGGCGAGCCGCCGGCGGGCGGCCGCGTTGGCCTCGTGGACCGGCGGGGGAGAGTCCGCGCGGGCGTTGAGGACGACGACGATCAGCGTGTCGCCGGCGGGCCCCTTCGGCACGGACCCCAGGGCGGCGACGAGGCTCTCGCTCTCGCCGTAGGACGGGATGACGAGCACGTGGCCGAAGTCGCCCGAGAGCGCCTCGGCCGCGAGGGCCTCCGGCTCGGCGTAGCGGGACAGATACGGGTCGAAGGCGTCTGCGAGTCATCAGGCGTAGAGGGCCGCGCGAAGGGGAAGCGCCGCGACGATGCGGGCTTCGGCCGAAAGGAGCTCCTCGAGCCGGCGGTCGACTTCGGCGGGAGGAAAGTACTCGCGGGCGAGGTTGACGTAGAGCTCCTGGTGCCGGACTTCGGCGCGCGCGATCTCGCGATAGAAATCGCGCTCGACGCCCTCCGGCAACGCGGAGGCCACGAGGCCGAAGCGTTCGCATCCGCGCGCCTCGGCGATGGCCGCGCAGAGGAGCCGGTCGAGGAAGTACGCCTCGCTTCCCTTGCGGAACTCCCGCGAGAGCCGCTCCATGTACGGGCTCCGCGTGTCCGGCCGGAGCGTCAGGCCCCGTGCGTCGAGAAAGCGCCACACGGCCTCGAAGTGGGAGAGCTCTTCCCGGGCGAGGGCGAGGCACTCGTTCACGAGCGAGCGGCGATCCGGGTAGTGCGCGACGAGCGCGAGCGCGGCGGCCGAGGCCTTCCGCTCGCAGCCGGCGTGATCGAGGAGGAAGGCGTCGAAGTCGGCGAGAACCTCCGCGGTCCAGCCGGGAGGCGTGGAGGATTTGAGTCGCACGGAACGTCAGCCGCCGCTGACGGCGGGCAGGATCGCGACCTCGCAGTCCTTCGGCAAACGGGTCGCGAGACCCGAGGCGTCGCGGATGTTGTCCTCGCCGACGAAGATGTTGATGTGCGGGCGCACCTGGCCGCGCTCGTCGAGGACTCGCTCGCGAGACGCCGGGGTGCAGCACCGAGAGCTCCGCGAGAGCCTCGGCCACCGTCGTCGGGCTCGCGAGGCCGATGCGGCTTCGCCCGCCCGAGTAGGGCTGCAGCGGGCCGGGGATCAGGACCTGGACGGCCATCAGGCGGCTCGACGGCGCCGCGCGGAAGCGCGCTTCGGGGCGACCACGGCCGCCTTGACGCAGACGACGGGCGGGAGCCCTTCCCGCACGAGCTGCCACGACCTCCCCGAGTCGCGCGAGGCAAAGAGCTTTCCGCTGCGCGTGCCGAAGTAGACGCCCGCCGGATCGAGCGCGTCGACACCCATGCCGTCGCGCACGACGGTCTCGAAGGCATCCTTCTGCGGCAGGCCGCGGGTCATCGCCTCCCAGGAGCCGCCGCCGTTCTTCGTGCGATAGACCCGGAGCTTGCCCTCCGGCGTGCAGCGGAACTCGGCGGAGTGCAGCGGCACGATGAAGGCGATGTCCGGGTCTTTCGGGTGAACGCCCATGCAGAACCCGAAGTCCGAGGGTACGCCGCGGGCGACGTCCTTCCACATGTCGCCGCCGTCGTCGCTGCGGTAGAGCCCCGAGTGGTTCTGGAGATAGAGCCGCCGGGCGCCGCGGGGTGGTGGACGATCTTGTGGACGCACTGCCCGAACTCGGGATGCTTGTCCGGGAGAAACTCCGCCCGAACGCCTTTGTTTCGGGCCTGCCAGCTGCGGCCGCCGTCGTCCGAGCGGTAGACGCCGCCCGTCGAGCTCGCGACGGTCAGGCGGCCTTCCCGCGCGGGATCGACGAGGACCGTGTGGAGGCAGAGGCCGCCGCCGCCGGGCTGCCACTTCTCGCGGTGGGGATGGTTCCAGAGGCCCGCGTTCAGGCTCCAGCTCCGGCCGGCGTCCGTCGACTCGAAGAGGGCCGACGGCTCGACGCCGCAGTAGAGCGTGTCGGGCGCGTCGGCCCGGCCCGGCGCGATCTGCCAGATGTTCTTGAGCGTCGCTCCCGCGTCTTCGGGGAATCGCACGAGCGGCGTCTCGGGCTGGCTCCAGCTCTTGCCGAAGTCGTCGCTCCAGGCGAGCTCGGCCCCCCAGTGCATGCTCGCGGGGGCCGCCCAGATGCGGCGGCGCCCCGCGCGGCCGTCCCAGGCCGCGGCGTAGACCGAGCGGCCGGGGAAGAACGGGCCGGACATCCGCCACGACCGGCGGGAGCGGCCCGACGAAAAGAGGAAGAGGCCTTTCATCGTTCCGACGAGCAGGACGATGTCGCCGTCGCGGGGAGAGAGGGGAGCAGGGGATTTCAGTTTCTTCGCGGGCATGCGGGGAAGTCTATGCCGTCCAGCTCCGATAGAGCTCCGAGACGCTTTGGCGCAGCTCGTCCGAGGCTGCCGCCGTTCTCGAGGACGTCGTCGGCTCGCTCGCGGGCCGCCTCGACGCCGATCTGGGCGGCGATTCGGCGCCGCGCGTCTTCGGAATCCCCGCCCTTCTCGCCCCACCGGCGCACCCGCTCTTCCTCGGGCGCCACGACGAGGAGGATGCGGTCGTACTCGGACTCGCTCTTCGCCTCGAGAAGCTGCGAGGCTTCGACGACGGCGACCGCGGCGCCGCGGCGTTCGGCCTCGGCGAAGAAGCGGTTGCGCTCCGCCCGCACGAGCGGGTGGATTTTCGCTTCGAGGGCGTGGCGCGCCTGCGGGTCGGCGAAGACCAGGGCGGCGATGCGGGCCCGGTCGACGCGGCCGTCCGCTGCGAGGACTGCGTCGCCGAAGAGTGTCCGCGCCGCCTCGGCGCCGGCGCCGCCCTCGCGATAGAGGCTGCGAACGATCTCGTCCGCGTCGAGCACGGCGGCCCCGAGCTCGCTCAGCATTTTCGCGACCGTCGACTTACCCGAGGCGAGGCCGCCCGTCAGGCCGATGCGAAGCACGCGGCCGGCCTCAGCGTGCTCCGGCGGCCGGCGCGCGAACGATCTCCCCGCCCTTCATGACGAAGTCGATGCCCTGGAGGACCGCCACGTTGGCGAGGGGATCTCCCGGCATCGCCACGAGATCGGCGAATGCGCCTTTCTCGACGGTTCCGATCTGGCCCGTCATGCCGAGAAGGTCGGCGGCCACGGTGGTGGCCGAGCGGATGGCCTCGATCGGCGTCATGCCGAGCTTGACCTCGAACTCGAACTCTTTCGCCTGGTTGATCTCGGTCCAGGGGAACCCGCCGGCGTCGGTGCCGAAGGCGATCTTGACGCCGGCCTTGCGGCAATTGTCGAAAGACTTCGCGTGCGCCTTCTCGGTGTGCGCGCAGACGGCGCAGCCCGCCGCGGCCCTCGGTCCGGCGACGTAGTCCGCCACGACGAGGGTGGGGACGAGGAAGATGCCCTTGCGGGCCATCTCCTGCGCGGCCTCGGGACGGATCGAGTCGCCGTGCTCGATCGAGTCGACGCCCGCGGCGATCGCGAGCCGCAGCCCCGTGTCCGAGCGCGCGTGCGCCGCGACCTTGATGCCCTTCGCGTGGGCCTCGGAGACGACGGCCTCGATCTCCTCCTTCGTCCAGTTCGGCGGGGAGTCGATGTAGCCGTCGGCGGTCATCCGAAGGCCTCCGGTGTTGGCGTAGATCTTGAGCCAGTCGATGCCGTAAGCGATCTGCTCCCGCACGGCCTTGCGGCATCCGTCGGCGCCGTCGCAGACCATCACGCCGCTCGGAAACTTCCAGTCGGGGCGGTAGCGCTGGATGGGATACGAGCCGGTCGTCGATAGGGCCGGCCCGACCACCTTCATGCGGGGCCCCGGGATCACGCCTTCGTTGACGGCGTCCCGGAGCGCCACGTCGTCGTAGCCGGCACCCTCGGTCTCGACGTCCCGCATCGTCGTGAACCCGTGCTCGAGGGCGATCTTCAGCGCCCGCACGGCCCGCGCCACGCGGTGCGCCGGGTATTCCTTGAGGATCTGCTCGTCGTATTCGACGGCCGTCGGGTCGCCCTGGAGGAGGATGTGCGTGTGGGTGTCGATCAGGCCGGGGAGCAGCACCCGGTCGCCGAGGTCGACGACGCGCGCTCCCGCCGGAACCGCGGTGCCGATGCTCTCGATCCGGTCTCCCACGACGACCACGACCGGCCGCTCGACGTAGCGGCCGGACTTGACGTCCAGAAGGCGGGCCGCCTGGATCGCGATCGGAGTGGGAGGAGGCTTGGGAGGGTCCGCGGCCGGAGCCGCGCATACAAAGAGGAGCCAGCCAAGTGCGACCGAAGTGAGTCGTTTCGTCACAGGTCCTCCGCAAAAGCTGGCGGGAGCCTATCCCGAGGCGGCGAAAAAACTTTTCCTCTCCCCTAAACATTCGACAGGAGACCTCGTATCCTCTCCTGTAGAGATCCGAGGGGAGGGCTCATGGCGACCGAACGAAGCGATCTGCTGCAGGGAACACTCGACGTCCTGATCTTGAAGACGCTCTCGCCGGGCGCGATGCACGGCTGGGGGATCGCCCAGCGCATCCAGCAGCTCTCGCAGGAAGTCCTGGAGGTCAACCAGGGCTCGCTCTACCCGGCCCTCCATCGTCTCGAACAGAAGGGCTGGATCCAGGCCGAATGGGGCAGCTCCGAGAACAACCGTCGGGCGCGGTTTTACACGATGACCCGCGCCGGACGCCGGCAGCTCGCCGAAGAGACCGAAAGCTGGCAGCGCTTCGCCGCGGCGGTGGGGCGCGTGCTGGCCGCGACGTAGGAGGCCTGAGATGGCACGGATGCTTGGAAGCCTGAAGGCCCTGTTCGCCGGCAAGCGCGTGGAGAAGGAGCTCGACGACGAGATCCGCTTCCACGTGGAGAAAGAGACCGAAGAGAACGTTCGCCGCGGGATGCCCCCGGAGCGGGCGCGCACCGAGGCCCTCCGCAAGTTCGGCGGCGTCGAGAAGACGAAGGAAGAGGTCCGCGAGACCGACCGGGCCATCCTCTTCGAGACGATCCTCCAGGACGTGCGCTACGGACTGCGCGCCCTGCGCCGGTACCCGGGTTACGCCGCGGCCGCGGTTCTGACCCTGGCCCTCGGAATCGGCGCGAACACGGCGATCTTTTCGGTGGTGCACGGGGTCATCCTGCAGTCCCTGCCGTATGGCGGCGGAGACAAGCTCGTCCGCATCCAGGTCGACGCCCCCGGCGCCGGCATCGAGGACGGCGCCTTCGCGCCTCTCGAGATCGCCGACCTCCAGAACCTCACCCGCAGTTTTTCCTCGATCGCCGAGTACCACACGATGTGGTTCGTCCTGCTCGGTCGGCCCGAGCCCGAGCGCGTCGCGACCGGCGTCGTCTCGGCGCACTTCTTCGATCTCATGGGCGTGAAGCCCATCCTCGGGCGGACCTTCCTGAAGGGGGAAGACGGGCACGGCGCCGAAGCGGTGCTCGTGCTCTCGCATCAGTACTGGATGCGCAGTTTCGGCGGCGATCCGAAGATCGTCGGCCAGGTCTTCCGCATGAACGATCGGCCGCACACGGTCGTCGGGGTCCTGCCGCCGATCCCGGGCTATCCCGACGAGAACGACGTCTACATGCCAATCTCCGCCTGTCCTTTCCGCTCGAGCGAACAGGTCGAGCACAACCGGGACGCCGGGATGCTCCTCGCGTTCGCCCGCCTCAAGGACGGCGCGACGCTCGAGGGCGCGCGCAAGGATCTCGCGGAAGTCGCGGCCAAGATGGCGAACGACCACCCCGAGAATTATCCCGTCGCGGCCCGCATGTCGATCGCGCCCGTTTCCCTCCGCGAGGAGCTCACGCGGGACGCCCGCCCGACGTTCCTGCTGCTCGCCGCCACGGTCGGCCTCGTCCTGCTCATCGCCTGCGCCAACGTCGCGAATCTCTCGCTGTCCCGTCTCGTGCGCCGAGAGCGCGAGATGGCGCTGCGCTCGGCTCTCGGAGCGGGGCGGGGGAGGCTCGCCCGCCAGCTTCTGACCGAAAGCGTCGTCGTCGCGATCGTCGGCGGAGCTCTGGGCCTCGGCGTGGCCGTGGCCGGGCGACAGCTCCTCATCCTGTTTGCGGCGCGGTTCACGCCGCGCGCCTCGGAGATCGTCGTGTCGGGTCCGGTCCTTCTCTTCACGCTGGCGGTCTCGCTGCTCGCGGGCATCGGCCTCGGGCTCATTCCCGCGCTGTCGCCGCGGCGGAGCCTCGTCTCGGCCCTGCAGGACGGCCGGGATCCGGCCGCGTCCGCGCCCGGTCGCCTGAAGATGCGCAACCTGCTGATCGTCGCCCAGGTCGCGATCTCCTTCGTCCTCCTCGCCGGCGCGGGCCTGATGCTGCGGACCCTCTGGAGACTCCGGCAGATCGACCCCGGGTTCAATTCCGAGCGCGTCCTGACCTCACGGCTCGACCTCAACTTCACGCGCTACCGCGAGCGCGAGAAGCAGCTCGATTTCCACGAGCGGGTCCTCGCGAAGCTCTCGACGGAGCCGGGGGTCGTCTCCGTGGCGCTCGCCGGCCGCTTTCCGCTGACCGAGGGCGGGCCTTCGAACGGCAAGTACCGGATCGACGGACGCGACGCGCCGACGCCCGAGTCGCAGCCGCGCGCCGACTTCCAGCGCGTGTCCGAGGACTACTTCAAGACTATCGGCGTCCCGATTCTCAAGGGGCGGGGCATCGCCGGGACCGATCGCGACGAAGCGCCGAAGATCGCCGTGATCAACAAGACGATGGCGGCCCACGTGTTCCCGGGGGAAGACCCGATCGGCAAACGGATCGGCGTCTCCGGCAACCAGCCGGACGAGATCGTGTGGCTGACGATCGTCGGCATTTCGGGAGACGTGCGCCAGTACGGGATCGCCAATCCCCCCGTCGACCAGATCTACCTCTCCCTGCGCCAGTATCCCGGCCTCGCGACGGCGTGTCTCGTGCGCACGCAGTCAGAACCGCTCGCGCTCACGCGGACGGTGCGCGAAGCCGTGCACTCGATCGGGCCCGAACAGCCGGTCGACCGCTTCCGGACGCTCGAAGACCTCCAGACGAGCGCCCTCGACATGCCGCGGCTGACCGCGATCCTGCTGGCGGCGTTCGCCCTGCTCGCCCTGGTGATCACGGCGACGGGGATCGCCGGAGTCATTTCGTTCACGGTCGGCCAGAGGCGGCAGGAGTTCGGCATCCGGATGGCCCTCGGGGCGTTGCCTGGAGGCGTGCTGCGGATGGTTCTCGGCCAGGGCATGCGACTGGTTCTCCTGGGGCTTGCCATCGGCGTCGCCTGCGCGTTCGGCCTCTCTCGTCTCTTCTCGAGCATGCTCTACGAAACCACGCCGACCGATCCGCCGACCTATCTGGCCGTCGCGGCCGTGCTCGCGCTCGTCGCGGCGGTCTCCTGCTTCGTTCCCGCGCGCCGGGCGACCACGGTCGATCCGATGGTCGCGCTGCGCAACACCTAGTCTGTCCGGAGGGATCCATGAAACGCTCCGTGCTCGCCGCCCTGCTTCTCGGGATCGCGCTGCCGGCCTTCTCCATCGGGCCGAAAGAGGGGACGGGCCCCGCCCGCAACGTGGCGATCCTGCTCTTCCCCGGAGTCCAGATCATCGACTACACCGGTCCCTGGGAAGTGCTCGGCCACGCTTATGTCGACGGAAAGCCGGCCTTCAAGATCTACTCGGTCGCCGAAACGACTTCGCCGTTCGACACCGCGATGGGCATGACCGTCATCCCGTCTTACTCCTTCGCGCGAGCGCCGAAGCCGGACATTCTCGTGCTGCCCGGGGGCAACGTCGCCCCGCACCTTTCGAACGAGGGCCTGATCCGGTGGATCCGCGAGACCGCGAAGACCGCCGACGTCGTCCTCTCCGTCTGCAACGGCGCGTTCTTCCTGGCGGAGGCGGGGCTGCTCGACGGGCTCGAGGCCACGACGTTCGCCGGAATGATCGACGACCTGCAGGCCTCCGCGCCGAAGACGAAGGTCGTGCGCGACAAGCGCTTCGTCGACAACGGCAAGATCATCACGTCGGCGGGGCTCTCCTCGGGGATCGACGGCGCCCTGCACGTCATCGAGAAGCTCTACGGCCGGGGGACGGCCCAGGTCGCCGCCGTCGGCATGGAGTACGACTGGCGTCCCGACTCGGGCTGGGCGCGGGCGAGCCTCGCCGACCGGCACCTCTATCCCGCCTTCGACGCGGTGAGCGAGTACTCCCGCCGCGTCGAACGGCACGAGGGCACGCGGGATCGCTGGGAGACGAGCTGGAAGGTCACGACCGCGGCCGGCGCGGATGCCCTGCTCGAACGCATGGACCGCGCGTTCCGGGATTCGGGCTGGAAGCGGCAGGGACCCGGGGCGTGGCGCTACGAGGGCGCCGGAGGAGCGTGGACCGAGACGACGCGGGTGGAGGCCGCCCGCGGATCGAGCGACAAGACGTATCTCGTGACGACGACGGTCGCTCGCGCCAAATAACTCGTCCCCGGGTTCGACCCTTTCGTCCCCGGGACAAAACCCTGGCTTCGCTGCTCCGTTTGAAAGCGCGGGGGAGGGCTCCGCTTCGATGAAGACCTACGCGATCTCGGTCAACGGGAAGGAGCGGCGCGTCGAGGCGGACGACCCGAACACGCCGCTTTTGTGGATCCTCCGGGACTGGCTCGGGCTGACCGGGACCAAGTACGGCTGCGGCGTCGGGATCTGCGGGGCGTGCACGGTGCACGTGGATGGCGCCGACGCGCGCTCGTGCCAGGTCACGATCGAGGCGGTCGCGGGCGCGGGAGGCCGTGTGACGACGATCGAGGGTCTCTCGCCGGACGGCCGGCATCCCTGCCAGGCGGCGTGGCTCGCGGAGGACGTCGCCCAGTGCGGCTATTGCCAGCCCGGAATGATCATGGCCGCGGCCGCGCTCCTGCGGAAGACGCCACGCCCGACCGATGGCGACATCGACGGAGCCCTCGCGGACCACGTCTGCCGGTGCGGAACGTACTCGCGCATCCGGCGCGCCGTCCGGGCCGCGGCGGCCGCCTCCGCGGGGAGCTCCTCGAGATGAGCGCGACGCGGCGGCAGTTTTTGAAGGCGGGCGCCGCGGGAGGGGCGGCGCTGCTCGTCGAAGTGCCGCTCTTTGCGCGGCCCGCGGGCGGCGCGGCCCCTTTCGCTCCCAATCCCTGGATCTCGATCGACGGCGAGGGGACCGTGACGCTCGTCGTGGGACACTCCGAGATGGGCCAGGGCGTGCGGACCTCGCTCGCCATGATCCTCGCCGAGGAGCTCGAAGCGGACTGGAGCGGCGTGAAAATCCGCCAGGCCGAGCCGGGACCGGGTTACGACAGCCTGAGCACGGGAGGAAGCGACAGCGTCGAAGACTCCTGGACGCCGCTCCGGACCGCCGGCGCCGCGGCGCGCGAGTTGCTCGTCGCGGCGGCCGCGCAGAGCTGGAGCGTTCCCGGGCGGATTGCACGGCGGCGAATGGCGCCGTCGTCCACGGCTCCACGGGCCGCCGGATTCCGTACGGGCAGCTCGTCGCGAAGGCGGCGACGCTTCCGGTGCCGAAGGAGCCCCGGCTCAAGGACCGCAAGGACTATCGCCTGGTCGGCACGGCCGTGAAGAGAATCGACGGGCCGGACATTGTGACGGGCCGCGCGCAGTACGGCCTCGATGTCCGCGTGCCGGGGATGCTCTTCGCCGCCGTGGCGCGGCCCCCGGTCGCCGGAGGAAAAGTCGTACGTTTCGACGCCGCGAAGGCGTTGGCCGTGCCCGGCGTGCGGAAGGTCGTCGAGGTCTCGACCGGAGTGGCCGTGATCGCCGGAAACAGCTACGCCGCGCTTTCCGGCCGGGACGCTCTCGCCGCGTCCGCGACGTTCGACGGGGGCAAGAACGCCTCGCTGACGACAGCGGACCTCGCGCGCACGCTCGACGATCCGTCCGGGTCGGCGCACGCGCGCCACCGGACGCGCCAGCAGGGCGACGCCCCGGCGGCGCTCGCGTCGGCGGCGACGCGGATGTCGGCGACGTACCGCGACGCCTTCCAGGCCCACGCGAGCGTGGAGCCGCTGAACACCACGGCGCGCTTCTCGGCTTCGTCGGGCACCTGCGAGATCTGGACGCCGACGCAGCACCCGCAGCGCGTCCAGAAGGAGTGCGCCGAGCTTCTGAAGATCGCGCCCGAGAAAGTCACCGTGCACGTGACCCTCCTCGGCGGCGGCTTCGGCCGCCGGCTCGGGGCCGACTACGCCGTGGAGGCCGCCGAGGTCGCGCGCGCGGCCGGCGCTCCCGTCCAGGTCGTCTGGTCCCGCGGCGATGATTTCCTCGGGGACTATCTGCATCCGAGCGAGCGGGTCGACCTCGAGGCCGGGATCGACGCGTCCGGAAAGATCACGGCCTGGAGCCACCGGTCGACCTGCTTTCACCTCTCGATGTTCGGCGGCTTCGACCCGGCGGACTCGCCGACCGACGTCTCGCCCTGGGGCGGCTACGACAATCCCTACGTCATCGAAAACCTCGCGGCGGAGTACACGG
This sequence comes from uncultured Acidobacteriota bacterium, assembly GCA_963782585.1. Classification (GTDB taxonomy): domain Bacteria; phylum Acidobacteriota; class Thermoanaerobaculia; order UBA5066; family Gp7-AA6; genus DAHUXD01. The sequence goes on from CAWAKL010000007.1 coordinate 166,786, forward strand.
AGGTCGAGTCGCCGATCCGCACGGGCGCGTGGCGGGCGGTGTACTACCCGCCGAACGTCTTCGCCCGCGAGAGCTTTCTCGACGAGATCGCGGCGCGCCTCGGCCGCGATCCCCTCGAGCTGCGGCTGTCGCTTCTCGACGGCCAGGTCTTCACGCTGCCCAACGGGCGCTGGAAGCTCGATCGCCCGCGGCTCGCGGCCGTTCTGCGGCTCGCCGGCGAGAAGTCGGGCTGGGGATCGAAGCTCGCGGCGCCGGCGGGACGCCGCGCGGGCCGCGGCATCGCCTGCAACATCTACCACGCGCGGACTCTCATCGCGCAGGTGGCCGAGGTGTCCGTCGGCGCCGCCGGCGATGTCCGCGTCCACCGGCTGGTCACGGCCGTCGACTGCGGCCAGATCGTCAACCGCCTCGGCGTCGAGGGCCAGGTCGAGAGCGGAGTGGCCTGGGGGCTGACCTACGCGCTCAAGAGCGAAGCCACGATTCGCGGCGGCCGGGTGGCCGAGACGAACTTCCGCGAGTTTCCGGTCCTCTCAATCTCCGAGATGCCGTCCGTGGAAACGCACATCGTCGACAGCGATCGCGCGCCCACGGGCCTCGGCGAGCAGCCGGTGCCGGCCGTGGCTCCGGCCGTGGCCAACGCGATCTTCGCGGCCACGGGAAAGAGAGTGCGCCGGGTTCCGATTCGCCCGGCCGATCTGGTCTAGCAGGCTGCTGAAAAATGGATGCGGGCGTCGTGTCCGGGGCTTTCGGCCGCGGGCGTTCGCTTCGCGAACGGCGGCCGAGAGTCTCTGCTACCGGGGCCCACTATGAGCGTTGCTGCAAGCCGAGAACCTTTCCCCGCTCCCTTCGGGCGCGTCGAGCGCCCGCTCAAAGATCTCATCGCTCCTCGACGATGCCAACGCATCGCCGTCGTCGCGCTTCCTTGCATCTGACCCCGCGGCGCTCGTAACGCCATCCCACACCCTTTTTCAGCAACCTGCTAGCCGGAGAGCGGATCCGCCGGCGGGCGTTTGCCCCGGGTGCGGCGCCTGGCCCGGAGCGCCACGACGCCCGCCAGACCCAGCCCGCCGAGCAATCCGACGCCGATGCCGGCAAGAAACCGGCGGCTCTTCAGCACGTCGAGCGGTTTGATCGGGGCGGGTGGACGCCGGTGTCGGTTCCACAGGTAGCGGGCAATGGACTCCGCCTGCGGGCGCGTGATGTTCATGCTCGGCATCTGGGCGTCCGGCTCGTCGAACTTGGGATGGAGAAGCCGGTTGACGATCCAGAGGTGGGCGCGGTCGTCGGGCTTCGCCGAGAGGACTTCGTGGCGCGCCGATCGCGTGTCCTGCATGACCTTGTCCGGGATCGCATCCATCCGTGCGATGAGCGCCGCGTAAGACGGATCGAGCACGCGGGTTTCGACCCGGGTCTGAAGGGAGTTCTTGTCCAGCGCAGGCCCCTGGATGCCTCCGACTCCGTCGAGCGTGTGGCACTTGAGGCAACTGAAGGTGCGGATGAGCTCGGCGGCGCCCGTTCCGCGCCCGAGGATCCGCGAGTGGGCCCGGTCGGGGTCGTACCGCGTCATCATGATCACCCCCGTCGCACCCACCGGCATGATCGGCGCCATGAAGAGGCCCTCGGGCGACAGAGCGAGGCCGACGATGCCCTGGCCCTCGCGATGCTGCTCGAAGCGCACCAGGTAGGCGGGGCCGCGGACGGCCATGTTTTCCTCGAAGTCGTACTCGAGGGAGATGACGCCCGGCCGATTCTCGCCCTCCTGCTCCTCCGAGACCGCGATGAGAAAGCGCGCGTGCGGAAGCGGCTGGAGGGGGCCCTGGTCTTTCGGCTCGTATGCGACGTGGACGGGACAGATCGTCTTGGTGAAGACGGCGATCGCGTTGGCGGCGATGGACCCGTCCGTGCCGTCCCAGCGGTAGTCCTCGCCCGGGCGGATCTCCAGGAATCGATCGATCCCGATGCCGTTCTCGGCGGAGAACACGCGCCCGTCGACGACCTGGAACCCGAACGGATTGCGCAGCCCGTAGGCGTAGACGGCCGCGGCCCGGCCCCCGCGGGAGGCGAAGGGGTTCGCCGGATGCGGCCGGCCGTCCAGCGTCAGCCGGATCAGCTTGCCGAGCATCTTGTCCAGGTTCCGCGAAGCCGCCGGGTCGCCTCCGTCTCCCACGGAGATGTAGACGCTGTCCCCGCGGACGACGCACGCTCCGATCTGGTGCGAGAACGCCGACGTGTCGTTGGCGAAGAGGTCCAGATAGTCCTGCCGGTCGGTCGCGGGACCCTCGAAGGAACGGGGTTTGGCGGTGAAGCGGCTCAATCCGTTGCGCAGGACTCCGTAACGGTCGCGATAGGTGTACGTCACGAACATGTAACCCTGCTCCGGCGCGAGACAGATGCCGGCCATTCCCCCTTCGCCCGCGGAGTCGGGCCACTCGGTGTCGGGCTTGAACGTCGTCACGTTCGCCATTTCCGTGACCGTCCAGTCGTTGCCGATGGCCTTGACGCCTCCCCGAAGCTCCGTGACGAAGAGCTTGGGGGACTTCGGGCCGGGATCCGGGTTGTCGACGACGGCGATCGCGGTCGGAAACGAAAAGCCGGTGGCGACGATCTGCAGGGAGTAGCCCTCCTGAACCGCCCAGTCCGCGAGAGGGTCGGAAGGCTTCGACGGGGCCTCGGCGCTCCGGAGCCGGGCCGTGATCCCGAGACCGAGGACCAGCGCCGCTCCGAGCTTCGCCAAGTGGCTACGCGGCCGAAGCGGCGTCATCTCCGCCAACGTAGCACGTCCAGGTGCCGTGTGGCCCCCTTCTTAGGGTCCGTTCACCTCCCGCTGGCATAGAGTCGGAGCCATGGGGCCGTCCCGTGCCTCGGAGCTCTGCGCTTACTTCGAGAAGGTGCGCACGCGGACGCGGCGCGTCGCCGACTGCATCCCGGCCGACCGTCTCGAGTGGACGTGGGCTCCGGGCAAGTTCACGCTGGGCGACATCCTGCGGCACCTCGCCGGGATCGAGCGCGACATGTTCGCGGAGAACGTGAGCGGCCGACAGTCGCGCTACTCGGGTTGCGGCCCCGAATTCGCCGACGGCGTCGAGGCCGTGCGAGCCTACATGGAGCGCTGCCACACGGAGTCGATGGCGATCTTCGGCGCGCTCTCCGACGAGGACTTCGAGCGCACGTGCCAGACCCCGGGAGGCGTCAACCTCCGCATCGGCTCATGGCTCCGCCTCATGACCGAGCACGAGATTCACCATCGCGGGCAGCTTTACATGGCGCTCGGCATCCTCGGCGTCGCGACGCCGCCGATCTATGGCCTGACCTCCGAACAGGTCCTCGAACGCAGCCTCCCTCGGGATTCCGGTTCGCCCCGGAACTAGGACGCGCGCGAGATCACGGCGGCCGGCGCCGGCGCCGGGATCGGAACGGCCAGGGACAGCGGGATCCGAACCCGAACTTCTGCGCCCCCGCCCGCCGCGGCGATCAGCTCGAGGCGGTGATGGCGCGGATAGAGCGCCTCGAGACGCCGGCGAGTGTTGCGCAGGCCGATCCCGCCGGTGGTATCGATCGAGCTCGGGCGCGGGCCCGGCCCGTTGTCCCGCACCGTCACCTCGAGGTCGCGGCCCTCGCGGCGCGCCGTGATCGCGATCCGTCCTCGGCCGCCCCGTCCGGGCAGGCCGTGCTTGATCGCGTTCTCGACGAGGGGCTGGAGGAGAAAGCTCGGCACGCTCGCCGAGGCCACGTCCGGGGCGATGTCGATCGAGGTCTCGAGGCGGTCGCGGAAGCGGACCTGCTCGATCGAGAGGTACTTCTCGAGGATCGCGATCTCTTCTTCGAGCGTGACGAGCGGCGTCTCCTCGGAGCGCAGCGAGAGGCGGAGGAGATCGCCGAGCCGTACGACCATCTGGCGCGCCCGGTCGGGATCCTTGCCGACGAGCGGCAGGATGCTGTTGAGCGTGTTGAAGAGAAAGTGCGGCCGGAGCTGGAACTGGAGGGCGTCGAGCTGCGCCTCCAGGAGGGCCGTGCGCAGCCCCTCGCGGTAGGCGAGCTGGCGCACGCGCATGCGGTAGAGCGCCGCGCCGGCCGCCGCGAGCGCCGCCAGAAGGAGCGCCCGGAACCAGACGGTCTGGTCGAGACGCCGCTCGAGCACGAGGTCGCTCGAGGCCCCGGCCTCGTTCCAGAGGCCGTCCTCGTTGGCTGCGCGGACCCGGAAGCGGTAACGGCCGGGAGGCACGTTCGTGTAGTACGCCGTGCGGCGCGGGCCCGCCTCCACCCACTCCTTGTCGAATCCCTCGAGGCGATACCGGAAACGCACGGCGCGCGGGTTTCGGAACGCCAGCGCCGTGTACGCGAACTCGAGCCGCCGGGTTCCCGGCGCGAGCGTCAGGGGCGCCGTCGCGGAGAGGACCTGGCCGTCGGCGCGGACCTGCTCGATGACGACCGGCGGAGGCACGCGATTCAGCTCGATGCGCGCCGGATCCGCCATCACCAGTCCCTTGACCGTGGCGAACCAGAGGCGGCCGTCGCGGCCCCGCCAGGCGCCGTGCTGCGAGTTGTTGCACTCGGCGAGGATCATTCCGGTGGCGGTCGTGAACGTCGCGCTGTCGGCGATCCGTCCCGGCCTGCGCGCGGCCGCGGCGAGCTCCGCAAGGGAAACCCGGAAGACGCCGCGATTGCTGGTCAGCCAGAGGTGGCCGCGGCCGTCCTCGAGGACACTCTGCGCGGCGTCGTGAAAGACCCCCTCCTTCTGGCGGTACGTGGTGAACCGTCCGTCGCGATAGCGGGAGAGCCCGCCGCGCGTCGCGAACCAGTACGTTCCCTCGGAGTCCTGGTAGGTCGACATGACGACGTCGTGCAGCAGCCCGTCGTTTTTCGTGAAAGTTCGGAAGCGGCCCCCCGAAAAGCGCGTTACCCCGCCGCCGAACGTCCCGATCCAGATGTCGCCGGAGCGATCCTCGAAAAGCGAGAAGACCGCGTCGGCCCCGAGACCGTCCGTGCGGCGGTAGTTCTTCCATGCGCCGTTCTCGAGCCGGTTGATTCCCGAGCCCATCGTCCCGGCCCAGATGGTCCCTTGCTTGTCGACGAGCACGGAGGAGACCCAGTTGCCCGAGAGGCCGTCGGCCGTGGTGTAGCGGCGCAGGCGCGCGCCGGAGAGCTGCGCGAGACCGCCACCCCGCGTGCCGATCCACAGGTCGCCGCGCGCATCCTCGGCGATCGCCATCACCGAGGCTCCGAGCGAGACGACGGGCTCGAAGCGGTCGCTCCCGGGCGCGAGCCGGTTCAGAACCCCCTCGGCCGTGCCCGCCCAGACGATCCCGCGGCTGTCCTCGAAGACCGACCAGAGCCTGCGGTCCGAGAGGCCCTCGGCCTCGGTGTAGGTCGCGATGCGCTGCTCCCGGAAGCGGTCGAGGCCGCCGTCGGAGGTTCCGACCCAGAGGCTGCCTTCGCGGTCTTCGAGAAGCGAGAGGATGCGGTCGGACGACAGCCCCTCGGCCTCGCCGTGTCGGACGAACCGTTCCTCGCGAAAGCGGAAGAGCCCGCCGTCGGTGCCGACCCAGAGATTCCCGTGTCGGTCGCGGGCGAGCGTGCGCGCGAAGGTGTGCGTCAGGCCGTCCTCGACTCCGTAGAGGCGAGTTGTGCGGCCCTCGATCCGCGCCAGCCCGCGGCCGGTCCCGGCCCAGAAGCCCGTGGCGTCGGGCAGAAGCGAAAGCACGATTCCGGGGAAGCCGTCCCGCACCGACCAGACGTCGAACCGCTCGGTCTGGCGGTCGAGCACGGCGGCGCCCCAGACCCCGCCGACCCACAGCTTTCCGCCGGCATCCTCCGCGAGGGCGTGGACGCGGCCGGCCGGAAGCCCCGCTTCGGAGGAGTACGTCCGAGTTACGCCGTCAAAGACGCGCGTGACGCCCAGGTTCGACGCCACCCAGACGCTTCCATCGCGTGTCTGGAGGAAGGCCGTGACGATCGCGCTCTCGAGGCCGCTGCCGAGCGCCGGCAGAAACTCTCCCGCCCGGTATCGCGCCAGGCCCGTGACCGTCCCGATCCAGAGCGTCCCGTCCCGGGACTCAAGGAGCGCCTGGACCCAGTCGTCGGTGAGCGCCGACGTATTGCGGGTGTCGAAGACCGTGAATTTCACGCCGTCGAAGCGGACGAGCCCTTCCTGGGTGCCCAGCCAGAGGTAGCCGTCGGCCGATTGCAGAATCGTCGTGATCGAGTTCTGCGGCAGGCCCGAGTCGCTCGTCCACACGTCGTGGCCGTACTGCGAGAGGGGCATGGAGGGATCGAGTCCCCAGATCTGGCTGGCGGCGAGCGCCAGCAGGCCGGCGAGTCCTATCCGGGCACGGAGCACACCCCAGAAAAACCCGAGAACCCCCCGGTCCGCAATGGCCGGCGGATCTTCAGGATCGGATCGGGGACGAATCAGGGAAAAGTCGGGACGGTGCGGGCAAGGAATCGAGCCTCAGGGCTGCCGCTTCCAGGCCCACTCCTCGCTCGCGGCCTGGCCCTGCAGCGTGCCTTCGATGCGGGCATGGAGCATCCCGTCCGGAGAGAGCCAGTAGAGGACTCGCGTCGGAAAATCGTGCTCCTTGTTCTCGAAGACGACGCGGCCCTTCGTGTTCTCGACGGCGCGGAAGGGCGTCGCCGGCCGCCCCTGCGGACTCGCGAAGTAGGTGAGTCCTTCGGGGACCGCTTCGATCCTCAGAAACTCGAAGGAGACGGTGCGGCCGGATTTGACGTCCCGGTGGAGGCCGAGGAGCGTCCCTCCGCGGGGCGCGGTCCAGATCTCTTCCATCTCGGTCCCTTCCTGCGAGCCGGCCCACCGCCCGCTCAGCCAGGACAGGGTCGCGACGTCCGGAGAAGGTGCGGGAACCGGAGCGGCCGCGAGAGCGAAGGCGAACGCGAAAACAGCATCGAGCATGAAGTCCTCCTCGGCGCGGAATCTACGCGGTCGTTCTCTCCGGGTCTTGAACAAACGCGACAGGCGCCGGCGACAGGAGCGCATCCAGCCTCGCCGGGTCGATGAAGTAGCGGGTGAGCGCCCCGGCCGTGGTCTCGCGCGAGGCCGGAGTCGCGCCGGAGAGAGACTTGAACTCCCGGACGAGGTGGGCCTGATCCGCGTAGCCGCAGCGGGCGGCGAGGTCGGCCCATCCGGTTCCCCGGTCCCGCCCCGACAGCCGGAGAACGTTCTGGAACCGGGCGATGCGCAAGAGCTCTTTTGGCGCGAGGCCGACGCCGGCGGCGAACGCTCGCTCGAGCTGGCGCGGACTGCAGCCGACGCGCCGTGCGATTGCGGCGACGGACGCGCGGCCGCGCGAGGCGAGGACGAGACCGACCGCGGCGGAAAGCTGCGCGCCGAAGGCGCTCGCCCGCTCGCGCGCCCGGCGTTTTTCGAGGAACGCCTCGATCGTGGCCCGCCGGGAGGGCAGATCCGGCGCGTTGGCGACTTCGTCTTCGATCGAGCCGGCCTCCGAGCCCCAGACCTCCCGCGGCGTGGGGAAAGCGCCGGCGAAGACATCGAGCGGAGGCAGAAGTCCGCGCGCCCCGCCGGGCCGGAAGCGGACGCCGAGCGTCGAGACGGGGCCGGTCGGCGCGATCTCGATGGGACGGGTCATCGGCCCGACGAGGAAGCTCGGCGGTTGAGTTCGTTCACGACCGTCTTCTCCGGAGTAGTCGACGTACGGTGTTCCGAGATGGAAGATCCATTCGACGCAGCCGTCCGGCAAGACACGCTCCCGGGTTGCCGGCCCCGCTTCCGAATCCTCGGCGGACCAGATGCACTCGATCCGGCCCGCCAGCGAGGAGCGGACCGCGTGCTCGGCGTATCTCATGCGGCGGGCGCGAACGGCAGACGCAGGCGCGCGATCGAGCCGTGGTGACCGCGCCGGTTCTCGAGAGAGAGGCTCCCTCCGTGCGCCTCGGCGATCTGGCGTGAGAGCACGAGCCCGATGCCCGAGCCTCCCGGCTTCGTCGTGAAGAAAGGGACGAAGAGATTGCCGGTCGTCGGCAGCCCGGGCCCGTCGTCGGCGACCCAGATCTCGAGCTGGCGCGAACCGCGCTTCCAGCCGAGGGCCACGCCGCCCCGCGTCTCGAGCGCGGCGTCGGCCGCGTTGCGCACGAGGTTGATGAGCAGCTGCTCGATCTGGTCGGCGTCGGCCTGCAGGGTGACGGCCGGCCCGGGGATGACTCCCACCGGCAGACGCGTCTCCAGGCTCGCGACGCGGGTCAGAAGACCGCCGACGTCGACCGGCGCGGGGCTCGGCGGCGGAAGGCGGGCGAGCTTCGCGTATGCCGTCGTGAAGCGCGAGAGCGCCTCGGCGCGCGCCGCGATGACCGAGAGGCCGCGCCGCAGGTCCTCGCGGAAGTCTTCGGGCGGAGTCGCACCCTGGCCGGCCAGCCGCTGGAGGCTGCCGGCGATCGACTGGATCGGCGCCAGCGAGTTATTGAGCTCGTGGCCGAGCACGCGGATCAGCCGTTGCCAGGCCTGCCGCTCCTCTTCGCGAAGGGGCCGGCTCACATCGGCGAGGACGAGGAGCCGGTGCGGAGCGCCCTCCAGCCGGAACGTGCTCGTGCGGATCTCCCAGCGCCCCGCCCCGCCGGGGAAGGTGGCGTCGAGGATCTGGGGCGCTCCTTCTTCGAGGAACACGGCGAGCCCGACGTCCTCCGCCCGCCGGCCGCGCAGGCGCGGCTCGGGCTGGCCGAGCAGCGTTTCGCCGAAGCGATTCACGAGCTTGAGCTGGCCGTCGTGGTCGAAGGCGAAGACGGCGACGTCGATCTCTGCCATGACCTTCGAGAGCAAGGCGTTCGCCTCCATGGCCCCGAGCCGCTGCTCGCGCAGCGTGGCGGCGAGAGCGTTGACCTCGAGCAACACCTCGCCGAGCGGGTCATCCGGCCCGGCCCCGCGCGCCCGAATGGAGAAGTCCTCCTCGCGCATGGCGGCGAGCAGGTTCGAGACGGTCTGGAGCGGCCGGACGACGCGTTCCCGCATCGCCTGCGTGAAGATCAGAAACGCGCCGACGATGAGCGCCGTCAGTGTCCAGCGGAGCTTGGGCGTGAAGTCGCCGGTCCAGAGAAGGATGAGCGAGGTCGCCATCGCGGGCAGCGCGGCGGCCGTGGCGAGGAGGAAGACGCGACGGTCGTGGGTCAGCCGCTTCATCGGGACTGCAAACCCGCGGTCGCCGCCACGGCCCCTATTGTCCGTGCTTTTCGAGGCGCCGGTACAGAGCGCTCCGCGAGAGGCCGAGCGCCCGCGCGGCCTGGCTGACATTGCCGGCGAAGCGGTCCATGGCCTTGCGGACGAGGAGGTTCTCGACCTCTTCGAGCGAGAGGTCTTCGAGCCGGGCGCCGTCGCCGCCGCGCTTCAGCGCGAGGTCGCCCGCGCGGATCGCGCCGCCCGTCGTCATGAGGACGGCGCGCTCGACGGCGTGGTCGAGCTCGCGGACGTTGCCGGGCCAGCGGTGCGCGAGGAGCGCCTCCATCGCGGCGGGCTCGAAGCCGGCGACGCTCTTGCGGTAGCGCTCGGCATGGCTGTCGAGGAAGTGCCTCGCCAGCAGCGGAATGTCTTCGCGGCGCTCGCGCAGCGGCGGCACGTGGATCTCGATCGTGTTGAGCCGGAAGAGCAGGTCCTGCCGGAAGCGGCCCGCGGCGACCTCGGCGGGCAAATCCGCGTTGGTCGCCGAGAGGATCCGGACGTCGCAGCGCCGCGTCCGCGAGGAGCCGACCCGCTCGAATTCTCCGGTCTCGAGCACCCGCAGCAGCTTGCCCTGCTGGCTGGACGGCACGTTGCCGATCTCGTCGAGAAAGAGCGCGCCTCCGTCGGCGAGCTCGAAACGCCCGACGCGGTCCGCCCGCGCATCCGTGAAGGCGCCCTTGACGTGGCCGAAGAGCTCGCTCTCGAAGACGCCCTCCGAGATGCCGCCGGAGTTGAGCGTGAGGAAGGGCTTCGCGGCCCGCGGCGAGGCGGCATGGAGGGAGCGCGCGATGAGGCTCTTGCCGGTTCCGTTTTCGCCGGTGATCAGCACGGTGGCGTCGGAAGGTCCGACGCGCGCGATCACGTCGAGGACCGGCCCCATCGCCGGCGAAGCCGCGATCATCGGCGGCGCGCCCTCGTGGCGGAGGATCCGGTTCTCGGCCTCGAGCCGCTGCCCCTGGCGGATCGCGCTGCCGAGGGCGATCTGCGTCCGCAGCGTCGTGAGCAGGCGCGCGTTGTCCCAGGGCTTCTGGACGAAGTCGCGGGCGCCGTGGCGCATCGCCTCCACGGCCAGATCCACCGTGCCCCACGCGGTCATGACGATCACGGGCAGGCTCGGGTCGATCTCCTGGATGCGGGCGAGCAGGTCGAGGCCCTCCTGGCCCGACGTCGTGTCGCGCGTGTAGTTGAGGTCGATGAGGGCCGCGTCGCGCTCCCGCGCCTCGAGGGCCGCGAGGACGCCGGCGGGGGAGCTCGAGGTCTCGCACTCGATGCCCTCGCCCTTCAGCAGCAGGCGGAGAGCTTCGAGGACGTCGCGCTGGTCGTCGGCGATCAGAACGCGCGGCCGCAAGCGGTCACCGCGGTTTGAAAGCGAGGGCCGCCGAGTTCATGCAGTAGCGCAGGCCCGTCGGCTCCGGCCCGTCGTCGAAGACGTGCCCGAGATGCGAATCGCAGCGGCGGCAGAGGACCTCGGTGCGCGACATGAAGTGGCTGCGGTCTTCATGCGTCTTCACGCTTGCGGCCGACGCGGGAGCGGTGAAGCTCGGCCAGCCCGTGCCGGACTCGAATTTGGTCTCCGAGCCGAACAGGGGGTTTCCGCAGCCGGCGCACTCGTACGTGCCCGTGCCGTGGTGATTCCAGAGCTTCCCGGTGAACGCCCGCTCCGTGCCCTTCTCGCGAAGGACCCGGTACTGCTCCGGCGTCAAGGCCGAGCGCCATTCCTCGTCGGTCTTGTCGACCTTCTCGACCTTCTCGTCGATGGCGGAGTCATCGGCCACGGCTGGAATCTACCACCTGCGCGATCGCTCACTCGCTCCGCAGCGCCGTCACCGGATTCACGCGGCTGGCGCGCCGTGCCGGGAAGAAGGTCGCCGCAAGCGCCACGGCGGCCAGGACCGCCGGGACCGAGGCGAAGGTCAGCAGATCGCGCGGGCTCACGCCGTAGAGCAGGGCGGACATCGCCCGTGTGAGAAGCAGGGCGCCGGCGATGCCCAGGGCCACGCCCAGCGCGGCAAGCCGGCCTCCCTCGGCGAGGAGCATGCGCCGGACGTCGGCCGGGCGCGCACCCAGAGCCATGCGGATGCCGATCTCCCGCGTCCGCTGGACGACGCTGTAGGCGATCACGCCGTAGACCCCGATCGCGGCGAGCAGGAGCGCCGCGAGGGCGAAAATTCCGAGCAGGCGCATGACGAAGCGCCGCTCGGCGACGGAGGCCGCGATGGCGCTTTCGAGCGAGCGCACCGCGTAGATCGGAAGCTCCGGATCCACGGCGCGCACTTCGTGGTCGATCTGCGGAGCGAGCTCGGCCGCGGGAGGCGCGGCGCGGATGAGGAAGGTGAAGTCGGCGCTCGGGGCCTGGAGCATCGGCCGGTAGACCATCGGCGGCGGCTCAGTCAAGAGCGAGCGCTGCCGCGTGTCGCCGACCACTCCGACGATCGTCAGCCAGGGGCCCGGCTCGGTCCGCCCCGGTGCGCGGAACCGGCGTCCCAGCACGTCCTCGCCCGGAAAGAAAGTCTTCGCGAACGTCTCGTTGACGACCACGACCGGCATCGCCTTCTCGGCGTCGTTCTCGGTGAACGTCCGGCCCCGCTTCAACGGAATGCGCAGCGTCTCGAAGTAGTCCGTGGTCGCGCTCGAGACCTCGGCGATCGCGGTCCCGCCCTGCTCCGGATCGCGACCCTCGATGTGGTACCTGTTCGTCCAGACGCCGTTGCCGAAGGGGACGCGAGTCGCTCCCGCGGCCTGCGCGACGCCGGGAACGGCGCGGAGCCGCTCGAGCACCTTGCGATAGAGAACAACCTGGTCGGCGTTGTCGTTGTAGCGCCCCTGCTCGCGGATGTCGGGCTGAGGGAGCCAGAGGCTCGCCGTCGTCACCTGGCGCGCGTCGAAGCCGGTGACCACGCGGTGCAGGCTCCAGAACGTGCGGACGAGGAGGCCGGCCCCGACCAGGAGCACGACGGCGAGGGCGAACTCCGCTACGACGAGCGCCGAGCGGATGCGCTTGCCCTGGCGTCCCGACGCGCCGCGCGAGCCCTCGCCGAGGCACGAGCCGACGGCGGGCCCTGCGGTCTGCAGAGCGGGAAACAACCCGAAGAGCAGGCCGGTCACGATCGACGCCGCCAGGGCGAAGCCGAGCACGCGAGCGTCGAGAGCGATCTCGGGCAGCCGCGGCATTCCCGCGGGAAGGAAGCGCACGAGCAGATCGAGTCCGCCGCGCGCGAGGAGAAGACCGAGCAATCCGCCGGCGAGGGCGATGACCAGGCTCTCGGTCAGAAGCTGGCGGATGAGGCGGCCGCGTCCCGCCCCCAGCGCCTGGCGGACGGCGATCTCGCGCCGGCGGGCGGAAGCCCGGGCGAGCAGCAGGTTCGCGATGTTGGCGCACGCGATCAAGAGCACCAGCCCGACCGCGCCGAGCAGCACGAAGAGCGGACGGCGCACGGCGCCGACGAGATCGTCCTGCAGCGGTTCCAGGCGGGGGCTCCAGCCGTCGGACGGAGGATAGTCGTCGGGATACTCGCGGCGGAGCTCGGCGGCCACGGCGTCGAGGCGGCGCTGCGCGGCCTCGGGCGTGACGCCGGGAGCGAGACGCGCGATGGCGCCCTGGAGGAAGTAGGCCTTGCGATTGGGGCCGCGGAACGGCTTGTCGAGCCAGCCGGATGGCACCCAGACCTCCACGTCGGTCTCGATGTTGCGTCCCGGATGGCGGAAGCCGGGCGGCAGCACGCCGACGATCGTGCAGAGGTCGTCGTCGATGCGCAGGGGCTTGCCGATCACGTTCGGATCCGCGCCGTAACGCCGCCGCCAGAAGCCGTCCGAGAGGACGACGAGATCGGCGATTCCCGGGTCGTAGTCGCGGTCGTCGTACAGGCGTCCGACCTGGGGCTTCGTGCCGAGGATCTGGAAGTAGTTGGTGTCCGTCAGGAGGACCTCGACGCGCTCGGGCCGGTCGCCGCCGGTGACGTTGGCGTTGATCGGATAGAGGCCCGACATGGCCGCGAAGGCGCCGGCGCGCTCGCGATAGTCGAACAGCTCCGGGGCGGAGAGGCCCATGTCGATGCCGTTCGTCCTCGTGAAGTCCGCGGTCACGCGAACGAGCTCCTCGGGCCTCGGATAGGGGAGGGGCTTCAGGAGCATCGCGTGGACGACCGAGAAGATGGCGGTGTTCGCGCCGATGCCCAGCGCCAGGGTGCCGATCGCGACGGCCGCGAAGCCGGGGCTTCGGCGGAGCATCCGCAGCGCGTAGCGCAGGTCCTGTCCGATTGTGGTCGCCGTCATGGGATCTCCTTCCGGCTCATTCGCTCCGCAGCGCGGTGGACGGATCGATCCGCGTGGCCCGGCGGGCGGGAGCCCACATCGCGAGAGCCGCGGCCGCGGCGAGCACGAGGACGACCGCGGCGAACGTCACGGGGTCGGTCGGTGTCACGCCGCGCAGCGTCGCCCCCAGCCAGCGGGTGACGGCCAGGGCCGCTCCGGTGCCCGCGGCGAGACCGATCGCGACCGGCGGCAGGCCGTGCCTCGCCGTCGCAAGGACAATGTCCCTCGCCGTGGCGCCGAGAGCCATCCGCACGCCGAACTCGGCCGTTCGGGCGGCCACGAAGTACGCGACGATGCCGTAGATGCCGACGGCGGACAGGAGCAGGCCGGCGATCCCGAGGGCGGTGAGGAGGATCGTTGCGAACCGCTCCTGGGCCAGCGACTCGCGGAGCCTCTCGTTCATGGTCTTCAGGTCGTAGGCCGGGACTCCCGGCGCGACCGCCTGCACCGCCGAGCGCATCGGGCCGGTGAGCGTCGCGGTTTCGCCGCTCTTCGCCTTCGCGACGAGCGTGACGGTGCGCTGCACCCAGTCCCACGCATCCGGCGGCGTCTGGCCGATCGGAATATAGAACTCCGGATAGACGTCTTCGCCCAGTCCCCGGTTGCGGGTGCCACCGGCGATTCCGACGACCGTCTTCCACATCGGATCCTCGCGAGAGCCCTCGCAGCAGGCAACACGTTTGCCGATCGCGTCTTCGCCGGGCCAGAGACGGCGCGCGAGGGTATCGCTCACGATCATCACCCGCGGCATGCCGGCGACGTCCCGCTCGTCGAAGTTGCGGCCGCGAAGAAGCGGGATCCCCATGGTCTTCAGATAGCCCCGGGTGACGATGCGGAGCCTCGAATCGACGGCCTTCGTGACGTCCAGCGTCGCGGCCTCGGCGACGAGGCCGTTCGAGTTGCCGCCGGGCCCCAGGGGCACCTGCGTGGTCAGGGCCGCCGACGCAACCGCCGGGGAGCGTTCGAGCTCGCCGACGACGTTCTCGAGGGCGCGGGAGACGGCGCCCGGGTCTTCGTATGTCGCGCGGGGGAGCGAGACGCGAGCCGTCAGGACGCCCCGCGGATCGAAGCCTGGATCGACGCGTTGGAGGTGCAAGGCGGTCCGGATGAGCAGCCCCGCGCCCACGAGGAGGGGAAGGACGAGCGTGATCTGTCCGGCGACGAGGATGGCTCGGACACGGTCCCGGCCGGCGCCGCGCGTGCCCCGTCCGCCTTCGCGGAGGCCGGTGTGCAGGTCCCCGCGCGCCGCCCGCAACACCGGCGCGAGGCCGAAGAAGAGCGCGCTCAGGATCGAGACGCCGAGCGCGAAGGCGAGCGCCGTCCCGTCGATCCCCGCGGCGTCGATGCGCGGCACGTCGCCCGGGCTCGCGGCGACGAGCGCGCCGACGGCCGCCGATGCGCCGAGGACGCCGAGCACGCCCCCGAGGATGCCCAGGGCGAGGTTCTCGGTCAGCAGTTGACGGGCGATTCGGCGGCGCGAGGCTCCGACGGCCGAGCGCACCGTCAGCTCCCGCGTGCGGAGCGTTCCGCGGGCGAGGAGCATGCTCGACACGTTGATGCAGGCGATCAGGAGAACGAGGCCCACGGCGCCGAAGAGGATCCACAGACGGTGGCTGTAGTCCTCGACGATGAGCTCCCGCATGGCCTGGACGCGGAAGTCGCGCTCGGAGGCCTCGTCGGGATGCGCCTTGCGGATGTTGGCCATGATGGCCGAGGCCTCGGCCTGGGCGTTCGCGATGGCCACGCCGGGACGGAGGAGCCCCGAGACCACCAGGTTGTGGCTGTCGTGGCTGGCCAGCACTTCGGGCGCCAGCGCCGCGGGGATCCAGAGGTCCTCGTCGTCGCGGGCGAGGTTGAAGGACTTCGGCATGACGCCGACGATCGTGTAGGGCTCGCCGTTGAGGCGAACGACCTGGCCGAGGACGCCCGGAGATCCGCCGAGGCGGCTGGTCCAGACACGATGGCTCAGCACGACCACGCGCTCTCCTCCCGGCCGGTCTTCCTCCGGACGGATCGCCCGGCCGAGGGCGGGCGCCACCCCGAAGACCGGAAAGAACTCGTGGGTCACGCGCGCGCCGAGGACCCGTTCGGCGTCGTCGCCGACGGCGAGATTCATGCTCGAAAAGCGCGTCGCCGCGAGCAGGTCGAAGCTCTTGCTGTCGCGGCGAAGGTCCGCGAACATGCCTCCCGAGACGTTGCCGCGCTGGCCCTTCCAGACTTCCATGACCGCGACGATGCGGTCGGCGTCGCCGAAGGGAAGCGGGTCCAGCAGCACGGCGCGGACCAGGCTGAAGATCGCCGTGGTCGCCCCGATGCCGAGGGCCAGGGTCCCGATGGCCACGGCGGCAAACCCGGGGCTCTTGCGGAGCATCCGAAGGGCGTAGCGAAAATCCTGCAGAAAGGTCTTCATCATTCGCTCCTCAAGACCTGGACGGGATCGAGTCGGGACGCGCGTCGCGCGGGAATCGCGCACGCGAGGACTGCGGCGCCGACGAGGCCCGCCGCGACGGCGGCGAGAGACCACGGCTCCGCGGGGGACATGCCGTAGAGCAGCGGACGAAGGGCCGTCACCGCGAGCAGGGCGGCCGCGCCGCCGAGCGCCGCGCCGGCGACGCCGAGGCGCAGCCCGCGAGAGACGACGAGCCTCCGAATCTCGGCGGCGCTGGCGCCGACGGCCAGGCGAATCCCGATCTCCCGCCGGCGCAGCCGCGTATCGTGCGCGGTGACTCCGTAGACGCCGACGACCGCGAGGAGCACGGCGCTCCCGCCGAAAAGGCCGAGGAGAAGCAGGAGAAAGCGGTCCGCACCGAGCGAGGCCGCGCGCACGTCGTCGAGCCGACGGGGCTCATGGACCGGGACCTGGGGATCGATGGCGCGGACGGCCGCGCGCAGCGGGCCGAGGAGCGATTCCGGCGAAGCGTCCGTGTCGAGCACCACCGCGAGCCCGCGACTGGGGTCCTGCGCGAGCGGGGCATAGATCTGGGGGCGCGGGGCCCGGGCCAGGCCGTCGTGGCGCTGGTCGCCGACGACGCCGACGATCGTGTGCCAGTCCGAATCGGCGTCCGGAATGCGGGAGAACGTGAGCTGCCGGCCGATCGGATCCTCGTTGGCGAAGTGCTGGCGCGCGAGAGACTCCGTGATCAGAACGACCGGCTCCGACTCCGCACGGTCGGAGTCGAGGAAATCCCGGCCCCGAAGAATCGGCGTGCCCATCGTCCGGAAGTAGCCGGGGGACACCTCGTTGTGGATGACCTCGATGCCGAACTCTCCGGCCGGACGGCCGCGCACGGAGAAGTCGCTGCTCCAGAGCGAATCCTCCAGAGGCAGATTCCGCGCGATCGCTGCGGAGCGCACGCCCGGCAGGGTGCGCACGCGCTCGAGGAGGGACGCCTGGAACGCCGCGACCGCTTCGTCCTTCTCGTAGGCCGTCAGAAGCACGCCCGCGGCCACGCGACCCCGCGTCTCGAAGCCGGGGTCGACGCGTGTCAGCCGCCAGAAGCTTCGAGCCGTGAGGAAGGACCCCGAAAAAAGCAGCATCGCGAGGGCGATCTCCGCGACGACCAGGGTTCCGGCGAGCCGGCCTGACCGTCCGCCGGCGCCTTCCGTGCGCGCGCCTTTCAGGTCCTCGCCGAAGTCCGATCGCAGGGCGCGCATCGCCGGGGCGAGGCCGAAGAGCAGGGCCGAGAGGACGCTCGCCACGACCGCGAAAGCGAGCACCGATCCGGAGAGCCGGACCGCTTCGAAATCCGCCCGCCCGGCCGGAGCGAGGGCCTTGACCAGCGGCAGTCCCCAGACGGCGAGCAGGATGCCGAGGACACCTCCGAGGAGCGCGAGCGCGCCGCTCTCGACCGCGAGCTGGCGGAGGATGCGCGCGCGTCCAGCCCCGAGCGCCGCGCGGACCGCGATTTCCCGGCGGCGCCCCGCGGCGCGGGCAAGCAGGAGGTTGGCGACGTTCGCGCAGGCGATCGCCAGCAGAAGGCCCACGGCGGCGAGCAGAACGAGGAGGGGAGTCCGCGTGTATCCCACCTGCCACGTGTGGAACGGGGTGACGCCCGCGCCCATCAGCCGGTTCGTCTCCGGATAGGCGCGCTCGAGCCGCGCCGCGACGGCTTCGAGCTCCGTGCGCGCGGCCGCGACCGTTACGCCGGGCGCGAGCCGGCCCACGACGCGGAGCATGTGCGCGCGCCGGAAGCTCACCTTGGGTCGATCCTCCGGATCCATGCGCAGGGACCTCCAGTACTGAACGTCCCGCGACGGGAAGGCGAAGCCGCGGGGCGCGACACCCACGATGGTCCAGGGGTCGCCGTTCAGATCCAGCGTCCGTCCGACGGCGCGGGGATCGGCGCCGAAGCGACTCCTCCAGAATCCGTCGGAGATGACGAGGGCGCGCGGCGCCGTGGTCCAGTCCTCCTCGTCGCGGAGCGCGCGGCCGATGGCGGGCGCCACACCCAGGACGGCGAAGAGGCTCGCGGTCGCGCGCGTGCCCTTGACGGCCGCGGGCTCCCCGGAACCGGTGACGACGGCTGTCTCGGGATCTTCCCAGTACGCGGCCATGCTCGAGAAGGACCGGCACTGCTCGCGCCAGTCGAGGTAGTTCGCCCGGGCGACCCAGTTCTCGTACCAACCGCGCTCGGGGTTCTTTTCCCAGAGCGCGAGCAGCCGGCCGGGCTCCGGGAACGGCGGCGGAGCGAGGAGGAGGGCGTCGACGGCGCTGAAGATCACCGTCGCGGCCCCGATTCCGAGCGCGAGCGTGAAGGCCGCCGCGGCCGTGAAGCCCGGGTTGCGCCGGAGGGAGCGGAAGGCCTGCCGGAGGTCATGCGTCAGAAGGGTCATCTCGGCTCCTCACTCGCTCCGAAGAGCGGCGATCGGGTCCACGCGGGCTGCGCGGCGGGCGGGGAGCCAGTGCGCGGCGAGGGCGACGACGGCGAGCACGAGCACGGCGGCCGCCAGCGACGCCGGATCGGACGGGCTTACTTCATAGAGGATTCCCCGCAGAAACCGGGCCGCGGCCAGAGCTCCGGCGAGACCCGCCGCGAGCCCGAGACCGACCATCGCGGCCCCGCCCGAGAGCACGAGGCGCGCGACGTCGCGGGGCGTCGCGCCGAGGGCCATGCGGATGCCGATTTCCCGGGTGCGCTGTCCGACGCCGTGCGCGACGACTCCGTAGAGCCCGAGGGCCGCCAGCGCCAGCGCGGAAACGGCGAAGGCCGCGAGCAGCCGCATGACGAATCGCCGCGGCGCGGCGGAGCGGGCCACACGCTCCTCCATCGAGGCGACGTCGAAGACCGGCACGCCGGGGTCCAGGGCGCGGACCTCGCGGCGGATCGACTCGGTCAGGCTCGTGGGATCCGAGCTCCGGGTGAGAACGACGAGGCTCACGAGCCCGTCGGTCATCTGGGTCTGAGGGAGGTACATCTGCGGCGTCGGGGCGAGGGCCACGTCCACGTGGCGGACGTCTCCGGCGATGCCGACGATGGTGCGCCAGGGACCGGTGGCGTGGCCTCCGATGCGGACGCGCTCGCCGATCGGATCGCGCCCCGCGAACAGCATTCGCGCCGTCGACTCCGAGACGACCATGACCGGAATCGAGTCCGCCCGGTCCTCCGGAGTGAACAGTCGCCCGCGCCGGAGCGGGACACCCATGGCGCGGAAGTAGTCCGGCGTCACGGAGTAGCGCTCGACCGAGGCATCCTCCGCCGGGTTGGCGTTCATGTGGCCCTCGATGTGAAAGCCGTAATAATCTCCGTTGCCGCCGAGGGGGATCTGAGACACGAGGGCCGCCGCCTCGACCCCCGGGAGTGCGCGCACGCGTTCGAGGAGGCGGTCCTGGAATGCGACGACGCCGGCATCCGTAGTCGCGTCCGCGGGGCCGGTCAGCCCGAGCGTCAGAACGCGGTCGGTCGAGAAACCGAACGGAGTGTCGAGTAGCCGCGCCATACTTCGCACCATCAGGAACGCGCCGGCGACGAGCACGACGGCCAGAGCGAGCTCGGCGACGGTGAGGGCGCGGCGGGCGCGCGACACGCCGGACGCGGCGCTGCCCCGCGACTCGGACCCGAGAGTCGGCGACAGGCGAACGGCGGAAGCCCGGAGCGCGGGCAAGCCACCCGCGAGAAGGGCGGCGGCGAACGACGCGAGGGCCGCGAAGCCGAAGACCCGCGCATCGATCGAGACCTGGTCCGCGCGCGGCAGCGAGATCGGTGCGAGACGCAGGAGCGCGGACTGGATCGCGCCGGCGAGGAAGCACCCGAGCGCGCCCCCCGCGGCGCAGAGCACGAGGCTCTCCGCGAACAGCTGGCGCACCAGCCGCGCGCGGCTCGCGCCGAGGGCGGCGCGGATCGCGAGCTCATGCCCGCGACCGAGCGAGCGGGCGAGCGTCAGGTTCGCGACGTTGGCGCAGGCGATGAGCAGAACGAATCCGACCGCTCCGACGAGGACGATCAGCGGCGTGGAGAGGCCGGAGGACAGCTCCTTCGAGAGAGGGACCACGTCCATGGCGCCCTCGGGAAAATCCTCAGGATTCTCGAGCGCGAGGCGCCGGCGCACGCCGTCGAGATCCGAGCGGGCCTGAGCGAGAGTCACTCCCGGAGCCAGGCGGCCGACCGCCTTCAGGTGCTGGCAGCTGTGGCAGGCCTGCGGAAGGCTGAGGTCGTAGCCGATGGGGGCCCAGAGCTGCGCCGGCTTGTAGTAGCGGGCCGAGAGCAGGGGCGCGAAATCCGGCGGCAGGACGCCGATGACGCGATAGCTCTCGCCGTCCATTCGGAGGACGCGGCCCACGACGGAGGGGTCCGCGCCGAAGCTCCGCCGCCAGAGTCCGTCGGAGAGGAGAAGGACGCGCCAGCGGTCCTTGCGGTCGTCCTCGGGACGGAACTCCCGGCCGAGCGCCGGCCGCACCCCCAGCATCGAGAAGTAGTTCGAGCTCACGCGCATCGCGGGGATGAGCTCCGCGACGCCGTCCGTCACGAGCGTCGGCTGCCACGAGCGGACGGCCGCCATCGCGTCGAAGGTGCGGCTTCCGTCCCGAAGCTCCACGTAGGTCGCGTACCCGACGTTGTTGGGCGAGCCTCCCCGGTGCGTCCGGTCGCCGAGCATGACCAGGCGGTCGCCGCTGGCATAGGGGAGCGGCCGCAGCAGGACCGCGTCGAGAACCGAGAAGACGGCGGCATTGGCGCCGATCCCCAGGGACAGCGTCGCGAGGGCGATGGCCGTGTAGCCCGGGCTCTTCCGAAGCGTCCGGGCCGCGAAGCGCAGGTCCTGGAGGAATCCGTTCATCTTTGCTCCCTCAGTCGTTCACGATCCAGCCGTCGCGCAGGCGAACGATCCGGTCGCCGTAGGAGGCGTTCTCCTCGGAGTGCGTGACCTGGATGATCGTCATGCCCTCCGCGTTGAGCGACTTGAAGAGCCGCATGATCTCCTTCCCCTGATCGGTGTGGAGGTTGCCGGTCGGCTCGTCCGCGAGGAGCAGCTTCGGCTTCGCGATGAGCGCCCGGGCCACGCCGACGAGCTGCTGCTGGCCGCCGGAGAGCTGGTTCGGAAAGAGGTCCTTCTTCCCGACGATCTGGAAACGGTCGAGCGTGTCGGCGACGATCGCCGCCCGCTCCGAGGCCTTGACGTTGCGGTACGACAGCGGGATGTCGAGGTTCTCGGCGACGGTGAGGTTGTCGAGCAGGTGGTACTGCTGGAAGACGAACCCCACGTACTTCTTGTTGAGCTCGATGCGCTCCCGGGGCTTCATCCGGTGGACCTCGTGCTCGAGGAGCCGGTACTCGCCGGTCCAGTCATGGTCGAGCATCCCGAGGATCGAGAGCAGGGTGGATTTGCCCGCGCCCGAAGGGCCCATGATCGTCACGAACTCGCCCGCGGCGATCGACAGGGTGATGCGGCGGAGCAGGAAGATCTGTCCCGCCTTGCTGGCGACGGACTTTTCGAGGTTGGAGAGCTGGATCATGTTGTCTATTCGCCTTTCAGTGCTTCGGGCCGGCTCACTCCGACCTCAACGCGATCGTCGGATTCACGCGGAGGGCGCGGCGAGCGGGATTCGCGCAGGCCAGGAGCACCACTCCCGTCAGGAGCACGCCGACGCCCGCGAACGTCGACGGGTCGAACGGTGGCGTCTGGAAGAGGAGGCTCTGGAGAAAGCGCGTCAGCAGGAGCGCCGCCGCTCCGCCGACGAGGAGCCCGACCGCCGCGAGGCGCAACGCCTGGGCGATCACGAGACGCAAGACCTCCCGCGGCCCCGCTCCCAGCGCCGTGCGGATCCCGATCTCGCGCGTGCGCTGCGCGACGCCGTAGGACACGACGCCGTAGATGCCGACCGACGCGAGGATCAGAGCCAGGGCGCCGAAGAGACCCAGGAGAAGCGTGGTGAACTTCCGCCGCGCGACGGCTTCGACAACCGACTGGGTGAGCGGCTGCACCCACGAGACGGACTGGTCGGGGTCGACGCGGTGGATGGCCTCGGTCGCGGCCCGGCCGAGCGACATCGGATCGGCCGCGGTGCGCGCCACGAAGGTGATCGACGTATCGGAGGCCTGAGCGAGCGGCAGAAAAACTTCCGTCTGCACCGGCAGGTCCAGGCCCTCCTGCGCGACGTCGCCGACCACGCCGATGATCTCGCGGAAGGGACGGTCGTCCTGGGGAAAGCCCTGCTTGACGCGCTTGCCGAGCGGGCTCTCGTCGGGCCACCACCGCTTCGCGAAGCTCTCGTTGACGATCACGACCTTCGGCGCGTCGGCGCGGTCGGCCTCCGTGAAGAACCGTCCCGCGAGCAGGGGAACGCGCAGCGTCGCGAAGTAGCCCGGATCGACGACGTTGAAGGCAGAGCTCGGGACGTCGTCCGGCGGCGGCGTCGGGCGATCCGAGACCATGTAGACGGAGCCCCAGCAGCGGCCGGCGAGCGGCGTGCAGAGGGTCGCGCCGACGGACTCCACGCCCGGGAGGCGGCGAAGCTCCTGGAGCGACCTCTCATAGAACCGGAAGCGCACATCCTCTTCTTCGTAGCCTTTGTCGGGGAGCAGAACGGTGAGGCTGAGGACGCTTTCGGGCTCGAAGCCCAGCGGAACCTTCTGGACGCGAACGAGGCTCCGCAGCAGCAGCCCCGAGGCCACGGCCAGCACGAACGCGAGGGCCACTTCGGAGACGAAGAGCGCCCGGCGCAGGCCCTGACGCGTCCGGCTGCCGGTCGCGCCCGGGCCGGTGTCTCGCAGAGCGGACTGTGGGTCGGGGCGCGACGCCTGGGCCGCGGGAGCGAGGCCGAAGAGCGTGCCCGTCAGCATGCACGCTCCGAGCGTGAAGAGCAGCACCATCGGGTCGATGCGCGTGTCTCCGAGCCGGGGGATCTCCGAGGGCGCGAGGGCCACGAGCGGGTTGAGGATCCAGGCCGCGAGGACGACTCCGAGGGCGCCTCGAGCACGGACAAGAGGACGCTCTCGGTCAGGAGCTGGCGAATGAGCCGCCGCCGTCCAGCGCCGAGCGCGACGCGGATCGCGAACTCCCTCTGTCGGGCGGCGGCTCGGGCGAGGAGAAGGTGTGCGACGTTCGCGCAGGCGATGAGGAGCACCAGCCCGACCGCACCGAGGAGAATCCAGAGCGTCGCGCGGAACTCGCCGAAGAGGGGATCGTCAGCGGCTTGATCGAGGGCCTCCTGTCCGGTGTTCGTCTTCGGATACGCCTTCTCGAGATCGCGCATGATGCCGTCGAGCTCGGCGCGGGCCGTCTCGATGCGGACCCCCCGTTGCAGTCGCGCGAGGACCCGCAGCCGCGAGTGATTGCCCCGCTCGAGCCAGCCCGGGTTCGCGCCGTTGAGGCCGACGGGCGTGTAGAGGTCCACCGGCACGGGGAAGAGGAGAAGGAGGGCGGAGCACGCCCACGACGACGAAGGGCAGCGC
>CAWAKL010000008.1:0-32828 GCA_963782585.1 uncultured Acidobacteriota bacterium
CTGAACCCGCTGGGCGTGCCCTCGCGCATGAACGTCGGGCAGATCCTGGAGACCCATCTCGGGTGGGCCGCCCGGGTGCTCGGGGTGACGGTGGCGACGCCGGTCTTCGACGGAGCGACCGAAGGAGAGATCAAGAAGCTTCTGAAGGACGCGAACCTGCCCAACTCGGGGAAGACCATGCTCTACGACGGCATGACCGGCGAGCCCTTCGAGCAGCAGGTCACCGTCGGCTACATCTACATGCTGAAGCTCTCGCACCTGGTCGACGACAAGATCCACGCCCGGTCGATCGGACCCTACTCGCTGATCACGCAGCAGCCCCTGGGCGGCAAGGCCCAGTTCGGCGGCCAGCGGTTCGGCGAGATGGAGGTCTGGGCCCTCGAAGGCGTACGGCGCCTCGTACACGCTCCAGGAGCTCCTCACGGTCAAGTCCGACCGTGGTCGTACGGCGAAGTAACCAAGCCGGAGACGATCAACTACCGCACCTTCAAGCCGGAGCGCGATGGTCTGTTCTGCGCGAAGATCTTCGGCCCGATCACCGACTGGGAGTGCCTGTGCGGTAAGTACAAGCGAATGAAGCACCGCGGAGTCATCTGCGACAAATGCGGTGTCGAAGTCACCAAGTCGAAGGTCCGCCGCGAGCGCATGGGCCACATCGAGCTGGCCTCGCCGGTCTCGCACGTCTGGTTCTTCAAGGGCCTGCCGTCGCGCATCGGCCACCTGCTCGACATCTCCCTGCGCGATCTCGAGCGGATCCTCTACTTCGAGTCGTACGTCGTCATCGACACGGGCGACCTCGACGGCGTGATCCAACGAGAAGGAGCTGCTCCCCGAGGAGCGCTACCGCGAGCTGCGCGGCCAGTACGGCGACGTCTTCGTCGCCAAGATGGGCGCCGAGGCGATCAAAGAGCTGCTTCGCCGCGTCAACGTCGAAGAGCTCTCAGCGACGAGCTGCGCCTGATCATGCGCACCGAGACCTCGCAGATCAAAAAGCTGAAGGCCGCCAAGCGGCTGAAGGTCGTCGACGCCTTCCGCAAGTCGGGCCATCGTCCGGACTGGATGATCCTCGACGTCATCCCGGTCATTCCGCCCGAGCTGCGCCCGCTCGTTCCTCTCGACGGCGGCCGCTTCGCGACGTCGCGATCTCAACGATCTCTATCGCCGCGTCATCAACCGCAACAACCGTCTCAAGAAGCTGCTCGAGCTCCGCGCGCCCGACGTCATCGTGCGCAACGAGAAGCGCATGCTCCAGGAAGCGGTCGACGCGCTCTTCGACAACGGCCGCCGCGGCCGCGTGCTCAAGGGCTCGAACAACCGCCCCCTCAAGTCGCTCTCCGACACCCTCAAGGGCAAGCAGGGCCGCTTCCGCCAGAACCTGCTCGGCAAGCGCGTCGACTACTCCGGCCGTTCGGTCATCGTCGTCGGTCCGGAGCTCCGCCTGCACCAGTGCGGTCTTCCGAAGAAGATGGCTCTCGAGCTCGTTCAAGCCGTTCATCTACCACAAGCTCGAGCAGCAGGGCCTGGTCGGCACGATCAAGGCCGCCAAGGAGCTCGTCGAGCTGCAGACCAACGAAGTGTGGGACGCGCTCGAGAGCGTCATCAAAGAGCATCCGGTCCTCCTGAACCGCGCACCGACGCTCCACCGTCTCGGCATCCAGGCGTTCGAGCCGGTGCTCGTCGAAGGCAAGGCCATCAAGATCCACCCGCTCGTCTGCACGGCGCTTCAACGCCGACTTCGACGGCGACCAGATGGCCGTTCACGTGCCGCTGTCGCCGAAGGCCCAGGTCGAGTCGCAGGTGCTGATGCTGGCGTCGAACAACATCCTGTCGCCGGCGCACGGCAAGCCGCTCGCCGTTCCGTCGCAGGATCTCGTCCTCGGCTGCTACTACCTGACCAAGGCCAAGCCGAACGCCAAGGGCGTCGGCAAGGGCTTCGGCTCGTTCGATGAAGTCATCATCGCGCTGCAGTCCGGCGAGGTCGAGCTGCTCACGCCGATCAAGTGCCGCGTCAGCGGCCGCTTCATGGACCTGACCAAGCAGTTCAACGACCAGGACATCGTCCACGCCGAGATCGAGGAGCTCGACAAGAAGCTCGTCGAGACCACGGTCGGCCGCGTCGTCTTCAACATGCACCTCCCGGAGGAGATCCCGTTCATCAACGGCCTCCTCAAGAAGAAGGGTCTGCAGGAGCTGGTCAACTACTGCTTCATCAACTACGGCAACGCCAAGACCGTGGAGATGCTCGACGACCTGAAGGACCTCGGCTTCCTCTACGCGACCAAGGCCGGCGTCTCCATCGGCGTCGACGACATGGTCATCCCGGCGCGCAAGCAGGAGGACTACGTCGCGCAGGCCCGCAAGGCGGTTCTCGAGGTCGAGCGCCAGCGCTCTCGACGGCGCCATCACCGCACGGTGAGCGCCACAACAAGATCATCGACATCTGGCACCGCGCCACCGAGAACGTCTCCGACGAGATGTTCTCCGAGATGAAGAAGTCCGACCAGGTCGGCGGCGGAGTTCAACCCGATCTTCATGATGGCCGACTCCGGCGCCCGCGGCTCGAAGGAGCAGGTCCGCCAGCTCGCCGGCATGCGCGGTCTCATGTCCAAGCCCTCGGGCGAGGTCATCGAGACGCCCATCACCGCGAACTTCCGCGAAGGCCTCTCGGTGCTGCAGTACTTCATCTCCACGCACGGCGCCCGCAAGGGTCTCGCCGACACGGCGCTCAAGACGGCCGACTCGGGCTACCTGACCCGCCGTCTCGTCGACGTCGCGCAGGACGTCATCGATCACCGAGCAGGACTGCGAGACCTTCGACGGCATCATCGTCACGCCCATCATGGAAGGCGGCGACATCCTCGAGCCGCTCCGCGACCGCATCGTCGGCCGCGTCGCGCAGGAAGACATCTACGATCCGCTCACCGGCGACCAGCTCGTCGGGATCGGCGACGAGATCACCGACGAGCTGGCCTACCACGTCCAGGAAGCGGGCATCGAGCAGGTCAAGATCCGCTCGGTGCTCACCTGCGAGACCAGCCGCGGCGTCTGCCGCCGTCTGCTACGGCCGCAACCTCGCCACGCGGCAAGCTGGTCGAGATCGGCGAGGCCGTCGGCGTCATCGCGGCGGAGTCGATCGGCGAGCCCGGCACGCAGCTCACGATGCGTACGTTCCACGTCGGCGGTACGGCGTCGCGCGTTTCCGAGCAGTCCAAGCACGAGGCCAAGAACCCGGGCACCGTCCGGTTCCTCTCGAACGTCGCGACGGTCACCAACAAGAACGGCGACCTGGTCGTCATCAACCGCAACGGCAAGATCAGGATCGTCGACGAACGAAGGGCCGCGAGAAGGAGCGCTACGCGCTCGTCTACGGCTCGACCCTCAAGGTCACCGAGGCGCAGGACGTCGTCCCCGGCCAGGAGCTCGTCGAGTGGGATCCGTTCACCTCGGCGATCCTCACGGAAGTCGGCGGCAAGGTCGAGTTCAGGGACATCGTCGAGGGCGAGAACGTCCGCGAGGAGACCGACAACGTCACCGGCCTCACCCAGAATGGTCATCGTCGAGACGGTCGGCGCCGAGAAGCGCTCGCCGCAGGTCATCATCAAGGCGACGGCAAGGGCGAGAGCGAAGTACCTGCTGCCGATCGGCTCGCACCTCATGGTCACGGACAGGCAGGAAGTTCACCCCGGCGACGTGCTGGCCAAGATCCCGCGCGACACGACCAAGACGAAGGACATCACCGGCGGTCTGCCGCGCATCGTCGAGCTCTTCGAGGCCCGCAGGCCCAAGGACACGGCCGTCATCACCGAGATCGACGGTACGGTGTCGCACGGCCCGATCGCGAAGGGCATGCGGAAGGTCATCGTCGACCGGCGACGACGGGGAGACCCGCGAGTACCTCGATCCCGCGCTACACCCACGTCAACGTGCAGGAGGGCGAGCGCGTCCGGGCGGGCGATCCGCTCATCGACGGGCCGATCAACCCGCACGACGTGCTGGCGATCCTGGGCGAGAAGGAGCTTCAGCGGTATCTCGTCGACAAGATCCAGGAGGTCTACCGTTCGCAGAACGTCGCCATCAACGACAAGCACATCGAGGTCATCGTCCGGCAGATGATGCGCAGCGTGAAGGTCGAGGACGTCGGCGACACGGATTTCCTGATCGACGAGCAGGTCGACCGCTTCCGCTTCGAGGACGAGAACGAGCGGGTACTGGCGGCCGCGGGCCAGCCGGCCAACGCCCGGCCGATGCTGCTCGGCATCACGAAGGCGTCGCTCTCGACGGACTCGTTCATCTCCGCCGCCTCCTTCCAGGAGACGACGCGCGTGCTGACCGAGGCCTCGATCTCCGGCAAGGTCGACGTCCTGCGCGGCCTCAAGGAGAACGTCATCGTCGGCCGGCTCATCCCCGCGGGAACGGGCATGGAGTACTACCGCAACGTCGTCCTCGAGCGGGAGGAGATCCCGCCCGTCGAGGAGCCGGCGCTCGAGGACTTCCTGGTCGACCCCGCCGAGGAGCTGGCTCTCGCCGAGGCCGACGCCGAGGTGGATGCGAGCGAGGAAGAGTAAGCCGAGGGCGGCCGGTGGCCGCCGCAGAGAGACCCGCGAGACAGCGAACCCACGGGGCCCGGCAACGGGCCCCGTTTGTTTTGCGACAGAAGCGCTTCTCTTCCAGACAAGGAGCTTCCGATGCGAACGATCCTTCTGGTCGCTCTGCTCGCTCTGATATGCCCCGACGGTTCCTCGATGGCCCAAGTGCCGCAAGGTGAGCGAACCCCGATCACGGATCCGGATGTGCTCGAGTCGATGGGATTCCCGCGAGACGCAACGCGGGTCTACCGCGCGAAGCGGATCGGTGCGGGGCCGCCGCCCGAGGCGCCCGAGGATTGGGGAGGAGATAGCCACTTCACCTCGGTGACGCCGTACGAGTTCACGGGTATTTGGAGCGTTGTGACCGAGCCCTACGAATGGGGAATCAACGAAAACGGCCTCGCCAGTTTGGGCAGCGACGGGGTTGTGGAGGCTCCGATCGAGCTTCCGACCGGCGTGCGGATAGAAGCCGTTCGGTGGTGGGCTCACGACGTGAATGCGAGCGAGGATCTTCGGATGGTTGTGATCGAGTTCTGCCACCCGGCATTTGAGGCCGGGCCTCCCGAGATAGATGTTCTGGCGGACGGCGGAACTTCGGGCTCGACCGGACACCAAACAGGCGTCCTCCAGGGTGGCGGCTTCACCGTCAACAACCGGGATTGCTACTACACCGTGCGGCTCCGCTTCTTTGCCTTCGAGGGTTTGGAGTTCGGCAAGCTCCGCATCCAGTGGAGCCGCGAGGTTTCCCCGCCGCCGGCCGTCGCCACCTTCAACGACGTTCCCACCAACCATCCGTTTTTCCAGTTCATCGAGGCCCTCGCCGCCTCGGGCATCACGGCCGGCTGCGGCAACGGCAACTTCTGCCCGAACAACCCCGTGACGCGGGGACAAATGGCCGTCTTCCTGTCGATCGCGCTCGGCCTGTACTTCCCGTAGCTCGCCCGCCCCTGACCATGGGATGAGGCCCGCTTCGGCGGGCCTCTTGTTTTGGGGCTGCAGTACCATTCGCCAGGCTCCGAAAGACCGATGACTCCCGAGGACTGGCGGCGCGTGAAGGAGATCCTGAACGAGGCGCTGCCGCTCGAGGCCGGCCAGCGCGAGGACTACATCCGGAACGCATGCGGCGGCGACGCGGAGCTCCTCGCGCAATGTCGCTCCCTCATCGCCTCGGATGAGGCGCCCTGGCCCCTTCTCGATGAGCCGACGCCGACGCCGGGAGGCCTTCCGGCGAGCGGCCTCTTCGAAGCGGCGGCGCCCCGGGCCGGCGAGCGTGTCGGCGCCTACGAGATCCTCGAGGAGATCGGGCACGGGGGTATGGGCACGGTCTACCTCGGCCGGCGCGCGGACGATGCGTTCGAGAAGAAAGTCGCCATCAAGCTCGTGCGGGCCGGCATGGATCTGGACTCGGTGCTGCGGAGGTTCCGAACCGAGAGGCAGATCCTCGCGAATCTCGAGCATCCCCACATCGCCCGCCTCCTCGACGGCGGCGCCACGGAGGACGGCCGGCCCTATTTCGTCATGGAGTACATCGCGGGCCGGCCCCTCCCGGACTGGTGCGATGGGAAGGGCCTCGGCGTCCGGGAACGCCTCCGCCTGTTCCTCGATGTCTGCGGAGCCGTGGAGTACGCCCACCAGCACCACGTCGTCCACCGGGACATCAAGCCGGCCAACATCCTCGTGACGACCGGCGGCACCGCGAAGCTGCTCGACTTCGGCATCGCCAAGCTCATCGTTCCGGAGCTCTTCGGAGCGGCAGCGGAGGAGACCGGAACCCTTTTCCAGCTCCTGACGCCGGACTACGCGAGCCCCGAGCAGGTCCGCGGCGAGCCGGTCACCCCCACGAGCGACGTCTACGCCCTGGGCGTGGTGCTCTATGAGCTGCTCACCGGCCGCCGACCCTATGAGGCCGGCGCCTCCGCGGCCGAGATGGTCCGGGTCGTGTGCGAGACGGAAGCGCCGACGCCGTCGGCGAACGTGACCCGCGCGCGGGCGAAGGAGCTGACGGGCGATCTCGACACAATCGTCCTCAAGGCGCTCCGCAAGGAGCCGTCACGCCGATACGCCTCCGCGGGAGCCCTGGCCGAGGACATCCGGAGGTTCCTCGGGGGTGAGCCGGTTCTCGCCCGCCCGGATACGGTCGGATACCGGGCGCGAAGGTTCGCCAGGCGGCACTGGGGTGGTCTGACCGCCGCGGCGATTGCCTCGATCTCGCTCGTGGCCGGAGCCGTGGCGATTCGCCGCGAGGCGGCGCCGGGCGCGATCGCGTCGCTCGCCGCCTCGCCTCACGCGACGGCGCTCGCCGTGCTGCCGTTTCGGCCGCTCGCCTCGCAGGACCACGACGCGATCCTGGAGCAGGGCATCGCCGACACGCTGATCGCCAAACTCAGCGGCGTGCCCGGCATCGCGGTGCGGCCGGTCAGAGCGGTGCTGCCGTATTCGGACGACCACACGGACTCTCTCCGCGCCGGACGGAAGCTGCGCGCCGACGCGGTTCTGGAGGGGCGCGTCCAGCGCGTCGGCGACCGCATCCGCGTGAACGTCCGGCTGGTGAGGGTCTCCGACGGTCATCCGATCTGGGGCGAGACGTTCGACGCGCTGTACACGGGAGTTTTCGACGTGCAGGACACGATCGCGCAGCGCGTCGCGGAGGCGCTCGTTCCCTCCCTGAGCCCGGCGGCGCGGGCCCGGCTGAGCGGCCGGGGGACGGAGAATCTGACGGCCTATCGCTCGTATCTGCGTGGCCGATACTTCCTGAACCGGCGCACGGAGGCCGACTTCCGCAAGGCGATCGAGGCGTTCTCTCAGGCACTCGAGGCGGATCCCGAGTACGCCCTGGCGTCCGCCGGGCTGGCCGACTGCCACAGCCTGCTCGGCGTCTGGGGCGCCGCGTCGCCGAAGGAAACGTTCGGCCGCGCGGAGGAGCCCGCCCGGCGTGCCGTCGCGAGGGAGGATGCTCCGGCGGAAGCGCACGCTTCCACCGCCCTCGTGCGATGGGTTTACGACTGGGACCCGAGCGGCGCCGAGGAGGAATTCCGCCGCGCCATCGCGCTCAACGCCGGATATGCGACGGCCCACCAGTGGCTCGCATACCTGCTCGCCGCGCAGGGGCGATTCGACGAAGCGGTGGCCGAGATCGGGCGCGCTCAGGAGCTGGACCCGTTGTCCGTGAGCATCATGACCGACATCGGGGACATCCATCTCTGGGCGGGCCGCTACGATCAGGCGATCGCCCACGCGCGGGAAGCGCTCGAGCTCGAGCCGGACTACGCCGTCGCGCACAACGTTCTCGGCATGGCGCTCCTGAAGCAGCGGCGCACGGCGGAGGCGATCGGGGAGCTCGAGCAGGCCGCCCGGCTCGAGGATCTGCCCCGGATGCTGTCGACGCTCGGCTACGCCTACGCCGTCGCCGGCCGCAGCGACGACGCCCTGCGCATCCGCGCGCGCCTGGAGACTCTCGCGCAAACGCGCTACGTCTCGCCCTTCGCTCTGGCGGTCGTGGACACCGGGCTCGGCCGCGCCGATGCGGCCTTTGCCCAGCTCGAGCGGGCCTTTGCCGAGCGCTCGGACACGATGGTCATCCTCCGCACGTATCCGCTGCTCGAGAGCCTTCGGGGCGATCCGCGCTTGGCCGATCTGCTCGGGCGGGTGGACGGGTGGAAGGAAAAGGCAGCGGCAAGTTTTCAGCTATCAGCCTTCCGCTCATACGTTTAGCTCTTGAGGAACGGTTCCCGGCCGGGCCCTCCCTTCGTTTCCGCGGCTGGTGGAGCGTCCGAGCCGAGCGACGTCAGGGGCGAGCGTCCGAGCGCACCGCTGAGCGCTGACGGCTGAAAGCTCAGCCACGACAGCAACTTCCGCTTGACAGCCCCCCCACACCCGCGTACGATTCGCGGGTTTTTCCTCTGGACTCGGGCGAGCCGGTGGGCCTGTCTCGTCCGACCCGAAGTAAAGCGGTTTACGGTCGATCTCGGGTCCTTCCACGGCTCGGGGGGACTCGGGGAGATCAGGAGAGTCGATGCCGACAATTTCTCAACTCGTCCGCAAGGGCCGCGAGCGGCTCGCGGTGAAGACCGCCTCGCCTGCGCTCCAGCGTTCCCCGCAGCGGCGCGGCGTGTGCACGCGCGTCTACACGACGACGCCGAAGAAACCGAACTCGGCGCTGCGCAAAGTCGCGCGCGTTCGTCTGACGAACGGCATCGAGGTCACGACCTACATCCCGGGCGTCGGTCACAACCTCCAGGAACACTCGATCGTGATGATCCGCGGCGGCCGCGTGAAGGACCTCCCCGGAGTCCGCTACCACGTCATTCGCGGAACGCTCGATGCGGTGGGCGTCGCCAACCGCAAGCAGGGCCGCTCCAAGTACGGCGCCAAGCGCCCCAAGGCCTGAGGAGTAGGGAACGATGCCGAGACGCCGAGTCGTCGCCAAGCGAGAGATCCTGCCGGATCCGCTCTACAACTCCCAGCTCGTCACGAAGTTCATCAACTCCGTGATGTCGCAGGGAAAGAAGTCGACCGCCGAGGGCATCTTCTACGGAGCGCTCAACCGCGTCGCCGAGAAGACCCAGGACGATCCGATGAAGGCCTTCAAGAAGGCGATCGAGAACGTCAAGCCGGCGCTCGAGGTCAAGTCCCGCCGCGTCGGCGGGTCGACCTACCAGGTCCCGGTCGAGGTGCGGCCCAACCGCCGGACCGTCGCTCGCGATCCGCTGGATCATCGAGTACGCGAGCGCCCGCGGCGAGAAGACGATGCGGGAGAAGCTCGCGGCGGAGTTCCTGGACGCCTCGAACCTCCGCGGCGGCGCCGTGAAGAAGAAGGACGACACGCACAAGATGGCCGAGGCCAACAAGGCCTTCGCCCACTATCGCTGGTAACCGAAACGAACCTGAACCAACGACACAAGACCTAAGACCTTACTTATATGCCGCGCACACATCCGCTGAACGACACCCGCAACATCGGGATCATGGCGCACATCGACGCCGGTAAGACGACGACCACCGAGCGGATCCTTTTCTACACGGGCGTCAACTACAAGCTGGGCGAAGTCCACGAGGGCACGGCCACGATGGACTGGATGGTCCAGGAGCAGGAACGCGGCATCACGATCACCTCCGCCGCGACGACGTGCTTCTGGAAGGCGCCCGACGGCACCCTCTTCCGCATCAACATCATCGACACGCCCGGCCACGTCGACTTCACGGCCGAGGTCGAGCGGTCGCTCCGCGTTCTCGACGGCGCGGTCGCGGTGTTCGACGCCGTCGCGGGCGTGGAGCCGCAGTCCGAGACCGTGTGGCGCCAGGCCAACCGCTACGGCGTGCCGCGCATCGCTTTCGTCAACAAGATGGACCGCGTCGGCGCCAACTTCCCGCGCTGCGTCGAGATGATGAAAACGAAGCTCAACGCAAAGCCCGCGCCGATCCAGATCCCCTGGGGCACCGAGGCGAACCACCGCGGCATCATCGACATCGTCGCGATGAAGGCGATCGATTTCCACGACGACGCCCAGGGCTCGACCTTCGACGTGCTCGAGATTCCGGCGGACATGAAGGACGAGGCGGACAAGTACCGCGAGATGCTCATCGAGACGGTCGCCGAGACCGACGACGCGCTGCTCGAGAAGTACCTCCACGGCGGCAAGGTCGAGAGCGAGGAGATCAAGGCGGCGCTCCGCCGGGCCACGATCGCCGGCCACGTCCAGCCCGTCATCTGCGGCTCGGCCTTCAAGAACAAGGGCGTCCAGCAGCTGCTCGACGCCGTCGTCGACTATCTGCCGTCGCCCCTCGATGTGCCCGCGATCAAGGGCCACGACGACGTGGGCGCCGAGCTCGAGCGGCCCGCGACCGACGACGCGCCGTTCTCGGCCCTCATCTTCAAGATCATGACCGACCCCTTCGTCGGCCAGCTGGCGTTCTTCCGGGTCTACTCGGGGCACCTCGACGCGGGCTCCGGAGTCTTCAACTCGACGAAGGACGGGCGCGAGCGCATCGGCCGGCTCCTGAAGATGCACGCCAACAAGCGCGAGGAAATCAAGGAAGTCTGGGCCGGCGACATCGCCGCGGCCGTGGGCCTGAAGAACGTCCAGACCGGCGACACGATCTGCGACGAGGACAACCCGGTCATTCTCGAGGCGATGAACTTCCCCGAGCCGGTCATTGCCGTCGCGATCGAGCCCAAGACGAAGGCCGACCAGGAAAAGATGGGCATGGCTCTCGCGAAGCTCATGCAGGAAGACCCGACCTTCAAGGTCCACACGGACAAGGAAACGGGCCAGACGATCATCCGCGGCATGGGCGAGCTGCACCTCGAGATCATCACGGACCGCATGGTCCGCGAGTTCAACGTCGGCGCGAACATCGGCAAGCCCCAGGTCGCCTACCGCGAGGCGATCACGAAGGAAGCCCAGGGGCACGGGCGTTTCATTCGCCAGTCGGGCGGCCGCGGGCAGTACGGCGAGGCCAAGATCCGCCTCAAGCCCGCGGAAGAGGGCCACGATTTCGTCTTCGACAACCAGATCAAGGGCGGCGCGATCCCGAAGGAGTTCATCAAGCCGATCGAGCAGGGCATCAAGGAAGCGCTGGAGACGGGCATTCTCGCCGGCTATCCGACGACCGGCATCCACGTCGAGCTGTACGACGGCTCGTACCACGACGTCGACTCCTCGGAGATGGCGTTCAAGATCGCCGGCTCGATGGCCTACCAGGATGCGGCCAAGAAGGCCCAGCCGATCATCAAGGAACCGATCATGGACGTCGAAGTCGTCGTGCCCGAGGACTACATGGGCGACGTCATCGGCGACCTCTCCTCGCGGCGGGGCCACATCAAGCACATGGAGCCGCGGGCCGGGGTGCAGGTCATCACGGCGCGCGTGCCGCTGTCGGAGATGTTCGGCTACTCGACGAACCTCCGCTCGATGACGCAGGGCCGCGGCAATTACACGATGCAGTTCGCGGCGTATGACGAGGTTCCGAAGAGCGTCAGCGAAGAGATCATCGCCAAAGTGGGAAGCAAGTAACCGCAACCGTTGAGGGCGAACAGAGATGGGTAAAGAGAAATTCGATCGCAGCAAGCCGCACGTGAACATCGGGACGATTGGTCACGTGGATCACGGCAAGACGACGTTGACGGCGGCGATCACGCTGATTTTGTCGAAGAAGGGTCTGGCGACGGCGAAGGCGTACGACCAGATCGACAACGCGCCGGAGGAGAAGGCGCGCGGCATCACGATCAACACGGCGCACGTGGAGTACGCGACGGACAAGCGGCACTACGCGCACGTGGACTGCCCCGGGCACGCGGACTACGTGAAGAACATGATCACGGGCGCGGCGCAGATGGACGGAGCGATCCTGGTGGTGTCGGCGGCGGACGGTCCGATGCCGCAGACGCGGGAGCACATCCTGCTGGCGCGGCAGGTCGGGGTGCCGTTCATCGTGGTGTTTCTGAACAAGACGGACATGGTGGATGACCCGGAGCTTCTGGAGCTCGTGGAGCTGGAGGTTCGGGAGCTTCTGACCTCGTACGGGTTCCCCGGGGACAAGATTCCGATCGTGAAGGGATCGGCCTTGAAGGCGGGGGAGTCTGCGGACCCGGCTTCTGCGGATGCGAAGTGCATTCTGGAGCTGATGGACGCGGTGGACTCCTACATCCCGGTGCCGGAGCGAGCGATCGACAAGGATTTTCTGATGCCGATCGAGGACGTGTTCTCGATCTCGGGCCGCGGGACGGTGGTGACCGGGCGCGTGGAGCGCGGGATCGTGAAGGTCGGCGAGGAAGTGGAGATCGTGGGGATCCGTCCGACGGTGAAGAAGGTCGTGACGGGTGTGGAGATGTTCCGCAAGCTGCTGGATCAGGGGCAGGCGGGTGACAACGTGGGGCTTCTGCTGCGCGGGACGGAGCGGAAGGACGTGGAGCGCGGGCAGGTGTGCGCGAAGCCGGGCTCGATCACGCCGCATTTGAAGTTCACGGCGCAGGCGTACATTTTGACGAAGGAAGAGGGCGGGCGGCACACGCCGTTTTTCAACGGGTATCGGCCGCAGTTTTTCTTCCGGACCACGGACGTGACGGGGACGGCGCAGCTGCCCCAGGGCGTGGAGATGGTGATGCCGGGCGACAACGTGAACATGGAGATCAACCTGATCACGCCGATCGCCATGGAGAAGGGCCTGCGCTTCGCCATCCGCGAGGGCGGCCGCACGGTGGGCGCCGGAACGATCGTCGAGATTTTGGAATAGTGGCTTCACTTATCGCGTGAGCGTAGCGAGCAGCAATGCCTAAGAACGACAAAATTCGGATCCGCCTGAAGGCGTTCGACTATCGGATCCTCGACCAGTCGGCGAGCGAGATCGTCGACACGGCCCGCCGCACCGGGGCCAAGGTCGCGGGACCGATCCCCCTGCCGACGGCGGTCTCGCGGTTCACGGTGAACCGCTCGCCGCACGTCGACAAGAAGTCGCGCGAGCAGTTCGAGATGCGCACGCACAAGCGCCTGCTGGACATCCTCGAGCCGACGTCCCAGACGGTCGACGCGCTGATGAAGCTCGAGCTGCCGGTCGGCGTCGACGTCGAGATCAAGGCGTTCGGGAAGTAAGCCATGGCCGCACACGGAATCATCGGCAAGAAAGTGGGCATGACCCAGATCTTCGCGGCGGACGGCACCGTTACCCCGGTGACCGTCGTGCAGGCCGGGCCCTGCCTGGTCGTTCAGAAGAAGTCCGCCGACAAGGATGGTTACGACGCGCTGCAGATCGGCCTCGTGGGCGCGCGGCCGGACCGCCGCGCCAATGCCGCGGCGAAGGGCCACTTCGAGAAGGCGGGCGTCGCTCCGATGCGCACGCTCATGGAAATCCGCGCCGACAAGGGCGACGAGCTCAAGCCCGGCGACAAGGTGCTCTGCGACGCGTTCGCCGAGCAGGACCACGTCGACGTGATCGGCACGTCCAAGGGCAAGGGCTTCATGGGCGTGGTCGCGCGGCACGGCTTCCGCGGCGGCGCGGCGACGCACGGCTCGATGTTCCACCGGGCGCCGGGCTCGATCGGCCCCTCGGCCTTTCCCTCGCGCGTGTACCCGGGCACCCGCTCCTCGGGGCGGCTGGGCGGAAAGCAGTCGACGTCGAAGAACCTCGTCGTCGTCCGAGTCGACGCCGAAAAGAACCTTCTCTACATCTCCGGCGCCGTTCCCGGCGCCCGCAACGCGATCGTGAAGATCGTGCGCTCGAGCTTCGCCAGGAAGAGAGCCTAGAAGGATTCGCATGGCCAAGATTCCGGTCTGGAATTGGAAGAAGGAGCAGGTGGGCGAGGTCGCTCTCCCCGCCGAGGTCTTCGCGTATCCGTACCGCCGCCACCTCGTCTGGGAAGTCGTCAAGGCCTACCTGGCGGGTCAGCGGGCGGGAACGCACAAGACCAAGGTGCGCTCCGAAGTGTCGGGCTCGGGCAAGAAGCCCTTCAAGCAGAAGGGGACCGGCCGGGCGCGGCAGGGCGGCGGGCGTCCGCCGATCCACCGTCATGGCGGGACGGTGCACGGCCCCGTGCCGCGCTCCTATGCCCACGCGGTCTCCGTCGGCGAGAAGAAGAACGCCCTGAAGGCGGTTCTTTCGCGCCGCGCCGCGGAGGAGCGGATCGTAGTCGTCGAGAGACTCGAGCTCGAGAGCTTCAAGACGAAAGACCTCTGGAACGCCGTCGGCGCGCTCGGGATCGAGGGCAAGGCCCTCTTCGTCGACGCCCGGGGCAACGAAAACTTCGTGCGCGCCTCCCGCAACGTCAAGACCTGGAAGCTCGTCGACCCGCTCGGCGTCAACGCCTACGACGTCCTGGCGCACGGGACGCTCGTGATCACGCAGCAGGCGTTCTCGCGCGTCGTCAAGAATCTGGGAGGCGAATGATGGACGCGCAACGAGTCGTCCGGCGGCCCCTCATCACCGAGAAGGCCACGCGGATGAAGGACGCCACCAACACGGTCTGTTTCGAGGTCGACCGCGACGCGAACAAGATCGAGGTCCGCCGCGCCGTCGAGAAGCTTTTCGGCGTCAAGGTCCTCGACGTGCGGGTGGCCAACCGCGAGGGCAAGTGGAAGCGCACCGGCCGGTTTGTCGGCCAGCGCAAGGCCTGGAAAAAGGCCTGGGTCCGGCTCGCGCCGGATCAGAAGATCGAGTTCTTCGAGGGCGTGTAATGGCTGTCAAGAAGTTCAAACCGACATCCCCCGGCGTGCGGTTCCAGACGAAGCTCGACTTCAAGGACCTCTCTCCGGTCCGCCCGGAGAAGCGCCTGACGGTCGGCCTCCGCGCGACGGGCGGCCGCAACAACCAGGGACGGACAACCTCCCGCTTCATGGGCGGCGGCCACAAGCGGCTGTACCGCATCATCGACTTCCGGCGCGACAAGCAGGACATCCCGGCGAAGGTCGCGTCCATCGAGTACGACCCGAACCGGACGGCGCGCATCGCGCTGCTCCACTACGCCGACGGCGAGAAGCGCTACATCCTCGCGCCGAACGGCCTGACGGTGGGCGCGACGGTCGTCTCCGGCCCCGGGGCGGACATCCTGCCGGGCAACGCCCTGCCGCTCAAGTCGATCCCGCTCGGCACGACGATTCACAACCTCGAGCTGACCCGCGGCAAGGGCGGCCAGCTCGTGCGCTCGGCCGGCGCGGCAGCGCAGCTGATGGCGCGCGAGGGCACCTACGCGCAGGTCCGCCTGCCCTCGGGCGAGGTTCGCGAGGTGCACGTCGAGTGCTACGCGACGATCGGTCAGGTCGGAAACCTCGAGCACGAGAACGTATCGATCGGCAAGGCGGGCCGGAACCGCTGGATGGGCTGGCGGCCGCACAACCGCGGCGTCGCGATGAACCCGGTCGATCACCCGATGGGTGGCGGCGAAGGCAAGACGTCCGGCGGACGCCACCCGACGTCGCCGTGGGGCTGGAAGACGAAGGGCATGAAGACGCGCAACAACAAACGCACCGACGGATTCATCGTCCGCCGGCGCAAGTCGAAGGCATAAGCGATGGCACGTTCGGTCAAGAAGGGTCCCTTCATCGACGATCACCTTCTCAAGAAGGTGGCCGCCCTCAACGCGACGCGCGAGAAGAAGGTCATCAAGACCTGGTCGCGCCGCTCGACCGTCGTGCCCGACATGGTCGGCCACACGATCGCGGTGCACAACGGGCGCAAGTTCATCCCGGTCTACGTCGCCGAGAACATGGTCGGGCACAAGCTCGGCGAGTTCTCTCCGACGCGGATCTTCAAGGGCCACGGCGGCAAGAAGGCGGCCGAGGCGGGCGTGGCCGTGGCCGGCAAGCCGGTGTCGGCGCCGGGCGCGGCTCCGGCCGCGGCTCCCGCGGCGCCGAAGGGTTAAGCGATGAAGGCGACGGCCAGACTCCGGTACATGAAGGGCTCGGCGCAGAAAGTGCGCCTGGTGGCCGACCTCGTGCGCGGCAAGAAGGTCAACGACGCCGTGGCGATCCTGCGCCACGCGAAGAAGGTTGCGGCACGGGACATCCTCAAGACGCTCCGCTCCGCGGTCGCCAATGCCGAGCAGAAGGAGACCCAGCTCGACGTCGACCGTCTCGTCGTCCGCCGGATCACGGTCGACAAGGGTCCCCAGGAGAAACGCGTGCGGCCGGCGCCGATGGGCCGGGCGTACCGCGTCCTGCATCGCAAGAGTCACCTGACGATCGAACTCTCGGACGAGGCGTAAGGAGCAGCATGGGCCAGAAAGTACATCCCTACGGCTTCCGGCTGGGCTTCAACCGGACCTGGCACTCCCGCTGGTTCTCGGAGAAGGACTACATGAAGTTCCTTCACGACGACCTGCAGCTGCGCAAGGAGCTGAAGCGGCGGCTCTCGCACGCCGGCGTCTCGGAGATCGACATCGAGCGGTTCGCGGGCAAGCTCAAGGTCAACATTCAGACGTCGCGGCCGGGCATCATCATCGGCAAGCGCGGCGCCGAGGTGGATCGTCTCCGCGACGAGCTCCAGAAGCGGACCGGCGGCGAGGTCCACATCAACATCATCGAGATCCAGCGCCCCGAGACCGACGCCCAGCTCGTGGCCGAGTCGATCGCGCTCCAGCTCGAGCGCCGGGTGGCGTTCCGGCGCGCGATGAAGAAGGGGATCGAGTCGGCGTTCCGCTTCGGCGCCCAGGGGATCAAGATCCGCTGCGCGGGGCGGCTGAACGGCGCCGAGATCGCCCGCTCGGAGTGGTACCAGGAGGGGCGACTGCCGCTCCACACGCTCAAGGCCGACATCGACTACGGGTTCGCCGAGGCCAACACGACCTACGGAAAGATCGGCGTCAAGGTCTGGATCTACCGCGGCGAGCAGCACAAGGCCAAGAACCGCCGCAAGACCGCGGCCTGAACAACTGATAGCGGATAGCGGGAAGCTTTTCTTATGTTGATGCCTTCGAAGGTCAAGTACCGGAAACAGCAGCGCGGACGGCGCCGTGGCAAAGCCTGGCGCGGCGGCGAGCTCGCGTTCGGCGACATGGGACTGCAGGTGCTCGAGCCCGGCTGGATCACGGCCCGGCAGATCGAGGCCGGCCGCATCGCGATGACCCGCGCCGTCAAGCGCGGCGGCAAGATCTGGATCCGGATCTTCCCGGACAAGCCCTACACCAAGAAGCCGGCCGAAACGCGCATGGGCAAGGGCAAGGGGGCGCCGGAGGGCTGGGTCGCGGTCGTGAAGCCCGGCCGCATTCTGTACGAGATGGAAGGCGTCGATTTCGCCACCGGCAAGGAGGCCCTCGACCTTGCGGCCGACAAGCTGGGCCTGAAGACGCGGCTCGTGACCCGGGAATCCGAGGTGGAGATCCGATGAAGAAGAAGGAACGGGAGACGCTCGCCCAGCAGGGGCACGGCGACCTCCTCGAGAAAGAGAAAGAGTTGAAGGCAGCGGCGTGGAAGCTCCGCCTGCAGAAGTCCACGGGACAGCTCGAGAACCCGAGCCGCCTGCGGACGCTGCGGCGCGACATCGCGCGCGTCAAGACGTACCAGCGGAACCTGGAGCGGAAGGCGGAGGCATCGAAGTGAGCGAGACCGTAGAGCGGCACGGCCGCGCGACCCGGATCGGCCGCGTGGTGTCCGACAAGATGCACAAGACCATCGTGGTCGAGGTGGAGCGCCGCGTGCAGCACGCGGAGTACACGCGCACGATCAAGCGCACGAGCCGCTTCCATGCCCACGACGAAGGCAACACGGCGAAGGTCGGCGACCGGGTGCGAATCGAGGAGACCCGTCCGCTGTCCAAGCTCAAGCGCTGGCGGCTGCGGGAGATCCTCGTGAAGGCGCAAGCGTAGGGAGATCGCCATGATTCAGATGGGCACCATCCTCGAGGTGGCGGACAACTCCGGCGCGCGCAAGATCGCCTGCATCCGCATGCGGGGCGGCTCGGCCGGCCAGTACGCGGGCCTGGGCGACATCATCACGGCCTCCGTCAAGGAAGCCGCGCCGGATTCGCCGTTCGTCGAGAAGCACGGCAAGCGCGTCGTGCGCGCGGTCATCGTCCGCACGCGCCGCAACCACCGCCGCAAGGACGGCTCGTACATCCGGTTCGACGACAACGCCGCGGTCCTGATCTCCAACGAGGGGGAGCCGATCGGGACGCGCGTGTTCGGGCCGGTCGCGCGGGAGCTGCGCGAGAAGAAGTTCATGAAGATCATCTCCCTCGCCCCGGAAGTGCTGTGATGGACAAGACAACCAAGAAGCCGAAGCTCAAGAAGAACGACACGGTCGTGGTCATCTCCGGGCGGGACCGGGGACGGCAGGGGAAGATCGTGCGCGTCCTGCCGGCCGAGGGCCGGGTCATCGTCGAGCGCGTCAACATGATCAAGCGTCACACGCGGCCGAACCCCCAGAAGAACATCGCCGGCGGCATCTCGGAGAGGGAAGCCTCGATCCACATCTCCAACGTGATGCTCGTCGACCCGGATCGCAACGTCGGGACCCGGATCGGCCGGCGCCGGGATGCGGACGGCAAGCTCGAGCGCGTCGCCAAGAAGAGCGGCGCGGTCCTCGCGTAGGAGCAACGAAGGTACTCACATGGCAGCAAGACTCAAAGAAAAGTACGCGAAGGACGTCGCGCCGGCGCTTCGCAAGGCGTTCGAGATCGACAACGTCATGGCCGTGCCGCGGCTCGAGAAGATCGTCCTCAACATGGGCCTGGGGGAGGCCGTGGCCAACCCCAAGATGCTCGAGGGCGCGGCGGAAGAGTTGTCGGCGATCGCCGGGCAGCGCGCCAACGTGACGAAGGCCAAGAAGTCCATCGCCACCTACAAGCTCCGGACGGGCATGCCCATCGGCGCGCGGGTGACCCTGCGCGGCGACCGGATGTGGGAGTTCCTGGACCGTCTCATCAACATCGCCCTGCCGCGCGTCCGCGACTTCCGCGGCGTCTCCAGCAAGGCGTTCGACGGACGGGGCAACTACACGCTGGGCGTGCGCGACCACTTCATCTTTCCGGAAATCGACTACGCCAAGACGGACAAGTCGAAGGGCTTGAACGTCACGATCGTGACGACGGCGGGACGGGACGACCGGGCGAAGGCACTACTGGCCGAGCTCGGGATGCCCTTCGCGAAGTAGGAGACCCATGGCGACACGAGCAATGCGAATCAAGGCGGCGAGAAAGCCGAAGTTCATGACCCGGACGGTCCGCCGGTGCAAGGTGTGCGGCCGGCCCCGCGGCCGTCTACCGCAAGTTCGGCCTGTGCCGAATCTGTTTCCGTCAGAACGCCAACCAGGGCTACATCCCGGGCGTTCTGAAGGCTTCCTGGTGAACCGATGAAAACCAGCGATCCTCTGAGCGACTTGTTGACCCGGATCAAGAACGGCCTCACGGCCGGCCACGACCGCGTGGACGTGCCCGGCCTCGCGCGTGAAAGAGGCAGTCCTGAAGGTCCTCGAGGCGGAGGGCTTCATCGCCTCGTTCCGCCGCGTCGAGGAGGCCGGGCGGCCCGTTCTGCGCGTCGGCCTGAAGTACGACCACGAGGGGGAGCCCGTCGTGACGGGGCTGGAGCGGGTCTCCCGTCCCGGCCGGCGCGTTTATGCCGGCGCCGACGCGATCCCCAAGGTCCTGGGAGGCCTCGGGGTGTCGATCGTCTCGACCTCGAAGGGCATCGTGACCGACCGGGCGGCGCGGCAGTCGCGCCTCGGCGGCGAAGTTCTCTGCAACGTCTGGTAAGGGTGAGAGGAGTCCACTCGTGTCGCGCATAGGGAAAATGCCGGTCGCGATCCCCAAGGGGGTCGAGGTCAAGTCGGACAGCGGCCAGGTCCGCGTCAAGGGGCCCAAGGGCGAGCTTCTGAGCGCGATCCCCGCGGGCCTGACGGTCACCATTGCCGACGGTCAGGTCAAGATCGCCCGCGGCTCCGACGAGCCGAAGGCCCGGGCAGTGCACGGGCTCCTGCGGAGCCTCGTGGCGAACAACGTCGAGGGCGTGACCAAGGGCTTCACGCGCGAGCTCGAGATCTCGGGCGTCGGCTACAAGGCCGAGGTCAAGGGGAAGTCGGTCGTGTTCTCGCTCGGCTACTCGCATCCGGTGGACTTTCCGATTCCGGAGGGCATCGCGATCGCGATCGACGCCAAGGCCGGGAAGATCACGGTCACGGGCGCCGACAAGCAGCGGGTCGGCCAGACGGCCTCCGAGATCCGCAAGCTCCGAGTGCCGGACCCTTACAAGGCCAAGGGAATCAAGTACGCCGAAGAGATCATCAAGCGGAAGGTCGGCAAGGCGGGCGGAAAGTAATCATGAACCGATCACAGGCACGCACGGAAGCCCGGGGGCGGGTGCGCATCCGCGTCCGGCAGAGAGTTCGGGGAGCGGCCGAGAGGCCGCGGCTGGCCGTTTTCAAGAGCGGCCGGCACATCTACGCCCAGGTCATCGACGACGGCAAGGGCGCGACCCTGGCCCACGCGTCCTCGCTCGACGCCGGGCTGAAGAAGGAGTTGCCCAAGGGCGCTTCGAGCGACGCCGCCGGCAAGGTCGGCGCGCTCGTCGCCGAGAGGGCGAAGAAGGCGGGCGTGACGAAGGTGGTCTTCGACCGCGGCGGCTACCGCTATCACGGCCGCGTCAAGGCTCTGGCCGAGGGCGCC
This sequence comes from uncultured Acidobacteriota bacterium, assembly GCA_963782585.1. GTDB lineage: Bacteria > Acidobacteriota > Thermoanaerobaculia > UBA5066 > Gp7-AA6 > DAHUXD01. Next base: position 20,670 of record CAWAKL010000008.1, read on the forward strand.
CGCACGGGCGGCCTGGAGTTCTAGGTATGGAAATCGCCGGGACGGCTAACGCGAGGAGTACCGAACGATGAGCAGCAACCGGGGTCCGCGCGCGCCGCGCGAGAGGGAAAAGGAGCGCGACGCGCAGGGACGTGAGCTGATCGACCGGGTCGTTCACATCAACCGCGTCACGAAGGTCGTCAAGGGAGGCAAGAACTTCTCCTTCTCGGCGCTCGTGGTCGTCGGGGACGGCCAGGGACGGGTCGGTTACGGCTCGGGCAAGGCGAAGGAAGTCCCGATGGCCATCAAGAAGGGCATCGAGATGGCGAAGAAGAACATGCAGAAGGTCTCGCTCAAGGGGACGACGATCCCGCACGCGATCATCGGCGCCTACGGGGCGGGCCGCGTCCTGCTGAAGCCCGCCGCGGCGGGCACCGGGGTCATCGCGGGCGGGCCGGTCCGGGCGGTGCTCGAGTCGGTCGGAATCCAGGACATCCTGACGAAGTCGCTCCGGACGACGAACCCGCACAACGTCATCAAGGCCACCTTCGAGGGCCTCATGCGCCTGAAGAACGAGGACGAGATCCAGAAGCGGCGCGGCCGGGTGGCGCGTCGAGGCGCCTTCGCCCGCGGTGACCGAGGAGAAGGCGTGAGGCGGAGGCGAGCAAGACCGCGGAGAAGCCGAAGGGCCGGAAGGAATCCGGCCGGCTGACCATCACGCAGGTGCGGAGCGGTATCTGCACGCCGAAGGACCAGAAGGCGACGCTCGTCGGCCTCGGGTTCCGCCGGCTCGGAGAGAAAGTCGTGCGGGAGGATTCGCCGGCGATCCGCGGAATGATCCGCAAGGTCCGGCACCTTCTGCTCGTGGAAGTCGCAAAGGGTTAAGAGCATGGTCGAGAAGAAGAAAACGACAACGAAAGCGCCCGCGGCGAAGAAGCCGGCGAAGCGCGGCGCCCAAGACCGCCGTCAAGACGCGCCGCGAAAGCGGCTCCGAAGGCCCCGCGGCTCCCAGGGCCGCGAAGCCCGATGAGGCCGAAGAAGGCGGCCGCCGCTGCCTCCGGCACGCCCGCCGCGACCGGCGTCCACGACCTGGCCCCGGCGCCGGGCGCGACGCACTACCCCAAGCGGGTCGGCCGCGGCCCGGGCTCCGGCCACGGCAAGACCGCCGGCCGCGGACACAAGGGACAGAAGTCGCGGTCCGGCTACCGCCACCAGCGCGGCTTCGAGGGCGGCCAGATGCCGCTCCACCGGCGCCTGCCCAAGCGCGGCTTCACGAACATCTTCCGGGTCGAGTACGACATCGTGAACCTCCGCGACCTCGACCGCTTCGAAGCGGGCGCGGCCGTGAACCCCGAGACGCTCGCGGCCTCGCGCCTCACGCGGAAGAACCGGCAAGGTCAAGATCCTGGGCGACGGCAAGATCCAGAAGGCGCTGACCGTGTCGGCGCACAAGTTCTCGGCCTCCGCGAAGGCGGGGATCGAGGCGGCCGGCGGCCGCTGCGAGGTGCTCTCCCGTTGAGCGCCCTCCAGAGCTTCGCGAACATCTTCAGCGTGCCGGACCTGCGCAAGCGGGTCCTGTTCACGTTCCTCGTGCTCGCCGTCTACCGACTCGGCGCGCACATCCCGACCCCGGGCGTGGACCCCGAAGCGATCAACGCCTTCTTCAAGGCGTCGGCCGGTTCGCATCTTCGGCTTCCTCGACATCTTCTCGGGCGGCGCGCTGCGGCGCCTTTCGGTTTTCGCCCTCGGGATCATGCCGTACATCTCGAGCTCGATCATCCTGCAGCTTCTGACGGTCGTCTGGCCCTACCTCGAGAAGCTCTCGAAGGAAGGCGAGATGGGCCGCAAGAAGATCACGCAGTACACCCGCTACGGCACGGTCCTGCTCTCCTTCATCCAGGCGACCGGCATCGCGCTCTGGCTCGAGAAGCAGTCGGCTCCGGGCGGCGCGCCGCTCGTGCCCGCATCCCGGCCTGGGGCTTCGTTCTCATGACGGTGCTGACGCTCACGACGGGAACGATGTTCATCATGTGGCTCGGCGAGCAGATCACCGAGCGCGGGATCGGCAACGGCATCTCGCTGATCATCTTCGCCGGCATCGTCGTCGGGCTGCCGCTCGCGATCTTCGGCCTCTTCCAGCAGCTGCGGAACGCAGACCATCTCGATCCTGACGCTGATCGTCGTCCTCGTCTTCATGGTCGGGATCATCGCCCTCGTCGTTTTCGTCGAGCGGGCCCAGCGACGCATTCCCGTGCAGTACGCGAAGCGCGTCGTCGGACGGCGGGTCTACGGCGGCCAGAACACGTACCTCCCGCTGCGGGTCAACACCGGCGGCGTCATCCCGATCATCTTCGCGATCTCGATCCTCCAGCTGCCGGCCTACCTGGCGCAGATCTCGGGCGCGGACTGGATGAAGCGCGTCGCGGAGTCGCTTTCGATGGGGCAGCCGCTCTACCTGCTGCTCTACGCCGCGGGCATCCTCTTCTTCTGCTACTTCTACACGTCGATCGTCTTCAACCCGGTGGACACGGCCGACAACATGCGCAAGTACGGCGGCTTCATCCCGGGCATCCGGCCCGGCAAGAAGACGGCCGACTACATCGACACGGTGCTCTCGCGGATCACGATCGTGGGCGCCGTGTACCTGACGTTCGTCGCTCTGCTGCCGGACATTCTCAACAACGGCCTCAAGGTCCAGGGGATCCCGGGCATCGGCCCCTGGCTCGACGGCGTCCTGCCGCGGTTCCTCACGCAGGGCTTCGGCTTCAACTTCTACTTCGGCGGCACCTCGCTCCTGATCGTCGTCGGCGTCGCCATGGACACGGTCCAGCAGATCGAGTCCAAGCTCGTCGAGCACCACTACACGGGCTTCCTCAAGAAGAGCCGGATCCGGGGACGGCGGGGCTGATGCGGATCATCTTTCTCGGACCTCCCGGAAGCGGGAAGGGCACCCAGGCGAGCCAGCTGGCGAAGCGGCTGGGCGTTCCGGCGATCTCGACGGGCGAGATCCTCCGGGAGGCCGTCCGCGCGAAGACCGCCCTCGGGCAAAAGGCCCAGGCCATCATGGAGCGGGGCGAGCTCGTCTCGGACGATCTCATCGTCGCCATGATCGGCGAGCGGCTGGCCGCAGCCCGACGCCCGTCCGGGCTTCATCCTCGACGGCTTCCCCCGGACGCTGGCCCAGGCCCGGGCCTTCGAGACGATGTTGTCCGGAAATGGCGACGCCCTGTCCGCGGTTCTCAACTTTTCCGTCCCGGAAGCCCTCCTGACCGAGCGGATGCTCGGGCGGGCCCAGGCCGAGGGGCGGGCGGACGACCGTCCGGAGACCATCCGCGAGCGGCTGCGGGTCTACCGGGAGAAGACCGAGCCTCTGGTCGGCTTCTACCGGGACCGCGACCTCCTGACGGAGATCGACGGAGTGGGGTCCTGTCGGAGGTGGCCGGGCGGATCGACGAGGCGGTCTCGTCGGCCCGCCGGGTCGGTTCGGGTACAGGTACGGGGAGCCGCGCGTGATCACGATCCGAAGCGCACAGGAGCTCGTCAAGCTCGAGGAGGCCTCGCGCATCGTCCTCGAGACGCTCGACATCGTCGAGAAGGCCGTCGCCCCCGGCGTGACGACGGAGGAGCTCGACCGGATCGCCGAGACCGAGATCAAGAAGCGGGGCGCGCGGCCGGCCTTCGTGGGCTATCGCGGGTACCCGAAGACCCTCTGCACGTCGGTCAACGACGAGGTCGTGCACGGCATCCCCGGGCGGCGGACCCTCGCCGAGGGCGACGTCGTCGGCATCGATTGCGGCGCGGTCGCCGACGGCTACTACGGCGACGCGGCGCGGACGGTTCCGGTCGGCAAGGTCGACGCCGAGAAGACGCAGGCTCCTCGAGGTGACACGCAACGCGCCCTGCACGCGGGGATCGCCGCGGCGAGGCCGGGCGCGCGGGTTTCGGACATCGGGGCGGCCGTCGAGGCCGTGGCGCTCGTCCACGGCTACCACGTCGTCCGGGACTTCGTCGGACACGGGATCGGGACGGCGCTCCACGAGGAGCCGCAGGTCCCCAACTACGGTCCGGGCGGGCGGGGGAGCCTGCTCCGGGCGGGCATGGTCCTCGCGATCGAGCCGATGTTCAACCTCGGCCGGGCCGAGGTCTCGGTCGACGCGGACGGCTGGACGGTCCGGACGCGGGACAAGTCGACGTCGGCGCATTTCGAGTTCACCGTCGCCCTGGAGTCCGCAGGGGGCCGTGATTCTCGGGACGGGAGCGCTGTCCGTGATGCGGGCCGCGGCGGTGTCGGCCAAGGCCATGTCGAAGGAAGACGCGATCGAGGTGACGGCAACGGTCCTGGAACCGTTGCCGAACGCGATGTTCCAGGTCGAGCTGGAGAACAAGCACCAGGTCCTGGCGCACATCTCCGGCAAGATGCGAAAGCACTTCATCCGCATCCTTCCGGGCGACAAGGTCCTGGTCGAGCTCTCGCCGTACGATCTGACGCGCGGCCGCATCACCTACCGGTACAAGTAGGGAGCCACCATGAAAGTTCGTTCGTCAGTCAAGAGAATTTGCACCAAGTGCAAGGTCGTCCGCCGCCAGGGCGTCATTCGGATCATCTGTGACGAATCCGAAGCACAAGCAGCGTCAGGGGTAGAGACAATGGCACGTATCGCGGGTGTGGATCTTCCGCTCAACAAGCGGGTCGAAATCGGCCTGACGTACATCTACGGCATCGGCCGGCCGCACGGCCAACTCATCCTCGAGCAGGCCGACGTCGACAGGACACGCGCGTCAAGGACCTCACCGAGGACGAGGTCGTCCGGATCCGCCAGGTCATCACCGACGAGGGCAAGGTCGAGGGCGATCTGCGCAAGGACAGTCGGCCTCGACATCAAGCGGCTGATGGAGATCAACTGCTACCGCGGCATGCGCCACCGCCGCGGCCTCCCGGTGCGCGGCCAGCGCACGCACACCAACGCGCGCACGCGCAAGGGTCCGCGCAAGGGCGCGATCGCCGGCAAGAAGAAAGCGACGAAGAAGTAAGCGGCCAGGAAGTAAGCAGGACGCATGGCGGAATCCACAGCGACACGGCACCCGGCGCCGATCCCGAGAAGGGCGTCAAGGGCGCCAAGGGCAAGCGGGCGCGCCGGCGAAGAAGGAACAGAAGAACGTTCCGCACGGCGTCGCTCGATCGTGCGCGACGTTCAACAACACGATCGTGGCGATCACCGATCCGATGGGCAACATCCTGTCGTGGTCGAGCGCCGGCGGCATCGGCTTCAAGGGCTCCCGCAAGGGCACCCCGTTCGCGGCGCAGGTCGCCGCGCCGAACGCCGCCCAGCTCGCCCAGGAGCACGGCATCCGCTCGGTCGACGTGCAAGGTCAAGGGCCCCGGCGCCGGCCGCGAGTCGGCCATCCGCGCGCTCGCGGCCGCGGCCTCGACATCAAGTCGATCAAGGACGTCACGCCGATCCCGCACAACGGCTGCCGGCCGCCCAAGCGGCGCCGGGTCTGAAGCCGTGCGCCGAGTCTGCTGCAGTACGACGCCGAGCAGTCGCAGCCGTGCTGTAGACCGGCGGATCAGTCACGCCGGGAGCGCGGCGTAACGAAATCATGGGACTGAGGAGGCATAGTGGCTCGTTACACCGATCCCGTCTGCCGGCTTTGCCGGCGCGAGGGCATGAAGCTGTTTCTCAAGGGCGATCGCTGCTTCAAGGACAAGTGCGCCATCGAGCGCCGCAACTACGCGCCCGGCCAGCACGGCCGCCGCCGCTCCAAGGTCCTCGGCTACGGCGTCCAGCTTCGCGAGAAGCAGAAGGTCAAGCGCATTTACGGCCTGCTCGAGAGCCAGTTCCGGCTCTACTTCCAGCGGCCGACCAGCCGCACGGGCGTCACCGGCGACAACCTGCTCCGCCAGCTCGAGCTCCGGCTCGACAACGTGGTCTACTCCCTCGGCTTCGCCTCCTCGCGCGCCCAGGCACGCCAGCTCGTCCGCCACGGCCACGTCGAGGTGAACGGCAGGAAGATCAACGATCCCGTCGTACCAGGTCGCGCAAGGGCGACGTCATCCAGGTTCGAGAGAAGAGCCGGAAGAACGATCAGATCCGCCAGGCCGTCGAAACGGCGCGGGCCGCGGCGTTCCGGCCTGGCTCCAGCTCGAGCCGGATCGTTCCGCGGCACGGTCGACGGATCTTCCGAAGCGCGAAGACATCCGTCTCCCGATCCAGGAACAGCTCATCGTCGAGCTCTACTCGAAGTAATCATGACGGCCGGCAGACTGCGAGGAGGCCGCTACATGCCGCATGTGGTCAGATTTCCAGAAACCCAAGAAGCTCGATTACGATCCCGAGACTCTCACCCCGAACTACGGGCGGTTCACCGCCCAGCCGTTCGAGCGCGGCTTCGGCACGACGATCGGTAATGCGCTGCGCCGCGTCCTGCTCTCCTCGATCGAGGGAGCGGCCATCACGGCCGTCCGCGTCGAGGGCGTGCTGCACGAGTTCTCGTCGCTGCAGGGCGTCGTCGAGGACATGACCGACGTCGTCCTCAACCTCAAGCAGATCCCGTTCAAGCTGCACGGCTCCGGGCCGAAGACCCTCTACCTCGAGAAGAAGGGGCCGGGCGTCGTCACGGCCGCCGACTTCGAGGGAGACCCGGACATCGAGATCCTCGATCCCGACGCGCCACATCGCCACGCTGTCGAAGGAAGGCTCGCTCAAGCTCGAGGCGCGTCTCAAGAAGCGGCCGCGGCTACGTCGTCGGCCGACCGCAACGCCGACACCGATCTGCCGCTCGGCTACATCCCGGTCGACTCGATCCACTCGCCCGTCCGCCGCGTGAACTATCACGTCGAGGGCGCGCGCGTCGGCCAGATGACCGACTACGACAAGCTCATTCTCGAGGTCTGGACCAACGGCGCGGTCTCGCCGCAGGAAGCCATCAGCCTCGCCGCCGAGCTCCTCGGCGATCACCTGCGCATCTTCAGCGCGTTCGAAACGCGCTCGAAGAGCGTCGAGGAAGGCGAGCTGCCGGAAGTCGATCGCCTGGCCGAGATGCTCGCCAAGCCGATCGAGGAGCTCGACCTCTCGGTCCGCTCCGCGAACTGCCTCAAGAACGCCAACATCCGCACGCTCGGCGATCTCGTGCAGCGCACCGAGCGCGAGATGCTCTCGACCAAGAACTTCGGCCGCAAGTCGCTCGACGAGATCAAGGACGTCCTCGGCCCCTCGGCCTGTCGTTCGGCATGGCGCGCGTGCCGGTCGACGACATGCGCGAGTAAGCATGCATGCACAACCGGGCGGGGCGCAAGCTCCGCCGCACCACACGCCATCGGCTGGCGATGTTCTCGCAACCAGCTCGCGTCGCTCATCGACGAACGAGCGCATCGAGACGACGCTGACCAAAGCCAAGGAGCTCCGGCCGCTGGCCGAGAAGCTGATCACCCGCGCCAAGAACGACAGCGTCGCGAACCGGCGGCACGTCGCCCGGTGGATCGCGGACCGGACGACCGTCAAGAAGCTCTTCGAGACGATCGCGCCGCGCTTCGTCGACCGTCCGGGCGGCTACACCCGGATCCTGAAGCTCGGCGCCCGCAACGGCGACGCGGCGGAGGCCGCGATCCTCGAGTTCGTCGACTACAAGTTCGAGCCGAAGGAGCGGGGACCGAAGAAGGAGTCTCTGTCCGACCGGGCCCGGCGGGCCGCGGGCGGGCGCGTCGAGACCGTGCGCAAGAAAAAGCCCGAGGGCGAAGGCGCCGAGGGCGAGGCCCCGAGACCGTCGCGGAAGGCCGCGGGTCCGAAGGCCGAGAGGGTCAAGCCGGCCGCCAAGCCTGCGCCGAAGAAGGGCCCGTCCCGCACGGGTCCGTCCAAGCGCGGGGCGTAGCGAGCCCTCCAGAATGATTCGGACACGGGCGCCGCTCACGGGCGGCGCCCTTCGTTTTGGGGCATGACACTCCGCAGGGCGCGCCGCGCCGCCGTCGTCTGGGGCATCTTCCTGCTGGCCCTGACGTCCTGGCCCTCGCCGCCCGAGCTTCCCTCGGCCTGGGCCATTCCGAACCTCGACAAGCTCGTCCACGGGCTGCTCTACGGCATCGAGGGTTTCTTCCTCTACTTCGCCGTGGCCTGGCCGATGCCGGGCCGGACATTTCTGAAAGCCCTCGCCGTGGCGGGAATGCTCGCGGTCTGGGGCACGCTCGACGAGATCCACCAGGCGTTCATCCCGGGACGCTTCATGGAGGGCATGGACGCCGTGATCGACACGGTCGGGCGGGTTCCTCGGCGCTCTCGTGGCGTCGCGGGTCGCTACTTCTCGTCGATTTTCACGTAGCGGTCCGCGGCGAGGTTCTCGAGGACCTGCAACGTCCCCGACGGCCACTGGATCGTGGCGTCTTCACGCTCGATCGTCGCCGACTCAAGGGGTCTTCGTTTCTCCCGCCCGGGACCGCTCCGCCGCGAGGCGGGGCCCGATGCGCTCGTCCTCGGGCGCGAGGGTCTTGGCTTTTTCCAGCGTCCGGACGGCCTCGGCATGACGCCCGAGACGGGAGAGCGCCTCCGCGGCGCCGAGCAGCGAGTCGGCGGACGCCGGCAGCGATCGGAAGATGGCGAGAGCCTCGGCCGGCTGGCCCTCGCGGAGACGGGCTCCGGCGAGGGCGAGCTCCCCGGCCCGCGCTTCGGACGCCGAAACGCGCTCCGGACCGCGGTCGGAGAGCTCGCGGTGAGTAGCGAACTCCTTCTCCGCCTCCTCCGTCCGGCCACGCTTCCGGAGCAGCGTTCCGAGGGCGTCATGTCCCTGGGGAAGGCGAGGGGCGAGACGGATCGCTTCGCGGTAAGCCGCTTCGGCTTCGTCCAGCCGGCCGGTGCTCTCGAACGCGCGTCCGAGGGCGAGCTGGAGCGAAGCCTCTCGAGGATCGAGTCGCGCCGCCTCCCGGATCTCCACCAGGGCCTCCTCGGCCCGGCCGGAGGCGAGCAGCAGCCGCCCGTAGTCGGCTCGGATCGGCGGCGAGGAAGGGAAGTCCCGGGCTGCCGTCCGGAGGACCTTCTCCGCGTCCTCGGGATGGCCGCCCTCGCGATGGGCGCCCGCGAGCAGGAGGAGGAACGCCTCGCCGGAGGCACCGAGGCCGCGCGCCGCCTCGAGCTGCCCGACGGCATCGGGCAAGCGTCCCTGCCGCACCAGGGCACGCCCGTACCGCACCTTCAGATCCGCGCTCGCTGGAATCGCCGCGACGGCCTCGTCGGCGACGCGGTTGCCCGCGGCAAAGGCCTCCTCGCTCCAGTACAGCTCGGCCAGCGCCGCGCGGTGCCCGGCGACGCCGGGCTCGAGGACGATCAGCTTTCGGAGGACTTCCGGGCCCCGCGGGTCGGACGTGGCCGTGTAGGCCTCGGCGAGGGCCGACAGGGCGGGCGCGGAATTCGACCGAGCCGCAACGGCTTGCTCGAGCTCCCGGGCCGCTTCGACGGGACGCCCGCCCGAGAGCAGGGCCCAGCCGTAGATGTACCGGGCCTCGGGCTCGCCGGGACCGAAGGCCACTGCCAGTCGGGCTTCGTCGATCGCCTCCCGGGTCTTCTTCTGCTCGAGCAGGACGAGGGCCAGGTTCCCGTGCGCTCTCGCGTTGGAGGGATCGGTCCGGAGGATCTCGCGGAGGGCGATCTCGGCTCCCCGGTAGTCCCGGCGTTCGAGGAGCTTTTCGGCGTCGGCGAGAGGATCCGGGGAGGCGAGGGCCGCCAGGGCCGCGAGGAGGAGTGCAGAGACGGCGCCCGTCACGCTCCGCATTCTACGTTTCCGGCGGGCCGCGACGGGTCGCGCGGGCCCGGAAGGCCGACCCTACTTCTTGAAGAACCCGCCGCCCTGCCCGGCGGCGGCCTTCGGGCCGCCCGCCGCCAGCGAAGCTTCTGGTTGAGCTCCTTGATGCGCTCCTGGAGCTGGGCGATCTTCCTCGCGCATCGGCGCGGAGGCGCTCGTTCTCGCCGCGCATGCGCGCGATTCTCGCCTCGAGGATCGGTCTGGCCATCTGCTGGGAGTCGACGTCGTGGCGTGGTCGGAGGTCCGCGGGTTGTCGAGCTCCTCGTCCTTGTCGGCCAGGCGCTGCCGCCACTGCACTTCCTGCTCTTCGTAGAGCCGCTTGATGTCCATCAGCTCCGTGATCTGCGAGAAATCGGAGTAGCTCGGGGCCATGTCTCCTCCCTGGCGGACGCGCTCTTCGATCTGCGGGAAGAGCTTGCGCAGCTTGAGCGACAGATCGTCGGGGTCGCTCGACAGCGCCATCGCGTCCTGGTACGTGATCTTCTGGTGCGCGAGCAGCGCGATGAGCGACTGATTCATCGACTGCATGCGGTAGAGGCCGACCGAGCTCTCGATCTCCTCGAGGATGTCCTTGGTGTGGCCTTCCTCGATCAGCTTGGCGACGCGCGGCGAGTTCTTGAGGATCTCGACGGCGGCGCGTCAGCTGCCGCCGTCGTGCGTCTTGACCAGCTTCAGCGAGACGATGCCGCGCAGGACCAGCGAGAGCTGCGCGCGGATCTGCTTGTGCTGCTCGGGCGGGAAGGCGTCGATGATGCGGTCGAGCGTCTGCGCGGCGTTGTTCGTGTGCAGCGTCGAGAAGACCAGGTGGCCGGTCTCGGCGGCGGTGAGCACGGTCTGGATCGTCTCCACGTCGCGCATCTCGCCGACCATGATCACGTCCGGGTCCTGGCGCATGGCGTTGCGCAGCGCTTCCCGGAACGTCGGCGTGTCGGTGCCCACCTCGCGCTGGGATCGACCGCGACCTTGTCCTGGAAGAGGAACTCGATCGGGTCTTCGATCGTGACGATGTGCAGCGGCTCGTGCTCGGCGATCTCCGGATCATCGCCGCCAGCGTGGTCGACTTGCCGGAGCCGGTCGGACCGGTGACGAGGACCAGCCCGTCGGGCATCGGCGAGTCCGGACCACCGTCGGCAGCTCGAGCGCGTCGATGGCATGATCTGGATCGGGATGCGGCGGAAGACCGCGCCCACCGTGCCGCGCTGCATGTACATGTTGGCGCGGAAGCGCGCCACGCCGGGGACGCCGTAGCCGAAGTCGACCGACTGCGTCGCTCGAACTTCTCCCTCTGCGACGCGGTTGAGCAGCGGCAGCAGCATCCTCTCCAGGTCGGCCGGCTTGAGCGGGTCGGTCTTGATCGGGATCAGCTTCCCCTGCACGCGCACCAGCGGCGGCCGCATCGGCTTCAGATGAAGATCCGACGCCTGCTGCTTCGACATGTAGATGAGCAGGTCGGCGAGTGTCAATGTAGCGAGATTATAGCGCCGAGGGCCGTTCCTGGACCTGTCCGGTCAGCCAGTTCCGTGCTTCTCGCCGGTTTTTCACCTCCCCGCTCGCTACGGAGACGGCGAGTTCGGAAAGGAGCGCCCCGATGCGGGGCCCCGCCGGGATTCCGAGCCACCGGATGACGTCTTCGCCCGACACCGGGATCGCCCGGCGGCGGAGGCGAGCGAGCCGGCGGATCCTCGCGGCCCGGTTTCGGCGTCGCCGGTCGAGTCGGGCCACAAGATGAAGGGCCTCGTCGACGAGAGGCCCCGCCTGGAGGATCCAGCGCCACGCTGCCCGCCCCCCGGCGGCTTTCGGAAGGCCCTGGAAGAGCTCGACGAGCCGGGCCGCCTCATCCGACTCGCGGCGGGGGAGGCGCCGTTCGGAAAGCCACTTCCGGGCGCCGGGGCCATCGAGCCGGAGCCCGACGGCCAGAGCGGCAAGCCGCAGGCGCCGCCGCGCGGCTTCGGGCCTCCGGACCGTCCCCGCGTCGTCGAGGGGCCGCAGCGAGGAGGCCAGCCGGGCGGCGCCCGCGGTTTCCAGAGGGACTCCGAGGGTCGTCGCAAGGATCCCGGCGCGCGCCGCCCAGTGCAGGGCGCCCGCGGCGCGGGGGCTTCCCAGGATTCGCGACAGCTCGCCTCCGATCCGCTCGGCCGCCACGCCGGAGAGCCGGGGAGCGGCGGCCCGTGCGGCGGCGAGGGTCTCCCGGTCGGGGACGAGGCCGTGCGTCGCGAGCAGCCGGGCGGCACGAAGGGCCCGCAGCGGATCGTCGAGAAGGTTCGCGGCGCGCACCGGATGGAGCCGGCCGCGGGCGAGGTCGGCGATTCCGCCGAAGGGATCCACGAGCGCGCCGTCGGCGAGGGCCACGGCGATCGCATTGACCGTGTAGTCGCGGCGCGCGAGATCGGTCTG
>CAWAKL010000009.1:0-271746 GCA_963782585.1 uncultured Acidobacteriota bacterium
CCGAAGCGACTGGAGCCGCGACTGCGACGCTCGATCCCAAGGTCGTGCCGTTCGGCGAGGAGAACCTCGCGCGGCTGGCCGAGGCGATCACCGATACGAACTATCGCATCTTCGCCGAGGATGGAATGGTTCATGCCTCGACAGCCGGCTTGCACCTGGCTGAATCAGATCCGTTTTGCTGTTCGAGGAACTGAACGCCCGAGCCACCCGGCCGCTGGATGCCGGCCACGCGTTCTACCTTGGCTACGAGATGGCCAAAGCCGTAACGGCGCTGACGCTCGGCAAGGAGTACCGGCAGGACGAGGCGCTCGACTGGGGTTTTCTGACCTTGCCGGAGCAAAGCCACCGTCCTGAACGCAGCCTCGCGCGAAGGAAGAGCCATGGCAGCCGCGCCCGGACGACGGCTCCCCTTGGTCGAGCCGCTTCACCCGCTGCCGGATGTCGAGGAGTGCCTTTCACGACCTGGCCACGTTGCCGCACTGCCTGTTCTTCGACACGCTCGGCGGTACCCGGTACTGGGCCGGTACTCGTTTCTCGCCGCCGACCCTTTCGCCTTCTTCCAGGTGCCGGCCGATGGCAGCGACGCGCTGGCAACACTGGCCCATTGCCTGAGCGAGCACAAGGCGACGACCGTGCCTGACCTGCCGCCGTTCCAAGGCGGAGCCGCGGGACTATTCGGCTACGACCTCGACCGATCGCTCGAACGATTGCCTCGTCCCGCGATCGACGAGTTCCAGATGCCGGCCCTGGCCGTCGGCGTCTACGACGTGATCCTCGCCATTGACCACCACGCGGAGCAAGCGTGGATCATCTCGCACGGCTTCCCGGAGCACGAGCCGGCTCGCCGTCAGCGGCGGGCTCGCAGAAGGCTCATCGAGTTCCGCCAGTCCCTCACCGCTTCGCTTCCAGCGGACAACGTGCATCGGATCTTTCAATTTCCGATCCGGCCCGACCAGTTGGCGCCCGCAATTTCCTGTGCCGGGACCGCCGGGCCTGACCAGCAACTTCTCGGCGGACGGCTATCTGGCGGCCGTTCGCGCGGGCGATCGAGTACATCCACGCCGGCGACATCTTTCAGGTCAACCTCGCCCAGCGGCTGCTGTATCCGGCGCAGCGACGACGCGGTCGAGCTGTACCTGCGGCTGCGGCAGCGCAACCCGGCCACGTTCGCCGGCTATTTCGACCTGGGCGACTTTCAGATCGTCAGCGCCTCGCCCGAGCGGTTCCTGCAGGTGCGTCGGCGGCCAGGTCGAAACCCGGCCGATCAAGGGCACGCGGCCGCGGACGCGCCGGCCCGAGGCCGACCTGTTCGCCGGCGACGACCTGCGGCAAAGCGAGAAGGACCGGGCCGAGAACGTGATGATCGTCGATCTGCTGCGCAACGATCTGTCGCGCGTCTGCCGGCCCGACAGCGTCCGCGTGACGCAGCTCTGCCGGCTGGAAACCTACGAGTTCGTGCAGCACCTGGTCTCGGCCGTGCGCGGCGAGCTGCGCGCCGGGCGACGGCCGCTCGACCTGCTGCGGGCCGCGTTTCCCGGCGGCTCGATCACCGGCGCCCCGAAGGTGCGGGCCATGGAGATCATCGCCGAGCTGGAGCCGACCGCCCGCGGCCCGTACTGCGGCTCGCTGGGCTACCTCGGCTTCGACGGCACGCATGGACACCAGCATCCTGATCCGCACGATCACCGCCGGCCGCGGCTGGTGGCAGTTCCCCGTCGGCGGCGGCATCGTGGCCCAATCCGAGCCCGCAGCGCGAATACGAAGAAACCTGGCACAAGGCCGAAGGCCTGCTGCGGGCGTCCGAATGACCGTCAACGCGTCTCGGCCGGGATACCGACGGTGCATTCACCAGCAGGCGAAATTTCCGCGTGACACTTTCCGTGGGCCGGGCACTATAGTGTGAGAGTGTCGTGTTTCTATAGCCCCGTTACCTCGAATGGCCGACAGCCACAACACTCCCGATTCACCCGGCGATCCGGCTGCAACCGCCGCATATCAGCCGGACGGGGCGGCGGCGGAATTAGTGCGGCTGCCTCGACCGCTACTTGGCCGACCTGCAGGCCGGCCGCCCGCCGGACCGGGCCCGACTGCTGGCCGAGCATCCTGACCTGGCGATCGAGCTCGAAGCCTGCCTGGCCGGCATCGAGTTCATCCATCGGGCCGACCGGCCGGCGGCGAGAGCCCCGTGCAACTGGGCGACTTCCGCATCGTCCGCGAGGTCGGCCGCGGCGGCATGGGCGTCGTCTACGAGGCGGAGCAGATCTCGCTGCGGCGGCGGGTCGCCCTGAAGGTGCTCCGCTTCGGCGTCGTGGCCGACGAGGACGCGATGCAGCGGTTCCACCGCGAGGCCGAGACGGTCGCCCAGCTGCACCACACCAACATCGTGCCGATCTTCGCCGTCGGCGGCGAGCACGGCGTCCACTACTACGCCATGCAGTTCATCGAGGGCCGCAGCCTGGCGGACGTGATCGCGTGGAAATCCAGATGCGATCACGGATCTCAAACCAATCCGAGTCCCGATCCACGATCCGCGATCCGATGGCCCGCTGGGGCCTGCAGGCGGCCGAGGCGCTGGCCCACGCCCACCAGCGCGGCGTCATCCACCGCGACGTCAAGCCGTCGAACCTGCTGCTCGACCCCGAACGGCCGCGTCTGGCTGACCGACTTCGGCCTGGCCACGCGGGCCGACGAGGTGACGCTGACCGTCAGCCGGCATGCTGCTGGGCACGCCGCGCTACATGAGCCCCGAGCAGGCCGAGTCGCTCAGCGCGGGCCGATCGACCATCGCACCGACATCTACAGCCTCGGCGCGACGCTGTACGAGCTGGCGACCGGCCGGCCGGTCTTCGAGGCCGAGACGCCGCACGGCGTCATCCGCCGGATCCTCGGCCGACGAGCCGGTGCCGCCCCGCGGCAGGTCCGGCGCGACCTGCCGCGCGACCTGGAGACGATCATCCTCAAGTGCCTGGCCAAGGACCCCGCCCGCCGCTACGCCACCGCCGCAGGCGCTGGCCGACGACCTCCGGCCGTCCTCGACGGCCGGCCGATCCTGGCCCGCCGGGCCGGCCCGGTCGAGCGGGCCATGCGCTGGGTGCCGCAGCAGCTGCAGGCACGGTCATCGTGGCGGCCACGGCCGCGGCGTCGTTGTGCCGCTGGCCGGCGAACTACTCAGTTGGGAAGCGCACCGGCGGGCAAGCTTGGCGGATCTCGCGCTTGGCACATCAGGCCCGCACCTTTCGGCGGAAGTCTTGAGCGACCAGGACGATGCGCTGGTCGCGAAGTTCACCGTGCCGACGCAGGAGCCGGTCGCTCTGTCGCCGGGCAAGTACCGCGTGCGGCTGTCGGCCCAGCATCAGCTCAGCGAGATGTTCGACTTCGAGGCGGCCAAAGGCTGGCACGATTCGTCGGCGGTTTCACTGACCGGCCGGCAAGGGTGGGAGACACGAGTCAATACGGACGCGACGCCCGAGGTGGTTGAAATCGACGGCCGCTGCGACTTGTTCATGGCGACCCACAAAGGCCTGCGCCGCATCAACGGGACCACTGGCGAGTCGGTCTGGGACGTCAGCCTGAAGGCAGAGGACCAGCCGGTGGTCGCTCAATCTGTACGAGACTTTTCAAAAGCGAAGCATCTCACTCGGAGGATTTCAGTTCAGTTTGGCAAGACTGACGCAAAGTCACAGGCCTCGTCAGCCACACCTGTTCCGTCCGGTGCGCGATGTAGACGGCGACGGCGCTGCCGATCTCGTGTGGGCCTGCCGCGAGCAAGAGTCTGCTAGCGGTTTCCGGCAAGGACGGGAAAGCGTATGGGGTTACGGCGCGGAGCCGCCATTGCCCGCCGGCATTAAGCCCGAAGAGGTAACACAGCAGCGCCTGATATATGGCAGCCTCGTGGGCGAACCGGTTCGGGCGGAGCTACCGAGCGGGCCGATCTATATCGCGATGCACCTGGCTGAAGGCAACAGCCTCATGTTCCGGTCGCCCAACAACGCAAACGACGATTACATGCGGACGAAGCCGCAACTGTGGGTCGATGCGGTGGACAACACGGGCAAGCTGGTCTGGCGTCATGCGTTTCCTGAAGACATGCCTGCTGACGAGAACACGTCCTCCGCCGCAGCCGTAGCACGCGTGAGCGGAAGGGACATCGTCGCGGTCGTGGCTGGAAGACAACTCGTGGGCTTGGACCTGGCCACAGGCCAGCCTGTTTGGCCGTCGTACGACCTTGCGGCGCAGCCTTTCCGCGATCCAATTCGCGATCCGTGGTTCGTTGACGCCGATGGCGATGGCGCGGTTGAATTGTTGGCGTCGGAGCGCCGGCGCCGGAAGGCGAGAGCGGCCATCATCTGGAATTGCTGGCGCGTAGCCCGACCGCAAACTGGCGTGGCGGGCGCAGCTTCGGTTCATTCACTCCGCCGCTGCCGAAGGACGAGCCGAGCGAACCGAAAGCCGAACGCACGGAAACACGGCCGAATTACGAGCGATTGGTTTCAGAACAGCCACCGGTCGTCACCGACTTGAACGCCGACGGCCCGCGAAATCGTCGTGCTCCGTCAACTCGATCAAGACCCCAACCGCCGCGACGCCCGGGCGTGCGAGATCGAGCCCTCCGCGCCGCGGACGGTTCGTCGCTGTGGAAACACACGCTGCGGGCGGTTGAGCCGCAACATTCCGCCTGGGCCGCTGGTCCTGACCTGAATGGCGACGGTTGGGTTGAGGCGTTTGCCGCCAGCATTTATCACCGCGGACAGTATTACCCCGATCCAAGCGTCGAACGAAACGTATTCGTGTACGTGGATGCGATATCCGGCCGCGATGGTCAGCCGCTGTGCGGACGCGGCTGCCGTGGACGTTTGGCGACATGAGCATGCGGTCGGCTAGTAGCAATTTCCGATTGCTGCGCATCCAGTGGTGGAACACGACGCCGACGGGTTGCCCAAACTGCTGCTGTCCGTCTCCAGCGACCATTACCAACACAGTGCAGGGACATCGTTTGTGATTCAGCTCGATAGCGGCCGGCTGGAACACACCCTCGCGCATCTCCAGCCGCTGAACGTGGACGACCTGGATGGAGACGGCATCCGCGATTTATGGACGATTGCCGATGTCGAGCGACCCTCGCCTGGCCGCGCCGTACGCACGTGCGCGGACTGCCTCCTGACCTCTGCGCGAAATCTGGTCGGCGGAGATGCGGGCCCGCAGTACAGGACTTCGACGGCGATGACCTCGACGGCGATGGCACGGCCGACGTTGTGAGCGTGGACAGTGGGCGATTGGCGGCGGTGTCCGGCCGCGCGGGTGGGCAATTTTGGTCGATGCGACTGCCGCGCGTCGATGGAGCGGAGGGGATCACCGATGTGCCGCATGTGGGCTGTTTTGCCTTCGAGGACCAAGGCCAGCCCGACGTGGTCTGCGTGCTGCGACTGGCCTTCCGCGGCTCGCACGACACTCCTCACCGGTTGTACCTGGCGCATTTCGGGCCGCGACGGTCGCGTGGCCTGGTGCGAGCCGTTGAACGATCACTGCCTGCGAGGGGGCCGCGTGTGGCAGTTCGAGTTCGGCTTGGGCGACTTCAACAGCGATGGAGTGCGCGACCTGGTGTGTTGGACGCCAAATTGGAAACTTGACGGGCAGTTATCGGAGGGCGATCCCGCGCAGGACGTGGAGCTTCGTGCCTTCAGCGGCCACGACGGCAAGCTGTTGTGGAATCGCGATGTTCACTGTGGCGCCGGGCGCGGGCATCCTTCGATCCTGAACCGGTGCCGCGCCTGGTGCGTCGCCGACCTGGACCAGGATGCGTTCTGAAGTCCTCGTCACCAGTTTCATCAATGCAGAAACCGATGGCCAGCGATCAATTCAGCCGCTTGTCGTCGCTCTTGCCGGCGGCAATGGCCAAACCCGCTGGACCTGGCGGGACGATGGCCAGTACATCGACGGCAACTACGCCTGGGCCAAAGTCTCGCCACAATTGGTGCGGCTCAAAGAGGGACCGGCATTCCTGGTGAGCGTTCACAACGAGGCACGGACGCATGCAATCGATCCTCAGACCGGGCTCACTCCGACCGGCAAAAGCCCCGACGAATTGGTGCTGTTGGACGGCCACGGCAAACTGCTCGCTCGCGCGGCAATCAGGCACTGCACCACCACGAAGTTCCGCGCGGTGCAAGTTGCCGACATGAACGGCGACTCCTTCGATGACGTCGCGTACCTCGGCGAGCAGAATTTGCGCGTTACTACTGGCGGACTCGCCGACGCCCTGTGGGAATGGCCATTGCCGCCGCAACATTACTACACCTCGATTCACGCGGTCCTGCCCGCGCGGGAAGGCCATCCTGCCGAGCTGGTCGTTGACGACTCGTTGGCCTCGGCCGTGCTGGGCTTCGCTGGTCGGACCGGCAAGCTCACCTGGCGGTGTAACGTGCCGCAACCGATTACGAGCGCCTCGCTGCTGCCCGCTCGCAGTGCCGACGAACCGCCGCGCGCAGTTCAAACTGCCGGAACGCTGCGCAGTCCACGCCGCTAATTGTTCGGCAGGCGCGGCACGGGTCGATGGAGACTCGCGTTATCTTCCGCCACCGGCGAAGCCACTGGCCGATTTCGCACTGCCGCCCGACACGCGCGGCTGCGGCCGTTGCCGTGGACGGCGAGGCCTGGCGAGTTTCTCCCCTCAAATACGGCTGTTCCGCGGGAGGGGGTTCGGAATTACTCCTTTGCCCACAGGTTGGTTCATTGTGAACAGTGTCGTCATCGCCGTGCTGCTGGGGTGCGCCCTGGACGCCTCGCCGCAGGCCCTGGGCAAGCCGTGTTCTCGTGGGGCTTGGCCTATTCGCGGCCTTTGTCGGCATGAACAATTCCGGCGCGGGCGTGAGCTCGGCAATCTCACTTGTGTGGGGTGCGCCGCCGGTGCGGCTTGCGGTGCAGCGCCGCTGGCACCATCGGCTGGTGCGGCTTCGCCTGGCTGGTCCTCAGCGGCGTCCTGGCCGCTGCGTGGCTGTGGTCCGACCGGCTGCACGTAGCCGAACAGGAAAGCTACACGTTCGAAGGTTGGCATCTCGTTTGCGTGGATGCAGCAGCCGTGCTTGGAATGGTGACTCTGCTGTTTGTTGGCGCACAGTGGCTCATCGCACGGTCACGCCGTATGAAGATTGTGCCGGCCGGGGCTTGAAGCGACACCCGATTTCAACCCAAGAGTTGTTCGCATGGCCGATGCCGCGGCACGG
The DNA here is from genome assembly GCA_963782585.1 of uncultured Acidobacteriota bacterium. Taxonomy (GTDB): domain Bacteria; phylum Acidobacteriota; class Thermoanaerobaculia; order UBA5066; family Gp7-AA6; genus DAHUXD01. Next base: position 7,221 of record CAWAKL010000009.1, read on the forward strand.
GAAGCGATCCTGCTGCGGTTCCAGCCGTGGCTACATTTGCTGGCGCGGCTGGAGCTCGACAGTCGGCTGGATGCCAAGGTGAATCCGTCCGACATCGTGCAGCAGACGATGCTGGAAGCTCACCTCTGCACCGCCGCATTCTGTGGACACAGCGAGGCGGAGATGGCCGCCGGGGTCCTCGTGCAGAATTCCGGCACGTGCTCGCTCACCAGTTGCGACGTGACGTTTCCGGTCGTCACGGAGGTCGGGGCCCGGATCTCGGCCACTGCCACCGACCCGGCCGGAACACCTCCCACTTTTCCCCCAGCGGATCATCTTCTCGATCAATCCCACTTCGGGGTCGGCCGCTGGGGGCACGGCCTTCACGATCTCCGGCACCGACTTCGCCGACCCGACGACGATCACGGTGGGCGGCACGCCGGCCGCCGGCGTCACGTTCACGGACGACCACACGCTTCACGCCACCATGCCCGCGTTCGCCCCCGGCACGGCCCAGGACGTCGTGGTCACGACACCGGACACCACGACGGGCACGCTCATCAAGGGCTGGGTGGCGAACTTCCTGGACGTACCGGGAGCGCACCAGTTCTACGCGTACGTCACCAAGCTCATCTCCAACGGCATCACCGCGGGCGCGGGAGGCGGCAACTACGGCGTGGACCAGCCGACGCTGCGCCAGCAGATGGCCGTCTTCCTGCTGAAGGGCAAGCACGGTCTCTGCTACACGCCACCTCCCTGCGCGGGCACGTTCGGCGATGTTCCCTGTCCTTCCACCTTTGCCGACTGGATCGAGGCTCTCGCGTCGGAGGGGGTATCGGGCGGCTGCGGCGGCGGCAACTTCTGCCCGGCCAACCCGGTGCGGCGAGACCAGATGGCGCCGTTTCTCTTGAAGGCCAAGCACGGCTCGTCCTACACACCGCCGACCTGCACGGGCATGTTTTCCGACGTGCCCTGCCCGAGCCTCTTCGCCGACTGGATCGAGCAGCTCTTTGCAGAATCCATCACCGGCGGCTGCGGTGGCGGCAACTACTGCCCGCAGAACCCAGCGACGCGTGGCCAGATGGCCGTGTTCCTGGCGATCACGTTCGGCCTGCAATAGTCAGGGACTCAGGCCGCAGCGGCGTCGCGCTCGTGCGCGACGGCGTCGAGCTCGGCTCTGGCGATTGCGTCGGACCGGAAATCGCGCAGGAGGATCAGCCCCGGAAGACTCCGTGTTTTCTCCGTGTCTCGACGAGAGCCGAGGCAGTCGACGGCAGACGCCCTGCGCCAACCTTTTGATCCGTCTACGCTGAGCTGTCGTCCGGCGTCTTCAGATTCTCCCCGTTCTCCCCTCCGGAGCTAAAGGTCGCGCGTTCGAATCGCGCCGGGCGCACCATTTCTTTCCCATCCGTCGAAGTCCGGTTCGACGAATGAGTTCGGAATGATTTCCGAGTTCTGCCTCCAGCGTGTAGGCCCCGCATTGGGAGACGACGCTGGGGACCTCGCTACCGTCCGCTTCACAGCCAGCCGCCGGTGAACCCGGCTCGCCGTAGCCCCGCGATCACGGCTGGGCACCCGCGCATGATGTCCCAGATGAGACCTGATCGGTAGTTCTCGATCATCAACACGACCGGTCCCTGGTCGATGCCGAAGTGATAGGGCGTGACCCACCAACCGGTCGGGCTCTCTTCCACGGCGAAGGTCTGGTTGAACGACGGCTTGAACCCGTAGGGGGCGGTCATTCCAAGGTCCAATCGGGCGAAATGTCGGGCGGTCGGGATGACGATTTCCGGCGCGAACGGCAACGACGCGACCACGACCCACGGTGCGACAGTGCCGTCGTCGGGGCCAAACGGCGCGCCGCGCGCGATGTAGCCCTGAAACTCCCGGTCGACTCCGTGCACTGCGCGCTTGACCCAGCCCGGGCCATCACAGGCCGTGAAGCCCCAACAGTGCTCTCCGTAGCCCTCGAAACCCAGCGGGTTCCTGATCGCATACTCCTGCTGCACAAAGGTCGCCTGCCGGCTGTTCTCGAAGTAATCGCTGGCGCGCTCGCGCATGAACGCGTCGCGAATGCCACGGAAGTCGATCCAGAGGTGCGAAAGTTGATGTGTGAACAACGGCCCGGAGTAGAGCAGCTCGCGGCCGTAGATTTCCTTCCACTGATAGGTGGCGCAGTACGCGTTGTAACTCTCCGGCGGAATTGGGTGAGTCGGCGAGCCGAGTGCGAGAAGGTAGAGCAAGAGCCCTTCGTCATATCCCTCGTAGCGGTACGGCAGAAAGCCGGTCTCGGGCTTCCAGCCGTGGGTGAGCGTCGAGCCACCATTGCACGCCCAGTCCCAGTCGGCCCGGCTGTAGAGTGCGTCGGCCAGGCGTCGGACGTCGGCCTCTTCCTCCGTGTCGGCGTCGAAGTAGGTGGCACAGGTCAGGGCACCCGCGAACAAGAACGCCGAGTCGAGCGTGGAGAGCTCGCAACTCCAGACGCGACGGCCGGTATCGATGTCGAGGAAGTGATAGAAGAACCCCTTGTACCCGGCCGTATCCGGCTCAGGTCCGTGCGGGAGGTTCATGAGGCTGCGGAGTTTGCGGCGGGCGACCTTCGCACCGAACTTGCGAATGAGCACGCCGCGCTCGACAACAGCCGGGATCGTCGCCAGGGCGAGACCGACGGCCGCGATGCTGCATGGCGCGTCGGGGTCGGTCTTGTCACGGACCAGCCCATTGTCCGGGTTGGTCTCGTGAAGGTAGTACTGCACCGTGGTCCGCTGAAGCCGGGCGAGTTCCTCGTCCGTCGGCAGCCGGTTTAAGTCCTCCTCTGCCGGCAGCTGGTCGGCCATCCTTTTCTTCCTGTCCTCCCTTCCGCTGTCCCTCAGCCCAGCTCGTTACGGCGCCTGCGACAGACAGTATGGTTCGGGCTCGCCCCGATCCGGAAGCCAGACGACGCGGGCGAGCGGCCCGGACCGTCCCGCCCAGCGGATCTCACCCGCAATCGCAATCGACTCACCGACGTGGCATCGCTCCCGGGGGCCGATCAGCGGCAGGGCCTTGTCGAGCGACAACACCCAGGTCTTCGCCGCGTCTTCGGCGGACCAGCCGAGCGTCATCTTGCTCGTCGAGACCGGGCCGCTCAACGGGGAGGGGTCCTCAGGCACGACCGCGAGCGTGATTCCCGGGCTTCTCCGCACGATGGGCTGGAGGACGCGCCCCCGGTCCCGGGCCCGGGCCTGAGCCCGCCGCATCTCGAAGGCGCCCTGCCACGCCTGCTGCACGCAGAGAAACACGAGCACGGCGGCCGCCGCCGGAAGGACACCGGGAACGAGGAGGCGGACCAGCGCGGCGGCCACGAGCACGCAGGCGAACGGCAGGGCCGGCAGCAGGAATCGCGTTTCGTAACTCGAGATGAGCGCGCCGTGCCACGCGACGCTCCGGCCCGCCAGGACGACCGGCAGAGTCGCCGCGCCGATCGCGACGACCAGCGCCGTGGCGCGGCGACGATCGAACCCTCGCGGATCCGGAGCCGCGAAGCGGCGAACCGCCGTCACGACGAACGGCATGGCGGCGAGCCCGAGGGCGAGCGCGACGAGCGTCCCTCTCGAGTCGGGATCGAGCTCCAGGCGCCACGCGGCGTCGCCGTAGGCCCCGATCAGCGCATACCAGAACCCGGCGAGCCATACGTCCGACGGGCCGCAGCGGATGATCGAGGAGGTTCGAAAGCAGCGCGGCCGGCGCGACGTCCGGGCGAGCGGCGGCGTCCGCGGTCAGACGAAACAGGACGGCGCCCGCTCCCGCGCCGAGCGCCAGGAGAGCGGCGGTCCGGCGATGACGCATCACGAGGGCCAGGGCGGCGCCGCCGAACGCGGTCGCCACGCCATATTCGCTGATGACGGCGGCGAGTCCCGTCAGGAGCAGGACGGCGGCCGCGCGAGCCGGACGGCGGACTCCCGGCGCCGGGAGATCGAGGAGAAGCGCTCCGAGGACGAGCGACACCGGAAGGACGTCCGGATAAGCGATCGTCAGGCCCACGAACTGCACCTGCACGACGATCGGCGAAAGAAGGAGCAGCGCGGGCAGCCACGACCACCGCTCCTCACCGGGAAAGAGCCGTTTCCAGAGAAGGGACGTCAGCCACGCGAGGACCGCCCAGGCCGCGAGGGCGATGCCGACTTGCACGACCCGTCCCGAGCCGACGACGTTCTCGGTCATCTGAAGCATCCAGCCGTAGAGAGGCCGGTCCGAGTGGTACGCCGCGAGCGCGGCCTTTCCGCGCTCGCGCTCGAGCAGCGGCAGGATCGGCGTCGCTGTGGACGGGAAAGCCGGTCCAGGCACCGAATCCCACGGCCGCGAACATCGCAGCGAACGGTGCGAGAAGAGGCAGCGGAGGTTTCGTCCCGACCCTCATCAATGGTGGCACAGCCGGCGGCGCGCTCGCTTCACAGCTGACCGCGCTTCAGCGCGGCCACCTCCGCCCGCAGGGCTTCGATCTGGACCTGCTGCTCCTGCACGGCCTTGACCAGGGGCGCGATGAGCTGAGCGTAGCGCATCGACAGCGTGCGATCCGGATCGCCGCCCGCGTCCACGACGTTGTACGCGTCGCCCAGAACGGCCTCGACGTCCTGCGCCACGAATCCCATGTCGGCGCGGCCGTTGCCGCCCCGGAGTCGGTACGACACGGGCTTCAACGCGAGAACGAGCGGCAGCCCCTGCTCGAGCGCGCGCACATCCGTCTTCGCGCGCCCGTCCGATAGCGTGCTCCATGCGACCTTGCCGCCGATCGAGTTGACGAAGACGTTTCCGAGGCGCACCTGGTTTGTGGCGTCACAGTACGCGTCCATGCCGACGGCCGTGCAGTTGTCGACCTCCGCCGTGGCGCCAGCGGAGCCGACAAACGTGTTGTAGCTGCCGGTGTCGAGGGCATCGAACGTGACAGGCGTGCCGAGATACCCCGTGATCTGGTCGACGCGCGCCCCGGCGTTGTATCCGAGCGCCGTGTTGAAAGACCCGACGTCGAGGGCAACGAGAGCCTGGGCGCCGAGGGCGGAGTTGAAAGCTCCGGCCTGACTGAACATGAGGGCGCCCGAGCCGATGGCCGTGTTGCTGTGACCGTTGGTGGTGGCCGTGGGCTGGTTGTTCCCAAGCGCAAACTCGCCCACGGCGGTATTCCCTGCGTACCAGAACGAACCGTTGTCGAAGGACTGTACGGCGAGCGCCGCGCTGCCGACGGCCGTGTTGCCCACCGCGCTCGTGTTGTTCTGCAGAGCGTGAAAGCCGATCGCCGTGTTGCCGCCGTCCTTCTGTCCCGGGCTCCACGTGGCCGTCCCCCGTACCGCCTTCTCGACGAAGACCGCCATCTGTCCGCGCGTCACCGGGTTGTTCGGGCAGTAGTTGCCGCCGCCACACCCGCCGGTGATCTCGTCCGCCGCGTACTGCTCGATCCAGGCGTCGAACAGGCCGCTGCAGTTGACGTCGTTGAAGACCGCGCCCGTGCACGGGGGGGCTCGAACTGCGCCATGGCCGGCGCCGCCACCAGCGTCGCCAAAAGGAATCCCGAGAGCCGCGGGGCCACTCGTCGCTCGCTCATTGCTTCCTCCTTCTGGAAAACCTTCAGCATAGACCCGGACGACACCTGTCTCCCGCCAGGACTACGATCGGGCCATGAGCCAGACCGATCGCATCCCCGACGTCCCTCCCTCGCGCCGCTGCGACGTGATCATGAAGGGCGGAATCACGAGCGGCGTGGTCTACCCGTCCGCCGGCGTGGAGCTCGCAAAACGCTTCACGCTCAAGAGCATCGGCGGGGCGAGCGCCGGAGCGATCGCCGCGGCGTTCTTTGCGGCCGCCGAGCACCGCCGCTCGGCGCTCGGATCGAGCGCGGGCTTCGCGGAGCTCGCGACATACCCGGATAAGTTCGGAGCGACGACGCCAGCGGGCACGTCGTTTCTTCTTTCGCTGTTCCAGCCGGCGAAAAATGCCCGGCGGCTCTTCCGGCTGCTCCTCGCCTTCCTCGGCAACGACAAGTGGCGGAAGCTCTTCCGCGTTCTGGGAACGGCCGTGCTCCAGTATCCGCTGGCGTTTGTCGTCGGGTTTTTGCCCGGTGCGGCGTTCGGGTGGCTCGCGTTTGTGAGCGATTCGCCCGCGAGCGTCCGCGTCCTGCTTCTGGCGCTCGCCCTGGCCACCCTCGTCCTGGGTCTGTTGATTCCGGTCGCCGTCATCCTGCTCGACCTCGTCCGGGCCACGACGAAAAACCAGTACGGGCTATGCCCCGGACGGCGTGGCGCTTCCGAGAAGCCCGGGGACCCGCCGCCTCTGACCGACTGGGTGGAGGAGAGGCTCGACGAGATCGCCTTCGGCGGCGCGGCGAGCCCTCCCCGGCCCACGGGCTACTCGGCGAACGACCCGCTGACTTTCGCCGACCTCTGGGGCGCGCGCACCGCCGAGGACCGCCGCCGCCTCGAAGACGACGCGAGCGGACGCCGGATCAGCCTCGAAGTCATGACGACCAACCTCACCCAGGCCCGGCCGTATCGTCTTCCCTTCGAGTCGCAGACGCTCTACTTCGACCCGGCGGAGCTCGCGCCGTTGTTTTCGCCCCGCGTCATCGAGTTCATGAAGCGGCAGAGGCGCCCGCCCTCGGACGATCGGGACTCGCTGGCCGGCCTCGCCTCGGCTCGCGGCCTGGTCGCGTTTCCGCGGCCTGCGGATCTGCCGGTCGTCGTGGCCGTGCGGATGAGCCTGAGCTTTCCGATCCTCATCAGCGCCGTGCCGCTATGGGGCTTCGACTTCAGCTATGCCGCGAAGGACTCGGGAGGAGAGCGCGGCGTGCCCCTGCTGACGCGCTGCTGGTTCTCCGACGGCGGCATCACGAGCAACTTCCCCATCCACTTCTTCGACGGTCCGCTTCCCCGCTGGCCGACGTTCGCCTTCAACCTCACGCCGTTTCATCCGAAGTTCGCCTACGACCCGAAGGACGAGACGAAGAACGTCTGGCTTCCGCGGACCAACGGCGACGGCCAGACCGAGAACTGGGCGAACCCTCCCGAGGGCGGAGCCCTTTCGCGACTGCTCTGGTTTCTGGGCCGGATCGTCGAGACGATGCACAACTGGCGCGACAACATCCAGCTGAAAGTCCCCGGATACCGGGACCGGATCGCGCAGGTGCACCTGCGGGACGAAGAGGGCGGCATCAATCTCCGGATGGAGAAGGACGCGATCGAGGCCCTGAGCGCGCGGGGCGCTCATGCGGCCCGCGTCCTCGCCGAGCGGTTCAGCGATGTCCCGCCCGCGGGAACCATCCTGACCTGGGACAACCACTGCTGGGTCCGCCTGCGCTCGATGATGAGCCTGCTCGAGCAGCAGCTCGCCCGGATCCGGCGCGCGGTCGCCGGCAAAGAGGGGACGCGCTCCTACGCCGACCTCGAGGAAGGGCCTCCGTCCTATCGCTTCGAGGATCCCGCCGCGGCGGCGGAGATGCTCGATGGGCTCGAAGGGCTGGCGAACGCCTGGTCCGCCCACCCGCGGGCGCTTACGGAGAGAGCTCCCAGGCCCTCGCCGGAGCTCCGCATCCTGCCCCGGGTCTGACGAAGCGCCTCACACCCACGTGACGCCGTAGATGGCGGGCTCGCGGCCGGGCTGCGGCCGCACGATGGCCGTGGCGAGGTGCTCGGCCTCGCAGCCCTCGCAGCGGACGGCGAGGAGTCGGCCGTGCTGGGTGTCTTGCGGAATGAGGCGGGTGTTGCGCGTGAGGCATCTCGGACAGGTCCAGTTCATCTGTCGGTGGTTGTTCATGGCGGACGCGATCGTCGTCCGCGCAGGCGAGAAGCGCGTGAAGGCGAGGTAAGAGTTTCCATCAGCCGCCGGTCCTCAACCCGTTGAGCGACCGACGCCGCCGGGCGACGGCACTCCAAGTTCCCCGGCCCGGCACGACGGCCTATACTGGATTCGTGAACCCGAGAGACGAGCCGATCGGAGAGCGTGAACTGCGCGACGCACTCAGAGCGCAGCAGGATCCCGAGGCGCACGACCGGGGCCTGATCGCCGAGCGTCTGGGTTGGACTCCGGAGGAGCGCCTGGAGGCCAACGCTGCGTTCCTGCGCTTCTACCTCGCGGTTCGACCCCAGGGCCCGCTCATCCGGGAGTAACGATGAGCCCGTTGAGGGCCGACGAGATGTTCGCCTGCCTCGATCGCCACGGCGTGCGCTACGTCCTCATCGGAGGTCTGGCGGCCGTTCTTCACGGTTCTCCGCTGCAGACTTCCGACGCCGACATTTGCCCGGACCGCGAGGAAGGAAACCTGTCGAGACTGGCGGACGCCCTGCGCGAGATGGATGCGCGCCTTCGAACGACGGAGGCGGAGAACGGCGTCCCCTTCCCGCGCGAGGCCGCGTTCCTGGCAAATGCGCAGCTGCTGAATCTCATTACGCGCTTTGGCGATCTGGATCTCGCATTCGAGCCCGCCGGAACCAACGGTTTCGGAGAGCTGGCCAGCCGCGCCGAGCCCGTCACCATCCAGGGCACAACCGTTCCGGTCGCCCGTCTCGAGGACGTCATCCGGTCCAAGGAAGCGGCGAACCGCCCGAAGGACCAGAGAGCCCTTCCGCTGCTTCGACTTCTGCTCGAGGAAGTCAAGAAACAGAGGCGGTAAGCCGCGACGGTTCGGCGCGCCGCGATGCGGCAGCGCCGTCGAGTCCCTGCTGTCTGAAGGGCTAGCCCCGCGCCGCGACCTGCCGTTCGGCGAACCAGGCCGCGAGGCCGTCCGCCTCGAGTGGCGGGCAGACGTAGTCGCCCTGGGCGAGGTCGCACCCGAGCGCCGAGAGCCGCTCCCAGGCTTCCGCGCTCTCGACGCCCTCGGCCACCACGCGGCAGCCGAGGTGATGGGCGAGGTCGATGATGGATCGGACGATCGCCGCATCCATCTTCTCCGCTGTCATCCGAAGGACGAACGACTTGTCGATCTTGATCTCTTCGACCGGAAGCTGCTTGAGCGTCAGCAGCGACAGGGCGCCGACGCCGAAGTCGTCGATCGAGAGGCGCACGCCGGCGGCGCGAAGCTCCTGGAGGGTCGTGAGGGCGTCGAGCGGCTCGGCCATGAGGCTCTCGGTGATCTCGAGCGTCAGAAGCTCGGGAGCGAGGCGGAGCTCTTCGAGTAGCGCCCGCACCCGCGCCGCGAAGCTCGTGTCCCGGAGGATGCGGGTCGACGCATTGACGGAGACAGGCAGCGTGAGGCCTTCGGCCTGCCACCGCCGGGCCTGGCCGAGCGCCGTCTCGAGGATCCAGTCGGTCAGCCGCCGGCTCAGCCCGATCCGTTCGGCCCCGGAAATGAACTCGTCGGGAAGGACGAGGCCCCGTTCCGGGTGGCGCCAGCGCACGAGCGCCTCGACATGGGAAACCTGTCGCGTGCGCATGTCGACCTGGGGCTGGTAGGCGAGGAAGAGCTCGCCGGCCTCGATCCCGCGACGCAGCTCCTCGAGCAGGACGAGGCGCCGTTTCTGGAAGGCGTCCTCGCCGGCCGAATAGACCGAGTAGGCCTTGCTCGACCGCTTGGCCATGTACATGGCCGCGTCGGCGGCGCGCAGGAGGCGCAGACCGTCCGCGCCATGCTCGGGATACAGTGCGATGCCGATCGACGCCGAGACCTCGGCGGCGAGGCCCTCGACGGCGAAGGGCGCCTCGAGCGTCTCGAGGATCTTTTCCGCGCTCCGGCCGACGTCCTCGGCGCGGCCCCCCGCCGGCAGCAGCACGACGAACTCGTCGCCACCCACGCGGGCGATCGTGTCGACCGAGCGGAGCACGCCGCGAAGTCTCGGGCCGACCTGCGCCAGAAGGGCGTCGCCGGCCGCGTGGCCGTAGGTGTCGTTGACGTCCTTGAAGCGGTCGAGGTCGATCAGGAGCACCGCGAGCGAGCCGCCTTCCCGCTCGGCGGCCCGGATCGATTGCTCCAGCCGATCATCGAGGAGCAGGCGGTTCGGCAGGCCCGTCAGCGAGTCGTGCAGGGCCTGGTGCTCGAGCGCCGCCACATGCAGCCGGCGCTCGCTGACGTCGCGGAGGATGACCACCCAGTACTGCGAGGCGCCGCGGCCGGGGGCGGGCATGATCTCCATCTCCAGGGTGTACTGAGAGCCGTCCTTCCGCGTGGCGAGCATCTCCCGCTCGAACGCCTCCCCCACCGCGAAGGCCCTCCGGGCCGAGGCCATCACATCGCGCGGAGTCACGTCGAGAAGATCGAGTGTTCCTCCCAGCGCTTCCTCCGAGGAGAGACCCGTCAGCTTCCGGAATCCTTCGTTGGTGAAAATGATGCGCGGCCGCGATGGCGTCGCGCCGCTCGCGAGGATCACGACGCCCTCGACCGAGTTGTCGACCGCCGACTCGAGCAGCGCGAGCGCCTGTGTCACGCGGCGCCGCTCGGCGACGACGGCGGCGAGCGCGGCGATCGTCAGCGTCACGACGGCCGTGAAGGACTGCATCAGAACGAGGGACAGATTCGGATCCGGACGGTAGAAGGGGCCCGTGCCGCGGAGCGTGCCCCAGATCGCGACGGCCGCGAGAACCGCGTTCGCCGTGACCGCCTCGCGCACTCCGAAGCGAAAGGCGATCGCCACGAGAAAGGGCAGGGAGAGAAACCCGAGCGGAAGATCCTGGGTCCCCGCCGGACCGAGCCCGCCGTAGACGAAGACGCCCGTGACGAGGACGCCCGCGAGAAGAAGGACGGCGTCCAACCGCGGCTGCCGGTCCGCGGCCTCGGCGGGCTTCTGGAACCAGACCAGCAGAAGGGGCGCGACGAGCAGCGCGCCCGACGCGTCGCCCAGCCACCAGGTGAACCAGATCGACCAGAAGTCCGCCCACCGGGCGAGGCCGGCGAGACACAGACTCGTGGGACCGATCGTGGCGCTCAAGAGCGTGCTCGCGCCCGCCGCGAGCCCGGCGAATCGGAAGATGTCGCGCGCCCGTTCGAAAGCATGACTCCCGCCCGCGAAGCGGGTGACCAGCCACGCCGCGACGACCGCCTCGAGCGTGTTTCCGACCGCGATGCCGAGCGACGGGACGACGGCACCCGAGATCCAGACGTTCGCGACGAACGCACCGATGAAGATGCCGGGCCAGACCCACGGACCGAAGAGCAGAAGCGCGGCGATCGAGATTCCGGTCGGCGGCCATACGGGCGTCGCGCTCGGGTGGACGTACGCGAGGGAGAACCCCAGCTTGGCCGCACCGACGTAGATCGCGGCGAGAGCCGCGATGACCGCCAGCCGAGGGGCGATCCGCTGGGGCACGGTCGGCAGATCTTACATTCGGAACGGTCGCGAATCGGGGCGCAACATGCGCGTAGTGAGCAGCATCACAACGCGCCCGCTCGAGCGGCGGAAGCGCCGAGGCGGCGGCCTCGTGCCGCCGCCTCCGTTTTTTCGAGCCTAAGCGCGTGCCGGAGTCGCGACCCTCACCCGGGCGTGGACCTCGGCGAGACGCGCGAGGGCGAGCGCGCCGAGCGCCAACCCGAGGTCGCGGAGAGCGACGTCGAGGTATCCGCCCACGAGCAGGAGGTTGATGATGATCCCGACGAGCCAGGCCGAGACCACGTATCCCCCGATCCGCGGGTTGACCGCGACGAGCAGCCCGGCGACGATCTCGATCGCGCCGACGATCATCATGAACGTGTGGGGCTGCATGCCGAGCGCGTTGGGCACCGCCGGAGCCAGGTACTTGTCCCAGTTGGTCAGAAGCTGGAGGAACTTGTCGAGTCCGGCGATGATCGGCGCCACCGTGAATCCGAGTCGCAGGATCTGAAAGGCCTGATGCGATCCGTTGTCCATCGAGACTCCTCCTCGGGGGGCCAAAAAAGCAAGAAGGATGCCGTTTGCGGGCATCCCACCTTCGGCCGGGGTGGCCCCGAAACCGCCCCGCCTGCCCAGACAGAGTGAAACGCGGGCGGCGGGTGACACCTTCGGAGCCCCCGGCGCCACGGGATCCTCCCGATCAGGAATGCGCGCGGCATCCCGGGCCGTTTATGCTCCTCGCAGAGGAGGATCGATGAAAAAGCTCGCCGTGGCCGCTGCCCTGTTCGTGCTTCCCCTGGCGTTGTCCGCCGCCGAGCTCCATGGCACGGTCAGCGAGGGCGGCAAGACGGTCGCGGCGGGAGTCGGCCTCAAGCTCGACTGCGGAGGCACGACGGCGTCCGCGTCCACCGATCAGTTCGGCGGATACAGCCTCAAGATCGCGGCCTCCGGCCAGTGCAAGATGACGATCGACTACAAGGGAGCGAGCGCTTCGCTCACCGTGGCCGTTTTCGAGAAGCCCAGCCGCTACGACCTCGAGGTCCGGCAGGAGGCCGGCAAACTCACGCTCGCGCGGAAATAGCTGGTGAGCGACGAGCAGCGAGACGCGCCCCCGCGCCGCGACACCTGGGACAAGGTCGCAATCGTCCTCCAGCCGGTCGGCGGACTGCTCACGGCCATCGCCGTCGCCGTCCTCGGATTCTGGACCTCCTCGTACCTGCGGGAACGCGAACGGAACGATGCGGTGTTCCGCGAGCGGATGCAGACCGCCGATACGAACGCCCGCCTCTACTCGGAGCTCACCAGCCGCCGGGAGGAGTCGGAGAGCGCACTCCGGAAAGACATGTTCACCTCGATCATCACCTCGTTTCTGGGCGCCGGGCCGCAGACGCTCGAGCAGAAGCTTCTGAACCTCGAGCTCCTCATCTACAACTTTCACGAGTCGCTGAACCTCAAGCCGCTCTTTCTCCACCTCGAGCGGCAGGTCCGGCAGAGCGGCGAACGGCGCGATCTCGCGCGCCTCGAGCGCGTGGCTGAGGAGGTCGCCAAGAAGCAGATGCTCGTGATCGACGAAGGCGGCGAGACGTTCGACGCCACCGTCAACACGAAGACGCTGGCGTTCCCGTCTTCCGACGGCCAGGGCGAGACGCCATTCATCGCGCGGGACCTCGTCGTCGACGGGATCAAGCGCAACCTCCGCCTCGAGGTCCTCGGCGCCACGACCGACCTCGAGCAGCTCCAGCTGCGCATCACCGTCCGGACCGAGGAGGGCGGACGCACCGACACGACGGCGACCGAGTTCTGGCTGGGTCACTTCGACTTCCCGATGATCGACAACATCCGGCTGCCGCACGACCAGCGCCTGGCGGTCGTGTTGAACGCCTTCGACGGGCCGAGCGGCCTCGCCGACGTGACCGTCGCCTGCTTCCCCGGAAAGTACGCGGGCCTGCGCGAGAAGCCCTACTACGACGAAGTGCTCGCCAAGCTCCTCGCCGCCAACCGCAGCGCGGCACCGGGAGCGGACACGCCGACCCCCACACCGCGTCCCTGATCCGGCGTCGAAGGCTTCCTAGGGCGCCGCGCAGGCGGGCTCGGCCCCGAGCAGCGCCGGGCCCAGCTCGCCGCGCAGCGACAGCAGATGCACGCGCTCCAGCAGCGAGTCCAGGTTCGCCCGGGCGGCCTCCTCGTCGGCGTCGGCGAGCGCCATCTCGCGCTCGTCGAGGTCCACGAGCTCACTCCGCCCCTCGCGGACGAGCAGCTCCTCGGCGCTCCGCGTCCGGTCGGCGATCCCGCGGGCCCGGCGCGACAGGCTCCTCTCCGCCATCGACCGGGCGACGGCGGCCTCGGCCCGCCGCACGGCCATGTCGAGATCGTTCTCGCGCGTGCGCAGCTCCGCCTCGGCACGCTCGAAGCGGGCGCGGGCCTGCCGCTCCCCGTCTTCGAACCGGCCTCCCGTCCAGATCGGCACGATGATCGAGACGCCGACCGCCACGGAGTCCGGCGTGAAGTTCAGGTAGTAGTCGTCGTAGTTGTTGAATTTCGCGAGCCGCCGGTACGACGCCGAGGCGACGATGGTTGGCGCCCAGCGTTTCGACTCGAGGTTCGCGGATTTGGAAAGGAGGGCGACCTCGCGCTCGAGCGACGCGAGCTCGGGGTCCGCGGCGCGCGCCGAGTCCAGATTCTCCGTCGCCGTGAGCTCCGGAACGACCGCGTCGGGATCGCCCGCGAGGTGCAGAGGCGCGCTGCCCGGCCAGCCGATCAGGCGCTTGAGCTCGAGCTCGCCGAGGTCCCGGTCCGACTCGGCGTTGAGGACCTTCTGGCGGGCCCGCGCGGCCTGGAGCGTCGCCTCCTCGAGCTCGAGCTCCGAGCGCCGGCCCTCCTCGTAGAGGGCGGTCGTCCGGCGGGCGATGGCGTCGGCGGCTTCGAGCCGGCGGCGGGCGGCGTCGACGCGCGTTCCGTCGAGATGGGCGCGCCCGTACGCGGCCACCGTCGCCTCCATCGTCGCGCGGCAGGAGAGCGCGAGTGACGCGTCGACCGAGGAGGCCGAGGCCTCGGCGCGCAGCGCCGCCGAGCGGCGCGCCGGGTCATAGATCGGCTGCACGACCTCGACGGCGAAGAGCGACGGGACCTGGCCCACCACGAGCGTCGGCAGCCCGTAGGTGTAGCCCGGCGTCGTCGAGAAGTACGCCGACGGCATGAACGCGTCGCGGGCGAGCTCCGCCGATGCGGCGCCTTCCTCCCTCGCCGCCCGCGCGGCTGCGAGGCCGGGGGCGCGCGCGAGGGCGAGCTCGACGGCGCGGCGAAGCGTCAGCGGCTCGGGAGCCGCCGCCTGGCCGCGGGCACCGGGCGGAAGCACGGCCATGCCGAGCAGGGCGAATCCGACGATCTGAATACGAATGCGAGTCCAGCGACTATTCATGGTGAAGCGCCTCCGACGGGTTCAAGAGCGAAGCGCGGTACGCCGGTACCGCGCCGAAAACGACAGCCACGCCGCACGAAAACAGAAACGCGATGACGGCCGAGAGAATCGACACGCGGACGTCGACGCCCCGCACGAAGAGCCGCGCGAGGTAAGGCAGGCCCAGTCCGACGCCGACACCGATCGAGGCGCCCATGACTCCGAGCGAGAGCGCCTCGAAGAGGAACTGGCCCAGGATGTCGCGCCGCCGCGCTCCGACGGACATGCGCACGCCGATCTCGCGCGTGCGCTGCTCGACCGAGGCGAGCAGGATGTTCATGATGCCCACGCCGCCCACGACGACCGAAACCGCCGCCGCCAGGATGAAGACGACGATGAGGGCCACCGAGATCGCGCGCGCCAGGCGAACGACGGTCGTCATGCTCTCGACCTCGTAGACCGAGCCCGGCCGGTGCCGCTCCGCGAGGATCTCCTCGACGGCGCGCACGGCGGTCGGAAGCGAGTCGAAGTTCCGCGCCTCGGCGAACAGGGTTTTGATCTGCCGCGTGGGCGTGTAGTACCAGGCGACGGAGGCCGGGATGAGGATGGTCTCGGGCACGACTTCGCCGCGGCCGAGCGTGTCGACGGGCTCTTCGAACTCGCCGATGACCTGGAAGGTCGTTCCGAGCGTGCGGATGGTCTTGTCGGGCGACTCGTCGTTCGCGAAGAGCTCGTCGTAGAGGTCCTTGTTGACGACGCAGACCCGGGCCCGCTCGAGCATGTCGTCCTCGTCGAGAAAGCGGCCGCGGAGGATGCGCATGTTCTTGCGGACGTCGCCGTAGTTGGGCAGGACTCCGAGAATCGTCAGCGTCTTCGACTGCGACTGGACCGTGACCGTGCCGCGGAGGGTCAGGATCCCCGTCACGCCGGAGAAGAGGTCGGTGCGCCCGGCGATGGCCTGGATGTCGGTATCCGTCATGACGTCGTCGGCGGCGCGCGAAACGCCCGCGGTCACCGTGCCGCGGTAGTTCGCCCAGACGAGCTTCGAGCCGACGCCTTCGATCTGTCGCAGCACGTATTCGCGCCCGGTCAGGCCGAGGCTGACGACGAGGATGATCGCGGCCGTCCCGACCACGAGGCCGGCGAGCGTGAGGGACGTCTGGACGGGATGCTTGCGGAAGCGATCGACCGCCATCCCGATGACTTCGCGATTGAACATGCCCGTCGCCTCGCGGACCGCCTCAGGCGCTCGGCCGGACGCGCAGGCCCTCGGAGAGGGCGGTCGAGCCCGGCAGGATGACGGCGTCCTTCTCCGAAACGCCGCCGAGGATCTCGACCTCGGTCAGGCCCGAGAGTCCGACCTGGACCTCGCGGCGGCGCGCCCGCCCGTCCTCGGCGAGGTAGAGGAATCGCTTCTCCCCGTCGCGGAGCACGCTGGCCCGCGGAACGACGAGCGTGTTGCTCTTCTCGCCGGCGACGATCTCCACTTCGACCGCGGCGTTCGTCGGCAGGCGGTGTGAGGGGTCGGCCACGTCGCCGAGCACCTCACCGACTTCGCGGCCCTCGATCCGCGTCAGCCCCGGGGAGACGAAGGTGACCGTCCCTTCCCACTTATCCCGCGGAAGACCGTCGAAGGAGAGGATCAGACGCTGGCCGACCGCGATCCGCGGAAGGTCCGGCTGGTCGACCCGCGCGCGCAGGCGCCGCTTCTCCGGATCGACCACGCTGGCGACGACCGCTCCGGCCGCGACCGTTTCGCCGACACGGCGCGGAAGTCCGTACACGACGCCGGGCCCCGGAGCCTTGAGAGTCAGCGCGGCGACTCGCCGCTCGAGCTCGGCGGCGGAGCGCTCCGCGAGGGCGAGCCGCGAGCCGGCGCCATCGAGGCCCTCGGCCTGCGCGCGGGCGGCACGCGTCCGATCCTCGGCCTGCCGGAGGGCCCGTTCGTCGGCTTCGACGCTGGCGCGCGAGATCGCGCCGCTCGACAGAAGGCGCGCGTCGGCCTCGACCACCTCGCGCTGGTGCTTCTCCGCCCGTTCGGCCTCGGCGAGATCGGCCCCGGAAGTCGCCCGGTCGGCGCGCAGCCGCAAGGCCTCCGAGCGGGCGTCGAGCGCCTTCTGCGAGAGCTCGGCGTTCTCGAGCCGGACGAGCGTGGCGCCGGCGACCACCCGATCGCCTTCGCGGGCCGGGATCTCGGCGACCGTCGCCGCTTCGGCCGATCGCAGCTCACCGCCCGGCGGCGGCTCGAGCGTCCCGTCACACTGGACCGGGACGATCAGGTCGCCACGGCGGACGTCGACGACCTGCACCGGGACCCCCTTCGGCCGGGTCAGGGCCGTCAGAAGTACCGCCACCAGGGCAAGGCCGGCGAGGCCGGCCACCCAGCGCCATCCCCTCATCCCTCAATTCTAAGGGTTTGTGGCGGCGGGCCTTTCGGCCTTCAGGGGCGTTCCAGGACGCGGGGAGCGGGCCGGGGGAGCGGGAGCGGCTCGGCGTGGCGCTCGACGGGCGCCACGACGACGAAGGCGGCCTTCTGCCGGTAAGCCTCCCCGCCGGCTCCGCTCACCGTGAGACGGACATCGAAGCGGCCGCCGGAACGGTACACGTGCTCGGGGTCCCGCTCGTCGCTGGTCGCGCCGTCGCCGAACTCCCAGTGCCACGCGGCGGCCCCGGGAACGTTCGAGGCGTCGTGGAACTGGACGGCGAGGGGCGAATCTCCGGCCACGACCTCCGCGGTGAAGTCCGCGATCCCCGTCCAGGAAATGCGGAAAACGCTCGCCCCCGCCTCGGTCGGCGTCGCGGCGCCGAAGTTCTTGTAGAGGTCGGAGAAATAGAGCCCGTCGGGCCCGGCGGCGAGCGCGACCGCGGTCCCGCGGCCCGCGCCGCTGTATTCGAGAAGCGGCGCCGGCGTACGGACGAGATTGCCGGCGCCGTCGAGAACGATTTCCGTGATTCGTTTTCCCAGAGCGTTCGGCCCGGGCGCGTAGGTGGGGCCGGACTCGGTGACGTAGCCGTGGTTGAGCTTCTCCGGCGGAAAACCGCTGCCTCCGAAAGTCGAGAGCTGCGTGAACGCGAGATTCACGGGGGCGTGCGACGGGAACCACGTGTACGCGGCATGGGTATGCATGCTGCCGTCCGATCCGTCCCAGCCGTAGTTGCGGCCGGCGACGACCTTCGCGAGTCGATCCGTGCCCGGACCGTTCTCCACTTCCCAGAGGGCGCCGTCGGCCTCGCGCCAGGCGCCCCCGAACGGATTACGCAGCCCGACGGCGAACAGGAGGTCCTTGTCGGTCAGTCCGTCGCCGGCGTTGTAGAACGGATTGTCGGCGACCGGCGCGCCGTCGAGCTCGACGCGAAGGATCTTGCCGCGGACCGACTCGAGATCCTGCGCGGGCGACGTCAGCAGCCCGTCGCCGATATGCACGTAGAGCTTGCCGTCGGGGCCGAGCGTCACGGTGGACGTCTGGTGGGAGGCGCCCATGGGCTCGTCGGGAAACTGCAGGATGGGCGTTTGAGTCGCCGCGGTGCGGCCCCCGTCTTCGCTGTGGAGACGGCGGACCTCGGGAAAGTGGGAACTGGTCTCGCCGGCCACGGCGAAGACCGAGCTCACGAAGACGTCGCCGGTCGCGGGCTCGACGACGATTCCCACGAGCCCCTTCTCACCCGAGCCGGGAAATCCTCCGGTGGGATCGAAGTTCAGCAGGTTCGTCGCGTAGTCGGAGATCGCGCCGGACCGCGTCACGAGCTTGATCGAGCCGTACAGCTCCGTCACGTAGAAAAACGGGTCGTCCGCGTTCGGCCCGGGCGCCGGCAGAAACGCGACGTTGACCGGCAACCGGAGGCCCGTGGCGACTCGGTCGACGCGAAACCCCGGCTGCCGCACCGCCCAGGGCACGGGAGGCTCGTTGAGCGGCGTCGAGAAGTCGGGCGCAGCCAGCGGGTCGCCGCCGGAGGGGTCGGTGAACGCTCCTCCGCCCTCGCCGATCCAGAACGCCCGGACCTCTCCCAGGGCCAGATCGACGGCCGGCAGGTAGACCTCGCGGTCCTGCCCGCTGCCGTCGGTGAATGACAGAACCGAGGCCGGCAGCGTGAGCGCGGAATCGCGGGCCTCGAGGATGACGCGCGCGGCTCCGTGGACGGACAGCACCTCCGCGTTGGTCACGAGATTCGAAACGCCGTCGAGGCCGGCGAAGGTGAGCGCCGTCCCGCCCCCCGAGACTTCGAGGCGCAGGCGCGAGGAGCGCGTCTGCACCGCGGGCAGCACGACGTCTTCGCCCGCCTCGTCCTGCCAGCGCGGCGCCGGAACGACCGAAACGTCCGAGAGCACGAGGGGCCGGATCCCGGAGGCCGCCGTCGTCTGGAACTCGCGCACGGCCCAGTCGCTGAAGTCGGTTCCCTCCGGAGGGGCGTTGCCCAGGAATCGCACCCGCAGGCGGTAGGGCGTCGAGGAGTTCAGCTGGTGGCGGCCCTCGAGCTGGCCGACGAAAGTTCCGTCGCCGAGGTGCACGTGGACGAGGGCCGAGCCCGTAACGCACGGCAGCCGTCCAGACGAGCTCATCGGAGGGGACGTTGCGGATCTCCCAGTCGGTGCACACGTGGCCCTCGCCGGGCGAGCCGACGAAGGGCCCGGCGACCATGTGGACATCGTAGGGGTTGACCAGCTGGCCGTCGGAAGCCGGCTCGGTGATCACGGGCGTCGTGACGGTAGCGCTCGAAGCCGTCGAGCGGGACGGGTTCGAGGCCGCCAATACGGCCACGAGGAGCGCGAACAGGAGTGTGCGTTTCATTTCGCCGGACTCCCTGTACCTGTACCCGTACCCGTCAGCACGCGGCCGGGACGTTTCCCGGTGACGGCGCCGTCCGACCAGACGAGCTCGCCGTTGACGTAGACCCGGCTGATCCCGACCGAGAGCTTGCGGGGCTCTTCGAAGGTGGAGCGGTCGATTACGGTCTTCGGGTCGAAGAGAACGAGGTCCGCCTTCGCGCCCGGGGCGATGCGGCCCCGGTCGGAAAGTTTCATCCGCCGGGCCGGCAGCGACGTCATCTTGCGGATCGCCTCGGGGAGCGGGAAGAGATGCTTCTCCCGCACGAACCGGCCGAGGACGCGCGGGAAAGTCCCCGCGCCGCGCGGGTGGTCGTTGTCGATGCCTCCATCGGAGGCGACCATGACCCAGGGCTGCTTGTAGAGGGCGAGGACGTCTTCCTCCCGCATCGAGTGGCCGATGATGTCGGCGCCGCCCTCGCGAACCATGCGCGAGTAGAGAGCGACGGGCGAGATCTTCTCGTTCTTCGCGATCTGCTCGAGTGTCTTGCCAGCGTACTCGGGATGGGCCTCGCACGCGGTCACGGTGATTCGCGAGGGACCGCCCAGGACGCGGAGGGCCTCGGTCACGCTCTGCGGGTTGTCGTACTGCTTGTCGGGAACGATGACCTCGAGATTCGAGTGCCAGGCCTCGTACGGGTAGCAATCCGCGGTGGCGTCGAGGCCTCCCTTGCGGGCCGCGTCGAAGAGGTCGATCGTTTTCTGCGTCTTCCCCCAGACGCCGACCGTGGCGAGCTTGATGTGGGAGATCTCGAGCGGCACGCCCGCCGTCTTCGCGATCGTGATCGCCTCCTCGAACGCCTCGAACGTCTTCTCCGCCTCGTCGCGGGTGTGGGTCATGTAGAAGCCGCCCAGGCCGCCGGCCGCCTTCGCCAGCGCGGCGACCTCCTCGGTCGCGGAGTAGCTGCCGACGTCGTACTCGAGGCCCGAGGAGAGGCCCGCGGCGCCCTCCCGCATGCCCTGCTCGACGAGCGCCGCCATCTTCGCGATCTCCTCGGGGGTCGCCTTGCGCCGGTAGTCCTTCCCCATCACGAGCTCGCGCACGGTCGCGTGGCCGACCATGGTCATCACGTTGACGGCCGGCGGCGAGGCGCGCCGGGCGGCGAGGTAGTCGGCGATGGGCCACGCGGATTCGCCGTCCGGGCCCAGGACGAGCGTCGTGATGCCCTGCGATACCTGCGTCTCGGCGGACGGATCGCGGACGAGGCCGCCCTCCGAATGGTTGTGGACGTCGATGAAGCCCGGCGCGAGCGCGAGCCCCTTGCCGTCGACGACGAGCTCGCCCGCCTTGGGCTGGAGCCTGCCGACCTCGAGGATGCGGTCGCCTTCGATCCGGACGTCTCCGCCCGTGATCGGCCCGCCCGTCCCGTCCACGAGCTGGGCTCCGCGGATGAGCCAGCGTCGCCGGCGGCTCCGCGGCGAGCAGAGAGAGAGCCACCGCCCACGCCGTTAAGAAGTGCGTCATGGCCGGGGATTCTATAGAGAGCTGCGGGGAGAAACTCAGAGCCCCCGGCGGGACATGTCCGCGAGGGCGCCGCGCACTTCGGCGAGATCCTTCCCGTACTGCTTCGGGGGAGCCGTCTTCACGAACTGTTCCAGCGCGGCGCGCGCGATCTTCCACTCCCCGATCTGCCCGGCGACCCGCCCGATGTTGTAGAGCGCGTCGTACTGCTCGGAGTTGAGCTCGAGGCACTTCTGCCAGCACTCCATCGCGCGCCGGGGATCCCCGAGCTGCAGCCAGGCGACGCCCAGGGCGTTCCAGGCGCGGACGCGCCGCTTGCCGAGCGCGACGGCCTGCTCGAGATTCTTGCGGGCGTCCTCGGGCCGATCCAGTTTCAGCAGCGCAATGCCCATGTTCTGGAAGGCGTCCCCGTTGGTCGGGTCGATTTCGAGTCCCCGCGCGAAGACGGCGAGCGCCTCCTGCGGCCGGCCGGCGTCGGTCAGCGCGATGCCCAGCGAATTGAGCGTCTCGAGCTCGTTGCTTTCCCGATACGGCAGGAGCACCTCGAGCGCCCGCTTCGGCCGGCCCATCTCGGAGAGCTGCAACGCGTGCTGGCGGGCCAGGCTCTCGCTGTCCGGGATGTTGCGGGACGCGCTCTCGAAGACTCGGAGAACCCCTTCCAGGTCGCCCTTGCAGCGGAGAACCTTGGCGAGGTGCATGTGCGCCAGCTTCGTCTTCGGGTTCTCGGCCACGACGCGGCGGGCGATGACGAGGGCTTCGTCACACTTTCCGGTCTCGCTCAGCTCCATGATCTGGTGGAGCGCCTGGTCCACGCCGATGAGGGTCTTCGGGTCATCCTGCGGCCCGTACGCCGCCTTGATCTCGCCGGAGCCCGTGAGGTAGCCGAGGCTGCGGAGCTTGGCCGCCTCGTCGGAACCGATCGTGCCCCGCTCGCTCGGCGTTGCGGGGAGCTCGAGCAGGCGCTTGCGCAGCCGCCGCAGGGCGTCGGGCGCCTCTCCCACGAGATTCTTCACCTCGGCCGGATCCGACGGGAGGTTGTAGAGCTCCGGGATCGGCAGGTCGATGTACTTGTCTCCTCGCGCCATGAGTCCCCGCAGCGGCGCCCAGCCGCGGTTGAAGGTCGCCGAGAGCGCTTCGAAGTAGTTGCCTTCCGCCGCTTCCTGGCGGCCCGCCGGAAGGAGCGATTGTCCCGTGAGCTCTTTCGGTTTCGCCTCACCGACGGCGTCGAGGATCGTGGGAAGGATGTCGATGTGCCGCGCCGCGACGTCGTTCTTGCCGGGCCCGAGCAGCGGAGGGCACCAGACGAAGAGCGGGACACGGAGCGTCGACTCGTAGCAGAAGAGACCGTGCGTGAGCTCCCCGTGGTCGCCGCGGGCCTCGCCGTGGTCGGCCGTGACGACGAGAAGCGGCGGAGGGTCGGCCGTGCGCACGACATCGAGGAGGGGCGCGAGCGCCGCATCGGTATAGGCGACTTCGCCGAGGTAGGCATCGTCCGCGAAACGCTCCCGGTACGCCTGCGGCGGATCGTAGGGCGCGTGCGGATCGTAGAGATGCACCCAGAGGAACCGGGGCTTGCCCTGCTCGGCGCGGTACCACGCGACGGCCGCCTTCACCACGTCTTCCGCCCGCGCCTGCTGGATGGAGAACTCGAACTGCTCGTCGAGATGGCGGTAGAGCTCGTTGTAGGCGTCGAAGTCGTGGCCGAGGCCGTAGCGCGAGTCGAGAACGTACGCGGCCACGAACGCGCCGCTCGCGTAGCCCTTCGCCTCGAGCCGCCCGGCCGCCGTCGGGATCTTCGGCGAAAGCCGGAAGCCCGCGTTCTCGCGCACGCCGTGCTCGTAGGGAAGCAGTCCCGTGAGGATGTTGGCGTGGGACGGGAGCGTGATGACGTTGTGCGCGTGCGCTTTCGAAAATACGCGTCCCTCCGCGGCGAAGCGGTCGAGGTGGGGCGTCGTGCCGCGGGTGTTGCCCCCGAAGCCGACAGCGTCCGCGCGCAGCGTGTCGATCGTGACGAGGATGACGTCCCGGGGCACCCGCGCTGCGGAACGGGCGGCGGCCGCGGGGGCTTCGCGGCGGCACGCGAAAAGCGAAAGCGCGGCAAACAGGAGCGCGCAGGCTTCGGCCGCTGCCCGCCGGGTTTTCGTCACGCCCGCCACGAAACGAAAGGGCCCGCCCGGAATTCCCGGACGGGCCCTGGAGATGCTGAGAATCGGCTTAGAAGGCGACCGCGATCCCCAGACGAAGGATCCGGGGGCTCTGGACCTCGACGATGTCGTTGAAGAAAGCGTTTTGGGTGAACTCCCCGGTGCTGGCCCGGTAGTCGCCGGTCCGCTGATAACGCTCCAGGATCGCGTTGTTGTTGGTCACGTTGAAGATCTCGGCCGCCGGCGTGATCGTGAAGCCGCCGATCGTGAACGCTTTCTCGAGGCGGAAGTCGAGCTGGTAGACGTTCTCGTAGCGGAAGGTGTCCACCTGATCGATGAGGATGCTGTAGATGTGGGAGATGCCCGCGGCGTCGGTCGCCCGGGTGCGCACGTAGTAGGGGTTCGGGTAGCCCTGGCGTCCGAAGAAGTTGACGCCGAAGTTGATCCCCCACGGCGCCTGGTAGAGCCCGGTGACGTTGAACTGCCACTCCCCGTTCAGAAAGACCTGGTCCCGGGAGGAGAATCCCACGGCAGGACACGAAGTCTCGGGCGGCGACCCGCAGTTCGAGCCTCCCGTACTCCAGAAATTGTTGGGGTTCCGGATCGATTCCGCGGTCAGGTGCTGCCGGAAGTTGTTCCACCCGAAGTTGCCCCGCAGCATCCACTTGTCCGATAGTCGCTTCACGATCGACAGGTCGACGCCGTAGTACTTCTGCACCGCACCCGGTCGATTGGAAATTGTCACGCCCGCCGGCTCTTCATCCAGGGTCAGGCTGTAGAACGGCACGTCGAACGGCAGCGTGAAACCGTTGGTCGCAGTGGCCACGCAGGGGACACGCGGCGAGTTTTCGTCCTCTGGATCCTGGAGGCACTGTGTCCGCCCGGCGAGCTCCCACGTCCCGATGTTCGAGCCGTTGGGCTGGTCCTCGAAAAGGTTGTTCGTAGAGCGGTAGGAGAACGTCGCCGACACCGCGAAGTTGTCGCTGAGCTGGTGATCGGCGCCGAAGGTGAGCTCCTGGGTCTTGGGCGTCTTGAGATTCGGGTCGATCATGTTCGGAACGTTCGGCAGAACGAACGGGTCGACCGAGTTGTAGAAGGCGTAGACCCCGTACTCCCAGAGGATCTCGTTGGGCTGGACGGTGTGGTCCGTGTTGATGTCGTTCCAGTAGTAGTAGGCGCCGTTCGATATCGGCACGCCGCTTCCGTAGTAGCCGATGAAGCCGAGCTGGTCGGCGAACTGCGCGTAGGACGCCCGGAGCAGGGTGTTCTTCTTTTCGCCCAGCGCATACGACGCCGAGACGCGCGGCTGCCAGTTCGTGAAGTCGAACTGCCAGTCGTCGGAGCCGTGGTAGAAGACGGCCGGCAGGCCGGGGAAGGGTTCGCCATCCGGACCGAGGCAGGTCGGGCACGGGTCCTCGAACAGCGGGTTCGCGAAGGCCTGGCCCGGAAGGTTCCTGGCCTGCTGCCGGTCGTAGCGCACGCCGAGCTGGGCCGTGAAGTTGCCGGCGGTGATCGTGTCGCCGAGCGTTCCGCTCCAGATCTGGTTCTCGAACACGGGCCGCACGCCGCGCGAGATCAGCGCCGTGTTGGAGGACGGGTCCGCGTATTCGAATCCATTGTTCTGGTTTCCCGGCAGTCCCGTCGCGGAGTCGGCGATCTGCTGGCGGTAGTTGAAGCTGAACTTGACCTCGTGGTTGATGGTCCCCGTGTTGAAGAACTTGGACATCTGCAGGTTCCCCTGCTTCTGCGGATCCTTGGCCCAGTAGTAGGTGTAGTTGTTGTGGTACCCGTCGTCGAAGTACTGGATGTCCTTCGAGCCATCCCCCGCGCACGGGATCTGGAATCGGACCGGGTCGCAGTCGAGGGAACCGATCGGGATCTCCGAGTAGCTCGGCGCCTGATAGTTCCCGAAGATCGAAGCGAAGAAGTCCGAGGAGAAGACGTGGGAGTCCTCGATCTTGTAGAAGTTGGTGATGATGGGATAGTCGATGCGGGTCTCGATCGGACGGCCCGGCGCCGCTCCCGCGCCGAACTGCTGGCGGTCGCTGCGCGAGTAGTAGAGCTGGGCCGAGTTCGCGTTCGTGATCTGCCAGTTCAGCTTGGCGCTCCAGGGCTCGAGGTTCGCCGTTTCGGGGAAGTCCCCTCCTTCCGTGTAGAAGTCGGACGGGTTGACCGAAACCGTCTGGTAGGCGCCGGCGAACCAGAGCCAGACCTTGTCCTTGACGATCGGCCCGCCGAAGTCCGCGCCGTACTCCCGGATGAAACGGATGTCGTTGGCCGTGAAGCCCTGCGCGGCGAGCTCGTCCGGCGTGTTGTCTGACTGCCAGTTGTCCGAGGCGTAGAGGAAACGCGCGTTGCCCCTGTACTCGTTGGTGCCGCGCTTGGTGACGACGTTGATCGTGACGCCCGAGGTCTGCTGCTCGAGGACCGAACCTCCCGTCGCCACCTCCACGTCCTCGAACGTCGAGAAGTCGAGGAACGTGTTGGTGCCGCCGTTCTGGCGCTGGAACGGGTTGCCGTAGGTGTTGTCGGTGATCGTGGAGCCGTCCACCTGGTAGACGACGTTGCCGGAGCCCTTGTTGATGAAGTCGGGCCCGCCGACGGTCGCGCTGTTGGCGCCCGCCCCCTGGACCGAGTCGATCTGAATGCCCGGCACCTGCTGGATGAGGCCCCAGACGTCGCGTGCGGTCGGGATCTCCTGGAGCTCGTCGCGCGAGAAGTTCTGGCCCGTCTCGACCTTGCGCGTGTCGATGAGGGGCGTGGCGCTCGTGACCGTCACCGCCTCCTGCACGGCGGACAGCCGCAGCTGCATGTCGACCTGCGTGTTGCCGCCGACGTTGACGATCACGTTCTCGCGCGTGACGGTCGTGAAGCCGGGCATGGCGACGGTGACGGTGTACCTGCCCGGGGGAACCTTGAGGAAGCGGAAGAGACCGTTGGAGTCGACGCTGGTCGTCACCGGCGCCCGGTCACCGGTCAGCGTCGCGGTGCCTCCCGGGAGCACGCCGCCGGACTCGTCGATGACGTTGCCGTAGACGTTGCCGGTGTTGACCTGCGCCGCGGCGTGGAGTCCAAGTCCGGCGAGCGCCACGAACCAGACCAGCACTCGAGCCAAGTAGGATCTCCACATAGACGCCCTCCTCAATTGCTAATGGAAAGCTTCTCCGCGGCTCAGGAACTCCTTCGATCCATCGTGCGCGAACGCCTCCGAAATCGAAACGAACCGCTCCCGGTGATCGTTGCGATTATGCTATCGCGGTTTTCATCGACGTAAAGCGCAAAGCGAGGACGTTCATCCCGCGGGCGACGGATTCAAATTCGTGTACGCGACGCGACGTTTCTTAATCCGATGACTTCCGGTCACGGGAGGGAGATCTGAAGAAACCGGCGAGCGGGCTCCGGATGGCGGCGGTCCTGATTCCCGTGCTCTTCATCCTCGCCTGCGCGTCGGCAACGCCGAGCGGCGGAGACCGCCGCGCGAGCGATCCCGCTCGGGCGAAGGGCTCGCTTCTGATCGTTGGCGGCGGGCCGATTCCGGACGCCATCCTGGAGCGCTTCCTCGCGCTGGCGGGAGGCGCGGGGAAGGCGCGGATCGTCATCTATCCCATGGCCTCGGAGTGGGAGGACTCGGGCGTCGAGCTCGCCGAGACGTTCACCAAGCTCGGCGCTTTCGCCGAACGCCGTGTCCTCACCCGAGAGCAGGCGAGCCGCCCAGTGGCCGCCGAAGAGCTCGCGGGCATCACGGGAATCTGGTTCGGCGGCGGCGACCAGTCGCGCCTGACTGCGGCGCTGCTCGACACGCCGGTCGAAGCGGCGGTCGCCGCCCGGTATCGCGCCGGTGCCGTCGTGGGCGGCACGTCGGCCGGAGCGGCCGTGATGTCGACGCCGATGATCACGGGAGACGAGAAACGGCCGGGTGGCGACCGTCCTCCGGGGAAGGACTCGAGCGACGCTTGGATGACCATCGCCCGGGAAAACGTCGTGACCGCGCGGGGGTTCGGCCTGCTCCCCGGCACGATCGTGGACCAGCACTTCGTCCGCCGCCGCCGCAACAACCGCCTGCTCTCGCTGGTCCTCGAAAACCCCTCTCTCGTGGGCGTCGGAATCGACGAGTCCACCGCCCTCGAGGTCGGCCCCGACGGCGTATGGCGAATCCTCGGGGAGAGCGTCGCCGTGATCTACGACGCGCGGAAAGCGGCCCTCACGCCCGCCGGAGCGCCGGCCCTGGGCGCGACGGACCTGCGCCTCGATGTCCTTCCCCCGGGAAGCACTTACGACCCGAGGACGGCCAGGGCCGTCCTTCCAGGACCAGCCGGGCGCTGAAATATGGATGCGGGCGTCGTGTCCGGCACTTTGCGCGCGTCGCCGCAACGGCCCGTAGCCCTTCATCGGGTTAGTGGCGGTCGAGCGGCGCCGGCAAAGTGCCGGCCACCCTTCGGGTTACGGCGGCGCGGGGCCGTCTGCGGCGTCATCGCTCCTCGACGATGCGAAGGCATCGCCATCGTCGCGCTTCCTTGCAGCCGACCCCCGGCGCTCGTAACGCCGCCTCACACCATCTTTCAGCGCCCGACTAAAGCCTTCCTAAATCGGTTGCGGCCGGCCCGCCCCGGCCATACGCTCGGGTTGGTGCCGGAGGCGAACATGCGCAAGCTCTTCCTGTCTTTTGCCGTCTTTCTCGCCGCTTCGGGAATCTCCGCCGAGGACGTCACGCTGCCGGCGGCAGCGTCGATCGTCGGCGGGGCGCCCTTCTTCTCGGACGTGCGGGCCTTCAACACGTCCTATTCGGGCGCTCTCGAGGTGACGGCGCGCTACCGCTGCTTCATCTCCTGTACCGCGGTCGGCGCGCCGGAAATCGTTTTCACGCTGAACCCGCGCGAGTCCCGATCCTTCGACGACATCGTCCAGAACACCTTTCTGGCGCCGAACACCGCGGGTGGCGTGGAGTTCGAGCACGGCGGCGGGAGCGATCAGCTCGTCGTGACGAGCCGTCTCTACTCGACCGCCCCCGAACCGACGGTCGGCATGTTCATCCCCGGAGTCAAGAACAACGAGGCGCATGCCCGGACGGTGCTGACCTCCATCCGCAACGGAGGCCAGAACGAGGGCTTCCGGACCAACGTCGGCGTCTTCAACCGCGAGGACGGCGCCGTCACGGTGACCTTCACGATCTTCGACGCCGGCGTCCAGGTCGGTACTCCGGTGTCCCGCCCCGTCACGGGACACTCCGGCGTCCAGGTGAACGGAATCTTCGGCGCGGCCGGCCAGGGGCCGCACGTCACCGACAACGCCGTCGTGGTCGTCTCGTCGACGGGCGAGGTCTTTTCCTACGCCGCCGTCCTCGACAACCACACGCAGGATCCCATCTTCGTCCGCGGGGCCGAGGACCGGGAACCTCAGGCCGTGGGCCCGTCGCAGCGTACGGTCCAGGTCGGCGCGGGGGGTCTCGTTTTCGTCGACGAGCAAAGCCAGGGGACCATCACCCGGATCCAGGTCGGCGACACGGTGAAGTGGACCTGGGGCAGCAGCACGGTGCAGCACGGAGTCGCTTCCGGCACGTGCACCCCCGGCGGCTACTACGACGACGGGACCTGCACCGCCGACGGCGTGTTCTCCTCGGGCACCTACCGGCCGCCCCACGAGTTCACCCGCACCTTCACCGAGCCGGGGACCTACCAGTACTTCTGCCCGGTCCACCTGGGCTCGATGCGCGGGCGGGTCGTCGTCGAAGCGCCTCCCGGCAGCTGACAGGCTGCTGGGCGAAGGCGGCGGACCGCGGCCGGCTAGTCGGCGACGGAGTAGATCTGCCGCGTCGCCGCGACGCCGCGCCGGCGCTCACCGACCCGGCGCTCACCCTGCCGCCTGTCCCCCGCCCGCCGGTCGTGGATGAAGAACTCGGCCGGGTCGAGGTTTGCGACGTCCTGGGGCAGCGGGTGAATGCGGATCGTCACCGCGCTCGTCGACTCGGGACGAGGCACGAGGATCTCGCGGATGAACCCCGCTTCCAGGGCAGCGGTCGGGATTCCGAGGACGTCGTTGACGGCGGCGACGATGCGTCGGGCGTCCGCCTCGAAGATGGTTTTCGCCAGTGTCCAACCGGCGGAGTTCAGGATCGCGCGGCCTTCGTACGACCAGGGCTCCGGCTGGTGCTGATCCCTGCCCCATCCCACCATGCGGTCACTCCTCTTCGAACCGCGACCTTGCATCCGCCGCAGAGGGCCAGGTTCGACGAATCTTAGCATCGAAGCCCGCGCAAGCCGAGCGCTTCTGCGAGCAGCGACATAATCCGCGGCGTGGCGACTCGTCGCGCTCTCTCGCGCCGCACGCGGCCGTTCCAGGAGTCGGTGATCCGCGAGATGACGCGCCTTCACGCCGAAGTCGGCGGCGTCAACCTCGCGCAGGGGCTTCCCGACTTCGATCCGCCGGAAGCGTTACTGGCCGCACTCGCCCGCGCCGCCGCGCGGCCCGAGAGCCACCAGTACGGATTCACCTGGGGCCTGCCGGCGTTCCGCGCCGCGGTGGCGGAAAAGACGTTCCGGGTCAACGGCATCCGCGCGGATCCGGAGACGGAGGTCACGATCACGTGCGGCGTCTCCGAGGCCGTCGCGGCGGCGGTCCTCGCGCTGACCGAGCCGGGCGACGAGGCGCTCATCCTCGAGCCGTGGTACGAGAACTACGTGCCCGCCTGCGCCCTGGCCGGCGTCACGCCGCGGTTCGTGCGGCTCTCCGAGCCCGACTTCCGCCTCGACGCCGACGCGCTCGCCCGCGCCGTCACGCGCAAGACGCGCCTGATCTTCGTCAACACGCCGGGCAACCCGTCCGGACGCGTCTTTTCGCGCGAGGAGCTCTCCGCCATCGCCGCGGTCTGCCAGCGGCACGGCCTCGTGGCCGTCACGGACGAGATCTACGAGCACATCTGGTTCGATCCGCACCGGCACGTCAGCCTCGGATCGCTGCCCGGCATGGGGGATCGCACCGTTACCGTGTCCGGTCTCGGCAAGACGTACGCGGTGACCGGCTGGCGCATCGGCTGGGCCGTGGCGGCAAAGCCGCTTTCCGCGCTCGTGCGCAAGGTCCACGACTATCTGACGATCTGCGCGCCCACGCTCTTCCAGGAGGCGGGGCTCGCCGCCCTGGCGCTGCCCGACGCCTACTACGTCGAGCTGCGCCGAGCGTATGCGGACCGCAGGGAGATCCTGCTGACCGCCCTCGGGAAAGCGGGCCTCGCGTTTGCTCCTCCCGAGGGCGCCTACTACGTCATGGCCGACGTGCGGGGGCTCGGCTGGAGAAACGATGTTGCCTTCGTCGATTTCCTTGCCCGCAAGGTCGGCGTCACCGCCGTTCCCGGCTCGAGCTTCTACGCCCGCGGCGGGGGAAAGACGAAGGTCCGCCTCAACTTCGCGAAGAAAGAGGCGACGCTCCGTCAGGCGGCTCGCCGGCTGGCCGCGTCGGATCTGCGGGCGCCGCGCGGACGCCGCTCACCGTAGCCCCTCCACCAGATAGAGCGCCGAGGCGATGCCCCAGGCGCCGTAGACGTAGCCCTGACCATCGGGCGTGAGGCGCACGGAGAATCTCGTGAGGGACTCGTCGATCGGGATCACCTTCCAGGGCCGCCTCTCGGACGTCTCGACATCGTAGAGCTCGACTTTGATCCCGCGGTTCACGTGCGAGTAGACGTACAGCGAGCGCGAGTCGGCGCTCCACTGCGCGGGACGTTCCTTTGGAGACGAGAGTCCCGGGAGCTCGCGCGGCTCGCCGGAGCCGTCGAGGGAGAACACGACCAGCTTGCCCGCTCGAACCCCGACCGCGCGCCGGCCGTCGCGAGAAATCGGGCTCAGCCACTGCTGGAAGGAAACACCGGGCGGGCCGACCGGCCGCGGCTCTCCGCCGGCCGCGTCGACGATGTAGATGCGGTTCGGCTGCCCGGCGGCGCTCGCCTCGAACGCGATCCGGGAGCCGTCCGGCGTAAAGGCTCCCGTGGCGACGTCGAGCCCTTCGAAACCCAGGGCTCTCGCCTGACCGACGCCCGTCGGAACGACGAACAGCTTTCGCGTCCCGCCCTCCTCTCGCCTGGCCAGCGCCCACTTCTTGTCGTTTGAAAGCGCGATCGCCTCGCCCTCCGCAATCCTCACGGCCGGCGCGCCGTCGGTCGTTCGAAGGTAGATCTCGGGATGATCTCCCGCTCCTTCCCCATCCTCGGTGATGAGGACCATGGTGCCGTCCGTCGAGAGATCTGCCGGTCGCGAGCTGTCCAGCCAGGCCAGATCGACTTCGGATTCCTGGCCGGGGACGAGGCCGCGCAGGACACGGGTGATCGTGTGGTGCGCGAGAAGCGCCCGCCCGTCTTTTGAAACGTCGTAGAGCTCGAGGCTGCCCGGAATCCGTACGAGCTGGCGGAGCTGCCCGGACCGGCGGAGCGCCCACAACGACTCCGTCCCTCTGGTCCGAGAACCGGTAAACCAGAGCTCGCGGCCGTCGGCGGCCCAGCACGGTGCGCCCTCCGCCGTCTTCCAGCCGGCAGAAAGGACCTCCTCACGCTTGCCGAGGCGGTCGACGACGGAGAGCCTGCCCTCTCCACCCTCGACCTTCCAGAAGGCAATCTCGCGCCCGTCCGGGGAGAAGCGCGGGCCGAAGGTCTGACCGGGGACGAGCATCTTCCCGACCGGGAACTCGAGTTGTCGCTTGCCCTCGAGTTGGCGCACGACGGCGAGCTCGCTTCCGCTCGTCGGGTCCCAGTCCGCGGATCCCCAGATTACGTCCTCGACGAGGGGCCGCGGAGCGCCGCCGCCAATCGGAACGACAGCGAGCGTGCCGACGGCGCCGACTTTCCCTTCCGCCCCCCAGATCGCAAGATCGCCGGACTTCGAGATGGACAGGATGTCTCCCGAGAAAGTCGAAGGGCTTGGACTGCACGCTTTCCGGACGGGTCAGGAACAGGTGCGTTCGGAGTCGTTCCGGAGTCGTGAACGCCGTAGACAACTTCTCCGCTCGGCGCGAAGCGCGCGTTCCCGAGGCTCGCCGCGCGAAAGCTCAGGCGGCGGAACGAAGGCGCGGCCGCGACTCGCGACCCGAAGGCTTTCGCGACGAGCCACCCCGCGAGGCCGGCGCCAACGGCCAGAGCGAGACGCCGCGCGACCCAGCCGGACACGCGTACGCCTCCGGGCCGGCGAGACCAGGAGCGTCTCGCCGCCGGAAGTCGCTTCCGAAAGGTGGTCGCGAAGGCCCGACAGATCCCGCGCGAGGTCCCGCGTCGAGGCGTAACGCTCCTCGCGGTCCTTGGCCAGGCAGCGCTCGAGGACCCAGCGGACGGGCAGCGGCAGATCCGGGCGAAGCCGGCTCGCCGGCTCGGGCTCCTCGCGAATGATCGCCGACATGGTCTCGGCCGCCGTCTTCCGCTGGAAGGGTTGGCGGCCCGTGAGCATCTCGTAGAGCAGGGACCCGAGAGAGAACTGATCGGATCGGTAGTCGACCGGCTCGCCCGACGCCTGCTCCGGCGACATGTAGCCGACCGTGCCCATGACGGTGCCGGGGCGCGTATGCGGCTGGGCGGCGGTCGGCATCGCGGAGTCGCCGCTCGCGCCGGTCTCCATCAGCTTCGCGAGGCCGAAGTCGAGGATCTTCACGAAACCGTCGCGGGAGACCATCACGTTTTCCGGCTTGAGGTCCCGGTGCACGATCCCGGCGTCGTGCGCCTTCGCGAGTCCTTCCGAGACCTGCGCGGCCACGTTGAGGACCTTTTTCACGGGCAACGGACCGGACACCGAGAGCTCGCGCAGGGTCTTGCCGTCGACGAGCTCCATGGCCACGAACGTGGTCTCTCCGTCGCGGCCGATCTCGTGGATCGTGACGATGTTGGGATGGTTGAGCGCCGAGGCGGCACGGGCCTCCCCCTCGAAACGAGAAATCCGCTCACGATCTGCAGAGAGCGCTTCGGGAAGGACCTTCAGCGCGACTTCGCGGCCGAGGCGCGTATCGCGTGCCCGGTAGACCTCTCCCATTCCGCCGGCCCCGAGAGGGCCGAGCACTTCGAAGCCCCCGAGTCGGCTACCGGCCGATATCGTCATGCCGTCGGAGCCGTGACGCTAATCGGCGCGAACTCTTCGACGGACTAAGGACATGTCGCAAACGCGTCGGTGTCCTGAACCGGCGCGAACGGGGTTCCCAGGGGATTGCTGTACGGCTTGCTCGCGCCGTTCGAGGTGTCAGTGACCTGGAGAGCCACCTCCACGTTCGTCAGCCCCGCGGCGAACACCCAGTAACGCTGATTGAGACCGCAGGCGCGGAGCACCTTGATGACGATCTCGATATTGTCCTCGTTGAAGAAATAGAAGTACCCGGCGTCGTCGGTCAGCTCGGTGCCGATCGCGTTGCCGGTCTGGCCCTGGTTCGTGCGGAACGTCGCTGAAATCGCGAAGCGGTCGTTGTTCAGGCAGAGCGTCGTGGGCGAAGCTGTGCAGCCGCCCGTGCCCGAGCCCACGGTCACGGTCTTCGTGACCCGGCTTCCGCCGTTGAGGTTTCCGGCATACATGTCGACCGTGTACGTGCCCGGAGCGTTGTAGGTGTGCGTCGGGTTCCGGCTCCTCGAAACGTTCGACGAGGATGCGGACTCGCCGAAGAACCAGACCCAGCCGGTCGGCGAATTGGTCGAGGTGTCGGTGAACGTGACCAGTTCACCGGCCGTTGGAGAAGCGCTGACGTTGAAGTTGGCCACCGGAGCCGGCCCGGGCGCCGCCGTGCCGTAATAGAACTGCATCGCCTGGATGTCGTCGGCCTGCGGCGTCACCTTCGAAGGGGTGTGCGCCTGCGAATTCATGACGGCCTGTTCCCATTGCGTCGAGGTCGTCTGACTGTGGATGCTCTGAAACTGATTGGGATGGTTGAGGCCCAGCACGTGCCCGAGCTCGTGCATGAGAATCTCGGTGAACTCGCTCGTCGGATAGTCGCAGGTCCAGCGCCGCATGGAGACCCTTCCGGTGGTCGCGGCATAGTAGGGAGTAATGCCCCGATAGTTGTGGGCGCCCCCCTGCGTCTGCGGACCTCCGATGCCGACGGCACCGCCGCCGTTGCAGTTGTAGGGGGTCGACCACGCCGTGCCGTTGTGCGGGGTGTCCCGGTCGAGCAGGATCTCGACCGCGGCCGGAGTCGTCGGACCGCTGATGCGAATGTCGGTGCCGGCGATGCCGTGCCATTGGTCCGCGATGTAGTCGGTCAGGCAGGCCTGATCGACGCCGCAGAAGCCGGTGTTCGAGACCAGGCGGGTCTGCGTGCCGGTCAGCGAGAGGGTGGCGTCGGGTGAGTCGCCGTTGTCCCAGAACCAGCGGAAGAGGCAGTTCTGTCCGCCGCAGTTTCCGGGCTCCACACCGCCCAGGTTCCCGAACTTCTGACGCACGCCCCGCGTGACCGGCACGAGCTCGCCTCTCGGCCGCGCGTAGGCGACCCGGCCGAGCTCACGCCCCGTCCGCAGCGCGCGCAGGGCCGCGACGAACGAGTCGCCGTCGCGGGCGGCGACGGACGAGCCGGGCGCCGCGGCGGCCACGATCCGAGTGTCCTGTTTGGAGAGCCGCAGATCCTCTTCGGCGCCGAAGACCGGCCGCACCGCAAAGCGCCGCCCTTGCTCGTCGGTCGCCAGGTCGAACTTCGAGAGGCCGAACTCCGAGAGGCCGAATTCCCCGGAGCCGCTCGGAAGCGGGTTGAGCATCAGCAGGACTTCCTGCGACTCTTCGAAGGCCGGCGCACCCGCGACCGCCCACGCGAAATCACCGACGACGCCTCCCGGAATCACGACATGGAAGGTTTCGCCTATGTCGCCCCGGAACGTCTCGAGCCGGCGGAGCGTGACGACCGTGAAGGGCAGATCGTCCCCGCCGTCCCGATCCAGGCGAACCGCAATGTCGACGACCTCCGCGTGCACCACGACCTTTGACGTGCGCACGAGGTCCGCGTCGGACATGGGAAAGTAGGTGGCGGCACCCAGGGCGAGCGCGTAGAGAGAGCCGATGGCGGCGAGAATGACCCGGCGGGCATCGGAACGAGACGGCATGGAACCTCCCGTTTGTTCGCGAAGCATACGCCGGACAGGGCCCTGTGGGAAACTCGCAGCGCCCGTGACCAAGCCGCGGATGCCGGCCGCCTACCTCGCGATCATCGTCTTCAAGTACGCGAAGCTCGCCGCGTTCCTCGTCCTCGGGGTGGCCGCTTTGCGCTACGCGCGCCTGCCGGCCGGGTCGCTCGCGGAGGAGGCGGCCCAGCTTCTCGGGGCGCATGCGAGGAATCCTCTCGTCCAGAGCCTCGCTTCCGCGCTCTCGGTCCTGACTCAGGGGGAAATCCGGACGATCGGCTCGGCGTCGATTCTCCTCGGACTCGTGTTCGGAACCGAAGGGACGCTGCTCGCCCTGCGGGTCTGGTGGGCGCCGTACCTCACCGTCGTCCTGACGGCGCTGGGCCTGCCGGTCGAGCTTTTCGAAATCGCCCGCCACCCGGCGAGCCTGCAGGATTACCTGTTGTTCGCGGCCAACGTCGCGATCCTCGTCTACCTCTGGCGGCGGAAGGACGACTTCAGGCCGGCGGCGCGGGAGGCTTGACGTCCGGGAAGCGCTTCGAAAGCCAGGCCTCGACTTCCTCGGGGTGGTAGCCGAAGGGGCCGGGCTCGCCCTTGTAGACGATCGTCCCCGACTCGTCGAGGATGTAGAAGCGCTCGGGCCAGCCGGCGTAGGCGGCGTTCGCCGGGTTCTCGATCGGGTCGACGAGAAGCGGGAGCTCGTAGCGGAAGCGCTTGACGAAGTCGTTCGCGATCTTCGTGCGCTCGTCGAGCGTCGTCGGCTGCGGGTAGCAGACGTCCTCCTTCTCGTTCGAGTCCATCTGCCATTCGTCGAGCGGGTGGGCTTCCTTGATGTAGAGCGTCAAAAACTGCGCGTGGCCGCCGTACGTCTTGTGCAGGCCGTGCAGCCGCTCGACCGAGCGACGGAACGGAGGTCAGGTGAAGCTGCCGAAGACGAGAACGGTCGGCTTGCTGGCGCCGAGCCGCTCGGAGAGTTTGACCGGCGTCTTCCCGTCCAGCTCGAGCAGCGTCACGTCCGGCGCGCGATCGCCGACTTTGAGCGTTCCCTCCTCGCGCTGGTCGTAGCGGATCATCCCGATCAGGTTGCGCGGGCCGCCGACCATGTAGGTGAACCCGGCGAGCGCCAGGACGAGCAGACATCCCACCCCGATGAGGAGCTTCTTCCAGAGCTTCATGGACCCGGAATCTTAAGGCTTTCCCGCCTTCGGCAGGCGCGCCTTCGGAATCTTGACGAGAACCGTGTAGAGGGGATCCACGATTTCGATCACCGGAGCGACGGCGTTCTGCGAGACGAACTGGTAGGCGTCGAGCATCGATAGTCCGGTCTTCTCCATGACCCACTGGACCATGTCCTTGAAGGCGATCCGCGCCGCGTCCTCGAGCGGCCGGGCGGCGCCGAGCGACATGATCCACTCCGCGTTCTCGATCCTGGGCCACGGCGTCTCTTTGCCCTTGATGAGGTCCACCGTGAGCTGCACGTTCATCGCGCCCTCGACGGCCGTGCCGATGATCTCGCCGTCCCCCTGCGCGTAGTGACCGTCGCCGAAGGAGAGGAGCCCGCCGGGGACGCGTACGCCGAGGTAGACCGTGTTGCCGGCGCGGACTTCCTGGCAATCCATGTTGCCCCCGAAGTTGTCGGGCACGATGGTCGAGCGCGCCTCGCCGTGCGCCGGCGCTACGCCGAGGCCGCCGAGAAACGGAGCGAGAGGGACCTCCCAGGTGTGCTTGCCGTCGGTCGACTTCGTCCGGGCCACGTTCTTCGCGCGGTCGACTTCGTACCACCAGACCGTCTCCGGCAGGTCGGGCTGGAGGATGGCGGTGCGGTCGGTTCCGTTCAGCGCGCCGAAGCCCGGGAAGAGCGACGAGATTCCGTAGTCCCGCGCGGGCTCGAGTGTCTCGAGGTGGATCGCGAGGGTGTCGCCGGGGACCGCGCCCTCGACGTAGAAGGGGCCGGTCTGGGGGTTCTCGTGTCCCGCGGGCTGAACCTTGCTCGGGAGCTGCCCCGGCTTCGTGACGGCGCCGTCGTAGCAGTCCTCGGTCCACGTGATGATGCGCGTTCCCGGCGCGATGCGGCGTACGGGCGCATGTCCTCCGTAGGTGTACTTGAGCTCCTCGTGCTTCGGCACGTACCGGAGAACCGGGCGCTCCTGCGCCGCCGCGGCCGTCGCCATCGCGCCCGCCGCGCAGAGGATCGTCGCCCTCGCCGTCCATCCCATCGCTGACCTCCTGCTGTTAATCTACTAATCTATCGCCTCGACAACCGATCGCTCACCCTGTACACGGGAGCACAGATGCCATCGACCAGTCTGACCCGAGCGATGCGAGCCCTCCTCGCTGCCCTCCTCTTCACGCCGATGGGGCTGCGGGCCGCCGAAACCGGGACGTTTCAGAAGTCCGTGGCTTCCATCATGGCGAGCCCGGAGAGCTCTGGTCCGAGACTTTCGCCTCCCCGCCTGGCCGCTCCTCGCCGCCACCTGGGCGACCGCCCGGATTCGCCGCGGACGGCCGGCTTCCCCGGCGGCTCCGAGTCCGCCGCGCCGGGAGCGCCCGCCGCTCCGCAAGCCCTGGGCGTCAACTACCTCGCCGCCACGCTCGCCGACACGGACGCGTTTCCCCCGGACACCTCGGGCGCCGCGGGACCGACGCAGTTTCTCGTCGGCCTGAACGGCCGGATCCGGACCTTCGCGAAAGACACCGGCGTCGCCGACGGCGTGCTGAACGCGAGCATGGACCTTTTCTTCGACTCCGTGCGCAACGGCAATCCGACCGGCGCGCCGCGCGTTCGTTACGACCGGCTCTCCTCGCGCTGGATGGTCACGATCGGCAACTTCAACGCCTCGTTCACCAACAACCGGATGCTGCTCGCCGTCTCCGACGCGGCGTCCGCGGGCGTCATCTCGAACACGACCGTCTGGACGTACTTCTTCTTCCAGCACAACCTCGTGTCGCCGGCTGGCGATACGGACCTCTTCTTCGACTCCCCCTCGCTCGGGGTCGACGCGAACGCCCTGACGATCGGAGGCAACCTCTTCAACGCGGCCGGCGGGTATCTGGGCACGAGCGTGCACGTCGTCCGCAAGAGCCGCGCCCTGTCGGGGCCGGGCGGCGACCTCGTGCCATCCGGCGACGTCGTCGCGTTCCGCAACCTGACGACGACACCCGCGGGAGAAGGACCGTACTCCCCCCAGGGAGTCGACGACCTCCACGACGCGCGCCGCCACCGAGTCGTGGATCGCGGGCGTCGAGAACGCGGGCTTCGGCGCGCTCAGCTTCCGCCGGATCACGTTCGCCTCGACCGGGGCGTGGCCTCCCTCGGGGATCTCCGCCAATCTGCCCCTGACGGTGCCCGCGACGTCGGTTCCGCTGACCGTGCCCCACCAGGGGAACGTCTTCGGGGTCGACGGCGAGCTCGACGCCATCGACGACCGCCTCTCCGCCGCGAGCCTGCGCGACGGACAGCTCTGGACCGCGCACAACATCTCGGTGGGCTCGGGAGGCGTCTCGCCCGGCGACCGGAACGGATCCCGCTGGTACGAGATCGACCTGTCCTCCGGCACTCCCGTGCTCACGCAGTCGGGAACGCTCTTCGACACGGCGGTGACGAACCCTCGCTTCTACTGGATCCCCGCGATCGCGGCCTCGGGACAGGGCCACGCCGCGATCGGCACGAGCGCGTCCGGGGCGACCCAGCGGATCAACGCCGCGACCGCCGGGCGCCTCGCGACCGACGCGCCCGGCACGCTGGGGACCCCGACGCTCTACACGACGACCACGTTCGCCTACAACCCCGCGGGCGACCCGGGCCCCACGCGCCGCTGGGGCGACTACTCGTTCACGGCCGTCGATCCTTCCGACGACATGACGATGTGGACGATCCAGCAGTACTGCAACGCGGCGGACTCCTATGGCGTCCGTGTGGTCGAGATCCTCGCGCCGCCGCCGGCGTCCTTCGGGACGGCCGCACCGAACACCGTGGTTTCGGGACAGCTTTCGGTCGACGTCGTCATCACCGGAACCTCCTCCGCGGGTTCCGGGTACTTCGATCCGGGAGCGGGCTTCCCCAACCGACTGGCGGCCTCGGTCTCGGGAGGAGTCACCGTCAACTCCGTGACCTACACGAGCCCGACGTCGGTCACTCTCGACCTCGACACGACCGCCGCGGCCGCCGGCCCCGTCACCGTGACGATCACGAACCCCGACGGCCAGTCGGCGACGAGCGCCTCGGGATTTTTGACCATCACGGCCGGATCGGGGCCGGGCGTCAGCGCGATCGCTCCGACGTCGGGCACCGCCGCCGGTGGAACGCTCGCGACTCTGACCGGCACAAACTTCGTCGCCGGCGCCTCCGTGACGATCGGCGGCGTGGCGGCGACGGGCGTCCTCGTGACCTCCTCGACCACCGCGGACCTCACGACGCCGGCTCTCGCCGCGGGCGAGCTCCACGACGTCACGTTGACGAACGCCGACACGCAGAGCGGGACGCTGCTCGACGGCTGGTTCGCCGACTTCCTCGACGTCCCGCAAGAAGACATCTTTCACTCCCATGTCGAGAAGCTCATTCGAAACGGCGTGACCGTGGGCTGCGGCGGCGGAAACTACTGCCGCAACGACTCCGTCACGCGCGCCCAGATGGCGGTCTTCCTGCTGAAGTCCGACCTCGGGTCGGCGTACATCCCGCCGGCGTGCACGGGCACGGTGTTCCCGGACGTGCCCTGCACGGGCGGGCTGTTCGATCCGTGGATCGAGGACCTCGCCAACCGCGGAATCACGAGCGGCTGCGGAGGCGGCCTCTACTGCCCGAACGACCCGGTGACGCGGGCACAGATGTCGGTTTTTCTGCTCAAGACGCTCGAGGGATCGGCCTACACGCCGCCGGCCTGCACGGGGACGGTGTTCGACGACGTGCCCTGCACGGGAGGGATCTTCGATCCCTGGATCGAGGAACTGGCCGACCGGGGAATCACCGCGGGCTGCAGCGTCGTGCCGCCGCTCTTCTGCCCCGGAGATTCGAACACGCGCGGCGAGATGGCGGTGTTTTTGGTGCTGACGTTCAGCCTCCCCTAGGCGGAGTCACTCTCCGGTCGTAGGGGCGGCCCTTGTGGCCGCCCCCTCGGATGCTCATCAGGGGCGGTCCGCTTTTCGGATCGGCGAGAGGGGGCAGGGGCAAGCCCCGCCCCTACGTCAAGCCCGGACTAGTACCCCTTGAGCAGCGTGCTCTCCGTCCGCTTGTAGACGCGGTCGGAGCCGTCCCGGCTCTTGATGACGAGCTGGCTGTTCTCGATCCGGAAGGGATAGGTCCCGGGAGGCTGGCCGAAGATCGCGACGGTGAGCTTGTCACCCTCGACCTTGTAGGTTCCGCGGAGAGTGACGGCCGGCATTCGGACGAAGAGCTTTCCGTCGGGCGTGAACTGACGGTACTGCGTCAGCAGCTCCATGAAGACGGAGCACCATTCCCCGACGAGAGGCGAACCCTTCCGCGGCGCCGGTGGGCCGATCCGTTCGGAGGAGCCCTGCTCGGCGCCGTCCTCGCCTTTCTCGGCGAATTTGTCGGGACCTTCGAACTCGACCTTGAGCGCGGACTCGCGCACCTCTCCGGTCGCTTCGTCGGTGTAGAAAGTCCGCAGCCATTCGCCTTCGACCTCGTAGGTCGTGTCGCCCATCGCCGCCGAGATCTGCGTGACCCGGCCGTCCGGATGAAACTCGAGGATGTTCCCGACGCCACCCTTGTTGCGCACGGCCGACTCCCACTGGCCGAGGATCGCCGCCGGCGGCGGCGCGGGCGCCGGAGCAGTCTGCACCAGCGCGGAGAGAACGATCGCGAGATGGAACGAGGTCATTACCGAAATCCTCCGTTTCGCGCTTCGGGACGCCCGAACATACCCGAGCCTTTCGCCAATGTCATCGTGGGCCCTGTGCGCCTGACAACCGACGTCAGGTGACAGGGGTCACCGCCCGCAACGCCTTCCGCCGCCTACTGTTGGCTTCGCCCGCCGGCTGGCCCGCTCCTTGCGGATTCGCCGAGTCAGACCAACGACCTGTTTCCGGCGGAAGGAGACGCGATGCAGCGAAGAACAATACGTGCGGCGATTCTCGGGATCGCCGCCGCAGCCACCGCCTTCACGGCGGCCGCGGCGACGGTCTCGAGCCCGTACCGGCCCACGTCCTCCCCGATCTCCGCGGCGAGGCTGGCGGCTCCCGGCCAGGAGGCCCTGGACCTGGACCGCTCGGCGCTCGCCGCTCTGCGCTCGGCCGAGGGCGAGATCCGCATCCCGGGGTTCCCCGTGGCGCCCGGAGCGCTCGAGACGCTCGCCGTGAAGCGCTTCGAGGTCGCGACCCCGGACGCGCGCGTCACCGTCTCCGGGCCGGACGGCGAGAAGTCGCTGCCCTTCCCGTCGATCGCCCACTTCTCCGGCACGATCGAGGGCGAGCCCGGCTCCTCGGTCTACCTCTCGGCCCAGCGCGAAGTTCTCTACGCGTACGTCCGCCGCTCGGGCGGAGCCACGGTCTACGTCGGTCCGGCGGCGTCGCGTAAGGCCGGAGACTACGTCGCGCGCAGCGACGACTCTCCCGCCAACGAGCTGCCCCTCGAGCCGTGGGCATGCGCCACTGAGGAGCTGCCGGCTGCGCTCACGGACATGGCGGAGCCCTCCTTCCCCGCGCCGCAGGCGCCCCTCGAGGGACTCCAGCAGGCGGCCGTGCGGGTCGACACCGACTACGAGATGTATCTGAAGCACGACAACGACGCCGAAGAGGTCGCCGCCTGGGTCGCGACTCTCTACGGCGCCATCAACATCGTCTACGAGCGCGACCTCGACCTTCATCTCTCGCTGGCGGAAGTCCACGTCTGGACCGGATCCGGGGACCCTTACGTTTCGACGAACACGCGCACGCAGCTCGACGAGGTCGGCGACTGGTGGCACACCAATCGGCCGATGGGCACCTATCCGCGCGCGATCGTGCACTATCTGTCCGGCAAGGGCCCATCGGGCGGCATCGCGTGGCTCTCGGTCCTCTGTCAGGGAGACTTCAACTCCGGCGGGCACTGGGGCGGCGCTTACGGCGTGACGCAGGTCAACGGCACCTATCCGCTGGGCAACTGGGACCAGTTCGCGACCGCCCACGAGACCGGCCACAACGCGGGATCGCACCACACGCACTGCTACGTGCCGGCGATCGACCATTGCTACAACGGCGAAGGGGGCTGCTACTCGGGGACCGTCCAGAACCCCGGCGCGGGCAACGGCACGATCATGAGCTACTGCCACCTGCTCGGCTGGAGCTACGTCTCGTTCGAGTTCCACCAGCGCTGCATCGACGAGCAGCTCATGCCGGAGATCAACTCCGCTGCCTGTCTCACGGAGGCCTCGACCTTCCTCGACGTACCACCCTCGCACCAGTTTTACGAGTTCGTCGAGACGCTGGCCGCGAACGGCGTGACCGGCGGCTGCGCTCCCAACTACTACTGCCCGAACAACCCCGTCACGCGCGCGCAGATGGCCGTCTTTCTCCTGAAGGCGAAGTACGGAGCCGCGCACGTGCCGCCGGCCGCGACCGGGACGGTCTTCGG
The DNA here is from genome assembly GCA_963782585.1 of uncultured Acidobacteriota bacterium. Classification (GTDB taxonomy): domain Bacteria; phylum Acidobacteriota; class Thermoanaerobaculia; order UBA5066; family Gp7-AA6; genus DAHUXD01. The sequence continues at coordinate 49,911 of CAWAKL010000009.1, forward strand.
GGACGTGTCGGCCGGCGCCTTCGCCGCGGCCTGGATCGAGGAGCTCGCGAGTCTCGGCGTCACGAGCGGCTGCGGCGGCGGAAACTACTGCCCGAACCAGACCGTCACGCGGAAGCAGATGTCGACGTTTCTCCTAAAGACGAAGTTCGGCGCTGCCCACGTGCCTCCGGCGCCGGCCGGCATCTTCGCGGACGTCTCCATGCAGGATCCATTCGCGAGCTGGATCGAGGAGCTCTACGCCGACGAGATCACCGGAGGCTGCCAGCCGAACCCGCTCCGCTACTGCCCGAACGACCCGAACACGCGGGGGCAGATGGCGGTGTTTCTGGTCAAGGCGTTCGATCTCCAGTAAGCGCAGCGTCCGATCTAGCTCCATTCGAGTTACCGCCGAGTCAGACGCCGGCTTTGCCGGCGTCAAGCTCGGCGTTGCCTACTGCCGGGGGTCTGCCTTTGGTGGTCGGCTCGATCTGCAATAGACCTCTCCCCCAAATTGCTTCCCCAAACGCCGGCTCACGCCGGCGTTTTTTTTCTTGCGGCTCCACCCGGGCCGCGTAGAGAATCCCCGTCCAACCGGAGGACACATGAGCTCGAGGTTCGCGGCGACCATCGTGGTCGCATGGCTGGCGGGGTGCGCGGTCGCCGGAGCCGGGGTGCCCAACCTGGTGAGCCCCGTCCGATCATCCATGTTGAAGCGCGCCACTCCCGGGGAAGAATCCGTCGCTCTCGATCGCGGAAGCCTCGCGTCGCTGCGCCGCCAGGGAAACGAACCCTTCCGCATGTCGGGTTTTCCGACGGGCCCCGGCGTGCGCTCCGATCTCGTCCTCCGCCGGTTCGACATCGTTTCGCCGGGCGCGCGCATCCGCGTGACCGGAGCAAACGGCGACACCTTCCGGCCGATGCCCGAGGTCGTGCACTTCGAAGGAACCGTCGCGGGCGAACCCGACTCGCGGGTCTACGTCGCCGTCCTGCCGGACGGTCTCGTGTCCTGGCTTCGCTCCTCCGCGGGAGCGACCTACGTGGGTCCCGACGAGTCGCGCCGGGGCTACGTGGTGCGCGATGCGTCGCTCGCGACGCGGCCGTCGGACTGGAGCTGTTTCGCCGACGAGCTCGCTCCGGCGCCGCAGCCCTCCGTGGTTTCAAAGTCGGGTGCGGGGCCCGCCACACCGCAGATCACGGGCTTCCAGAAGGCGAGTCTCATCCTCGAGACCGACCAGGAGCTGCTCGCCGACTTCTCAGGCGACGCCGACGCGATGTCCGCGTACCTGCTGACGCTCTCGGCCCAGTTCAACCTGATCTACGAGCGCGACCTCTCGTTCCACTTCACCGTCACGGAGATCCACGTCTGGACGACGACCGATCCCTGGGACGGGCCGACCACCAACGAGCAACTCCTGCAGATCGGCGACTGGTACCACGCCAATCGGCCGCTCGACACGTTTCCGCGAGCCGCGGCGTTTCTCATGTCGGGCCGCCCGGTGGCGGGTGGCGTCGCCTATCTGCCGGCCGTCTGCCTCGACGACTTCCCGGTCGACGGCGGCCACTGGGGCGGTTCGTACGGCGTGACCCAGCTCTACACGGACTGGCCCGCGCAGCAGTGGGACCTCTTCTCGCTGCTCCACGAGGTCGGGCACATCTGCGGCAGCGCGCACACCCATTGCTACGTCCCGCCCATCGACATGTGCTGGTCCGGCGAGCCCGGCTGCTACAGCGGGCCGGTCTCCGTGCCGCCCGGTGGAGGCACGATCATGAGCTACTGCTATCTGCAGCCCGGCGGAGACGCGAACGTCAACCTCGTCTTCCATCCGCGGTGCATCAACGAGCAGCTGCTGCCCTACATCCAGGCGGCGACGTGCACGACCGCGGTCGCAACCTTCCCCGACGTGCCGGTCTCGAACCCGTTCTTCCACTACGTCCAGACGATCTTCCAGCTCGGCATCACCAGCGGCTGCGCCGGCGGCAACTACTGCCCCGCAAGTCCCGTCACGCGCGCGCAGATGGCGGTGTTTCTGCTGAAGGCGAAGGAAGGCGCGGCCTACGTTCCGCCCGCGTGCCCCGGCGGGTTCAACGACGTCCCCTGCGAGAACAACCCGTTCGCCCCGTGGATCTACGAGCTGGCGGCGCGCGGGATCACGAGCGGCTGCGGCAGCGGCAACTACTGTCCGGACAATCCCGTCAATCGCCGGCAGATGGCGCCGTTTCTCCTGAAGACCCTCTATGGGTCTTCGCACGTCCCGACGACGTGCACGGGCGTCTTCTCCGACGTGCCCTGCGCCGCCGGCGTCGGGTTCGACGATTTCATCGAGGAGCTCTACTCGCTCGGGATCACCGGAGGCTGCGCCACGGCTCCGCTGCGCTACTGTCCCGAGAACCCGAACACGCGCGCGCAGATGGCGGTGTTCCTGGTCAAGACGTTTGGCCTAGTCTGGTAGGGGGAGCGGGCTACTTCAGGTAGCCGAGGGCGCGGAGCTCCTTGACCACTTCGCTCTCCTCGGTGAGGCCGTAGTGGCCCATGACCTGCTTCATCCAGGTCTCGTAGGACGGCGCGGCGCCGCCGGCGGCCACCTGCCCGGCCTGGCCGCCGAGGTGCTTCATCAGGACGTGGTACAGCGTCCGCACCGAGTCGCGGCCGCTGTCTTCCATGGCGAGGTTCTTCTTCTCTCCGGGATCGCTCGCGAGGTCGAAGAGCATCCGGTCCTGGGGTGTGACGAGGATGAACTTGCGATCGCCCGAGAGAACGCTGCCGATCCAGAACGTCCAGGCGCCCTCGGAGAAGGCCGGGGGCGGCGAGACTTTGCCCGAAGCGGCCGGACTCGGCTTCCCGGCGAGCGCCCAGGCGAGGCTGCGGCCGCTCCAGCCCGCCGGCCGCTCCACGCCGACCATGTCCAGAAGCGTCGGCGCGATGTCGAGGTTCTGAACGAGCTCGGCCACGGCCCTTCCGGCCACCGGAGTCTTCGGCGCCGCGATCAGAAGCGGCGTGCGGATGACGCCGTCGTAGTACGTCTGGCCGTGGCTGATGACGCCGTGCTCGTCGAACTCCTCGCCGTGGTCCGCGTTGAAGACGAGGATCGTCTTCTCCGAAAGCCCCGTCTTCTGCAGGAGATCGAAGAGCGGGGCGAGGTCCGCGTCGGCCCAGTGGAGCCCCTCGTCGTAGAGGGCCATCGCGTTCGCCATGTCCTCGGCCGACGGACGGAGCTTTCCCTCACGCACGCCGTGGATCGCGTCGAGCGTGAAGTCGAAGTCGCTCGCGTAGCGGCCGTAGAGGTACTTCCGCTCGTGGGCGTGCAGGAACGGATAGTGCGTGTCGGTGGTGTAGAGGAACGCGAAGAACTTCCGGTCGCGGTTCTCTTCGATGAAGCGGAGGACCTCGGGCATCTTCTCCTTCAGGGTCTCCTGGCGGTGCCGGAAGAGATCCCACCCCTGGTCGAAACCGAGAGGCTTCGAGATCCAGCTCTGCACGAACGCGGCCGTCCGGTAGCCCGCGCCGCGCAGTGTTTCGGAGATCAGCGCGTCGTTTTCGGACGGGCCGGGCGCGATGCCGAGGATCTTCGCCCGGTCCTTCTCGTCGCGCTGCTCCTGGACGGCGAGCTCGGCGACGTAGCGGGAGGTCAGCATCGAGGCGTAGGAAGGCAGCGTGTAGGGCGCCTGCGCGATGCAGCGCGAGAATCGCACGCCGCGCTTCGCCACGCCGTCGAGCAGCGGCGTCGTATTCCGCGAGTAGCCTTCGAAGGAGCAATGGTCGGCGCGCACGGAGTCGAACGAGATCCAGATCACGTTCATGCCGCGCCAGGCGTCGGCGGGATCCCGGCGGCAGGCCATCGACATCGCCGCGACGGGAAGCACGAGCAGAAACGCGGCGGCGAGACGCGCGAAGCGGCGGATCATCGCGCGGAGCATAGCGGGTAAACTGCCGCGAATGAGGCGCACCGTCGTTCTCGCCGGCTACTACGGCTTCGGGAACACGGGCGACGAAGCGATCCTCACCTCGATTCTGGCGGGCCTGCGGCGGCGGGTGCCGGGCACCGTCTTCGTCGTCGTCTCGGGCGATCCCGAAGCGACGCGGCGGCAGCACGGCGTGGAGGCGATCGACTGGCGGGATCTTCCGGCGCTCTCCGAGAGCGTCACGAAGAGCGACGCCGTTCTTGTCGGAGGCGGCGGCCTCTTCCAGGACTACTGGGGCCTCGACGTCAAAACGCTCCTGACCCCGCGGCACGGAGAAATCGCCTTCTACGCCGGGCCCGTCGTCCTCGCGGCCCTCGCGCGCAAACCGGCGCTGCTCTACGGGCTCGGCTTCGGTCCCCTGTCCTCGCCGGAGGCCCGCCGGTACGCCCGGGCCGTCGCGGACGCCGCCGTGCACGTTTCGGTCCGCGACGAGGCCTCGCGGGAGCTCCTCCTCGCGACGGGCGTGCCCGAAGCGCGCGTCCACCTGAGTGCGGATCCGGCCTTCGCCCTCGAGACGGCCGAGAACGTCCCGACACCCGCGGATCTCTGCCGGTCCGCCGGAGTCGAGCCCCGCTCGCCGATTCTGGGCGTGGCGCTGCGCCCCTGGTCGATCGGTGTGGAGCAGGAGGCATGGGAGAAAGAAATCGTCTCGGCGCTCGACGGTTTTCTCGAGCGCACCAACGGCACGCTTCTCTTTTCGCCGTTCGAGAAGAGTCCCTGGACGGAGAAAGACGACTTCGAGCAGGCCTCGCGGCTGGCCGCGGCGCTCTCCCGCCCCGGACGCGCCGCCGTCGCGGGCTTCCGGCAGGACCGTCCGCCCCGCGAGACGGCGGCTCTTCTCGCGGGCTGCGATCTCGTTCTCGGGATGCGGCTCCACTCGCTCGTTTTCGCAGCCGTGGGAGGCGTTCCCGCGGTGGGCCTCGCCTACGACCCGAAGGTCACCGCTCTGCTCGCGCGCCTGGGCGGGCCGGCCGCGCTTCCCCTCGCGAAGGCGACGTCGCGAGGCGTTCTCGACGCGCTGATCCACTCGCTCGCGCAACGGACCGCGATCTCCGCGCGCCTCCGAACGGCCGCGGCGGAGCAGAAGGCCCTCGCGGAAGACGACCTCGACCGCGCCGCCCGCCTCATCGCGGAGCCTCCAGCCGCGCCGGAGGTCAGCCGCGCGGTCCTGAGCCTCTTCGACGACGCGCTCGAGGCCAACCGCGGCCGAGCGAGCGAGATCGAGGCGAGCCTCGCCGCCGCGAAGGGCGGACTCGAGGCGCTCGAACGCGCGCACGCTCGCGAGAAAGCCCTGCTCGAGGAGCGCCTGGGAGAAACGCGACAGGAGCTGGCCCGGCTTCAGGGCTCCCGGCTCTGGCGCCTCGCCAACCTCTACGGGCGCCTCCGACGGTCGGCCGCCGGATTCGCGCGGCGGGTTCTGGGCCGTCCCGCCTCCGACTGGGCGGGCCCGGATGCCGGAGCCGACGCGGCGCGTCGCGCGACGCCGATGCGCGACGAGAGCCGATACGACGTCGTGTGGCTGGGGCGCGGTTCTGAAGCCTCGCTCCCCGAGCGCTCGCGGGCCATCCTCGACGCTTACCGGAAGGCCGGGGATCGCGTCTTTCCGATACCTCCGCGAAAATGCCGGCGGCCTCGACGCGCTTCGGCGAACGGAGACGCTCGCGGCGACGGCGGTCTTCGTCGAGGACCCGTCCGGACGTCCGCACGCGAAGCGCCTGCGCCAGTCCCGCGGCTGGCTCCTCGTGGACGCGACCGGCGAGGCCGACCACTCGGCCGAGCCGCCGGACGTCGTCCTCGATCCCGCGGCCTCGCCCGAGGACGTCCTCCACGCGATCCCGGGCTTCTTCCCGAAGGTCTCGATCGTCGTCGTGACCCGCGACAACCGGGACTTGAACCGACTGTGTCTCGAGAGCCTGCGCGCGCGGACCGAGTGGCCCAACTTCGAGGTTCTCGTGGTCGACAACGGCTCGACCGACGGAACCGTGGAGCTCCTCCGCGAGATCGCGCGGAGCTGGCCGCGGCTCTCCGTGATCGAAAACGCGGAGAACCGCGGGTTCGCGGCGGCCGTCAACCAGGGTTTCGCCGCGGCCACTCCGGACGCGGTCTTCTTCGTCACGCTCAACAACGACACGGTCGTGACACGGGGCTGGCTCACGACGCTTCTCGCGCACCTGCGCGCCGATCCGAAGCTCGGGCTCGTCGGTCCGGTCACGAACGCGATCTCGAACGAGGCCCAGGTGGACATCGGCTACGGCGACCTCGCGGAGCTGCCGGCGCGCGCGGCGCAGTGGGCAAGCGCCCACGACGGCGAGAGCTTCGCGATCCCGATGCTCGCGTTCTTCTGCGCGGCGCTCCGCCGGCAGACCTGGGAGGCGGTCGGTCCGCTCGACGAGCGCTTCGGCGTCGGCATGTTCGAGGACGACGACTGGTGCCGCCGCGCCCGGGCCCAGGGCTGGGAGATCCGGTGCGCGCGCGATGCCTTCGTGCATCACTGGCAGAAAGCGACGTTCCGCAAGCTCGGAGAGAAGACGTACCGCGCGCTCTACGAGGAGAACCGGCGCAAGTACGAGGAGAAGTGGGGCGGGGATGCGACGACCGCCGCGGCCGCGTCGCAGGGCGCCCCGCGCGCCGATCTCGGAAAGTACCGCAGCCAGCTCGCCACGCTGCTCGAGTCGCGAGGCGGAAGCGCCGACGGGAAAACCGTCGTTTTCCTGCCGTCGATCGGCTGGGGCATCCATCTCTTCCAGCGGCCGCACCACCTCGCACGGGCGTTCGCGCGGGCCGGGTGGCTCTCCATCTTCGACTGCTCGAACGCTCAGGACCGGGTCGACGGCTTCAAGGAGATCGAGCCCAATCTCTTCCTCTATCGCGGTCCCGCCGGAGTTCTCGAGCGCCTCCCGGGGCCGATCCTCTGGAGCTTCCCGTACAACTTTCACCAGACCCGGGCGTTCCCCTCCGACGCGCGAGTCGTCTACGACTGGATCGACGACCTCTCGGTCTTCCCCTACGAGCGGGCCCTGCTCGACGAGAACCACGCACGGGCGCTTTCCGACGCGACGGTCGTCGCCGCCGTGGCCCGCCGGCTGCACGAGGAGGCCCGGGCGCAGCGGCCGGACGCGTTGTATCTGCCCAACGGCGTCGAGTTCGAGCGTTTCTCCGCCGCCGCGGCGCCGGCCTCGACCGATCGCGACGTCTCCCCGCTGCTCTCCGCCGGCCGGCCGATCGCCGGCTACTACGGGGCGCTCGCCGAGTGGTTCGACTACGAGCTCGTCGACGAAACCGCCCGCCTCCGCCCGGACTGGAGCTTTCTACTCATCGGGCCGATGTACGACCAGAGCCTCCAGGGACGCCCGATGCTGAAGCGCGAGAACGTCCGCTGGATCGGCCCGCGCGACTACCATCTGCTGCCCGGCTACCTCGCCCTCTTCGATGTCGCGACGATCCCGTTCCGGATCAACCCGATCACGACCGCGACTTCGCCTCTGAAGCTCTACGAGTACTTCGCCGGCGGGAAGCCCGTCGTCACCACCCCGATGCCCGAGTGCGCCGCCTTCCCCGAGGTGACGATCGCGCGAAACGCGCGGGAGCTCGCCGACGCTCTCGATCCGGCGAGGGCGAAGGGGCGCGACCCGGCCTTCCGCGAGCGGCTCCGCTCCCTCGGCCGCGAGAACTCCTGGGACGCTCGCGTGAAGGCGGTGCTCACGCAGCTCGAGCTCGCATCCGAGACGTCCGCGCCCGCTCGCTGAGCGCCTGCGCCAGCCACGCGGCGTCGGCGATCAGGACCAGATCGCAGAGCGCGTGGAACACGAAGAGGTGACGGCCGAGATCGTCGAGCGCATCCGCGAAGGCGCACACGCCGAACTCGAGGCCCGCGGTGAGGAGCGCGACGAGTAGGGCGAAGAGAAACATCCGGCCGCGTGGCGAAGCTTTTCGCCAGGCCAGGGCCACGGCCAGCAGGTTTCCGCCGAAGAAGGCGAGCAGCCAGCCGAGAGCGTGGGCTTCGCCCTTCGCCCGGAGATCGCTCCAGAGGGCGAAGCGCTTCGACCGCGTGCGCGGAGGGACGCCGGTCGCCTTCTCGAAGTTCCCGAGGTACTTCGGCCGCAGCCGGAACACCGCCGGCGCGGCCCGTCGGATCCGGTCGACGAAACGCCCGGGGTGCCGGAGGTAGAAGGCCACGAGCTTCGCGTAGCCGAAGCGGTCCAGGAAACGCGCCTGAAAGTCGGGGTCCCGCATCGGCGCGCCCGGCATGTACGCGTGCATGCCGACGTACCGGGCCAGGTCCGCGTCGATGCCGAGCTCGTTCATGTCGCGACGCGGATCGGGCGAGTACTGCAGAAGGTCGTGAAAGACCGTGTGGAAGAGGCCCACGTGCCGGATGCCGGCCGGAGGTATCTGCCGGTAGTACCAGAGCGCGAGCACGCAGAGACCGGCCGCGAGCCCGACCGCCGCCGCCGGCCGACGCCACGCGAACCCCGCCCGGCCGGAAAGGAAGACTCCGAGGCCCGCGAGGAGCGGCGCGTGGACGAATTCCTGCGGCTTCGAGCACACGAAGAGCGCGGCCGCCGCGAAGTACGCCACGAGAAGCCACCCGCGCAGCCGGCCTTCGCGCACTCCCGCCGCCGCGAACGCGAACGTGAGCAGGACGAAGAGAAGGGACGAGGTCTGGGCGAAGAAGGAGTTGAACGGGGCGGCATAACCAACGTCCGTGAAGACGAGCACGAGCAGGGCGGCGCCGAGAACCTGCGCGACCGGAGACAGATCCCGGCAGGCCCTCACGAAGAGGCCGATCGCCAGAAGCAGGAGCAGGATGTGGATCGTCGCCAGGATCCGGATGTCGAACATCCGGCCCGGAAAGAGACCGAGACTTGCATGGCGCGCGGCGAACGCCAGCGGCGTCTCCGACGTGAGGTAGCCGCTGACATACCAGCCCGGAGCGACGATCGAGAGCTTCGGGACGATGTGCCCGTAATACTTCTCGTCGAACTTCTCGGTCGGATACCGAAACCCGGCGTATCCCATGACCCGTTCGCCATCGCCCTCGTCGGCGAGCCCGACGATCGGGGGCACGAGCAACTGCAGCGACAGAAGCGCCGCCGCGGCGGCGACCGCCGCGAGCGTGAGGAAGCGGTTCTGCCGGTCTCGGTCGGTCACGGTGTATTCTCCATCGGTGCCGGGGCCCGAGCGTCGAAGCGCCCGACGCGGGCTTCGTATCCTGCCGATCGCGGTTCTCGCCGCCGAAAACCTCGTCGTCTACTGGCGCCACTACTTCGGCGGCTACGGCTTCCCCTGGGATTTCGTCGGCTCCTACTATGCGGCGGCCGCCTACTGGACCGAAGCCGTCTCGCGGGGCGGGCTGCCCGCGTGGATGCCCTTCCAGTCGATGGGCTACCCCTTTCTCCTGAACCTCCAGACCGGGTTCTTCTACCCGCCGATGTGGATCTTCCCGCTCCTGCGTATCCCTTACACGCTGCCCGCGGCCGTCGTCTTCCAGTGCCTGCACGTCTTCGCCGGAGCCCTCGGCATGTACGCTCTCGCGCGGGGCGTCCTGCGCTCGCGGCGCGTGGCGCTTCTGGCAGCGTTCTGTTTCCAGCTCTTCGGCGGCTTCTACTCGAACGCCGAGCACGTCGACATCGTGCGGTCGTTCGCGTTCACTCCCTGGCTCCTCTGGGCGTGCCTCCCGCCCCGCGCCTCGAAGGGCCCGCGGCTTCCCGGCCGGATCCTGCTCGCGCCGATCCTGGTCTTCCTGATGGCGGTGGGAGGCTACCCCGGCAATCTCTTATCCGCGCTCTTTCTGGTGGGCGTCTTCGCCGTCTTCGTTCTGGTGCAGCGAGGCTTCGCGCGCGGCGCGCTCGCCTGGACCGGAGCGCTGGCCGGCTCGGCCGTTCTGGGGCTCGGGATGGCCGCGATCCATCTCGGCCCGGCCTGGACATATCGGGACGAGATCCTTCGCTACCACAACGCCTCGCGCATCTTCCGCGCCTCGCTCGGTGTCGTGCACCTGCCGGCCCTCGTCCTTGAAAACCACCGCATGCCGATCGAAAAGAGCATGACCTCGACCTTCGTGGGCTTCGCGGTCCTCGCGGGGGTCTGTTTTTTGACGTGGAAGAGCTGGAGGCGGCTCTGGCCCTACGCCGCGCTCGCCGCCGTGTCCGCCGCCATGGTCGCCGGCAGCAGGCTTCCGATTTATCCGCTCATCGGAAGTCTCGTGCCGCCCCTCGGTTACTCGCGCTTTCCAGCGAGCGACTACCGCGGCTTTTTCGCCATGCTGCTGATCCTGCTCGCGGCGGCCGGCTGGCGAGACCTGCGCCGGCGGCGGCTTTCGACCGTCGGTTTCCTCGTGCGCTCGTTGCCGATCATGCTGTTTGCCGCCTGGAGCATCGGCCGTCTCTACCCGGGCTTCTCCTACTGGCCGGATCCCGCCAGGGTGGAGATCTGCGTCGTCGCGACGCTCGCCGGGCTGGCGGTGTGGCGGACGCGCGGGCCGATCGTCGGGGTTCTCGCGATGCTCGCCGCCGTGTCGCTCGACGCGTCGCGCGTCCTTCCCAAGATCGAGGGCTGGGCCGAGGCGGACCAGCTCGCGACGTGCCGCGTTTTCGCGCCCACGCCCGCTCGGATGTACGACGCGGGCCTCGTCGTCGATCCAAAGCTCTTCGAGACGCGCGAGGGGCCGCGGCCTCCGCGCAACGACGGCGACGGACCCTATCGCGCGAGCGGGTATCTCCAGGGGGACTACGTCGTCGCCGACTTCGGAGCCGCGGCCGGGCTCCGAGCCCGAGACGCGTTGTATCGGGACAAGCGCTATCTCGCCTTCATGTGCCGCGGGTGGACGCCGATCGTGCTCGAGCCGCAGGAGATGGCCGGGGGCCAGGTGGACGTTCCGAGTCTGCCGTCGCAGGCCCTCTCGGCGGCGCCCGATCCCCGCGTCGTCCAGGAGTCCGCCGGAATCGACTGGGCCCGATATAGCGTGGACTCCGACCAGCCGCTCCTTCTCGTCGAGAACGAAGTTTTCTTTCCCGGCTGGACCTCCTCCCGGGCCGGGCCCGCCATCCGGGTCAACACGTACTTCCGCGGCTGGATGCTGCCGGCCGGGCGTTACGAGCTCGAGACGAGATTCCGCATGGCCGGCCTGCCACGCTTCGCGGCCGTGAGCGTTACGGCGTGGATCGTGTGGCTCGTGTGGCTCGCCGCAGCGATACGCCGCCGGCGTCGCGCAGGATGATGGCGTCGGCGCCAAGTGCGCCGTCGCGCACGAACCCGGCCGGCCCCTCGATACGGACGATGAGTGCTGCGGTTTCTGCGTCGTCGCCGGCACGGCAGCGAATGCGCGCCGTCTGATCCGCGCCTGCCGGCCGCAACCAGACCCGCCGCCACTCGAGCGAGGTCACGTCGCCCTCCTCGACGACGCACCGAGCGATGCCGCCGCCCCCGACCTCCAGCGGAAATCGCGCGACTGGAAGCGGCGGTTCGTCCTTCGCGACGACGAACGCGGTCAGGCGCGACTCGGCGAACAGCAGCGCCGCCGCCACGGCCACCGTCACGAGCCCGAAGCGCAGGCGCGATGTTCGCGACGCGGCCGCGAGCCCCGAGAGACCCAGCGCGATCGCGAGAAGCTCGAGAGCCGTCGCGGGCAGCATCAGGCGGCCCAGGGGCGAGGCGATGGATTGCAGCGCGAACTTCAGGAGAATGCACGCGGCGAGCACCAGGACAGCGGCGTCGCGGCGCCGAAGCGCCCGGAGCAGGCTCGCGAGAAAGAGGCCCTGAATCAGAGCGAGCTCCCAGCGGAGGCGCGGGAACCATCGCGTGTAGAACCCGGCCCCGCGAGGACGCAGCGCCTCGGGGAGCGCCTGGGCCGAGCCGATGCTCCAGAAAAGACTGTCGGCGTCGCTCTCCACGGCGAGCCGGCCGGAGACCGATGCCGCGCGCAGAAGGTGAAAGCCGGGCCGGCGCTTCCACTCTTCGATCGCAAGGCGCGTCGCGGCCGCGCGGGCGACGGTCCGGTTCTCGAGCAACTCCGGCTCGACGGCCGCGATGTGGGCCCGTGGATCGACCCAGCCGGCCTGCGGCGCGCCGGGAACGACGCTCCCCAGAAGCGCCAGGCCGCCGTGCTCGGTCGTGATCGCGAAGCGGCCGCTGGCGGTGTGGCGTTGCCACGCGAACGCCAGGAGCGGCAGAGCCGCGAAGACGGCGAGCCGGGCGGCGCGTCGGTGCCGCGCGCCGTCCTGACGGAGAAGGCCGGCGGCGGCGAGGGCCGCCGGGATCAGAACGACGAGCAGCTCCTGGCGGAAGACCGCGGCCAGCGCGAGCAGGAGACCCGCCGCGAGGGGCCGGGCAGCGCTCGCCGGCGACCGCACGACGCGGACGGCCAGCGCTCCGAGTGCGACCGCCGGAAGAAGCGCCCAGTTTTCCTGGGCAACCACGCCGGAAAAGAAGACCTGTCCCGGCCAGAGGGCGAGAAGAAGCCCCGACACGAAGCGCCACCCGAAGCTCAGGAACGGACGCCAGAGGAAAAACGGCAGGAGCGGCATCAGCCCCGTGACGGCGGCGGTCGCATGGCGCGCGGCCGTCTCGGGATCGGGGAAAACGGCGAACACCAGCGAAAGCGCCATCCCAACCCCGGGGTTGAACTGGATCCAGTGCCAGCTCTCGGCCGTCCAGCCGCGATCCTGCATCAGAAGGCCGAAGTCGATGAGCGCCCGAAAGTCCGAGAATGCCAGCGTCGGAAACCGGAGCGCGAACGCAATTCGAACTCCGACCCCGATCACGAGGAGCGCGGCCCCGGCCAGGATCTCGCGCCGGGACGCCTCTCGTGTCACGAGCGCATTGTGGGCGGGCGAGGTTTCGGCAGCAAGTCGGGCATTCGATACCCTAAGGGTAGTGAACCGCCGCTTCGCCTTCGTCGCGGCCGTCTCGACGGGAGCGGCGGCGCTCGCTTTCCTCTTCTTTCGCGCCGGCTACCCCGGCGTCATCTACGACTCGTTTCACTACTGGACGCTGTCGCAAATTGTTTCAATGGAAGGCCTGTGGAATCTCTCTTCGCGAGTCCGGATGTATGGGTATCCCCTCTTCGTTTCCTTCACGACGGGGTTTTCGAGTCCCCCGCCCGAGCTTGCGCGCGCGCTCGTCGCGACGCTTCAGCTGGTGATCTATCTCGCGGCGGCGCTCTGCATCGCGCGGGTCGCGGAGCGCGTGTTTCGAACGCCGCGCGTCTTCGAGGGCACGTATGCCCTGCTCGCGCTGAACCCCATCGCGCTGATCCGGGCGACGGAGCTTCTGTCGGACTCGCTCTCGGCCGTGCTCGTCGGACTTTCCCTCTTCGTCTCGCTCGAGGAAGGCTCGACCAGACGCCGCGCCCTTCTGGCGTTTCTGGCAGCGGGGGCCTCCGTCGCCGTCCGTGCGGCCAACCTCGTGATCCTGCCTGCCCTTCTGCTCCTCTGGATTCTGCGCTCGCGGCTCTACCGGGAGCGCCTGGCGGGCAGCCTCGCCCTCGGAACCCTCGCGGCGGCGCTCACGCTCGCGCCCCAGATCCACGGGAACGTTAAGGCCTGGGACGAGTGGACTCCGCTTCTCGTCGACCGCCTCTACAGCGCGCAGACGAGCTGGGGGACGGGGATCCTCAAGTACGCAACGCTCGTCGTGCCGGGCAAGGAGCCGCAGGTCGTCTACAGAAACCCGCTCCGGCCCGAAGGCGTCTCAACGGTCGGGGAGTTCGTGCGCGAGCGCCCGCTCGCCTACGTCCGGACGCTCGGAGCGCACGCTTTCGCGCTCGTGGACCACGATTTCCCTTTCACGTACATCACCGCGCCGCCGCCGGCTTGGGGCTGGGCGCTGGCCCTTGCGAACTATGCGTTCCTTTTTCTTTCGATCCTCGGACTCGGGCTGCTCCTGGCGAAGGAACGGGATTCGCCTGCGGGCCTCTACGGGGCCGGCGCCGCGCTCTTCTCGGCGGCGCTCGTCGCGGTCTACCTTCCGGTGGCCGTCGAGAGCCGTTTCTCCATGCCGCTCTACGTGATTCTGCCGCCGGCCGCCGTCTACGCCCTCGCGTGGCTCTCGAAAAGGCGCTCCGGGACCATCGTCGCGATCGCCATCCTCGGCGTGGCCTTCGTTGGCGCCTGTGTGCAGCTATCGCGATGGCTGTCCGGACTCGCTTCCGGAATAGAGTTCCCCCCATGAAAAAGCTTCTCGCGCTCTCGCTCGGTCTCTGCCTCGGCGTCGCCCTGCTCGGGCTCGCCCCCTCGGAGGAGCCCTACGACCTGCTCTTTTCGGGAGGCCGCGTCGTGGACGGCAGCGGCGCGCCCTGGTTCGCCGCGGACGTGGGTGTGCGCGGGGGCAAGATCGTGGCGGTCGGGGCTCTCGCCGGACAGCCGGCGAAGCGCACGATCGACGCGACCGGCCTCCTCGTCGTGCCGGGCTTCATCGACCTGCTCGGCCAGTCCGAGTACAACGTTCTCGTCGACAAGCGCGCGGCCTCGAAGATCACGCAGGGCATCACGACCGAGGTCACGGGCGAGGGCGCTTCGATCGCGCCGCTCAACGACGCGATGCTGGCCGAGGCGAAGGACGTCTACGCGCGATACGGCTATGCGCCGGAGTTCCGGACGATTGGCGGTTTCTACGACACCCTCGAGAAGCGCGGCACGGCCGTCAACCTCGCCACCTTCGTGGGCGCCGGAACGATCCGCGACTACGTCATCGGCAAGGCCGATCGCCGCGCGACGCCAGAAGAGCTCTCGAAGATGACCGCTCTCGTCGACCAGGCCATGCGCGAGGGGGCGCTCGGCATCTCGACGTCACTCCAGTACGTGCCCGACATGTACAACTCGACCGACGAGATCATCGCGATGGCGAAGGTCGCGGCGAAGTACGGCGGCGCCTACTTCACGCATCAACGCTCCGAGGCCAACGCCATCGACGCTTCGCTCGACGAGGTCTTCCGGATCGCGAAGGAGACGCCGATCCGCAGCCAGATCTGGCACCTGAAGACGGCCTACAAGCCCAACTGGGGCAAGATGCCCGCGGTCCTCGCGAAGATCCAGGCCGCGCGGGACTCGGGCATCGACGTGACGGCCAACCAGTACCCCTGGACCGCGGGCTCCAACGGGCTCGACGCCTGCCTGCCTCCGTGGATCCGCGAGGGCGGACGGGAGGCGCTGCTCAAGCGCCTCGCCGACCCGAAGCTGCGCGAGCGGGCCAAGAAGGAGATGAACGAGGAAACGAGTCAGTGGTCGAACCAGTATCTCGGCGCCGGCGGCCCCGACCGGGTCCTCATCGCCTCGGTTCTGAACCCGAAGCTCAAGTCCTACGAGGGCAAGACCGTTTCACAGATGGCGGCCGAGGAGAAGAAAGACCCGCGCGACGCGCTGATCGATCTCGTCATCGCCGACCGGGCGAACGTCGCCTGCATCATCTTCATGATGGACGAGGCGGACGTGAAGGCCGGGCTCGCGAGCCCGCTCGTCGCCTTCTGCACCGACTCGCCCGCCGGGGCGACCGACGGGATCTTCTCGGAAGAGAAATCGCACCCGCGCGGCTGGGCATCCTCCGCGCGCATCCTCGGCAAGTACGTGCGCGACGAGAAGGTCCTCCGCCTCGAAGAGGCCATCCGCAAGATGACCTCCTTCCCGGCGGAGTCGGCCGGCATCCAGGGACGCGGCCTCTCAAGGTGGGATTCGCCGCGGACGTCGTGACGGTCGACATGGCGAAGGTCAAGGACCTCGCGACCTACGAGGAGCCGCGCGTGTACAGCGCGGGGTTCCCCTACGTCGCTGTCAATGGGGTCCTCGTCGTAGACGGCGGAAGGATCACGGGCGCCGCGCCCGGAAAGGGGCTGCGCGGACCGGGGTATCGAGCTCCGTGAGTCCTTGACGATCTCCGCGGGATCGCGGATCGGCCGCTACGCCGTGCTGCGCGCGCTCGGCGCTGGCGGCATGGGAGAAATCTGGCTGGCGCGCGACGAGACCCTGGGACGGAACGTCGCGGTCAAGGTCCTTCCCGGGGAGTTCGAACGAGACCCGGAACGGCTCGCGCGCTGGGAGCGGGAGGCGAGAATCCTCGCGTCTCTCAATCACCCGAACATCGCGACCGTCTATGGAATCGAGCCGGCCGGGGGCTCGCACGTGCTCGCCCTCGAGCTCGTCGAGGGCCAGACGCTCGCCGAGAGGATCGCCGAGGGCCCGATGCCGGGGCGCGAGGCGCTCCCGGTCTTCCGGCAGATCGCGGCGGCGCTCGAAGCGGCGCACGAGGCGGGGATCGTTCACCGCGACCTGAAGCCCTCCAACGTCATGATCACGCCCGCGGGGCGCGTCAAGGTCCTCGACTTCGGTCTCGCGAAGCCGATCGCCGGCGCGGCGGACGCCGCGAGCGATCAGACGCCGACGCTGACCGAACGGGGAACCGAAGCCGGCGTCATCCTCGGGACGGCGGCCTATATGAGCCCGGAACAGGCGCGCGGCCGCGTGGTCGACCGGCGAACCGACATCTGGGCCTTCGGCTGCACGCTCTTCGAAGCGCTCTCAGGCAGAGCGCCATTTGCCGGAGCGACGCCGTCCGACACCCTCGCCCGTATTCTCGAGCGTGAGCCCGACGGGGCGTCGCTTCCCGCGGCGACTCCGCCCCTCGTGCGGCAGCTCCTGCGCCGGTGTCTCCAGAAGGACGCTGCCGAGCGCCTCCGGGATATGGGTGACGCGCGACTCCTGGTCGAGGAAGCGATCGCGGAGGCGAGCTCGCCGCAGGGCGAACCGGCCCCGCCGCCGAAGCCCGCGAAGCGCTTCGCGTCGCGCGCCGCGCTCTGGACCGTGGCCGGCGTCGCCCTCGGTCTCGCCGCTTCGTTTCTCTGGCGCTCGAGAGTCCCCGGGACCGTCGGGCCGGCCGTCCGCCCGGCGTCCGCCCAAGCGCCGCTCGTTTCCTTTGCGGTCGCGACTCCGCCGGGCCTGGGCCTGGCTGTCTACAACAGCGCGTCCCTGGCCTTTTCGCGCGACGGCAAGAGGCTCGCGATGGCCCTGCAGGGCCGCGAGGGCAGCGGCCTCTACGTCCGGCGCCTCGAGGCTCTCGGAGCGACGATGGTGCCGGGAACCGATCGGGCGGTCAGTCCCTTCTTCTACCCCGGCGACGATTGGGTCGGTTTCGAGTCCGGGGGCCGACTCCAGCGCGTCGCCGTGTCCGGGGGAGCGCCGCAGTCGCTGTGCGAGCTCCCGTATTCCGGCGGGGCGACGGCGACGGGATCCGGTGCCGCCGTCGTGGTCGTGCCGTCCTGGACGGGTGGTCTTTACGAGCTCGCCGGGCCCGGAGCGTTGCCCCGCCTCCTCGCCGCGCCCCGGAAGGCGAAGGGCGAAGGTGCCTATCTCTGGCCGGCGGCGCTGCCCGAGGGCCGAGGCGTCCTCTTCGCGATCTGGAAGGGGGGCCGGAGCCACGACGAGGACTCGATCGCGGTCCTCGCCCGCGGCGAGTCCGAGCCCCGCATCGTGCTCGAAGGCGGCTACATGCCGCGCTACGCGCGAGGGAATCTTTTCTTCGTGCGCGGCGGCGAGATCCTCGCGGCCCCGTTCGACCTCGAGCGGCTCTCGTCGACGGGGCGAGCGGTTCCCGTCGCTTCCGGCGTGCTCGCAGACCCGGGGAGCGGGGCCGCACAGTACGACGTGTCGCCCGAAGGAACGCTCGCCTACGTGCCCGGTGGTGTGCGGGCCCCGGCGCGCCGGGTCGTCTTCGTGGACCGCACCGGCACGACACGGGTCGTCACTCAAACCGCCAATGCGTACATCGCCCCGCGCTTGTCTCCCGACGGCCGGCGTCTCGCCCTGTGGACCGAAGAGTCCGAAACCCACGCGTTCACGTATGACCTCGCCCGCGGCACGTTCTCGCGCGTCGGCTCGAGCGCCGACGACCACTCGCCGATGTGGTCGCCCGACGGAAAGCGTCTCGCCTACGAGTCGGGCCGCGAAGGCATCCACCAGGTCTTCGTCTCCGAGGAAGGCGGGACCGAGCGGCGCGTGACCTCCGGCGACCACCACCACTATCTCGGAGATTGGTCGCCCGATGGCCGCTGGCTCGTGTACACCGAGTTTCACCCGGAGACGGGCTCGGACCTCTGGGCCGTGGACCCGTCGGCTACGTCACCGCCGCAACCGGTCGTCCGCACCCGCTCCGCCGAACGCGAACCCGCTGTCTCGCGCGACGGCCGGTGGGTCGCTTATGCATCGGACGAATCCGGTCGATTCGAGATCTATGCTCAGCCCTTCCCCGGCCCGGGCGAGAGAACACAGATCTCGTCCGAGGGCGGCGAGGAGCCCGCCTGGTCCCGCGACGGCCACGAGCTCTTCTACCGCGCCGGCAACCGGATGATGGCGGTTCCCGCGCGCACGGATCCCACCCTGGAAGTCGGCCGCCCGGCCGTGATCTTCACCGGGTCGTACCACGACAACCTCTCCCCGGCGCGCACTTACGACGTCGCCCCGGATGGGAGCTTCGTGATGGTGACGGAGCCGACGGGCGAGGAGCTTCCGCAGGAGATTCGCGTCGTGCTCGGACTGCCCGACGACCTCGCGCGTCGGGCGCCGGCCCCCTAGACCCGTTTCACTCGCCGAAGCCGCTCAGCGGGCGATGACGTCCCGGATGTCGTCGGCTCCGAGTCCCGAGATGTTGCCGTCCCCGAACGGAGCGTCGAGACAACCCTCGAAGCGCGCGAGCTGCTCCGGCGTCAGAACCGCCGCGAGCTGAGTCTTCAGGGCCTCCCGGCCGTCCCGGACGGCCTGGAGGGCTTCTTCGACGTCCAGCGCCGCTTCGCCGACGGTGCAGGCGTCGGCCGGTTCGGCCTGAAGCGCCGCGCGCAGGGCCTCACCGGTCGTGCCGACAGCGGCCACGCGAGCGCGCAAATCGGGCCAGGCGGCCTGGAGGATCCCGTGGACCTGGGTCCGCTGCTCGGCCGTCAGGTCGATGACCAGAAGGCAAAGCGGGAAGCGCTGCTGGGAGGGCCGGCGGCGGACCGGCGCATCCTGCGCCAGGGTCGACGCGGCGAGGCCGGCGATCAGGAGGGCCGCGGGAATCAGTCGGAACATGCGCGGTTTCAAGGAGAACCCCTTTCCGGCCGCGAGCTTTCAACTTGCGGTCCGAGCAAGCAGACGAGAAAAGCGATCCGAGGATTACCCGCAACGGCCGCGAATCTAGCCCTATTCCCCGAGCGCTGTGGGGCCGAAGGGGGTGCGGATCTTGCACTTAGGCCCCATTGACATGGAAGCGAAGCGCGAGGCGACGACCCCTCCGACTGCGGAGCGTTGCGGGCCCGACCCCGCCTGCGTCGAGCCGGACAAGATCCCGCCGAGCGAGATCCGCGAGCAGCCCGCCGTGCAGGAGGCGCTCGAAAAGGCGGCACGTCCGGCCGAAGTCGAGAAGAAGAAACGCCGCCAACCGCAGGCCTGGGGTCTCGGCCTTGCGGCGATCCTTCTCGGGGCGGCCTTTCTGCTGATCGACCTGGAGATGGTGCTGCCGGGTCTTCGCGGAACGGGCTGGCAGCAGGCGCTTCTGGCCGCTCTGATCGTCGTCGGGCTTCTCGCAGTTCTCACGATCGCCAAGGCCCTCATCCTGCCCCGCGTGAAGAGCCGCGCCACGGCCTACAACGTCCGCCGCGTGCTCAATCTGCTGGTCTTCCTGCTGATGGTCTTCCTGACGATCTCGGTGTTCTTCGTCGGCTGGTACGGCGCCGCCGTTTCGCTCGGGCTCTTGTCCCTGCTCCTCGGCTTCGCGCTCCAGGCGCCGATCACGAGCTTCTTCGCGTGGATCTACATCCTCGCGCGCGCGCCGTACCGGGTCGGCGATCGGATCCGCATCGGCGATTCGACAGGCGACGTCATCGATGTCGGCTACCTCGATACGACGCTCTGGGAGTTCGGCGGCGAGCTGCTCTCGACCGACCATCCGAGCGGTCGCATCATCCGATTCCCGAACTCCGCCGTCTTCACGTCCTCGGTTTTCAACTACTCCTGGCCGCTCTTTCCCTACATCTGGAACGAGGTCACCGTCCAGGTGGCCTACCAGAGTGACCTCGAGTTCGTGGCCTCGGTCATGACCGAGGCCGTCGAGGAGGAGCTGGGCCCTCGCATGGAGGCGCGCATCCGCGTCTATCGCGGCCTGCTCGCGGAAACGCCGGTGGACCATCTCGACGTCGCCGAGCGGCCGACCGTGATCTTCCGGGTCAATCCCATCACCTGGGTCGACGCGACCGTGCGGTACCTCGTCGCTCCGCGCAACGCCGGGCGGCGCAAGACCGTGCTGACGAAGCGGATCATCGAGCGACTCAACGCGGCGCCGGACCGGGTCATGTTTCCCGCCGCGAACACGCGCTAGGTTCGGGTCACTCCCCCAGAACCGCCATCCGCTCCCGCGGCTTGTCGAGGCCGAATCCGCGGATCGCGTGCTTTTCGATGTGCTCCATGGCCTCGTCGACCGAGTCGGTCACGAGCAGGAGGTCGAGGTCCGTGTTGGAGATCGTCCCGGCTGCGACCATCTTCGCCAGCAGTCCCATGATCGGCCGGTAGTACTCCGTGGACATGAGAACGACCGGGAAGTTCTCGATCTTCTGCGTCTGGATGAGCGTCAGCGCCTCGAAGAGCTCGTCCATGGTCCCGAGGCCTCCGGGCATGACGACGAAGGCGTAGGAGTACTTGACGAGCATCACCTTGCGCACGAAGAAGTGATCGAAGGTCACGGAACGGTCGACCCAGGGATTGACCTTCTGTTCCTCGGGCAGAACGATGTTGAGGCCTACGGTGAAACCGCCGGCCTCCTTGGCTCCGCGCAACGCGGCTTCCATGACGCCGGGGCCGCCGCCCGTCATGACCGTGAATCCCAGGTTCGCGAGGGCGGCGCCGACCTTTCGGGTCAGCTCGTAGTAGGGATTGCCCTCGGTGAAGCGGGCCGAGCCGAAGACCGTGACGCAGGGTCCGACGAAGTGCAGCGTCCGGAAGCCGCGGAAAAACTCCTGCATGATTTCGAAGACGGAGACGAGCTCTTTCCACCGCGACCGCGGCCCTTCGAGGAAGAGCCGCTCGTTGGGAACCGGGTCGGCCTCGACGGTACGCGGTCCGTCGGGTTGCGGGTCCTCCTCTTCGGCCACCTCCGGATCTTAGCCGGACCCGGCGGCGGCGGGCGGCTTAGACGGTCCGGTCGGAACGCGGCAGCGTGCGGCGACGCAGCAGAAGCGCGCCCAGCGCCAGAAGGAGCAGTCCCGCCGGAACGAGCCCGCCCTCTTCGGACGGCACCCGGCGTGAGATGACGAAGCAGAGAAGCGTCGCGATCAGCAGGGCAGCCGGCCAGACGATGCGGCGGATCATGGGCGGAGGCTCCTCCTGCTCCGTCTCTCGACGAATCGGAGCGGGAGGGGCCACGCCGGGACGTGAAAGGCTACGAGGGCCGGCGGGCGGCCGTCAGGCGGGCGTCTGCGAGGTCGATGCGGGCTCGGATGGGCTCGAGGGTGTCGACGCCGGCCGTCTTCAGCTCGTCCTCGGCTTTCGCCTTTTCGCGCTCGGCCGCGCCGGCGTCGATCTCCGAGCCGGCCTCCGCGGAGTCGACGAGGACCGAGACCTTGTCCAACAGGATCTCGGCGAAGCCCGAGGACACGGCGAAGGCCTGTGAGCGGCCGCCACGCTTGAAGGAAAGAACGCCGGGCTTGAGCAGCGTGATGAGCGCCGTGTGCCCGGGCAGGATGCCGAGGTAGCCCTCGGAGCCGGGCAGCTCGACCTCGTCCGCCTCGGTCTCGACGGCCTTTTTCTCCGGGGTGACGACGAGAAGCTGCAGAGCCATGCGCGCCTAGGCCACCTTCGCGAGCTGGGCCGCCTTCTCGCGGGCTTCTTCCATCGTGCCGACCATGTAGAAGGCCTGCTCGGGCATGTCGTCGCACTTGCCGTCGACGATCTCGCGGAAGCCCTTGATGGTGTCGGCGATCTTGACGTAGCGGCCCTCGAGGCCCGTGAACTGCTGGGCGACGAAGAAGGGCTGCGAGAGGAAGCGCTGGATCTTGCGGGCCCGCGCGACGGTGAGCTTGTCCTCTTCGGAGAGCTCGTCGATGCCGAGGATCGCGATGATGTCCTGGAGATCCTTGTACTTCTGCAGCACCGCCTGCACGTCGCGGGCGCACTTGTAGTGCTCCTCGCCGACGACGCGGGGCGAGAGGATCGTCGAGGTCGAGGCGAGCGGATCGACCGCCGGGTAGATGCCCATCTCGGAGACCGCGCGCGAGAGAACCGTCGTCGCGTCGAGGTGGGCGAACGCCGCCGCGGGCGCGGGGTCGGTGAGGTCGTCGGCCGGCACGTAGATGGCCTGCACCGATGTGATCGAGCCCTTCTTCGTCGAGGTGATGCGCTCCTGGAGCTCGCCCATCTCCGTCGCCAGGTTCGGCTGGTAACCGACGGCCGAGGGCATGCGGCCGAGAAGGGCCGACACCTCGGAGCCCGCCTGCGTGAAGCGGAAGATGTTGTCGATGAAGAGCAGGACGTCCTTGCCCTCGGTGTCGCGGAAGTATTCGGCGACGGTCAGGCCCGTCAGGCCCACGCGGAGGCGCGCGCCCGGCGGCTCGGTCATCTGTCCGTAGATCAGCGCGGCCTTCGACTTCTCGGTGTTGCCCGGCGTGATGACGCCCGACTCCGTCATCTCGTGGTAGAGGTCGTTGCCCTCGCGGGTGCGCTCGCCCACGCCGGAGAAGACCGAGAAGCCGCCGTGGTGCATGGCGACGTTGTTGATGAGCTCCTGGATCATGACGGTCTTGCCGACGCCGGCGCCGCCGAAGAGGCCGGTCTTGCCGCCCTTCGTGTAGGGCTCGAGCAGGTCGATGACCTTGATGCCGGTCTCGAACATCTCGACGGATGTCGCCTGCTCGTCGTACGCCGGCGGCTCGCGGTGGATCGGCCAGCGCTCCTTGGCCTTGACGGGGCCCAGGCCGTCGATCGGGTCGCCGATGACGTTCAGGATGCGGCCGAGCGTCTCCCGGCCGACGGGCACCGAGATCGGCGCGCCGAGGTCCACGGCCTTCATGCCGCGCACCATGCCGTCGGTCGGCTTCATCGACACGCAACGCGCGACCGACTCGCCGAGCTGCTGGGCGACCTCGGCGATGACGTCGATCTTCTCGCCCGTCGTCTTCCCGTCGTCCTGGATGTGGACGGCGTTGTAGATCGCGGGGAGCTTGCCTTCCGGGAACTCGATGTCGAGCACCGGCCCGATGATCGCGACGACTTTTCCGACGTTCCGTTCGGTGTTCTGTTCCGTCATGGGATTTCCCTCTTACTCCAGCTCGGTCTACTCGAGAGCGGCTGCGCCCGAGACGATTTCGATCAGTTCCTTCGTGATGCGCGCCTGCCGGGCGCGGTTGTAGGTCAGCGTGAGCTTGTCGATGATCTCGCCCGCGTTCTTCGAGGCGGAGTCCATGGCCGTCATGCGGGCGCCCATCTCCGCCGCGGCCGACTCGGCGAGGGCGCGGTAGATCGTGAACTCGAGGTAGCGCGGCAGCAGCCACGCCAGGATCGACTTCGCGTCGGGCTCGTAGAGGTAGTCGACGGGCGTGGCCTTCTCCTCGGCCTTGTTCGCGACCGGCTCTTCCGGGGGCGAGAGCGGGAGGAGCTTTACGGTCTGGACGACCTGCGAGAGGATCGAGCGGAACTCGTTGACGACGATGTAGGCGGCGTCGATGCGCTCCTCGAGAAACTCCTCCGCGAGAAACCCGGCGATCTCGCGCGCGTCCGCGTACTTCAGGGCATTGAAGATGCCGGCGTAGGTCTTCTCGGTGAACGGATACTTGCGGCGTTTCCAGTACTCGACGGCCTTCTTGCCGACCGGCAGCAGGCGCACCTCGGTCCATTCGGGGTGCGAAGCCAGCAGGTGCGTCGCGGCGCGGTTCACGTTGGTGTTGAAGGCGCCCGCGAGGCCTCGATCTCCCGCCACGACCACGACGATGACGCGCCGCTCCTCCCGACTCCCCAGGAGCGGGTGCTTCACGTCCCCGGCGTGCGCGCGAACGGAGGCCAGGACTTTCCCGAGAAGGTTCGCGTAAGGCCGCGCGCCGATGACGCGCTCCTGCGCGCGGCGCAGCTTCGCCGCCGCGACCATCTTCATGGCCTTGGTGATCTGCTGCGTGCTCTTGACCGAGCGCAGCCGGCGGCGGATGTCGATGAGAGAAGCCATCGGCTAGGCGGCGGCTCCGGAGGCGTTTTCCTTGACGAAACGGTCCTTGTATTCCTTGATGGCGGCCGAGAGGGCCTCCTCGGTGGCCTTTTCGAGCTTGCCGGTCGAGACGATGGCCGAGAGGATCTCCTTCTTCGAGGACTTCAGGTACTCGTGCAGCCCCTTCTCGAAGGCGCGGACGGAGTCGACCGGCAGCGAGTCCATGAATCCCTTCGTGCCGGCGTAGATCGAGGCGACCTGCAGCTCGACGTCGAGCGGATCGAACTGCGGCTGCTTGAGGATCTCGACCATGCGCTGGCCGCGGGCGAGCTGGGCCTGCGAGGCCTTGTCGAGGTCCGAGCCGAACTGCGCGAACGCCGCGAGCTCGCGGTACTGCGCGAGGTCCAGACGCAGCGTGCCGGCGACCTGCTTCATGGCCTTGATCTGGGCGTTGCCGCCGACGCGCGAGACCGAGATGCCGACGTTGATCGCGGGCCGCACGCCCGAGTAGAAGAGGTCGCTCTCGAGGTAGATCTGGCCGTCGGTGATCGAGATGACGTTGGTCGGGATGTAGGCCGAGACGTCGCCGGCCTGCGTCTCGATGATCGGCAGCGCCGTCAGCGAGCCGCCGCCTTCCTTCTCGGACAGCTTCGCGGCGCGCTCGAGCAGGCGCGAGTGCAGGTAGAAGACGTCGCCCGGGTACGCCTCGCGGCCCGGCGGGCGCCGCAGGAGCAGCGAGATCTCGCGGTACGCCGCGGCGTGCTTGGAGAGGTCGTCGTAGATCGTCAGCGCGTGCTTCTTGTTGTAGAGGAAGTACTCGCCCATCGCGCAGCCGGCGTAGGGCGCGATGTAGAGCAGGGGCGCGGGATCCGAGGCCGTCGCCGAGACGATGATCGTGTGGTCCATCGCCCCGTTCTCTTCGAGCGTCTTCACGACCTGCGCGACGGTCGACTTCTTCTGGCCGATGGCGACGTAGATGCAGATGACGCCTTTGCCCTTCTGGTTGATGATCGTGTCGAGGGCGATGGCGGTCTTGCCGGTCTGGCGGTCGCCGATGATCAGCTCGCGCTGGCCGCGGCCGATCGGGATCATGGCGTCGATCGCCTTGAGGCCGGTCTGGAGCGGCTCCTTGACGCCCTGGCGGTCGATCACGCCCGGCGCGATGCGCTCGATCGGATAGGACTCGGTGGCCTTGATCGGTCCCTTGCCGTCGATCGGGCGGCCGAGGGCGTCCACGACGCGGCCGACGAGCGCCGGCCCGACGGGCACCTGGATGATGCGCTCCGGTGCGCCGGACCTCGTCGCCTTCCTTGACGTGCTGCGACTCGCCCAGCAGCACGACGCCGACCTGGTCCTCCTCGAGGTTGAGCGCCAGGCCGAAGACGTCGTGGCCGAAGTCCACGAGCTCGCCCGCCATGACCTTGTCGAGGCCGTAGACGCGCGCGATGCCGTCGCCGACCGACAGCACCGTGCCGACCTCGGCCACGTCGATCGCCTTCTCGTAGTCCGGCGAGCTGCTGCTTCAGGATTGCCGTGATCTCGTCCGCTTTGATCTCCATCTCAGGCTCCCGTTCTTCCTTTCGCTTGCTCCTGGAAACGCCGGATCCCGGCCACCGCGGAGGCGTCGAACACATTCGAGCCCACGCGCGCCACGAATCCGCCCAGGATCTTCGGATCGACCGATACTTTCAGGCGCACCCGGCCGTTCAGCTTCGTCCCGAGGGCCTGCTCGATCGCCGTCTTCTCCCCATCCCCGATCGGCGCGGCCACCGTCACACGGCCCTCGAGGACACCCCGGGCCGCGTCGAAATTCTCACGAAGGCTCCGGAGGATCGCGCCCGTGGCGAGGATGCGCCGGTTCTTCAGAAGGAGCTCGAGAAACCGCGCGCCAAACGTGTCGATGCCGCCACGCGCCGCGAGCTCGGCGACGGCTTTGCGCTTGGATTCTTCCGGAACGGCGGGCGCCGAGAGAAAAGCCCGCAGCGTGCGATCTTTTTCGATCGCCGTGGCGAGGCCTCCGACGGCCGAAAGAAACGCCTCGACGTCGTAGCCTTCGGGGGCCGCTTCGAGAAAGGCGCGAGCGTACGGAAGCGCGAAGCTCATCGCGAGGCCTTCATCTTCTCGACGCTCTCGGAGAGCAGCCGCGCCCGGTCGGCGTCGTTGATCTCGCGCGTGAGGATTCCCTCGGCCGCCGACGCGGTCAGGTCCGCCGCCGCGCGGCGCAGCTCCTCGCGCGCCGCCGCCACGCGCCGCTCGATCTCGTCCTTCGCCTCGCGGCCGACGCGAACGACTTCCTCATCCGCCCGCGCGGCAAGCTCGGCCCGCGCGGCCTGCCCTTCGATCACGCCCTCTTTGCGGATCTCTTCGATCTCGCGCTCGAGCTTCGCGGTGCGTTCCCGGATGTCGGCGGACAGCCGATCCACGTCGGCGCGCTGCTTCTCGGCCTGGCGCCGCCGCTCCTCGATTTCGTCCTGGCGCTTGCGGAAGGCGGCGCTCATCGGCTTGGCGACGAAGTAGATGAGCACCGCGAGAAAGAGAACGAGATTCAGAACCTGCCAGACGCTCAGCGGCAGGCCGAGGAACGAGCCGGCGTGGCCGCCTTCTTCCGAGGAGAGCAGCCGGGCCGTCGTGAGCGTGGACGAAAGGGCGAGCAGGGTCACGCGGCGAGCTTTCGGCCGAGGATCTTCTCCGCGAGCTCGCGCGCGAGGCTTTTCGCACGCTCGGGGAGTTGCCTGGAAGACTCGGAGGCCTGGGTCTCGATCTCTTTGCTGCCTCGAGCGATCTCCCCGGAGGCGCGTTCCCGCGCCTCGCCGAGCTTCTTCTCGAGGAGGGCCGAGCCTTCGCCCCGCAGCTCCTCGCGCGTCTTCAGCGCTTCGCGGCGAGCGAGCGAGAGCTTCTGCTCGCCGGCGGCGACGGATTTCTCGAGCGTCTCGAGGCTGTCGGCGTAGGCCTTCTGCGCTTCGTGTTCCTCGCGCTCACGCGCCTCGAGAATCCCCGAGAGCGGAACGAAGAGGTACTTCCTCAGGATGAAGTAGCTCACCCCGAAGGCAAGAAGCACATAGAGACTCGTGACGTTGGGTAGCTCGATCATGGAGATTTCCCGGGCTGACGTTTAAGCGTTAAGCGGAACCGCGGATGAATAGCACAGGGGCGGGTAAAGAGTCGAGAGTTGAGGGTTGAGCGTCGAGCGTGGTTTCTCAGCAAGCGCGGCGGATGCGAGCTCTCGAATCGCTCAACTCTCGACGCACAACACTTAACCCGTGCCGTTAGAACTACTTGCGCGGTGCCGGCATCTCCAGCAGCTTGGGCGTGGCCTCGCCGCTCATGTCGCAGGTGCCCTGGAAGTACGCGCCTTCCTCGATTCGAAGCACGGGCGCGTGCAGATCCGCCGTGACACGCGCGCGCGGGTGAATCTCGATCCGTTCGCTCGCGTGAACGGTCCCCTTCAACGTCCCGTTGATCGACAGACGTTCGACGCGAATGTCGGCATCGACTTCCGCGGAGTCGCCCAGGATGAGCTCGCTGCCGCCCGGGATCGTCCCCTCGAATCGGCCGTCGATGCGGAAGGTTTCCTCGAAGGAGAGCTCGCCCTTGAAACGGCTGCCCTTGTCCAGAAACCCGTTCAGCGTTGCGCCTTCCGATCGCGTTTTCATGGATCCTCCCGGTTCACTGCCACTGGTTCTTCATGAGGTTTTCGAAGAGGCCGATGAGCTCTTCCTCCGAGCCGAAAGCGAGCTCGATCCTTCCGCCGCGCCGCTTTCGAACGATCCGAACTTTCGTCTGGAGTCGGCGCGTGAGCTTTTCCTCCGCGTCGCGTGTGAACGGATCGCGGCGTCGGGTCGTCACGACGCGGTCCCCCGCCGCCATTGTCGCCGCGCGCTTCTCAGCCTGGCGCACCGAGAGCGCCCGCCGCACGATCTCCTCGGCCAGGCGTTCCTGATCGTCGACGGCCGAGAGGGCGAGCAGTGCCTTGGCGTGGCCGGCGGAGAGCTCTCCGGAGCGCACGCGGTCCTTGACCAGTGACGACAACTTCAATAGTCTCAATGAGTTAGCTACTGTCGCCCGCTCTTTGCCCACACGGTCCGCGATCTGCTCCTGGGTGAGCTGGAACTCCTCGCGGAGCCGCGCATAGGCCTCCGCAGCTTCGAGCGCGTTCAGGTCTTCGCGCTGGAGGTTCTCGACCAGCGCCAGCTCGAGAAGCTCGCGGTCGGATGTCCGCTCCCGCACCACGATCGGCACACGCTCGAGCCCGGCGAGACTGGCCGCCCGCCAACGGCGCTCGCCGGCCACGATCTCGAACGAGTCCCCCATGCCGCCTTTCGGCACGACGACGATCGGCTGGACGATCCCCTGCTCGCGGATCGACTGCGCGAGGTCGGCGAGGGCGGCCTCGGAGAAGTCGCGGCGGGGTTGGAACCTGGAGGGCGTCAGCTGCCCGATCCCGGCCTCCCGCTGCGTTCCACGTGGAACGTCATCCTTTCCCGGCAGGAGGGCTGACAAGCCCCGACCCAGCGCGGGCTTCTTGCCGAGGGTCACCGGGCCTCCCTTCGCTTCAATAACTCCCGACCGAGCGCCAGGTAGGCCTCGGCCCCCTTGGACTTGATGTCATAGGCGAGGACGGGCTTCCCGAAGGAAGGCGCCTCGCCCAGGCGGATGTTTCTCGGAATCACGGTTTCGAAAACCCTGTCGCCGAAGTGCTTGCGGATGTCGTCGACGACCTGTCTCGCGAGGTTAGTCCGCTCGTCGAACATCGTCAAGACGATCCCCTCCATGCCGAGCATCGGGTTGAAGGAGTCCCTGACCCGCTCGACGGTCTCGAGGAGCTCGGTGAGTCCTTCCAGGGCGAAGTACTCGGTCTGAATGGGCACCAGGACCGCGTCAGCGGCCGTGAGCGCGTTGACGGTCAGGAGCGACAGGGACGGCGGGCAGTCGATGAGAAGGTAGTCGTAGGCGCCCCTGACCGTGCCGATGGCGTATCGGAGTCTTGGCTTCACGGTCCGGCTGTTCCACCAGCTCGATCTCCGCCCCGACGAGGTCTCGCCCGGAGGGGACGAGCCGGAGGTTCGAGAAGCTGGTCTCGCGCACGGTTCCCGCCATGTCCCCCGAGATCAGCGCGCGATAGACCGTCGCCTCCTCGCGCTTGGAAAAACCCAGACCCGAGGTCGCGTTGGCCTGGGGATCCAGGTCGATCAGGAGGACCTTCTTGTCGAACGCCGCCAGAGCAGCTGCGAGGTTGATCGCAGTGGTTGTTTTCCCGACGCCGCCCTTCTGGTTGGCGATCGCGAGGATCCGGCTCATGTGGTCGGGGATTATGCGGGGTCGATCGCCGGAGCCGAAGCCCAATCGACACGTTCCACGTGGAACGGTGTCAGGTCGTCCGTCGGAACGCCGCGATCCGCCTGCGGGAAGACCCCGGAACCGACAGCTCGCCATCAAGACGGAATCGGGGGCCGAGCGCGGTCTCCAGTTCCGCGGTGTCCGTCGCCCAGGCTATGACCAGGCCGGACACTTCCAGGAAGGGCGTTTCTCCCAGCCAGTCCGCAAAGCCGCCCACCGCGCGAGTCGTCGCGACATCGAAAGTCTGCCCGCCGACGTCCTCGATGCGGGCCTCGATAACGCGCACGTTCTCGAGCCCGAGCGTGCGCAGGGTGTGGCGCAGGAAGGTGCAGCGCTTGGCCCTCGGCTCGACGAGAGCCACTTCGAGATCCTCGCGGGCGATCGCGAGCGGAAGGCCCGGGAACCCAGCCCCGCTTCCTATGTCAACAACCCTTGCACCATGAACAATTAGCCTCGATCCCAGGACCGACTCGAGCGTATGCGCGACGAGGTCCTCCGGTGTGAGGTTGCCCGTGAGGTTGACCTTGCGGCGCCAGACGTCGAGCTCGGCCAGGTATTCGGCCAGCCGGGTCCGGGCTGCCTCGAGAAAGCTCGATTTCGGAGCGAGGGATCTGGCCTTCGATGAGCTGCCGAAAGCCCTCAGGAGAGCGAGGCGCCTCCGGTTGCCGATCGGGCGACATGGGCCGAGATTATCGCGACGGCGGCCGGGGTCACGCCGGGAAGCCTCGCGGCTTCGCCGACGGTCCGGGGCCTCTTGCGCGTGCATTTCTCGACGACCTCGCGCGAGAGGCCGGGGAGTCCGGCGTAGCGGAAGTCTTCGGGGATCGGACGCGAATC
This sequence comes from uncultured Acidobacteriota bacterium, assembly GCA_963782585.1. GTDB lineage: Bacteria > Acidobacteriota > Thermoanaerobaculia > UBA5066 > Gp7-AA6 > DAHUXD01. Next base: position 80,163 of record CAWAKL010000009.1, read on the forward strand.
GAACGGTTTGAGCCGCTCGAGCCGCTCGGTCTCGCGGCGAACGTATCCCTCGTAGCGGATCCGGCTCTCGAGAAAGCTCAACTCCTCGCCTGAGAGCCCCTCGAATGCCTCGGGAAATATGCCTCTGACGTCAGCTGACGATAAGTCGTTTCTTTGCAATAGTTTAAATGCTGTGACGGGGGAGTCCAGGCCGATGCCCAAGATCTCGGCAAAGACGGCCCGATTCTCGGTCGATGGGTTAAAAACGCGGCTTCTCAGGGCGTCCTCGGCGCGCCGGATCCGACTCTCCCCTTCCATCGCATCGCGGTACTCCCGTTCGTCGACTAGACCCAGGCGTCTCCCGTGCGGCAAGAGGCGGGGAAGCACCGTGTCGACGCCGAGCAGCAGTCGGTACTCGGCTCGCGAAGTGAAGAGGCGGTACGGCTCTTCGACGCCGCGCGTCGTCAGGTCGTCGACCATGACGGCCGCGTAGGCCTCCGAGCGGTCGAGAATGAACGGCGGCTCGCCGCGCACCGCGAGAGCGGCGTTGATTCCGGCGAGCAGTCCCTGCGCCGCGGCTTCCTCGTAGCCGGATGTGCCGTTGATCTGACCGCCGAGAAACAGCCGGGGGACTTCGAGGGCTTCGAGACTTGCCGAAAGCTGCTCGGGAAAAACGACGTCGTACTCGACGGCGTAGCCCGGACGGATCATGCGCGCGCGCGTCAGCCCCGGAATCTCGGCGAGGATCGCGCGCTGCACGTCCTCGGGAAGCGAAGTCGACAGCCCGTTGATGTAGATCTCCTCGGATTCCCAGCCGTCGGGCTCGAGGAAGATCGTGTGCGAGCCCTTGTCGGCGAACTTGACGACTTTGTCTTCGACCGACGGGCAGTAGCGCGGCCCCGTGCCGTGAATCTGGCCCGAGTACATCGGGCTTTCGTGCAGATGCGCGCGGATGAGCGCGTGGACGCGGGGATTCGTCGCGGTCAGCCAGCAGCGGGCCTGGCCTGCCGCAGCGGGCAGCCGCTTCGTGCGGAACGAGAACGGCACCGGCGGATCGTCGCCCTCCTGCGCGGCGCACGCCGCGTAGTCGACCGAATCGCGATGGACGCGCGGCGGCGTGCCCGTCTTGAAGCGGCCGAGCGCGAGGCCGAGTGAGGCGAGCGAGGCGGAAAGCCCGAGCGCGGCCGCTTCGCCGACGCGGCCTCCCGCGGTGCGGCGCGTCCCGGTGTGCATGAGGCCGTTCAGAAACGTTCCGGTCGTGACGACGACGGCCTCCGCCGCGATCGCTTCGCCGCTCGCGTTGCCGTCATCACGCCCGTGACGCGCCCGCCCGCGGTGGTCAGGCTCTCGGCCATCCCTTCGAGAATCGTCAGGTTCTCCGTCGCCTCGAGCCGGGCCCGCGCGAGCCGGGCGTAGAGCGCCCGGTCGCACTGCGCGCGGGGTCCCCAGACGGCCGGCCCGCGCGAGCGGTTGAGAATGCGGAACTGGATTCCGGCGGCGTCGGCGAGCCCGCCCATGACGCCGCCGAGCGCGTCGATCTCCCGCACGAGCTGGCCCTTGGCGAGGCCTCCGATCGCGGGGTTGCAGGACATCCGCCCGATCGAATCGAGCGAGCCCGTCAGAAGCGCCGTGCGCCGGCCCATGCGGGCGGAGGCGTGCGCGGCCTCGATGCCCGCGTGGCCGCCGCCGATGACGAGGACTTCGTAATGCACGCGCGGATTGTCTCGCAAAAGGGCGCTAGCATTGAGGCTACCCACAGACCCACAGGAGGCTCCATGCGATTGCTCTCGTTTCGCGCCGGCATCGCGGCGGTCGGCTCTCGGCTTGTCCGCAGGTGTCCCGGGACAAGACACGCGCATCGAGCCGAAGAGCGGCTACGGCACCGACGACCTGCAGATCCTGACCCTTTCCCACCTGGCGTTCCTGCCGACCAACTCGGCGCATACTTATCTCTCGTTCTGCTGCGTCCCTGACTCATATCGGCGGCCCACGGCCAATTTTTCCAACTTCTTCGCGCCGCTCCACTCCGGAATGATTCCCAACGGCGCGCGAATCGAGCGCATGGACTTCTTCGTGCGCGACGAATCGGCCGATGTCGACGCCGACCTGGAAGTTCGCTTTTGCCGGAGCTGGATCGAAACCGACGGCACAGACTTCGGGGGCGACTGCTCGATTGGCGGCTCCACTTCGGGTGCACCGGGCGACACGGTCCTATCGATTCAGCCGGACTTCACGATGCAATACGACGGCGACACCGACGGCGACGGGACACCCGACGTCACCAATTACGTTCTCGTCGTCGGCTTTGGGACCAACGACTTCGAAGACTTTTCGACCAATCTCCGCTTTCGCGGCGTTCGCATCCTCTACCGCCGCCAGGTCTCACTTCCGCCCGGTTCCGCGACGTTCGCTGACGTGCCGGTCAACCACCCGTTCTTCCAGTTCATCGAGGCTCTCTCGGCTTCGGGAATCACCGCCGGGTGCGGCACCGGGATCTACTGCCCCGACGCGCCTCTCACGCGCGGCCAGATGGCGGTGTTTCTCGCGAAAGCGCTGGGCCTGCACTGGCCGGCGTCCTCGACGCCCTGAGCGGTTCCGCCGTTGCTATTGTTTTCGGGAGAACCCGGCCCGATGGGCGGACCTGGCTGCTTCAGGAGGAAGCCATGAGAGCTCGCGCGATTCGGATACACATCGTGAGGACGGGGAGCGTCTTGCTCACCCTTCTCCTGCCAAGTCTTGCCGTTGCGCAAGGGCCGCCCGACCCGGCGACTCGCCCGCCCATGACGCTCCCCAGCGGCGCCGTCGTCTACCCGCAGGGGGTCGACCCGGACCAGTTTTTGAGAACTAAAAGCGGCTTCGGGACCGACGACCTTCACGTCGTGAACGTTCCCTTCTCAGGGTTCTTCCCGCGCTTTTCGATCGCCGCCTATACGACCCTCTGCTGCATCGGCGATGGAGCGCGATGGCCGACCACCGATGACAACAGGCTGATCGCGACGATCGACGCCGGCCTGATTCCCAACGGCGCCGACCTGGACCAGGTCGCGTTCTACATCCAGGACGACTCGGCTGTGGACGGTGAAGATTTCCTCGGTTTTCTTTGCCGCAGTTGGGTCGATGCCAACGGCGCCAACCCGGGTCAGGACTGTCCGGCCGAAGCCTTCACCCAGTCGAACCCTGGCGACACGGTCATCACTTTCGATCCCAACATTCCGGTCCGATACCGGTACGACATCGACAACGACGGAACCGTCGAGGTCGTCAGCTACACGCTGTGGGCGCAGTTCGGGACTACCCCCCACGAGGTTTACGACGGTTCGATTCGGCTGCGCCAGGCCCGCCTCCTCTTCCGCCGGCAGATCTCCCCCGCGCCAGCCGTCGCGACGTTCTTCGACGTCCCGGTGAACCACGCGTTCTTCCAGTTCATCGAGGCACTCGCCGACTCGGGCATCACCGCCGGCTGCGGCGACGGGATCTACTGTCCCGACTCCCCTCTCACGCGCGGCCAGATGGCCGTTTTTCTGGCCAAGGCGCTCGGGCTGCACTGGCCGGCGACGGTTCCGTAGAATCCCGGGACCATCCAAGGAGGCTCCATGCGAAACCCCATGCCTCGCGTCGGCGCCGGAATTCTCCTTCTCGTCTCCTCGGCCACCGTCTCGGCACAGACCGTCCCGGAGAGCGGCTACGGCGACGATCTCCAGGTCGTCAACGTGCCGTTCAACCGCTTCGAACCGCTCGGCTCGGGAACCGATTTCGCCAGCGCCTGCTGTCAACTGGGCCTCGCCGGCGAACGGTGGGTCATCGAGTCGATCGGGGGAACCCTCATCGCCTCGATCGACGCGGGCCTCATCCCGAACGGCGCGGAACTCGAGCAAGTGTCGTTCTACGCGCTCGACGGCAACCCGGCCGCGAACGCGGAGTTCTTCGCATCCCTCTGCCGGTCGTGGGTGGACGTCGATGGCGGGGATCTCGACGGCGATTGTCCGCTCTCGCTGGGCACCTCGGGGGCCCCGGGTCAGACGGTCGTCGCGGGCGATCCAAACATCCAGGTTCGCTATCAGTTCGACGTCGACGGGGACGGCGAGGAGGAAGTGGTGAGCCACTTCCTGACGGTGTTCTTCACGGACGAGGCCGTGGTGGGTGGTCAGGTTCGCCTGCGTTCGGCGCGTCTGCTCTACCGCCGGCAGATCACCCCGGCGCCGGCGGTCGCGACGTTCGCCGACGTGCCGACCAACCATCCGTTCTTTCAGTTCGTCGAGGCGCTCTCGGCGTCGGGCATCACCGCCGGATGCGGCACGGCGATCTACTGCCCCGACGCGCCGCTGACGCGCGGACAGATGGCCGTCTTTCTCGCGAAGGCGCTCGGGCTCCACTGGCCGTGGACGCAGGGGCCGTAGCGGACTCCTCTACTTGCCGACGCAGAAGGTCGAGAAGAGGCGGGCGAGCACGTCTTCCGAGGTCGTCTCGCCCGTGACGTCGGCGAGCGCGTCGAGGGCGGCGTGGCAGTGCGTGACCGCGTACTCCGGCGAGTCGCCGCGCTCGAGCGCCGAGAGCGTCTGCGCCGCGGCTTCCCGCGCGCGCTCGATCAGATCGCGCTGGCGCAGCGATCCGAGGACCTCCGACGTTTCCTCCGTCCGGATGTCCCCGGCGATCACGCCGGCGAGAAGCTCGGAGAGCCGGGCGCCCGCCTCCGGCGAGAGCCCGCAGAGCGGTGACGCGCCCTCCGGCAGAGGCCCGGCGGGCGTGCGATCGACCTTGTTGGCGATCAGGATCAGGGGCTTTTCCGCGACTTCGGCGAGGGCGCTCCCGTCTTCCACCGAGAAGCCCTCCGAAGCGTCGTAGACGTAGAGAATCGCGTCGGCCCGGGCCGCCTCTTCGCGCGCACGCGCCACGCCGATTTTCTCGACGGGCTCGTCGCTTTCGCGCAGTCCTGCCGTGTCGACCAGCGTCACCGGAATTCCTCGCACGTCGACGAGCGCCTCGAGCGCGTCGCGCGTCGTCCCCGGGATGTCCGTCACGATCGCGCGGGCCGAGCCCACGAGGGTGTTGAAGAGCGTCGACTTCCCCGCGTTGGGCCGGCCGAGAATCGCGACGCGGCACCCGGCCGAGAGCAGCCGCCCGGTCCGATACGTCGCGGCCAGGCGCGCGAGCTCGCGCTCGGCCGAGTCGAGGTGAACGCGAACCGACGGGTCGATGTCGCCTCCGACGTCCTCCGCAAAATCGACGACGGCGGAAAGAGCCGCGGCCGCAAAGAGCAGGTCTTCGCGGACCGCGTTCAGACGGCGCGAAAGCCCGCCTTCGAGCCGCAGCGTCGAGAAGCGCGCCGCGGCCGCCGTCTTCGCGTCGATCAGGTCGCGGACCGCCTCGGCCCGCACGAGGTCGATCTTGCCGGAGCGGAACGCGCGCTCCGTGAACTCCCCCGGCCGCGCGGGACGCGCTCCCGCGGCGACCGCGGCCGCGAGGACGCGCTCCACGACGGCCGGGCTACCGTGAACCGAGAGCTCCGCGACATCCTCGCCGGTCACCGACGCCGGGCCGGCGAAGAAAGTCACGAGCGCCGAGTCGATCGGCTCGCGCGCGGGGTCGCGAAGGCCGGCGAGATAGGGCCGGCGGGGCCGAAGCTCCTCGCCCGGAGGAAGCCCCGGTGCGAGCGCGCGCAGGATGCGCCGCGCCTCGGGACCCGAAAGCCGAACGAGCGCGATCGCCGAACGCCCGCCCGGCGTCGCCAGCGCGACGATCGTGTCGAGGTGGGCGTCGGAGGGCCGCATTGGCACCGCGGCCCTACCGGCTCTTGAGACGGACCTCCACGCGTTTCAGGAAGCCATCTCCCTCGGACTGGGTCTCGAGCTCGGCGTCGTCGGCGAGCGCGAGATGCACGAGACGGCGCTCCCAAGGAGCGAGGGGCGGAAGCAGGCTCGGCCGGCGGGAACGGCGGACCTCCTCGGCGGATTGGCGGGCGAGCTCCTCGAGCGCGTCCTTGCGGTGGGCGCGGAATCCGTCCGCGTCCAGACGCGGGTGGACCGGACGCCCCAGGCGCTTCGCGGCGATCCGGCCCGCGAGCACTTCGAGGCCGGTCAGGCCCTCGCCCTTGTTGGCGAGGAGCGGCTCGACGTCGTCGCCGATGAGCTCGAAGAGCAGCTCGTCGCCGGAAGACTCTTTGCGGCGGATCTCGACGAGGAGTCCGGCCGCCGACAGAAGCTCCGTCAGCGTCGACTCGACGAGCGTGATCGCTTCCGCGTCGGTCGCGCCGGGCAGGGCTTCGCGCACTTCGCGAGGACCCTTCGGCGGCGTCGCCCCGAAGGCCTCCAGGGGCAGGCGCGTTTCCTTTTCCGGGGCGAGACCCGGAACGAACGTCGGGTCCTCGCTGTCGTCGACCGGCGGTCGGCGATGCGCTCCCCCGCCCCCGCCCTCCTCGACCTCGATCTCGACGACGCGTCCGCCCCAGAACGACTTCTCGTCCCGGATGACGGTGTACTTGACCTCGGCGGTGGCCATTCCCAGGGCCCGGGCCGCGCCTTCGACCGCTTCCTCGATTGTCTTGGCTTCGTACCTCATGGCGTCTCTATCGACCTAAGCGCGCGCCTGCTTGAGGGCCTTGGCCCCTTTGGCGGGCGGCGCGGGGTCGTCCTCCTTCACTATCCGGTTCATGACGAGCTGCTGCACGATCGTCAGCAGGTTGGAAAACAGCCAGTACAAAACGAGCCCGGAGGGCATGTCCTTCAGGAAAAATCCCCAGAGCACCGGCATGAACATGAAGATCTTCTTCTGCGCGGGGTCGAGCGTCGAGGGCGTCATGGCCTGCTGCGCGTACATGGAGGCGATCATCAGGATCACCAGCACGTACGTGTGGTCGATGGCCGAGAGGTCCTTGATCCAGAGCACGAACGGCGCGTGCCGCAGCTCGATCGTGCGCGAGAGCACGTTGTAGAAGGCGACGAGCACCGGAAGCTGCAGGAGCACCGGCAGACAGCCGCTCATCGGGTTGTAGCCCTCGGTCTGGTAGAGGGCCATCAGCTCCGCGTTCATCTTCTGCCGCTGCGCCGCGTCGGTCTTGGCCTTCTTGTACTTGTCGCGAATGGCGTTCATCTTCGGCGCGAGCTTCTGCATCTTCTTCATCGAGATGTAGCTCTTGGCCGTCAGCGGGAAGAGGAGCAGGCGGATGATGAAGGTCACCGCCAGAATCGCGACGCCCCAGTTGGGCACGATCGCGTATGACTTCTTCATCATCCAGAGAAGCGGCCCCGCGAGGATCGAGTACCAGCCGAAGTCCACCGTGCGCTCGAGCCCGAGGCCGTAGCTCTCGAGGATCGTGACGTCCTTGGGCCCGAAGTACGCCGAGGCTTCGAGCGTTCCGTCGCCCGAGACGCCCGTCGCGATCTCCGTCGAGGGTTTGCCGTCCGGGCGGGGGGCGGTATACGCGAAGATGCGCGTCGTCGCCGGCCGCGACGGGACCAGGACCTCGAGGAAGTAGTTGTCCTCGACGCCGGCCCAGGAGCGCGCCGGCACGGTCCAGGTCTGGTCCTTTTCCTTCTCCGCCTTGTCGGCCCGGATGAGCTTCAGCCCATCGGTCGTGGCGAGCACCGCCGCGGCGGGCATGACGTAGCTCGACTTGCGCTCGGCCTCGGTCGGATTGCGCAGGCCGGGACCGACGAGCAGGTCGTACGCGGGGCCGTTGACGGTGACTTTGACGTCGAAGAGATACCCGTCGGCGATCCGGATCTCCTTCTCGACCGCGACCGAGGCGTCCGCATACCGCAGGCGCACGAGGTGATCGGAAGAGCGCTCCACGACGAAGAGCGCGTTCGAGACGGTTTTGGTGAGGGCGGCGTCGCTGCCGAAATCGAGGGCGAGGGGCCGAGGCAGCTCGGGCGGCAGGGTGCGGACGAGATCGAGCGGTTTCTTCTGCTCGTCCGAGTACTTCGCGAGCGTGAAGGACGTCAGGACTCCCCCGCGGTTCGAGAACGTCGCCGTAAAGAGGCCGTTGCCGACCTGGACGGTCTCCTCCGCGGCGGCGGCCGCCGGTTCGGGTTTCGGCGCGGCGGCCCCGACCGCCGTCGCCGGCGTGCCACCGGGGGCCGTAGTTTCCGTTTGCGTCGTGGAGGCGGAGGGCGTGACGCCTGGAGGAGCCGCCTGAGGCGGCCTGGCCGGCTTGGGCACGAGCCACTCCCAGGCGAGGAGGACGAGAAGCGAGGCTCCGGCGGCGACGAGAAGGCGTTTTTCCACGCGTCTGCGGCCTTCTAGGGCACCGGGTCCAGGCCGCCGGGATGAAACGGGTGGCAGCGGACGAGACGCCGCAGGGCCATCGCTCCGCCCCGGCCGAGGCCGTATCTCGCGATCGCTTCCCGGGCGTAGACGGAGCAGGTCGGCTCGAAACGGCAGGCCCGCGGAAGCAGGGGCGAGAGAAACCGCTTGTAGAAATCGAGAAGGGCGAGCGCGAGCTTCGCCGGAAGGCTCACCGGCGCGACATACGCGAGAGGGCTCGAGTCACGGTGGACTGGTAGTCCTCGAGAAGCTCTCCGAACGCGGCGCCGCCGGAAGACGGCCTCGCGTTGACGACCAGACGCGCGGGGTTCGGGAACAGCGGTCTGCTGCGGCGGAAAATCTCGCGAAGCCGACGCCGCACGCGGTTCCGCGCCACGGAGTTCCCGACGCGGCGCGGCACCGAGATCCCCAGTCGCGGACGCGACGAGGCGCCCGGCGGATCGGCGAGAAGAAACACCTGGATGTGGCGTCCGGAAACGCGCACCCCGGAGGAGTAGCACTCTTCGAATTCCCTGCGTTTGCGGAGGCGGTCGTCTTTCGAGAAGGTCTCGGAGACGGCCGGGCCCGAATTCACACCGAGAGTTTCTTGCGCCCCTTGCGCCGGCGCGCCGAAAGCACGGCGCGCCCGGCCCGCGTCCGCATCCGGACGAGGAAGCCATGCGTGCGCTTGCGGCGCCGATTGTTGGGCTGGTAGGTGCGCTTCATAAGGAGGGCGAATCCTAGGTGCAGGGGGGCCGGAAGTCAAGGATCGGGGCTGTCAGCTCTCGGCGCTCAGCTGCCGGCCACAAGGGCCCCTGGTGTCCAGCGGAAAGCTGATAGCTGAAAGCGGAGGGCTCGGCATATACTCCCGGCCCCCGGGTTCCCGCAGGCTTCCACAGCTGTGGAAAACGTGTGGAAAACCGGTCGGGCACGATGACTGAGATCTGGACCTCCATCCTCAAGCAAATCGAGGCGAAGCTCGACGCGAAGGAGCTGAAGACCTGGTTCGGCCCCACCCGCCAGCTCCAGCTCGCGGCCTCCACGAATGGTCCGATCCTCACGGTCGCCGTTCCCTCCCGCATCTTCGCGGACTGGATCCAGTCCCGCCACGGCGAGCTTCTCGCGCGCGAGGCGGAAGCGGCCGGATTTCCGGGCCTCGAGATCCGCTTCGAGGCCTCGGTCCCGGAACCGGCCGGCCCGTCCGCGGCCGTCGCCACGTCGGACGACTCCGCCGCCGTGGGCATGCCCACCGAGCGCCGGCTCACCGGGAACCCGCGCTTCACCTTCGAGACGTTCGTCGTCGGGTCCTCGAACCAGTTCGCGCACGCCGCCGCGCGCGCCGTCGCGGAGACACCCTCGCGCTCCTACAACCCGCTCTTCCTCTACGGCGGCGTGGGTCTGGGCAAGACGCACCTGATGCACGCGATCGCCGGCGAGGTCCTGCGGCGCAATCCCGGCGCGCGCGTTCTCTACCTCTCGGCCGAGCGGTTCCTCAACGATTTGATCAATGCCCTCCGCTTCGAGCGCATGCACGAGTTCAAGCGCCGCTACCGCGAGCTCGACGTGCTCCTGATGGACGACGTGCAGTTCATCGCGGGCAAGGACTCCACGCAGGAGGAGTTCTTTCACACGTTCAATGCGCTCCACGACGCGCAGAAGCAGATCGTCCTGACCTCGGACGCTCTGCCCAAAGAGATTCCGACACTGGAAGAAAGGCTGCGCTCCAGGTTCGAATGGGGCCTCATCGCGGACATCCAGCCGCCGGATCTCGAGATGAAGGTCGCGATCATCCGCAAGAGGGCGGCCGCCGAGCAGGTCGAGGTCCCCAACGACGTCGCCATGTTCATCGCCGGAACGGTCAAGTCCAACATCCGGGAGCTCGAGGGGAGGCTGAACCGGGTCATCGCGTTCTCCTCGCTGACCGGAAAGCCCCTTTCCGTCGAGCTCGCCCGGGAAACCCTCCGCGACATCGTCGGCACTGAGGAGCACAAGGCCGCCCCCTCCGAGATCCTCAAGACGGTGGCGAACCACTACGGCCTGCGGGTGTCGGACATGAAGGCCAAATCCAACGCCAAACCGGTGGCTTTCCCGCGCCAGGTGGCCATGTACCTCTGCCGGAAGCTGACCGAGCTTTCCTACCCGGAAATCGGGCGCCTCTTCAACGACAAGCACCACTCGACCGTCATGCACTCGGTCGAAAAGATCGAACGCATGATCGAAGACGACGCCGATTTCCGCAGGGTCATCGAAGGTTTCCTGCACGCCTACCGCTGACGGAACGCGGATCGTCGCAGCTTTTCCGCGAGACCGTTTTCCACATGCTTGCGCGAGTCATCGAAGAGCCCGGAGATTGTGGATGAACGAGCCCGGCGTCCGCAGGAGCGAGGTTGGTTTTGACCCCATTTTTATTGGGTTTTTTCGATGTTCGCGATTCTTCCCCGTCCCTATTAACACGACTAAATGTGATAGACTTTTTTCTCTTCTCGGAGGTGGGAAATCCCGATGGAATTGACGGTCAAAAGGGGGGACTTCTTGAATGAGCTCACGCTCATGCAGGGAGTCGTGGAGAGGAAAAACACGATTCCGATCCTCTCCAACATCCTGCTCCGGGCAGCCGACGGTCATCTCTCGTTCACCTCCACGGACCTCGACCTCACCCTGCTCTCCCAGGCCGAAGCCAAAGTGTCGCGGCCGGGCAGCGTGACGGTTCCCGCGAGAAAACTCTTCGACCTCATCCGGAACCTGCCGGAAGCGGACGTGGCCCTCAAGCTCCTCGACAACCACTACCTCGGGGTGACCTGTCAGCGATCCAACTTCCGGCTCGTAGCGCAGCCGGCGGAGGATTTCCCGACGGTACCCAAGGTAGAGGCTAAGAAGGGGGTTACATTCCCTCTGGATCTATGGAAGCGACTGACACGTAAGGTTTTATACGCTGTTTCAGCGGAGGAAACCCGCTTCCAGCTGATGGGAGCGCTCCTGAAGGACAAGGGCAAGGAGTTCGAGCTCGTCGCCACCGACGGGCACCGGCTGGCTCTGATCGATTTTCCCAAAGAGGATCCGAAGGCGACCATCCCGAACGTCCTGATCCCGAAGAAGGCCCTGGCCGAGATCCTCAAGATGGACGGCTCCGGCGAGGACGCCCGGCTCGAGATCCGCCACTCCGAGAACCACCTGCTCTTCACCGTCGGCAGCCGGCAGCTCGTGGCGCGGCTGCTCGATGTGAACTTTCCCGACTACGAGAAAATCCTCTCGAAAACCAACGACCGCGTCGCTATGGTCCCCACGGCGGCGACCAAGGACGCGATTCGCCGCGTGTCCCTCTTTTCCTCGGAGCGCTCGCGCGGGGTCAAGCTCTCGTTCGAAAAGGACCTGCTCACGGTCGCCTCGGCGAGCCAGGAGCTGGGCGAAGGCACCGAGACGCTCGACGTCTCCTTCGACGGCGAGCCGCTGTCGATCGGCCTCAACGCGCAATACCTCCTCGATTTCCTCGAAGAGGCGGAGACGGAATCGGTGCGACTCGAGCTCCGGGACGAGAACACGCAGTGCCTCTGCCAGCCGGAAGGGGGCCTCGAGGGCGCCTCCCGGTACCTCTACGTCGTCATGCCGATGCGTCTCTGAACTCTCTCGAGGTGGGATAAGACCGCTTGCAGCTTTCCGAGATTTCGAACCAGGGCTTCCGCAACCTCTCCTCCGACCCCGTGTTTTTTGGCGCGGGGGTCACGCTCATCACGGGAGAGAACGCGCAGGGCAAGACGAACCTCCTCGAGGCCGCGGCCCTCGTGTGCGGACAGCGCTCGTTTCGCGGCGCCACCTCCGCCGCCATGGCGCGTGACGGGGAAGCGTTCTCGATCACGGGCGTGTTCGCGACGGCTTCCGCTTCCGGCTCGGCTGCGGCTACGGATCGCCTCACGGTGGCCTGGTCGCGGGTGGGAGGCCGGGAGTTTCGGCGCGGCGAAAAGACCGCGGGGTTCCGCGACGTCTCCGCCCTCGCTCCGGCCGTCTTTCTCGCTCCCGAGCACCGGGAGCTCCTTCTCGGCGCGCCCACGTCGCGTCGGCGGTTCCTCGACCGGCTCGTGCTCGGCCTGAAACCCGCGGCGGGCGACGATCTGGCGCGCTATGGCACGGCGCTGCGGGAGCGCAACGCCCTGCTCGCCCGCTCCCGCCGCACGGGCGGCGCGGCGGCGCCGGGAGAGCTCGAAGCCTGGACGGAAGAGCTTTCGCTCGCCGGAGCGGCCGTGCGGCGCCAGCGGCGCGCCGCGCTCGGTCTCTGGAACGACGAATTCGCTCCTCTCGCGCGGCAAGCCGGAGAGGCCTACCGCGGGGTCCGCGCGGAGTATTCGGCGGCGGGAGACTCGGTCGAGGAGCTGCGGGCCGCCTGTCAGCGGCTGCTTCCACTCGAACGCCGGCGCGGGTACTCGCTCGCCGGTCCGCATCGCGACGATCTGCTCTGGACGCGGGATGGACGCCCGCTCGCCGCGGAGGCTTCCTCGGGAGAAGTCGTGCGGACCGTCGCCCTCGTCAAGCTGGCGGAGTGGAGCGCCGTGGCGCGGGCAGCCGGGGAGCCGCCCCTCTTCGCCGCCGACGACTTCGACGCAGGCCTGTCGGAAGGCTGGGTTCAGGAATTTTTCGACGCGCTGCCCGAGGGAGCGGAAGTGCTCCTGACGACGACGGCGCCGCCGGGGCGGTACGCATCGCACGGAAGAGTCGCGGCGGTCATCGAGATGCGGCAGGGCAGCGCCGTGAGCACGCGCGCCCTCCGCGCGGTTCGCGCGCAAGGGTGAACGGAGCCTCATGAGCACGGCGTACACGACCGACTCCATCAAGCTGCTGAAAGGCCTCGAGGCCGTTCGCAAGCGCCCCGGCATGTACATCGGCGACACGGACGATCTCTCGGGCCTCCATCACATGGTCTTCGAGGTCGTCGACAACTCGATCGACGAGGCCCAGGTCGGCTACGCGGACCACGTCGAGATCACGATCCACGTCGACAACTCCGTCACCGTCGAGGACAACGGCCGCGGCATCCCGGTCGACATCCACAAGGAGCACAAGCGCGAGACGCTCGAGGTCATCATGACGGAGCTGCACGCGGGCGGAAAGTTCGACGACAACTCCTACAAGGTCTCCGGCGGCCTGCACGGCGTCGGCGTGTCCGTCGTGAACTTCCTCTCGAAGTGGCTCGAGGTCGAGGTCCACCGCGACGGCAAGGTCTGGCGCAGGCGCTACGAGCGCGGCAAGCCCGTCGCGCCGATCAAGAACGTGGGCACGTCGAAGAAGACGCGGCACCCGCGTCACCTTCTAGGCCGGACCCGAAGATCTTCTCGGTGACCGAGATCCACTTCGACACGCTCTCGCAGCGGCTCCGCGAGCTCTCCTTCCTCAACTCCGGCGTCCAGATCTCGATCCTCGACGAGCGCACCGAGAAGAAGCACGACTTCGCCTACGAGGGCGGCATCAACTCCTTCGTCGAGCATCTCAACAAGACCAAGCAGCCGATCCACGACAAGGTCATCTTCTTCCAGGAGATCAAGGGCGGCACGGGCGATCCCAAGCGCGACGCCGACAAGCAGCGCGTCGAGATCGCGCTGCAGTGGAACGACGGCTACGCCGAGACGCTCTACACCTTCACGAACACGATCAAGAACCGCGACGGCGGCACGCACCTCGACGGCTTCAAGACGGCGCGCTGACGCGCACCGTCAACAAGTACGCCGAGGCCAACGGCCTGACCAAGGCCCTGAAGGAGATCGACGCTCTCCGGCGACGACATCCGCGAAGGCCTGACCGCCGTCGTCTCGGTCAAGATCCGCGACCCGAAGTTCTCCTCGCAGACGAAGGACAAGCTCGTCTCCTCGGAGGTGAAGACGTGGGTCGAGCAGGTCGTCAACGAGCAAGCTCGGCTGACTACCTCGAGGAGAACCCGCGCGTCGGCGAAGCGCATCATCGAGAAGATCATCGACGCCGCCCGCGCCCGCGAGGCGGCCCGCAAGGCCCGCGAGCTCGACGCGCCGCAAGGGCGCGCTCGACTCCGCGTCGCTCTCCCGGGCAAGCTCGCCGACTGCTCGGAGACGCGATCCGGCGCTTCTCCGAGATCTTCTTCGTCGAGGGCGACTCGGCCGGCGGCTCCGCCAAGCAGGGCCGCGACCGGCGCTCCCAGGCCATCCTCCCGCTCAAGGGCAAGATCCTGAACGTCGAGAAGGCGCGACTCGACAAGATGCTCTCCTCCGACGAGATCCGCCTGATGATCACGGCCCTCGGCACGGGCATCGCGGACGGACTTCGACGTCGACGAAGCTCCGCTACCACAAGGTCATCATCATGACGGACGCCGACGTCGACGGCAGCGCACATCCGCACGCTGATCCTGACGTTCTTCTTCCGCCACATGGCGGCGATCATCGACCGCGGGCTATCTCTACATCGCGCAGCCGCCGCTCTTCAAGGTCACGCAGGGCAAGAAGGAGACGTACCTCAAGGACGAGAAGGAGAAGTCGCGCTTCCTCCTCGGCCGCATCGCCGAGGATCGGTCGCTCTCACTCCGGAGAGTCGGCGGAGCTCCGCGTCGGGAGCCAAGCTCGCGGCGCTGCTCCAGCGGATGGAGGAGTACCGCACCCACGTCGCGCAAGCTCGCGCCGCGCGGCATTCCCGACGGCCTCCTGCGAGCCCTGCTCGTCGCGGGAGACTCACGACCGCACGGACTTCGCCGACGAAGAAGAAGCTCGAGGAGCTCGCGAAGGCCGTGCGCGGCGCTTCGGCGTCGACAAGTCCGAGGTCGTGGCCGACGAGGAGCACCGGGCTGGGCGCTCGAGTTCCGCGCAGGTCAACGGCGGCCGCGGCAAGACGTCGGATCGACTCCGAGCTCGTCGGCCAGTACGAGTTCCGCCAGGAGACGGCCAAGGCGTATCGAGCAGCTCTCCTCGTCGGCCTACCGTCGTACGCGTCGAAACGGCGAGACCGAGATCTAGCACGAGACGCTGACGGCGGTCGCTCGAGCAGATCTACAAGCTCGCCGAAGAAGGGCCTCACGATCCAGCGCTACAAGGGCCTCGGCGAGATGAACCCCGAGCAGCTCTGGGACACGACCATGAACCCCGAAACGCGCCGCCTGCTGCAGGTCACCGTCGAGGACGCCGTCGACGCCGACGAGATCTTCACGATCCTCATGGGCGACCAGGTCGAGCCGCGCCGCGAGTTCATCCAGGAGAACGCGCTGAACGTGAAGAACCTGGATATTTGAGGAGCAAGTCGAGAGTCGAGGGTCAGAGTTTTCCGGACTCCGGTTTCCCCTCGACCCTGAACTCTCGACCCTCGACTGACAACCGATATGGCCAACCTGCTGACGCCCGAAGAAAAGATCCCCGTCACCATCGAAGACGAGATGCGCAAGTCGTATCTCGACTACGCGATGTCCGTCATCATCGGACGCGCGCTGCCCGACGTGCGCGACGGGCTCAAGCCCGTCCACCGCCGCATCCTCTACGGCATGTACGAGCAGGGGAACCTCGCACGACAAGCCGTACACGAAGTCCGCGCGCATCGTCGGCGACGTGATCGGCAAGTACCACCCGCACGGCGACAGCGCCGATCTACGACACGGTCGTGCGCATGGCCCAGGACTTCTCGATGCGCTATCCGCTCGTCGACGGCCAGGGCAACTTCGGCTCGGTCGACGGCGACAACCCCGCGGCCATGCGGTACACCGAGGTCCGGCTGACGCGGCTCGCCGCCGAGCTGCTCGGCGACGACATCGACAAGGAGACGGTCGACTGGACGCCCGAACTACGACGGCTCGCTCGTCGAGCCGACGGTGCTGCCGGCGAAGTTCCCGAACCTCCTCGTCAACGGCTCGACCGGGCATCGCCGTCGGCATGGCCACGAACATCCCGCCGCACAACCTCACCGAGGTCATCGACGCGACGATCGAGCTGATCGAACACCCCGACGCGACGCTCGGCGAGCTCATGACGAGGCTTCCCGGGCCGGACTTCCCGACCGGCGGCTTCATCCACGGCGCCGAGGGAATCCGGGACGCGTACAAGACCGGCCGCGGCATCATCCAGGTGCGCGCCCGGGCGATGATCGAGAAGGCCGCGCGCGGCGAGAAGGAAGCCGATCGTCGTCACGGAGATCCCGTACCAGGTCAACAAGGCCCGGCTCATCGAGAAGATCGCCGAGCTCGTCAACGACAAGAAGCATCGAAGGCATCTCCGACCTGCGCGACGAGTCCGACCGCGAGGGCATGCGCGATCGTCATCGAGCTGAAGCGCGACGAGAACGCCCAGGTCGTCCTGAACAAGCTCTACGCCCTGACGCCGATGCAGACGCACCTTCGGCATCATCTTCCTGGCGATCGTCGACAACCAGCCGCGCGTCCTGCCTCTCCACGATCTGCTGCGCCACTTCATCGACCACCGCAAAGACCGTCGTCATCCGCCGGACGCAGTTCGATCTGAGGAAGGCCGAGGAGCGCGCGCACCTGCTGCGCGGCCTCGTCCTGGCCCTGGCCAACCTCGACCTCGTCATCAAGATCATCCGCTCCTCGAAGGATCCCCAGGAGGCGAAGGCGCGCCTCTCGGCCGAAGTGTCGATGACGCGCGCGGCCCTGGAGAAGTTCATCGGGACCTCCCTCGGCGACGAGGGCGGCAAGGGCACGCAGGTCCTGAAGCTCGACGCCATCCAGGCCCAGGCCATCCTCGACATGCGCCTGCAGCGCCTCACGGGCCTCGAGCGCGAGAAGATCGTCGCGGAGTTCAAGGAGGTCCTGGCGCTGATCGCGAAGCTCAAGGAGATCCTGGGCTCCGAGAAGCTCGTCCTCGAGATCATCGTCGACGAGCTTCAGCTGATCAAGAAGCAGTACGGCGACGAGCGGCGCACCGAGATCGTCGCCGAGACCACCGACATCTCCATCGAGGATCTGATCGTCGACGAGGACATGGTCATCACCGTGTCGCGCGGCGGCTACATCAAGCGCTCTCCCCTCTCGCTCTACCGCGCGCAGCGCCGCGGCGGCAAGGGCCGCATCGGCATGACGACGAAGGAAGAGGACATCGTCGAGCATCTCTTCGTCGCGTCGACGCACGCGTACGTCCTGGCGTTCACCTAGCGCGGCCGGATGTACTGGCTCAAGGTCTACGACATCCCGCAGCTCGGCCCGGCGACGCGCGGGAAAGCCATCGTCAACCTGCTCGCACTCTCGCCGAACGAACGCATGGTCGCGATGGCCGCGACGAAGGACTTTCCGGAAGACCGCTTCGTCATGTTCGCGACGCAGAAGGGGCTGGTCAAGAAGACGGCGCTCTCGGCCTTTTCGAACGTGCGCTCGGGCGGCATCATCGCGATCAACCTCGAGGAGGGCGACTCGCTGCTCTCGGTGCGGATCACGGGGGGCGACGACCAGATCTTCATCGGGACCCGTCAGGGCATGGGCATCCGCTTCTCCGAGAAGGACGTGCGCGCGATGGGCCGCGACACGACCGGCGTCATCGGCGTGTCGCTCAAGAAGAACAATGACGAGGTCGTCGAGATGGACGTCGTCGACGAGAAGGCGCACCTGCTTTCCGTCACGGAATACGGCTACGGCAAACGCTCGGAAGTGACCGAATACCGCTACCAGGGCCGCGGAGGCTCGGGTGTCATCAACGTCCGGGTCACCGAGAAGAACGGTCCGGTCGTCGGGATCAAGTCGGTCATCGACGCCGACCAGCTGCTCTTGATCACCGAGCGCGGCCAGCTCATCCGGATCAAGGTCAAGGACATTCGCGAGACCGGCCGCGCCGCGCAGGGAGTCCGCGTCATCCAGCTCGAGGAGGGCGACCGCCTGGTGGGCATCGCGAAGCTCGCGGAGAGCGACGAAGGCGAGGACGAGCTGCAGGCCGCGTTGCCCGGAGCCGAGGCCGCCCCGACAACGACGGCCCCGAAAGCCGGCGGAAAGAAGGGGGAGATGGACCTCCTCGGCGACGAAGACGAAGAATAGCCGTCAGCTGTCAGCTTTCAGCTCTCCCCTGTTCTCCCCCGGTGCGTCAATCCGTCAATCCAGGAGCGGATTGCCGAAACCGTCTGGTACCAACCTCCGGTTGCGGCTGACGGCTGAGAGCTGACAGCCGATAGCTATACAATCCCGCCCCCATGCGATTTTTTCTCGACAGCGGCAGCGCCGAAGAAGCGCGCCGGGTCAAGGATCTCGGGCTGCTCGACGGCGTCTGGCTCTCGCTCGACGCGGCCGAGGAGGCGGGATCCGACTACCGCAAGGCCCTGCGCGACCTCGCGTCGCTGACGGACGGTCCGGTCCTCGTCGAGCTCTCCGCGAGCGACGCCAAGGGGATGTACAAAGAGGCGCGCGAGCTCGCGAAGCTCGGCAAGGACGTCGTCGTTCGCGTGCCTCTCGCGCCGGAGGGCATGCGCGTGGCGCGACTCCTGGCCCAGGACCAGGTCGCGATCTGCGCGGCCGGCTGCTATTCGGCGGCGCAGGCGCTCATCGCCGCCAAGGCCAACGTCGCCTACGTGGCGCCGGCCGTGGGGGCGCTCGACGACGTCGGCACGATCGGAATGGACCTCGTCGAGCAGGTGATCCGGATCTACGACAACTTCGGCTATCAGACCCAGATCGTGGTGGCCGAGGCGAACAACCCGATCCACGTCCTCGACGCCGCCGTGATGGGCGCCGACGTGGCCGTCCTGCCGGGGCTGGTGATCGAGCAGCTCTTTCGACACCCGCTGTCTGCGGAGCGCCCGGTGAAGCTGAGGCCCTCGTGAAGGCTTCCGCCGACCGGATCCTCTACCTCGCGCGGGTGGTCCTGAAGGGCCTCAAGAACAACCGCAACCTCGAGCAGAAGGCCGACGACGAGACCGTGCGTCGCGCGGTCGTCCGCGAGCTCACCGACAGCTTCAAGGAGCTCGATGCGATCGAGGAAAAGGTTCGAGCCTCTCTCGCCAAACGGAAGGCGATCACCGAAAAGGACCGCGAGTTCCTCTTCTCGAGGTCGCTCGAGGAAGAGCTCCGCAAGCACGGCGCCTAGCATCCATCTAACGTAAACCACACAGCACAGGCACTTTAGAGTCGGCAGACGGCGCCTGGTTTGCCCCCTTCCCCGCGGCAGAGCACCAGGCATACAATTGGGTCGGTGACAGCCCAATTGGATCTCAACCAGATCACTGTCGACCGCGGTGCGGTCGCATCTCTCGCCGAGCAGGTCTACGAGGCGATCGAGAGCCGTATCGCCGGCGGAGTTCTCACCGAGAACAGCCGCCTTCCGACGACCCGCGAGCTCGCCGCCGCTCTCGGAGTCAACCGCGGCACCGTTCAGACCGCCTATCGGCGGCTCCAGGAACGCGGTCTCGTGGAGGGCCGCGTCGGAAGCGGCACCGTCGTGCGACGCCACTCCCCCGCCGTTTCGGCGTTTCGACTCTCGGCGCTCGTGTCGCGTCGTGCGAGCGAGCTGCCTGAAGAGACACAAATCGTCGTGGCCGAGCCGGCCGTCGCGGATTTCTCGCGTCTCGCGCCCGACGAGCGGTTCTTTCCGCTCGAAGAGTTCACGCGCACGCTCGCCGACTCGTGGAGCCGCCGGCGCGAGCTCTGGCAGTACGCTCCCCCGCTCGGTTCCGAGGAGCTGCGCGTCGAAATTTCGGGGCGTCTCTCGGAGATCGGCCTGACGCGCTCGCCCGAGGAAATTCTCGTCGTCAGCGGCGCGCAGCAGGGTCTCGATCTGCTCTTTCGGACATTCACCGATCCGGGAGATCTCGTGGCGATGGAGTCGCCGACCTACTCCGGCGCGCTCTCTCTCGCGCGTCTCGCGGGAGTGGCCCTGCTGCCGCTCAACATGGATCCCGGCGGTCCGGATCCGCTCGCGCTCTACGGACGCCGGGCGAAGCTCTGCTACGTGATGCCCGAGCGGCAGAACCCGACCGGCATCACGACCGGCCCGAAGCGGCGGGAAGCGCTGCTGCAGGCTGCGCTCTCCTCCGGCGCGCTCGTCATCGAGGACGGCTACGAAGAGCCGGAGTCGGGAGTGCCGCCCCTGTCGGCCCGGGAGCCGTCGCGCACCGTCTGGCTGGGCACGCTCTCGAAGGATCTCGTCCCGGGCTTTCGGATCGGGTGGATCGCCGCGAATCGAGCCATCATCGAGCGCGTGGTGCGCGTCAAGAAAGCCACGGACTTCGCGACACCGGTGCCGCTGCAGGCCGCGGTGGCGGCGTTTCTGCGGGCCAACGGCGACCGCAAGCTGCGGCAGGCGCGCGCGGAGGAGGTCTCGCTGCGCGCGGCCGCGGCCAAGCAGGCCCTCCGCGAGCATCTGCCGGAGGTCGGCTGGTGGGGCGGGGCGGGAGCGAACCCGCTCTTCTGGCTCCATCTGCCGGAGGGCACCTCCGGTCGGCGAGTGACCGAGGCCGCCGCGGCGCGCGGAGTCGGAGTCGCGGCG
Organism: uncultured Acidobacteriota bacterium; assembly: GCA_963782585.1. Taxonomy (GTDB): domain Bacteria; phylum Acidobacteriota; class Thermoanaerobaculia; order UBA5066; family Gp7-AA6; genus DAHUXD01. The sequence goes on from CAWAKL010000009.1 coordinate 100,796, forward strand.
GGGGAGGACTTCGACCCGCGAGGCGAGGATCGGAGCAACGTGCGTTTGTCGGTGTCCCGGGTCGAGCGCAAGGACATCGCCCCGGGCATCGCAGCCCTCGCGGAAGCGGTTCGAGAGGTGCAGACGAGATCGAGAGCGGCGCTGGCCGCCCACGTGGTTTGAAGGAGAGTCGACAGTCGACAGTCCACACTCGATGGGGGAAACAAACATGAGTCGCGAAGACGCGTTTCGGTTGAAGGTCGGGTTGGCGGAGATGCTCAAGGGCGGCGTCATCATGGACGTCGTCAACGCCGAACAGGCAAAGATCGCCGAGGCCGCGGGCGCGGCCGCCGTGATGGCGCTCGAGCGCGTGCCGGCGGACATCCGGCGCGACGGGGGAGTGGCGCGGATGTCGCCGGTCTCCAAGATCCGCGAGATCCAGGAGTCGGTCTCCATTCCGGTAATGGCCAAGTGCCGGATCGGCCACCTCGCGGAGGCGCGCGTGCTCGAGGCGCTGAAGGTCGATTTCATCGACGAGTCCGAGGTCCTCACGCCCGCCGACGAGGAGAACCACGTCTTCAAGCACGACTTCACCGTCCCCTTCGTCTGCGGCTGCCGCAACCTGGGCGAGGCGCTGCGGCGGATCGGCGAGGGCGCCGCGATGATCCGCACGAAAGGGGAGGCGGGCACCGGGGACATCGTGCACGCCGTCCGGCACCTGCGCGAGGTGCACCGCGAGATCAAGATGCTCACGCAGCTGACGAAGGACGAGCTCATGGCGGCGGCGAAGAAGCTCCAGGCGCCTTTCGAGCTCGTGGTCGAGGTGGCCGAGAAGGGCAAGCTCCCGGTGCCGAACTTCGCCGCCGGCGGAGTGGCCACGCCGGCCGACGCGGCCCTGTGCATGCAGCTCGGCGCGGAGGCGATCTTCGTGGGCTCGGGGATCTTCAAGTCCGACGATCCCGAACGCCGGGCGCGCGCGATCGTGCAGGCCACGACGCACTGGCGGGACGCCCAGGCGCTGCTTTCGGCCGAAGAGTCGCTGGGCTCGGGCATGAAGGGCATCGAGGCGGCGAGCCTCCCCGAAGAGGCGCAGCTCCAGACGCGCGGATGGTGAAAAGCTTTCCGCCGATGCGCGGAGTCGCCGTGCTGGCGTTGCAGGGGGATTTCGAGGCGCATCGGAAGGCGCTTTCGGAGATCGGTGTCGAGAGCTTCGAGGCGAAACGCCCGGCGGATCTCGAGCGGGCGGAGGGCCTCATCATTCCCGGGGGCGAGTCGACGACGCTCTGGAAGTTCTTCGAGGCCGAGCCCTGGGAAGCGGCGTTCCACGCATTCGCGAAAAGCGGCCGGCCGCTCCTCGGCACCTGCGCCGGAGCGATCGTGCTCGCGCGGGAAGTTTCGAACCCGGCGCAGCGCGGCCTCGGCCTGATCGACATTGCCGTGGCGCGCAACGCCTACGGCCGCCAGGTCGACTCGTTTCTCGGCGAGGTCGACGCTCCGGCCCTCGGAGGATCCATGCCCGCCGTGTTCATCCGGGCTCCGCGCATTCAGCGCACCGGCCCGGGAGTCGAGGTCCTGGCCACCCACCGGGGCGAGCCCGTCGTCGTGCGCGAGGGCAACGTCGCCGCGGCGACGTTCCACCCCGAGCTGACGTCCGATCGCCGCATCCACCGGCTTCTCTTCGCCCCGAGCGGGGAGCGCGAGAACGCCGAACGGGCGACCGCTTGAGTCTCGTCCGCATCGACACGCGCGAGGAGATCGCCCTTCTCACGCTCGATCGGCCGAAGGCCAACGCCTTCTCGCCGGAGCTCGTGGCCGAGCTCTCGGCCGCTTTCGTCGAGGTCGAGACGGCCCGCGCAGTCATCCTCGGCTCGGCGATTCCCGGAATCTTCTCCGCGGGCTGGGATCTGCCGCTTCTGATCGATCGGGACCGGGTCGCGATGGAGGAGTTCGTCTCCGCCTACTGCGACCTCGTGCGCCAGATCTTCATCGCCGGGCCGCCGGTCGTTGCGGCTCTTCCAGGCCATGCCATCGCCGGCGGGCTCATCGTCGCGATGGCGGCCGACGAGCGCATCGCCGCCGAAGGCAAGGGCAAGTTCGGTCTCTCGGAAGTGATCCTCGGAGTCTCCGTGCCGCAGTGCCTGATGGAGCCTTTCCGCCACGTCCTCGGCGCGCGGCAGATGGAGCGGCTGGCCGTGACGGGGGAGAACCGGACGCTCGAGGAAGCCCTCGCCGTCGGCCTGATCGACCGCATCGTGCCCGCGGCGGAGCTCTCCGAGCGCGCTTTCGAACGGGCGCGCGTGCTCGGCGGCCTCTCGGGGCCGGCCCACGCGGCGATCAAGCGGCGCTCCCGGGCCGCGGCGCTCGCCCGCTTCGATGCGGCGCGCGACCACGACCCGTTCCTCGACTTCTGGTTCTCGGAGGACGCCCGCTTCCGGATCCGCGACATGGTCGCCCGGCTCTCGAGCCGGGCGTGATTCCGCTCGAGGAGGTCCTGGACGCCCTCGACCTCTCGAGGGCCGAGCCCGGGTCCGGGTTTCTCGAGGCCCTCTTCGCGCGCTTCAACGACCGGGTCCCGTTCGAGAACGCGTCGAAGATCGTTCGCGACGCCGAGGTGGCGGACGAAGCCTCCAAGCCGCGCACGCCCGAGGTCTTCTGGGCCGATCACATCGAGCGCGGCACCGGGGGAACCTGCTTCGCGCGCGTCGCGGCCTTCGACGCCCTGCTGACGGAGCTCGGCTTCCGCACGCGGCGCGTGCTCGGGCAGGTCCGCAACCCGAACGACCACGCGGCCCTCTTCGTCGAGACCCCCCACGGCGAGAAGATCGTCGACGTCGGCTTCCCGCTGCCGGCCATCTTTCCGGCGGCCGCGGGGTTCGTCGAGACCGCGCTCGCCGGGCTTCGGATCGAGGCGACGCCGGAAGGCTTCTCGGTGACGTACGAGGGTGGCGTGCCCGAAGGGCCGCGGACGATCGCGATCTGGTCCGCGCCGGTCTCGCCGGAGACCTACCTCGAGCTCTGGCGGCGCACGTTCCGGCGCGGCGCGCCGTTTCTCCAGGAAGTCTCGCTCCGCCGCGACCTCGGCAATCGCGTGCTCGCGTTCGCGCGCGGCGAAGTTCGCGTCGACGACCGGCACTCGCGCCTGCGCGTGCCGCTGCCGTCGCCCCGCGCGGCGGCCCTCGGGGCGCTCTTCGGCGTGGACGAGGAGGTGCTCGCCCGGGCCCTCGCGATCGCCGGCGACCCGGCGCCGGCCGGTGCGGATGCGGTCCTGACCTCGTACCTCGAAACGGACGCCTCGCCGGCCGCCGCCTACGACGCGATCGCTTCGCCGGGAGGGTATCGGCGGCTCCTGCAGGGCGTCGCCGAGGTCGGGGACCTCGCCGTGACGCCCTCGGGGTTCCGACTGACGCTCTCTCCGGGGCCCGTTTCCCAGGCGAGCCCCGATGCCCGCCTCGAAGAAGAAGTCTCTCCGGAGCCGGAGGGCCGCCGGGTGAACGTGGTGCGCCGGGCCGGCGCGTCGTCGCAGCGGTCGTCCTTCCGTCCCCAGGTGCGCGAGGGCCGGACCTGGCTGATGCGCGAGGCGACCCTGACCGGCGCGCGCGAAGACCTGCTCCGCAACGACTCGCTCCGCGGCCGTTTCGCCGCGAGCCTCGCCGTGGACCTGCTGGCCTGGGCCAGGATGCTCTCGAAAAATCCGGCGGACGCGGAGACCGACTCCGCGCGGCGCTCGTAATCACTGTCATGACGCGCGTCGGAGATGTCCCCGAGGATGCGGCCGAGGTGCCGGCGGAGGTGGCCTCGGGCCCCGATGGCGTGGGGGAAGCACGGGAATTCACGCCCCCGCGCCCCGCTCGAAAGGCCTTCGATCGTTCCATCGTGGAGGGCCCCATCGGGCCGGCCGTCTGGAGGATCGCCTGGCCGACGATGCTGCAGAACGTCATCGCGGGACTGCAGGGGATCATCGACCACGCGATGGTCGGGCATTTCGTGGGTTACACCGCGAACGCCGCGATCGGCGTCAGCTGGCAGATCGTCATCGTCGTCATCGTCTTCGCGAGCTCCGTCTTCAGCGGCATGGGCGTGCTCGTCGCCCGATTTGCGGGCGCCAATCAGCACGAGAAGGTGAATCGCACCGTCTACCAGGCCTTCCTGACGGCCACGGCCATGTCCGTCGCGCTCGGGGCGCTCGGCTGGGTCGCGGCGCCGTACCTGCTCGATCTCGTGAATGCGGCTCCCGAGGTGCGGGCGGAGGCGATGCCCTTCCTGCGGGCGATGCTCGTGGGCATCGTCGGCATGATGGTCTTCTTCCTGTTGAGCGGCGCGTTCCGGGCGGCGGGGGACGCCCGGACGCCTCTGCGGCTGGGGCTCATGATGACGGTGCTGACCATCGTCTTCAACATCGTCCTCATTCCCCGGCTGGGAACGATCGGCGCGGCGTTCGGGACGATCGCGAGCAGCACGCTGGTGTCGGCATACGGGCTCTGGCGGATGAGCCGTCCGGACTCGGTGATCCATTTCGAGCCGGGCATGAGCAAGGCGCCGGATTTCGAGATCATCCGCGAGCTCTTCCGGTTCGGGCTGCCCACCGGCGTTCAGGGCATCGCGATGAACGTCGCCGGCGTTCTTCTGCTGCGCTTCATCGGGTCGCTTCCGCAGAGCGCGGCGGCCCAGGCGGCCTACGCGGTCGCGTACACGGAGCTGTTCTCGCTGATCACGTGGACCTCGGTGGGCCTGATGGGCGCGGCCGCGGCGATCGCCGGACAGAACCTGGGAGCGGGCCGGCCCGATCGCGTGGTGGAGGGCGTGCGGGTGGCCTCCCGCATCGGCCTCGGCGTGGCCGTCGCCGTGGGCCTTCTCTTCCTCGCCGTCCCGAAGCTCCTGCTGGGCCTCTTCGGGATGGAGGATGGCGGTGGTTCTCGCCCTCGGCCAGCAGCTGCTGCGGTACCTCGCCCTCTCCGGGCTCTTCATCACCGTCGCCCTCTGCTTCAGCGGAGGCCTTCAGGGGACGGGCGACACCCGCGGCCCGCTCTACATCTCGATCGTGTCCCAGATCGTCATTCCGCTCGGTCTCTGTGCGGCGCTGCAGGCGACGCGCGGCCTGACCGCCGGCGGCATCTGGATCGCGATCGTGCTCGGCCACATGACGCGCTGCGCGCTGAGCGTCGCGCGCTTCCGCCAGCAGAAGTGGCGGGCCATCGAGGTCAAGCTCGGTTCCTGAGACGTCAGAAGCGGAAGGATCTCTCCGATTCGAGCAGCCGCAGGCGCGGCTCTCCGAGCCGGGCGACCTCGCGGCGGATGCGCGGCAGCGAGGGCGGCTTCATGTGGTACAGGTAGACGGGGCAGCGCACCGGCGCCTTCGCGAGCTCCCCGGGCAGCTGGCGCGGCGTGAGGTGACAGGACGCCCGGGCCACGTCGGCCTGCGTGTCCGAGAAGGACACCTCGAGAAAGATCGCCTTCAAATCGCGCGCGCGCGCGGCGTGCTCCCAGATCCGGCGCGTCGACGTCGTGTCGCCCGAGAAGAGGACGGATCGCCCGGGCTTGGAGACGAGGTAGCCGTACGCCGGCACGATGTGATCGACCGGCAGGGGAGTGAAGCGCACGAGGCCCGCGAGGAAGGGCCGTCCGACGGCGATCGGGCGGAACACGATCGTCGGCCGCTTCCGCGACGGCAGCCGCGAGAAGTCGGGCCAGGCCTCGTCGTTGAAGACGTGGCGGACGAGCGTGCGGAGGACCGGCGCCGGCGCGACGATCTCGAGCGGCCGCTCGCGGCCGTAGAGGTTTTCGACCAGAAACGGCAGCGAAGCAACGTGGTCGAGGTGCGCGTGGGTCAGGACGACCCGGCGCAGCCGCCGCTGCGCGGCGAGCGGCAGCGCGTCGGTCAGCGCACCCGCGTCCAGGGCCGTTTCGCCGTCGATGACGAAGGTCGTCATCCGGTAGCCCGGCGCGGACCCCCCGTAGGGTCCGAGCACGCGGATCGCCAGGGCCTTGCGCGACGTCACGGTCGCGCGATTGTAAGTCTTCCCGGGGCGGCCCGGGCTCGCTGAGCGCCGGCTCTCAGAACTCCTGACCCAGATAGAAGAAGAGCTTGAAGTCGGTCAGCTGATTCTTGAAGTTCCACTGGCGCGCCATGTCGAAATGGAGCGGCAGGCCGAGGAAGTTCGTCTGGAATCCGAAGCCCCAGTCGGAGAAACCGCCCTGCGAGCCGTTGCAACCCGCCGGCGCGCCGCCGATCGCGGTGCCGTTGCCGCAGAGCGTGTAGTCGTTCCAGAACTGCCAGGGCTGATTCTTCAGGGCCGCGCCGCCGACGTCGATGAACACCTTGCCGCGGATCTCGCGGATGCCGAGGAAGGGCGTGGCGATCAGATCGATGAGCGGGAAGCGGAACTCGATGTTCATAAAGCCCGCCGTGTTGCCGACGAGCCCGTAGACCGGGAACGTCCGCAGCGTGTCGATGCCGCCGAAGGCGAGGACGTCGGGGAGGGAACCGTCCGCGCGGAACGCGTAGAGACGGATCGCGAAGAGCGAGCGGCGGGTGATCTTGAAGTAGTGGCGCAGATCCATTTGCGCGTTGAAGGACAGCGTGATGTCGTCTTCCGTGCCGGGAATCTGCGTGCCGTTGACGTACGGCGCCCAGCTGAGTCCGATCGAGAGCTTGCGCCCGGAGACCGGCCCGAAGGACTCGTACTGGGTCGTGTCGCCGACCAGCCGCGCGCCGATCGTCGGATAGCTGTTCTGGGTCGGGATCCCGAGGATCCCGGAGCCCGTGTCCGTTTCGATCCAGACGGGATACCCGTTGAAGTCGCGGTCGACGAAGCCGACGTCCCCCTCCAGCCGGTAGTACCGGTTGAAGGGATAGGAAGCGAAGACGTTGCCGCCGATGAACTGGTAGTTGCTCTGGGTGCTGACGGTGCCGTCGTTGTTGAGGACGTAGTAGTAGTTGCGGTTGTAGAACGCCTGGACGCCCTTCTGCAGGCGGTGGCCGATGTCCGTGTACGAGAGGCTGCCGTTGGTGTAACCCGAGACCGTCCACAGGATCGCCGTCAGGCGCCGATCGCCGAGGTTGTCGCCGAAGGTCAGGATCGTGTTCGAGAGGAACTGCCCGTCCGACGCCACGCCGGCGAGGATCTGGGCGTTCTCGATGAAGAGCTTGCGGCTCGGCCTCTCGATCTTCTCGGGGTCGACGGACACCTCGATCGAGGGCTGGAAGGGAGCGATGGTCGCCGGTCCGGCCGGCGAGGGCGCGGGGTTGAGCTCGGCGAGCTTGCGGTACGGCTTCTTCGCGTCGGTGACGTAGAGCATGAAGCGGCGCTTGTAGTACGCCGAGAACACGAGCCGCTCGGAGCCGTCGCGGGCCGTCAGGATCGCGGGGGAGAAGCAGCCGCCGACGACGTTGGTGAACATGTTCGTCTCGCCGTTTGCGAGATCGACCGAGTAGACGTTGTAGACGCCGCCGTTGCGGTCCGAGGAGAAGAAGAGCCGCTTGCCGTCGGGGGAGAGCGCGGCGTCCTCGTCGTTCCAGTCGCCGTAGGTGACCTGTTCGCGCGAGCCCGCGACGCCCGGCCGCAGCCGGAAGATCTTGGCCGTGGTGCCCTGGACGCCGGAGTAGTAGATCCACTCGCCGTCGGGAGAGAAGGTCGGCGCGAAGTCGAAGGAGTTGTCCTGCGTGACGTTGACGATGCCCTTGGACTCGAAGTCGTAGGTGTAGATGTCGGCGCTGCCGCCCTTGACCGCGAGGAAGGCGATCCGCTTGCCGTCCGGCGAAAAGGCCGGGTTCAGCTGCTGGTCGAGGCCCGGCATCGGGATCATCGTTTCGATCTTCCCGTCGAGGGCGTTCAAGAGCAGCAGCTCGCGGCCCCGCTCGCGCTTGACGAAGAAGGCCAGCGTGTTGCCGTCGGGCGAGACGGCGAGGTCGACCCCGCCGACCGGGCCGGTCGTCAGCCACTGCGCGACGATGTACTCGTAGTCGGTCTTGAAGCCCTTGGTCAGGTTGCGGTAGAGCTTGCGGTCGCGCGGCGAGAAAACGACGACGTTGGCGTCCTCGCCGAGCGTCGAGATCGCGGCGCCGAAATCGCCGGACGGGAACGGCCGGACCGAGACCTCGGCCGAGCCTTCCTGCGAGAGGCGGACCTGATCGCCGAAGTCGATGGGCTCACCGCGCTCGGTCAGCATCTTCAGGAAACGCTGGCGCAGGTAGCGGCGGAAGCGGATGTCGAAGTCCTCGGCCGAGACGCCGTAGGTCCGCTGCAGGACGCGGTCGATGTTGGGGCCGAGCTGGCCGCGGTACTCGAAGACGAAGTCCCGCACGCCGTCCTTGCCCCACTCCGCCTCGATGAAGTCGAACACGGCGTGGCCGAAGCGGTAGGCGAAGAAGCCGTAGATGCCGCGCTCGGCGATCTCCGGGACCTGATCGGCGAGGACGGCGTCGCGCAGCACCATGTGGTCGCGGGAGTCCTCGTCCGAGGCGAAGTAGGAGGCCATGCCCTCCGTCAGCCACTGGGGGGCTCCGGAGGTGTAGGCGCGGATGAAGCTGCCTCCGAAGAAAACCTCGAACTGGAAAACGTGCGTCAGCTCGTGGGCGATCAGCTTCTGCAGCTCCTCGTCGGGCATGTCGATCGGGAGAACCATGCGGTTGCGGGTCGGCAGCGCGAAGGCGCCGACGCCCTCGGGGATGAAGCCCGAGAGCGTGTTCGTCTGCTCGAACTCGGTGTGCGTCGCGTAGTAGATGATGTTGATCGGCTTGGGAATCTGGAAGTTCAGGGAGCGCGAGATGTCGTCGTAGGCGCTCTCCGCGTAGGAGGCCACCTTCTGGAGCGACACCTCCTCGCGATCGTGGAAATAGATCAGGAAGTGCGTCGACCGGTAGGTCTTCCAGGTGAAGGTGTCGTAGGCGATCTTGTTGGTTCCGAAGTAGGTGTAGTACGGGTCGATGACCTGGGCCGAGGCTGCGGCGGGCGCGAACAGCGCGGCGGCGGCGACGGCGAGTGCGGCGACGGCGGACAGCTTCTTCATTCTGACCTCGGGGAGTTCAGTTGGTGAAGATGTAGCGTTCGGCCTCGCGATCGCGGGCGACGAACGTGTTCAGGATCTGGCTCTCCAGTGAAAACAGGTTTTCGAAGAGTCCCTGCAGCTCGTCGGCGCGGCGGCTGCCGGTCTGGCGGAAGTCCTTGAACTGATCCTGCAGGAGCTTCTCGCCGGTGCGCCCGTCGAGGACGAGCAGGACGATGTCGAAGAGAAATCCGGTTTGCTCGACGTAGACCTGGCGGTAGTAGGTGCGGCCGTCGATCGGGGAGGTGTACTCCTCGGTCTTGTAGCCCGAGCGATCCTCGATCTTGAACTCGAGGCTTCCCGAAACGACGATCTCGGCGCCCGTCTGCGTTCCGACCGAGGCCCAGAATTCCTGCGCCTTGGCGAGCTCGGTGAGGACCTGCGTGGGCAGCTTGACGTCCGGCTGGGTCTGAATGATCTCGAAGCGCGTCCGCTTCTCGAGCTGCTTCCTCAGGAAGCGCTGGAACTCCGCCTGCAGATCGACGTTCGCGAGGCGCTTGTCGCGCCCCTTCTCGGCGTCGGTGACGATGATCATGGGCGCGAGGGCGATGCGCTCGTTGCCGCGAAGGGGCAGCTTGGCCTTCAGCGGGAGCCGGAGGCGGACCTGGTCGACGCCGGCCGAGAGCGGCGGGGCGCCGACGAGGAGCAGGAGCGCGGCCGCGGCCGCGGCGATGCGGCGGCGAAGTTCAGGGCGTGGGCGCACTGGCGGCCTTTCCCGTGGTCTTCGTGTAGGACGTGTAGAACTCGGCGAAGCGCGCGTAGTTGCGCCGGATGTACTCGTTGTTCGGCTCGAGCTCGAGGGCCTTCTTGTACTCGGTCAGAGCGCGGGAGAAATCGCCGTTGGCCTCCATGGCCACCGCCAGGTTGTTGTGCGCGCGGGCGTTCTCCGGGTCTTTGGCGATGGCCTGCTCGAATCGGAAGGCCGCTTCTCGCCAGTGGCCCTCCTTCGCGACGTCGGTGCCGAAGGAGAGCTGGGTCGATGCACGGTCCGTGTGCGGGTACGAGGTGCACGCGCCCGTGACAAGAAGTAGGGTGAGGATCCACGTGCCGCCATTCCTCAAGGTGCCACCCGCCTCCCGTGTCGGGGTGGCTATTATAGGTTTGGCGTCGACGGAGGATCGGAGAATTGTCGCCTCACTGTCCATGAAAGATTACTAAAAGAAGTGAGCGCGTATTCCCTGGATCGACGCGCCGCGCTCTCGTGGGCGCGCGGCAGCGTCACTCCGCAGAAACTCTGGCCGATCCTCCGCGCGCGCGGCAGCGTCGAAGGGCTTCTGTCCTCCGAAGAAGGCGACTTGTCCGCCTTTTTGGGCTCCCGGGAGCGGGCCCGGTCGGTCCTGCGGGCGGGAGACGACGCGGAGGCCGAGCGTTGGGCGGCCCGAATCGAGCAGACGGGACTGCGTCTCGTGACGGCCTTCGATCCCGAATACCCGCAGGCCCTCCGGGAAATCGCCGATCCCCCCTTCCTGCTTTTCGCGCTCGGCCGCCTCGAGCGGCTTGGGCTTCCGATCGTCGCGATCGTCGGATCCCGGGACGCGTCCCGCTACGGTCGGGACGTCGCGTGGAGGCTCGGGCAGGAGCTCTCGGCGGCGGGCGTGGCGGTGGCCTCGGGCTTCGCGCGGGGCATCGACGCGGCCGCGCACGAAGCGGCGCTCGAGGGTCCCGGCGGAACGATCGCGGTGCTCGGGTGCGGAATCGACGTGGACTATCCGCGCGAGCATCGCCGGCTGAAGGAACGTCTCGCCGAAGGTCACCTGCTGCTTTCGGAGTACGCTCCCGGAATCGAGCCGCGGCCGCAGAATTTTCCGATCCGCAACCGGGTCATCGCGGGGCTCTCGGCGGGAGTCGTGGTCGTCGAGGCGTCGCGACGCTCCGGCTCTCTGATCACGGCGAGGCTGGCCTCCGATTTCGGGCGCGACGTCTTCGCCGTGCCCGGCTCCGTCTTCTCCGAAACCTCCGTCGGAGCGCACGCGCTCCTGAAGGACGGCGCGATCCTCTGCCGCGGCGCCGAGGACGTCCTCGCGGAGCTCTTTCCCTCGGTCGGGATTCCGCAGCCGATCGCGCCTTCCGTGTCCGCGGTCGAGCTTTCGCCCGAGGCACGGCGTATGCTCGAGACGCTGTCGAAGGACGATTCACTCTCGGCGGAGGAGCTCGCGCAGGCGCTCGAGCTCCCGGCGGCCACGGTGCTGGCGGGACTCTTCGAGCTCGAGGCCGCGGGTCTCGCGCTGACGCAGGAGGGGAGATACGGAGTGCGGAGACATTGACGGGAGTTGAGAGTTGAGAGTTGAGCGTGCGAAAGCCCTTAACTCTCAACTCTTAACGCTCCACCTCATCCCCTTCGGAATAGACATTTGTTTCGACAGATGAAACACCCGCGGTTTGCTCTTTCTCCGGTGTTGTGAGAGGGTCCCCGCCCCGTATGCCCAAGTCCATCGTCATCGTCGAGTCCCCCGCGAAGGCCAAGACCCTCGAGAAGTTCCTCGGCAAGGGCTTCAAGGTCATGGCCTCGTACGGGCACGTGCGCGATCTGCCGCGCAAGGGGCTCGGCGTGGACCGCGACAACTCCTACGCGCCGACCTACGAGGCCCTCGCCGGCAAGGAAAAGACGATCAACGAGCTCAAGAAGGCGGCCAAGGCGGCCGACAACGTCTACCTTGCGGCCGACCCGGACCGCGAGGGCGAGGCGATCTCGTGGCATCTCCAGCAGACGCTCCAGCCCGGCGCGGGCAAGACGAAGTTCCAGCGCGTCCGATTCAATGAGATCACCAAGAAGGCGGTCCTCGCGGCCATGGAGCAGGCGGGCGAGATCGACGGCCGGCGGGTCGACGCCCAGCAGGCGCGCCGCATCATCGATCGGCTCGTCGGCTACGAGGTGTCGGACCTGCTCTGGAAGAAGGTCTGGCGCGGCCTCTCGGCCGGACGCGTGCAGACGGTGGCGCTGCGGATCATCTGCGAGCGCGAGAACGAGATCGAGGCCTTCGTCCCGATCGAGTACTGGTCGCTCGACGCGCGGCTCGAGGGCCGGGTCCCTCCAGAGTTCACGGCGAGGCTGTCGTCTTTCGATGGCGAGAAGCTCAAGTTCGACGGCTCGGACCCGCGCCTGCCCGACGAGGCCTCGGCAAAGAAGGTCCTGGACGACGTGTCGAAGGCGGTCTGGATGGTCTCCGCCGTCGAGACCTCCGAGCGCCGCAAGAACCCCGCGCCTCCGTTCATCACCTCGCAGCTCCAGCAGGCCGCGGCGCGGCGCGGCTTCGCCGTGCGTCGCACCATGCAGATCGCCCAGCGCCTCTATGAAGGCCGCGAAATCCCGGGGCGAGGCACCGTCGGTCTGATCACGTACATGCGCACCGACTCGACGCGCGTCTCCGCCGACGCGCTGACGGCGGTTCGCGAACACATCGCCGCCACGTACGGTCCCGAGTCGATGCCGGAGGGGCCGCGCTACTTCAAGAGCCGCCGGGACACGCAGGACGCGCATGAGGCGATCCGCCCCACGTACCTCGACCTGCCCCCCGACGAGGTCGCCAGGTACGTGGCAGCGGACGAGGCCAAGATGTACCGCATCATCTGGGAGCGCTTCGTCGCCTCGCAGATGTCGCCGGCCGTCTACGACACCACCTCGGCCGACATCACGGCCGGCAAGGCTGTCTACCGGGCTTCCGGCTCGACGCTCAAGTTCGCCGGATACCTCGCCGCCTACGGCGTGTCTGCCGCTTCGGGGGAAGACGAAGAAGACGCCGACAAGGATTCGCCGAAGCTGCCGCCCCTGACGCAGGGAGAGACGCTGAAGCTCGTCGAGGTTGCTGCCCGAGAAGAAGGCCACGCAGCCTCCGCCGCGCTTCAACGAAGCCTCCCTCGTCAAGTTCCTCGAGGAGAACGGCATCGGGAGGCCCTCGACGTACGCCGAGATCCTGCGGAAGATCGAGGAGCGCCGCTACGTCCACCGCAAGGACCGCCGCTTCATTCCGACGGCCCTCGGCCGGACGGTCATCGAGCTTCTGATTCCCTACTTCGACGACTTCTTCGAGACCGCGTACACGGCGCGCATGGAGGAAGCCCTCGACGACGTGGAGGAGGGCAAGCTCTCCTGGACCAAGGCCCTCTCCGACTTCGACAAGACTTTCACCCGCGACCGCAACCGCGCGCTCGAAGGCATGCACTCGAGCAAGGCCGGGATCCCGCTCGCCCAGGCGCGCAAGCTCAAGCTCTCGGCCGTTCCCGCGATCGACGAGAAGTGCCCCACCTGCGGCAAGAAGCTGAAGCTCCGCATGGGCAAGAACGGCCTCTTCATCGCGTGCAGCGGGTACCCCTCGTGCACGTTCACGCAGAACATCCCGGATCCCGAGGAAGACGCCGTCGACATGTCGGAGATCGAGAAGACGACGTGCGACGAGTGCGGCGAGCCGATGAAAGTCCGACAGAGCCGGACGGGCTCGACCTTCCTCGGCTGCACGGCGTACCCCAAGTGCCGCAACGTCGTGAACATCGCGGTGGCCGGAGGCAAGGCCGAGGCTCGGCCCGACGAGCCGACCGGGCAGATCTGCCCGCGCTGCGGCAACGGCCTCGTGCGGCGCCACGGCCGCTACGGCGCGTACGTGTCCTGCTCCAACTACCCGGCCTGCAAGTACAAGCCGCCCAAGCCGATCAAAGACACCGGAGTGAAGTGTCCCAAGGACGGCGGGATCCTCGCCGAGCGACGCGGGCGGTTCCGCCCCTTCTACGGCTGCGTGAACTACCCGAACTGCGACTTCTCGCTCTCGGTCCGCCCGATCCCCGAGGCCTGCCCCGCGTGCGGCAACCCGTACCTGCTCTTCCGCGAGAGGAAGTCGGGCAACGTCTTCGCGTGCGACAAGGCGGGCTGTGGTTTCGAGAAGCCCCCGGGAGAGATCCCGCCGATCGTCGAGTTCACGCCCGAGGCGCCGCCGGATCTGCCGGACCCGGTGGTCGTCGCGAAAGCGAGCAAGGCGGCGAAACCGCGAGCCCGGCGGGCGAAGGCGTAAGACCGCATCCTTAGTCATCGGCACCGGCCCGTCATCGCGCACCTGAGCGAAGCGAAGGATCCCGCAGTCGGCAGGCCTACGAGCCGTACGGCGAGTCGAGTCGGGATCCTTCGTCGCTGCGCTCCTCAGGATGACTGTTTGGCGAACGCTGTCCGCGTTCGCCGCACAGTCAGTTTTCTCCCCCCGGGACGTCGGGCACGTTCAGGAACCTCCGGAACGGATCCTTCCAGGGGAAGGCCTGCGCGTAGCGCCACAGCCGGTCCGTCAGCGGCGGCTTGGCCGCCGGATTCTTGAAGCACTCGGCGCAGCGGGGGAGCTGCGAGAAGTCGTGGGTGCGGAAGCCCTCCTCGATCGTGGCGAGGAAGGGCGAGTTGGCGATCTCGGCGATGGGCTTCTCGCGGACGTTGCCGAGCTTCTGCGTGCCGTCGTAGTCGTAGCAGCAGTGCGTGACATCGCCGTTGCAGAGGATGACGAACCACTGGTACGGCGTGCCCTGGAAGCAGCCGTAGTAGGACTGGTGGAGCTCCGTGACCTCGGAAGTGTCGAGGCCCTCGCAGGTCTTCTGGATGATCTTCGCCTGGGGGTATCGGTCGAGGTGGAAGAACTCGCGGAAGCTCTTGACGCTCTCGTCGTGGGTCTGTGTCGTGATCATCCGCTGGATCTCGACGACGATCTTCTTGCCCTTCGACATCTCGAGGAATCGGCGGATGTTCTCGACGACGGCGTCGAACTTTCCGCCCTTGCGCACGATCGGGTAGACCTCGGGCTTGAGCGTGTCGATGCAGATCCGGAGCTTCGAGAGCGAGCTCGACAGGATGTCCTTCGCCCACTGCTCCGAAAGAAGCGTCCCGTTGGTCGAGACGCAGACTCCCGGGAAGAGATCGATGGCCTCGCAAAGCCTCTTGTAGAGAAACGGCTCGCCCATCTCGTGGAGGTACTTCATCGGAAGGCGCAGCTCGCGCATCTGCCGTGACACGTCCTCGACCATGGAAAACGGGGCGTCCTCGAAGGGCCGCGTGAGGACGTCCATGGGGCACATCCCGCAGCGGAGGTTGCAGCGGGAGGTCAGCTCCAGCATGTACTTGAGCGAATGGAGGCGGAGGCCGTTCTTTCCCTTGCTCATTTCCTGTCTCCGACGGGGGGCCGCCGCGCCTCCACGCCGGCCATCGCCGCGACGATGGGGAGGGCGTTCTTCTTGTCGAAGAGGATCATCGTGCGCGTGTTGCACTCGTGGGTGCAGCGGCAGAGGCGCGCGTGCTTCGATTCCACGAACGCCCGGGCCGCCTCGCTCTCGCGGATCTTCGCCCAGTCGTAGCCGGCCCCGCGCACGTTGCCGAGGACTTCCGAGATGAGCTCGCAGCCGTGCACGTTGCCGTCTTCGGTCAGCACGTACTCCCTTTCGCCGGCGAGGCAGAAGCCCTCGAACGGCCCGCCCGTGGCCTGGCGCGCGATGTACTCGAACCTCCGGCGGTTGATTTCCCGCCGCGCCCGGGTCCGCGCGCCCTTCCACCCGGCCCGGGCCTCGTCCGGAGGATAGCGGAGGTCGATCCTCCTCGACAGGCGGAGGTAGAGGTCGACGTCGAGCCCCTCCTTGACGCCGGGGTCATAGGCGTCGCCCCGCACGAACCCGAGGGAGTGGTGGTTCGGGCGGTACTTCGCGTAGACGAACTCGCAGAAGTCCTCGACTTCCTTCTGGTTGTCGCGCATGAAGACCGTCGTCACGCCGGCCGTCAGATTCGGCGTGCGGCGCGAGAGGGCGATGAGCGCCTCGAGCGTCGCGAGCGCGCGGTCGTAGAGGCCCGGAACGGCGCGCACCCGGTCGTGGAAGTCGCGAAAACCGTCGATCGAGACGGTAACGCCCAGAGAGAGGTCGGGCGAATAGCCGCAGATCTTCTCTGTCGCGCGCGCGACCTCGTCGGGCGAGAAGCCGTTGGTCGGGATGGAGGCCGAGAAGAAGCCGCACCGCTCGAAGTAGATCCGCATGAGCTCCGGCAGATCGCGCCGCAGAAACGGCTCGCCGCCCGAGATGAGCAGGAGCCGGATGGGCGGCAGCGTCGACGCGAAGCGGTCCATCTCCTCGAGCGTCAGCTCGTTCTTGCCCGCGTTGATCGGATAGAAGCAGTGGGCGCAGCGCGCGTTGCACACGGACGTCACGAAGTGCGTCCACTGCGCGATCGCCTCTCCCGGCGCGACCCAGTCGCGGGCGAGGGCCAGGCCCTGGGAGAGCTTGCTCATGCGGCCCGGGCCTCGAAAAAGCCTTTGATGCGGGCCACCTCTCCGGTGAAGAGCCACGGGAAGAGCGTCACCGCTTTCCCCGCGTGTCCCGCGCGGATCATGCGTCCGACCGTGATCCAGAGATGCGGAAACAGAAAGAGCAGCGCCGGGAAGCGCACGAGCGACTTGCCCGGACGGTCGAAGTCGCGCCGCGTCTCGTAGATCGTGCGCCCGCAGGCCACCTGCTTCTCCCAGAACGCGCGCGAGTCCAGCCGCTCGTGCCGGTGGGTCACCACGATTCCCGGGTCGTACCAGAGCCGGCCTCCGCGGGCGGTGACGGCCAGGGCGAACGCCGTGTCCTCGCCGGTGTTGGACTCGGGAAAGCGCACGGGGCCGATCGCGTCGCGGCGGTAGACGATGGCCATCGTCGGGATGTTGCGGCGCTCGCCCGGCCGTCCGTCGGCGATCCACTCGGAGTGGTTCAGGTAGTAGTCGAGCTCGCCGTAGCGCGTCGGCCGGCCGTTGACGATGCGCCCCCCGACGCCCACGATCGAGGGATCGCCCTCGAAGGCGCTGCGCGCGCGGGCGAGCCAGTCTTTCGGCGCCACCGCGTCGGCGTCGAGAAACGCGAGCAGGTCCCCGCGGGTGGCCTCCAGTCCCGCGTTTCGGGCTCCGCCGGCGTTTCGGCGGGAGGCGTTCCGGATCACGCGGGCGCCGGCTTCGCGCGCGGCATCCGCCGACCCGTCGGTCGAGGCGTCGTCCACGACCACGACCTCGGCGGGAGGCTCCGACTGCGCGCAGGCGGACGCCACCGCGTCCCGCACGGTGCGGACGGCATTGCGGCAGGGAATGACGACGCTCGTGCGCATGAACCGGCCAGTTTATCGCGGGGGTGCCGCCCGCAGCAGGATCCGGTAGCGGAAGAGCCGGCCGATTCCGGGCAGCCGCCAGAGGAGTTTCTCGACCCAGCGCACGACCGGGAACGGCGCCGTGGAGTAGGTCATCTCGAGAAGCGTCCAGCCCTCCGCTTCGAGGAGCCGACGGATCTCCCGCGGCCGCCGCACGGCGATGTGCTCGGGGAACTGCTTCAGGAGGAAGTCGTGCGCCTTGAGCCTTTCGACGTAGTGCTCGCGGTTGGGTGTGTACGCGGCGAGGACTCCGCCGGGTTTGAGCACGCGGGTCAAAGCGCGGAGCATCTGCCGGACCGTGGCATCGTCGACGTGCTCCAGCAGGTCGAAGGCGCCGGCGACGTCGATCGAGGCGGGCCGGACGCCATCGAGCGATGCGACGTCCGTCTGGACAAAGCGGACGTTGGCGAGGCCCCGGCGCTCCCGCTCGGCCTCGGCGATTTCGAGCGCCTTCGGGGACGCGTCGACGCCGATGGCCTCTTTGACGTGCCGGGCGAGCAGGAAACAGACGTCGCCGCGGGCCGAGCCGAGGTCCAGAACGACGCTGTCCGCCGCCGGGAGTGTGAGACCGCCGAGCGCGAGCCGGAGGATGTCCCGGTCGCGCTCCCGCCACTTGCGCGTCGTCGCCGCGAACGCCGTGACGCGGTGCAGCCCGTCGTAGTACTCGTCGGGATAGAGATCGGCCTCGAAGGCCATGGCGCATCTTAGGTCCTGGCGGTCCCGGGCCCTAGAATCCGCAGCCATGAAGGCGCCGTGGGAGAAGTTCTCGCTTCCGGCCCAGGACGGCACGGCGTACGCCACGGGCCGCTCGCCCGAGTTCGTGCGGGCGATGCGCGAGATCTTCGGGCCGCTCGTCGAGCGCGTGTCGAAGCTGCCCCCGGGAACGCACACCTGGGTGATGGCGGAGGTCCCGGCCGAGGGCTCGCTGTCCTCGTTCTTCGCCGATCTCGAGGAGCGCCTGGAACCGGCGGGCTCTCTCTGGGTCGTCTTTCCGAAGAAGCCGTTCGTCGCCGAGCTCGAATTTCCGTACATGTGGCTCGACGTCCAGAGGGCGGGGCTCGCGGCCGGTCTCGTCGACAACAAGATCGCCGCGTTCTCACCGCGTCTGACCTCGATCCGGTTCGTCATTCCGGTGGCGCGGCGGAAGGGCAAGGAGAGGAGCCGGCCGAAGCGCTGAGACGATGAGCGCCGCGCGGGCCCATCGCCGTCCTCGCCCCGCCCTGGCCGGCGGGATGCTCGCCCTCGCGGCCCTTTCGTTCGCCTGCGGAGACCGCTCCCGCCTCGTCGTCCGGCTGCCCATGCCCGAAACCGAATGGGTCGGCGTCGCCTCGGAGACGCGTCCCGGCGTCTGGCTCTCGCCCGGGGACGCCGTACGCTGGTCGCTGCCGGCCGGGCGGGCCCGCCGGCTCTCGGGCGCGTACGCGAGCCTTCTCGCGGGCGATCCGGCGGGGAATCTCGCCGTCCGGTTGTCGGGCGCTGACCGGCCGGTCGTCTCAGAGCCTCCCGCTCTCCGCGGACCCCACGCGGTGGCATCCGCTCTCCGTGGAGCTTCCGGCGGCCGGCGCCTCCACCGAGCTCGAGCTCAAGTACGAGAACGACGCTCCCGGCGCAAAGACGCGCTCGATCTTTCTGGCGGAGCCCTCGCTCTCGGCCGTCGCGCGGGAGGCGCCGCGGACGATCGTCCTTCTGTTGATCGACACGCTGCGGGCCGACCGCGTGGGAGCCTACGGGTATCCGCTCGCCACGACGCCGCGGCTCGATCGGTATTTCGGGCACGGGCTCCGCGCCGAAAAGTGCGTGGCGGCCGCGAACTGGACGCTTCCTTCGCATGCCTCGCTCTTCGCCTCGGTCCCGGTGGCCCGCCACGACGCCGGCCGTTACGGAAACGTCCTCGCGGAGGGTTTCGACACGCTCGCCGAGCGCATGGCCGCGGCGGGCTATCGGACGCTCGCCGTGACGGGAGGCGGCCTGGTCGATCCGGCCTTCGGCATGGCGCAGGGCTTCGATCGCTACTTCGCGACGCGCGAGTCCGCCGCGGAGGCCGTCCGGCGGTCTCTCGGCCTGCTGCGGGAGCACCGGGACGAGCCGGTGTTTCTCTTTCTCCACACGTATCAGGTGCACGACTACGCCGCCGACGAGGAGTCGGCCCGGGAGCTCTTCGGCGACGTCGCGGCGCTCGGCCCGAACTGGCGCTCCGAGTTCGCCGAGCTCGCCAGCACGCGCGGCGACGACCCCGCGCTCGCCGGCTGGCTGCGCAACCGCTACGATGCGGCGCTGCGGAGCGTGGACAGCGCGTTCGGCCTCCTGCTGGAGGGCCTCCAGCGCGAGGAGCGGCTCTCGCAGACGGCGATCCTCCTGACTTCCGATCATGGCGAGGCGCTCTGCGACCGCCTGATCGAAGGGCGCTGCCTCGAGTGGGGACACGCGAGCCCCTACCTCTTCGAGGAAGAGCTCCTCGTGCCGCTCGAGCTCCGAGTCCCGTGGATGCCGGGGGCGCGCGGCGTTCTGCGCGGCAACGCATCGCACCTCGACGTGGCGCCGACGCTGCTCGCGGCCGCGGGCCTGCCGGCGGCCGCATCCTTCGAAGGACGCTCGCTTCTCGCGGCGCCGCCGCCACGGGGCAGGCCGATCGTGAGCGAGGCCCCGCCGCTCGAGGCCCTCGCCGCCCGCACCGACGATTACAAGCTCATCCGGCGGACCGGCGCTCCGCAGACGTCGTGGTTCAACGGCGGCGCGTTCCTCGTCCTTTCGGTCCAGGAGTCGTTCGATCTCGCGCGCGACCCCGGGGAGCGGGTCGCGCTGCCGTCCGCTTCCGCGTGGGGCGCGCGGCTGCTCGCGGAGGTGGACCGGTACATGGCGTCGGGCTTTCCCAACGCGCTCGTCCTCCGCCTGCCCGCCGTGCCGGCCGAAGCGGGACGCCCGATCGTCGTGACGGCGAGGGGCCGGAGCGCGGCGCCGGCTCTGCGGAGCTTCGGGCTCGCCTCGCGCGGCGACTTCTCGCAGCGCGGCGCCGTGACCGCCGCGCGCTTCGCGCGGCCGCGGGCGCCGGTCTGGCTCGCGTTCGAGCCCGACGATTCGCGTGCTCTCGTCGTCGAGGTTGCGGGGGCCGGGCCGATCGCCTCGGCCGGGGGAGCGCGCCTCGAGAGAGGCTCCTACGAGTGGAACGGGCTCGGCTGGGCGGCGCGAGAGCCGTTGCCTTCCGGAGCCGCGCTCTTTACGACGCCTCCCTCCAGCGGCCGTCCGGGCGCCATGCTTCCGCTTCCCGGCGAGGTCGTCGCGCGACTTCTGTCGCTCGGTTATCTGCCCTTCGCCTCGTCCACCGGAGCGTTGCCGGCGGCGGCTCGGGAAGAAGGCCCGGACGCCACGCTGGCTCCGGGAGAAATCCGGATCGGTCGTGCGGACTAGCCTCGCCGCGGCCTGCGCGGGCCTCCTGCTGTCTGACGGCTTGCCGGGAGCCGGCGGCTCCGAGCATCCCCACCGGCCGTCTGGCACGCGCCGACGGCGAGGCCGTTCGGGCCCTGCGCGCGCTCCTGCCCGAGGAGTGCCGCGCCGGAGAAGTCTTCGGGCGGCAGCCGGACGGCGACGCGGGGCTCGTCGTCCTCGGCACGGGGCTGACGCGCGGCGACGTCGTTCTCTGGAACGGACTACCGTTGAAGACGACGTTCGGCCACAGCCGGCTCCTCACGGCGGCCGTGCCGGCGCGGCTTCTCGAGTCGCCCGGCGCGGTCGAGGTCACGGTCGAGGACGCGCTCGACCGCTCGCGCGCCACGCTGCGCGGAAGCTTTCGGATCGCGCCGTAGAATCCCCGCATGCGTGGCGACCGGCTTCGCCTGGCGGCGGGTCTATCGTTCGTCCTTCTCCTCGGCTGCGCGTCGCAGGCACCGCTGAAGTTGCCGCCGGTCGGCCCGATCGCGGCCGCGTCGGCGCGCGCCGTCGGAGGAACAGAGGCGTCGGCGTCGACCGGAACGCTCCTCGTCTACTCGGAGGAGCTGCCGGCGGCGAAACATCGCAGTCCGCCGGTCTACCCGCACACGGGCTACGTGATCCGCCGGCCCTCCGGCCAGCTCGTGGCCCAGGTCGACAACCGCTCGGCCGACGTCGAGGCCGACCCCGAAGAAGTGCCGCTTCCCGCGGGCCTCTACGAGGTACGCGCGCGCTGCGCGAAGGTCGGCACGCGTCCTCGTCCCCGTCGTGATCGCTCCGGGTCAGCGCACCGAGCTCTTTCTCGACGCGAGCGGGATGCCGGCCGCGCAGGCGCGCGCGCTCGCCGATCCGGTGAAGCTCAACGACGGCCGCGTCGTGGGCGCTCGCGCCGCGGCGACGCAGGGGCCGTGATCCGCTAGAACGTCAGCGTCGTCTGGAGCCCCAGCACCAGCGCGTTGTCGATCTCGCCGGTGCCGCCGGGGGTCAGGACGTACTGGAGGTTCGGCTCGAAGACGAACCAGTTCGTCAGGTGGAGCGCGTAGTTGAATTCGAAGAGCGTCTCCGCGTTCTGCGGGATCTGTCCCTGGAGTCTCTGGGTCGCCGCGAGGTTGGAGCTGATGCGGCCCTGCGCCACCGAGAAGCCGAGGACATCGTCCGGCCGGTTCGGGAAGGCGCCCCGATACTGTGCTCCGAGGAAGAAGAAGAACGGCATCGTGTTCGTGGCCTCGCTCGCGAACGCCACGCCTCCGAGCGCCGTCAGGCCCTGATTGCCTTCCTCGGCCTCGCGCGTCAGGACCTGGTCGGCCAGAAGGTACACGCCGCTCTGGCCGGAGTGCTCGAGGGGCGGCTGGCCCGACTCGACGAACGGCCGGCCGTCGGCGTCGAAATAGAGATCGGGAGCGTCGGCCGAGGAGTAGTAGGCGCCGAACTTGTAATGGCCGGGCCAGCCTCCGGGCTGCTTCCCGGGCATGTACCAGAACTCGCCGATGGTCACGGTGCCGATCGCGCCCGCCGTGCTCCAGTCGAAGCCGTCCTTGTCGTTGAGCGTCGGGTTCGCTTCGAAGACGCCGGCCTGGACCATGAAGCGCTCTTCCGGCTTCCACTGCACGCGGCCGCCCCAGGACGCGACGGGATAGAACGAGAAGACGATGTTCTTGCCGAGGTTGCCGAGGTTGCCGCAGAGCGCCTGGTTCATGTACTCGCAGTAGAGCGGGGAGGTCGCGAAATCGGAGGCGCCGAGGACCCGGCCGGCCCGGATGTTGAGCACGCCGCCGAGAAAGCTCTGCGAGATCGCGAGCTCCATCAGGCGCGGCCGCTCGCCTCCGCCGAAGAGCTGCTGCACGGCGAAGAGCGCGCCGAGCGCGTCGGAGGAGAGCGAGACGCCGTCGCGGTTATTGAAAGACAGCCGGACCGCCGTCCCCTCGAGGCAGAAGAGCTTGCCGAGGTCGAAGTCGGCGCCCCAGGACTGGTCGTCGACGTAGGTCACCTCCTGCTCGAGCCCGCCGACGGGGTTGCCGGCGAGGTTGACGCCGTAGGTGGCGAAGATCGACACGCCCGCCTCGCTCCAGCGCGTCCGCAGGCCTCCCCAGTCGCCGGTCATCGTGGGCTGGTCGGCCCAGCGGCCGAGCGACTGCGCTCCGGAGGCGTCTCCGAAGAGAAGCAGCGCGGCGAAGCCGGCGAGTGAAGCGCGCGCGAGCATCGGATTCAGGAAATTGAGAACGCGATCGAGCGTAGACGCGGGCGCACCGAGGGTCAAGCGGCTCGATTTACAATCTCGCAACGTGCTCCACACCTTGCGACGTCTCGGGCTGATCCTGCTGGTCGCCGGGGCTGCCTTTTTCGCGGCGAGCCTCTCGGCGAGAGAGCTCTCATGGCGGGCGATCGACGTGCGCGCGCGGCTGGATGAGAGCGGCGCGCTCCACGTCGTCGAGACGCAGACGGTGGTCTTCGACGGCGACTGGAACGGAGGCGAGCGCACCTTCCGCGTGCTCGTGGGGCAGTCGCTCGATCTCGAATCGGTGACGCGCATCGCTCCGGACGGCACGCGCCACCCTCTCACCGAGGGAGGCCTCGCCGCCGTCGACGAGTGGGGCTGGACGGGAGACAGGGTCCTGCGCTGGCGCAGCCGCCTTCCGACGGACCCGCCCTTTTCGAACACCGAGATCGTCTACGAGCTCGCCTACACGATCTCGGGCGTTCTCGTGAAGCGGGGCCGGAGCTATCTGCTGGAGCACGACTTCGCTTTCCCGCAGCGGGAATGGCCGATCCGGAAGCTTTCGGTCTCGCTCGCGCTGGCTCCGGTCTGGAAACCGCAGGAGGCCTTCCCGGGCTCGTGGTCGAGCGGTGTTCTCGAGCCCGGCGCGAGCTTCCTCGTGCGGGTCCCTCTCGACTACACCGGAAGCGGATCGCCTGCGGCGGCGAAAGGCGTGGCGACACCGGCGATGCGACTCGGCCTCCTCGGCCTGCTGGCCGGGGTGATCGTCTTTTCCTACGCGGCGTGGCGGCGTCGCGAAGAGGCCCTCGGGCGTTTTACGCCGCTTCAGGATCCGTCGACGATCGACCAGGCCTGGCTCGAGAAGCACCTGCTGTCGCTTTCACCCGAGGAAGTCGGCGCGCTCTGGGACGAGAAGATCGGCCCGCCCGAAGTCGCCGCGGTGCTGGCGCGGCTTTCGGCGGAGAAGAAGATCGCGACCCAGGCCGAGGGCAAGACGCTGACGATGCGCCTGCTCGTTCCCGTGAGCGACTTCGACGGCTACGACCGCGAGCTCATCGAGGCGCTCTTTTTCGGAGGCCGCAAGGAGACCGACACCGACGCGATCAAGAAGCACTACAAATCGCGAGGCTTCGATCCGGCTTCGAAGATCCGCGACGGTCTGCAGAAGAAGCTCGACGCGCACGGCGAGTGGAAGGACAAGTCCCCCGCCCCTTCGCGCTGGCCCGCGGCGCTCCTGCTGCTCGGCGCCGTGGCGTGCCACGCCTGGGCCGTGCTGACCGACAAAGAAGTGCTCGGCGAGGTGATCGGCGTGGCGATCATCTTCGGCCTTCTCTATGGCATCGGCGCCGGCTTCGCGTGGGCCTCCCGAAAACGCGTGCACCGGCTGGACGCTTTTTCGCCGTTTTTTCTCTGGGTGATGATCCTGATCTTCTACTTCGCCTGGCTCGGAACACGCGACTCGAGCCGCGCGAATCTCGTCGTCGTGACGGGAACGATGCTTCTCCGCATGGCGATCGTCGTCAGCCTCTTCAATCTCGCGAAGACGCGCAGCGGTCCGCGTCGGATCAGTCGGCGCAAGGAGCTCACCGCGGCTCGGGCGTACTTCCAGCGACAGCTGAAGAGCCCGACGCCGCTGCTGGCCGACGAGTGGTTTCCCTACGTCCTCGCGTTCGGCCTGACTTCGGAGGCGGACGCGTGGTTCCGGGCGCATGGCGCGGCATCGGCGGCCTCCGTGGGATCGGTCTCGCGGGGATCCTCCTCGTCCACGGGATCCTCGAGCTCCTCCTCGCCGGGCGGCGGCTGGACCGGCGGCGGGGGCGCGTTCGGCGGCGCTGGCGCGTCGAGCTCCTGGGCCGTCGCCGCGGGCGCGCTCGCGGCCGGGGTCTCGGCGCCCTCCTCGTCCTCGAGCGGCGGCGGCGGCGGGGGAGGCGGCGGCGGAAGCTCCGGTGGCGGCGGAGGCGGGGGCTGGTAAGAAGCGGCCAATGAGCTCGGAGGCCCGCTCCCCGTAGAATCCCCACCGTGCGCGAAACCGTCACGATCGTCGGCGCCGGCCTCGCCGGCTCGGAATGCGCCTGGCAGCTCGCCCGCCGGGGCCATCGCGTGCGCCTCTACGAGATGCGCCCGAAGGTCTCCACGTCGGCCCACCAGACGGACCGCTGCGCCGAGCTCGTCTGCTCGAACTCTTTCCGCTCGGACAATCCGCGAAACGCCGTCGGCCTGCTCAAGCGCGAGATGGAGGCCCTCGACTCGCTCGTGATCCGATGCGCGCGTCAGGCCGCCGTGCCGGCCGGCGACGCGCTGGCCATGGACCGCCACGTCTTCGCCGGCCTCGTCACCGAGGCGCTCGCGGCGCGGCCGGAGATCGAGCTCGTTCGCGAGGAGGTCTCCGCGATTCCCCGCGACACGTTCGTCGTCCTCGCGACCGGCCCCCTGACCTCCCCCGCGCTCGACCGCGCGATCGGCGAGCTCCTCGGCACGGAGGATCTCTACTTCTACGACTCGATGGCGCCGATCCTCGAAGCCTCCTCGCTCGATTTCTCGAAGATGTATGCCCTCTCGCGCTACGGGAAGGGCGAGGGGTCGGACTACTGGAACTGCCCGCTCTCGCGCGAGGAGTACGAGGGGTTCCTCGACGCCCTGCTCTCCGGCGAGACCGTCCCGATCAAGGACTTCGAGAAGGGCGTGTACTTCGAAGGCTGCCTGCCGATCGAGGTCATGGCGGAGCGCGGCCGGGAGACTTTGCGCCACGGCCCGATGAAGCCGATGGGGCTGACGGACCCGCGGACCGGCCGGCGTCCCTGGGCGGTCGTGCAGCTGCGCCAGGACGATCTCGCGAAGGAGCACTACAACATCGTCGGCTTCCAGACCAAGCTCAAGATCCCCGAGCAGCAGCGGATCTTCCGCATGATCCCGGGTCTCGAGAACGCGTCCTTCGCCCGCTACGGGATGCTCCACCGCAACACGTACATCAAGGCCCCGGCCCATCTCGATCGCTTCTTCCGCATGCGCCGGGAGCCGCGGATCTTTTTCGCCGGGCAGATCACCGGAGTCGAGGGTTACGTCGAGAGCGCGGCCACGGGCCTCGCCGTCGGCCTCGCGCTTTCGCAGATCCTGGACGGCCGGGAAGCCGTGCCGATCCCGTACACGACCGCGATCGGCTCGCTCGCCCGGCATTGCTCGGAACGCCCGCCCGAAGAGAAGTTCGAGCCGATGAACGTGACCTTCGGCCTGATCGAAGACACCTCGCACTCCCCGGTGCGCGACAAGCAGGTGCGGCGCCAGCAGATGGTGGACCGGGCCCTCGCGGCCCTGGCCGACTGGAAGGAACAGATCTCGGCGCCCGCGGCCGTCGTATCGTAGGAGAGAGAGGCCGTATGCCGACCTGGGAAGACATCAAAGCCGCTCGGAAACGCCTCGCGGGCGTCGCCCACCGCACGCCCGTCCTCCACTCGAAGCAGTTCGACGCCGAGTGCGGCGCCGAGGTCCACTTCAAGGCCGAGAACCTGCAGCGCGGCGGCGCCTTCAAGTTCCGGGGCGCGTACAACAAGATCAAGGCCGAGAGCGAGCGGGGGAGCGTCGAGGCGGTCGTCGCCTTTTCGTCGGGCAACCACGCGCAGGCCGTGGCGCTCGTCTCGAAGCTCCTCGGGATCCGAGCGACCATCGTCATGCCGAACGATGCGCCCCAGTCGAAGCTCGACGCCACGCGCGGCTACGGGGCCGAGGTCGTCGTCTACGACCGGGAGGCGCAGAGCCGGGACGATCTGGCCGCGCAGATTGCGCGCGAGCGGAGCGCGCTTCTCGTGCCGCCCTTCGACGACGAGCTGATCATGGCCGGCCAGGCCACGGGAGCGGTCGAGCTCCTCGAGGACGTTCCCGATCTCGACGCCGTGGTCGTGCCCGTCTCGGGAGGCGGGCTGATCGGCGGCTGGGCGACTGCGGCGAGACACCTCTGTCCCGCGATCCGGATCTACGGCGTCGAGCCGGAAACCGCCGACGATGCGAGGCGCTCGCTGCGGTCCGGATCGCGGGTCGAGGTCAAACAGAATCCGACGATCGCCGATGGCCTGCGCGTGACGACGCCCGGAGCGCTGACGTTCGCCATCATGCAGGAGGAACTGGCCGACATCCTCCTCGTGTCCGACGCCGAGATGATCGAGACGCTGACCTGGATGCTCGAGCGGATGAAAGTCCTGGTCGAGCCCTCGGGCGCGGCGGCCGCCGCGGCCGTGCGTCACCGGAAAGCCGACTTCAAGGGCCGGAAGGTCGGCGTCGTGCTTTCGGGTGGCAACGTCGATCTTGCGAAGCTGGCCGACTACATCGCGTCGCGTCCCGTCCCCGTGGCGGCGGGATGAAACTCCGGCTCGCCCTCGGAGTCGCGGCGGCCCTCGCCGCGGCCTCCGGTTCCGCGCACGATTTCTGGATCGAGGCCTCGAGCTTTCGGCCGGCCGTCGGCTCCGTCGTGCAGCTGCGGCTGTTCGTCGGTCCGGAGTTCGAAGGCGAGCCCTTCCCTCGGGTGCCGCAGCTTCTCTCGCGCTTCGTCCTGGTGTCTTCGGCGGGAGAACGCGACATCCCCGGACGCGCGGGCGCCGATCCCGCCGGCGCCATGCGGATCGAGAGCCCCGGGCTGCAGATCGTGGCGTATCGCAGCCTCAATTACGACGTGGCGATCGACGCCGCGAAGTTCGAGTCTTATCTGAAGGAAGAGGGCCTCGAGAAGATCTCGGAGATCCGGAAAAAGCGCGGCGATGCGGAGAAGCCGGCGCGCGAGGCCTTCTCGCGCTGCGCCAAAGCCCTGCTGCTCTCCGGGGACGCCGCGAACGCCGGCCGCGACCGCGCCCTCGGCCTCACGCTGGAGCTCGTGGCGGAAAAGGATCCCTACGCGCTCGGGCCGGGCGGCGAGCTTCCGGTCCGCCTGCTTCTCGAGGGCAAGCCGCTCGCCGGCGTCCTCGTCCAGGCGCTTCTCCACGGAGATCCGGCGGTCAAGGTCTCCTCGCGCACCGACCGGGAGGGGCGCGCGACACTCAAGCTTGCCAGGAAGGGCTTCTGGCTGATCAAAGCGGTCGAAATGGCGCCCGCGCCCGCGGGCGTCGATGCGGACTGGCAGAGCCTTTGGGCCTCGTTAACCTTTGAAAACGGCCCCCGGAATCCGGTAGGAAAGGCGCCGTGACGAGACGTGCCGCGGCTTCGACTCTGTGCGCGGCCGCGCTTCTTGTCGGAGCCTGCCGGAAGGCGGAGGTTCCCGCGAGCGCGCCGTCGCAGCCCGCGATCGCCGCCATTCGCGCGCCGACTGTGGGCCCCGACGCGAAGCGCTATGCACTGAAAGGCGTCGTGGTCAAAACCGATGCCGCGCGCAAGCGAGTCACCGTGGATCACGAAGAGATCCCGGGCTACATGTCGGCGATGACCATGGACTTTCCGATCCGGGACGACCCGAAGGTCATCGCGTTTCTGCGCCCGGGCGATCGCATCGAGGCGAGGCTCGTCGTCGACGGCGAGACGTATTTTCTCGAAGAGGTGCTCACGAAGGGCTTCGTGCCGACGCCGACGCCTTTCGGCGGAGGCGGGATCCGGCCCGAGGCCAACGTGGGCGTCGCGGTCGGCGACGCGATCCCCGACTTCACGCTGACCGACCAGACCGGCGCGCGCGTCAAGCTCTCGCAGTTCCGGGGCGAGCCGGTTGCCGTCACGTTCGTCTATACGCGGTGTCCGATCGCGACCGCCTGCCCGCTGACGGTGGCGCGCTTCTCGAAGATCGACGCTGGACTGAAGAAGGAGAAGTTCGGCGCCCTTCTCTGCGTCACGGTCGACCCGGAGAACGACACCCCGGCGGCCCTCAAGGACTACGCCGCGCGCGTCGGCGCGGACCCGGCGCGCTGGAAGTTTCTGACCGGCGATCCCCGCGACGTCGCCCGCGTCGCCGAGAGGTTCGGTGTTCTCTACTACCCGGATAAGGGGCAGATCGTGCACTCGCAGGCGGTTGCGATCGTCGATCCCGACGGAAAGCTGGCCACGGTCTACTACGGCGAGCAGTGGGAGCCCGAGACGGTGCTCCAGGATCTGCAGAAAGCGAGGAAGGGATGAGGCGAACCCGGCTTCTCGGCGCGCTCGTGTTCGGTTCGATCGTGGGACTCGGCGTGGTCCTCTATGCCCAGGCGGCGCACCCTTCGGAGGACTACGTCAAGTACTGCGCGAAGTGCCACGGCGAGGACGGCAAGGCGCAGACGCAGCGCGGCAAGAGCCTCGACGCGCAGGATTTCACCGACTCCGAGTTTCAGTCGAGCGAGAGCGACGCGGAGCTGATCGAGGCCGTGACCGACGGCAAGGACGACATGCCGCCCTTCGGCAAGAAGCTCACGAAGGAGCAGATCGAGAGCCTCGTGAAGCTCGACGTGCGGGGGTTCGCTCCGAAGAAGTAGAAGAGGTCAGGCCGGCGGCGCCAGGCGCGCGCGCACGGCGTTCCAGTCGTTGGGCACGAGCGGGAGCGGCGGGTCGGACGGTCCGTCGCTCCACTCTTTGGGCATCCACTCGGCGATCACCGCGTCGCGATTCTCTTCGAGGACGCGCGAGCGGGGGTCGAGGCCCGTCACGACGAGCAGGCCCGTCGGATACGTCGGGACCAGGAAAACCGAGAGGTCCGGCCGCAGCTGGCGCAGGATCGGAGCGATCTTCCAGACGTCGCCGGTCCAGAAGCTCGTCCTTCGCCGCCGGGTTGCCGTCGCTGCCGTCAGCGGGAGGCAGTCGTGAAAGATCGCGACGCCGCGGGGGCCCGCGCGGCGCTCGATGTTCTGGAAGTCGCTCAGGGCCTGCTCGAAGAGATGCAGCCCATCGACGAACGCGAGGTCGACGGTCTCGCCCGCGAGCGCTCGCTCGGCTTCGCCGGACTCGAAGAACGGGTTGCTTTCGAGGGCGAAGAGCATCGTCGTCGCCGCGAACGTGCGGCCTCCCTTCGGCGTCGGATCGACTCCGATCGCGCGCGTCGGCGGCCGGGCGAGGGAGAGCGTGCGGCCGACGTCGACGCCGATCTCGAGATACACGCGGGGCCGCAGCTCCTCGTGGAAATGCGCGAGGTAGGCGAGGAAGTCGTCGCCCGGCAGCTTCGCCCGGGCCATGCCGATGTGGGCCGGGAGGTAGTCCGGATCGAGCGCGAGGGCCTCGCGGCAGGCGGCGATCGCCTGCTCGGTCCGGCCTTCGGCGCGGAGCGTCTCGGCTTCGGCCACGAGAGCGGAGGGCGTCTTGTTAATAGACCGCGTCCTCGAGCGCGACACCGAAGATGCCGGAGTACATCTTCGGGAAGAAGTGCGTCGATTTCTGCGGGAGACGGTCGCCCGCCCCGACGACCGCTTCCACGTCCGAGACCGTCGTCGCGCGCATCAGGATCGCGGCCTGCGCCCGTCCCGCGTCGACCGTCGCGATTGCGGCGTCGGCGTCGGACGTGAACGCGATGCGCTCGCCTTTCGCGATTGCGTCGGTGCGGACGCCGAGGAGCTTGTCGAAGAAGGCGACCTCGAGCGCGGCGACATCGAGTGCCTTCCAGGCCTCCGAGCGTCCCTCGGGCCAGGGAAGCGCATCGGGTCTCTCCTTCAGCATCATGAGGACCGGCTTGCCCGGGGGCGCATAGAGCACGAACGCCGGAAAGCGGCGTCCATACGCCTCGAGCGCAGCGAGGGCCTCGCGCGCGGAGTCCATTTCCCGGAGCTCGAAGTAGTCGCGCGCGGCGTGCAGCGTCTTGACGGGGCGCCAGTCCGGCATCCCCGAGAGGAGGCGGTGGATCGGGCGCACGATCACGCCCGGCGACTCCATGTCGACGATCGCGCAGAGCTTGTACTTCGCGCCCGGCATCTTCTCGGCGGCCGGGTCCTTCGAGAACGCGAGCGCCGTCTCGTAGCGGTGGTGGCCGTCGGCGATGACCGCGCCGGCGTTCTTGACGAGGCCCTGGAGCTCGACGTGCGCGGCGTAGTCGGAGATGCGGAAGGCGTCGTGGCGAACGCCGTCGTCGTCGGTCGCCGTCAACTGGGGCGCGCGCCGGGTCGAAAGGGCGGCCGTCAGCGGAGCGCTCGTGAGCAAAAAGAGCAGCTCGAGGTCCGCCTTCGTGGCCGTCAGCAGCGCGAGACGCTCCTCCTTCGGCTTCGCAAGCGTGCGCTCGTGCGGGCGGATCGTCCCGCGGTCGTACTCCTCGAGCCGCACGAGGCCGACCAGGGCGTCGCGGACGATCGTCTTCCCGTCCTCGGTGAACGTCTGGCGGTACGTCCAGAGGGCGGGACGGCGCTCCTTCTCGAGAATGCCGGCGGCGAGCCAGTCGGCGAGCGTCTTCGCCGCGCCGGCGTAGGGGTCCTCGCCTTCCTTCTTCGGATACGTGACGCGCACGATGTTCTCGGGCGCGCGGGCGTACAGCTGGTCGAGCCGCTCCGGCGAGATCTGGTCGTACGGGGGCGCGAAGACGTTCGAGAGCCCGCGCTCGCCGATGACACGGGGCGAAAAGCGAATCGAGCGGAACGGTCGCAATTCCATGGCGGGGGATTATGCGTTCAGACTCCGCGTTTTGCCACGGCGCGCTACACTTGAGCCGCGTGATTTCGCTGGCCCGCGCGATCGAAGGCTTCGCCGCGTACGTGGCCGACGAGCGCCGCTTCTCGCCTCGAACGGTCGAGGCCTACGGGCGGGACCTCGGGCGGTTCGCGGGATTCTGGGAAAGCGAATTCGCGAACGCCCCCGCCGCGAAGACCCCGCTGTCCAGGGTCGACACGCTCGCCGTGCGCTCCTATCTCGCGCACCTTCACCGGGATCGCCTGGCGAACCGCTCGCTCGCCCGCCACCTCTCGACGCTCCGCTCGTTCTTCCGGTGGGCCTGCCGCGAGGGGCACCTCGAGAAGAATCCGGCGCGGGGGCTGCCCTCGCCGCGGGTTCCCAAAACCCTGCCCCGGGCGATGTCGCTTCCCGACACGGAGCGCCTGCTCTCGGCCGACGAGGACGCGTCCTTCGTCCCCGAGCGCGAGCGAGCGCTTTTCGAGCTTCTCTATGCCACCGGGCTCCGTGTCTCGGAAGCCGCGGGCCTCGATCTTTCGGACGTGGATTTTTCTTCGCGCCTCGTGCGCGTGACCGGCAAGGGAAGCCGTGAGCGCATCGTGCCCTTCGGCGAGGCTGCGGCCGAGGCCCTGCGCGAGTACCTGCCCTCGCGCGACGCGCTCCGGCATCGCGCGGAGCGGGAGGACACGCGCGCCGGCGAGCCTCTGTTCGTCAACGCCCGCGGCGGGCGGCTCACGCCGCGCTCGATGGCGCGCCTGCTCAAGCGCCGGCTGCGCGCCGCGGGGCTGCCCGAAGAGATTTCGCCGCACGCCCTGAGGCACACGTTCGCGACGCACCTGCTCCAGGCGGGTGCGGACCTGCGCGCGATTCAGGAGCTTCTCGGCCACGCATCGCTTTCGACGACCCAGAAGTACACGCACCTGGATGCCGCGAGGCTCGCCGAGGTCTACCGGAATGCGCATCCCAAGGCCTGAGCGGGCGCTTCTCGTTCTCGCTGTCGCCTTGCTGGGCGCGACTCCGGCGCGGCCGCCGCTTCTCTCCGAGATCGACAAGACGATCCGCGAACGCTTCTGGGATCCGAATCTGAAGGGTCTCGACTGGGACGGCGCGGTGGCGAAGGCCGGGGCGGAGCTCGCGGCAAGCTCCGCTCACGCGGACGCGATCTACGATCGCCTGCTCGCGACGCTCGGCGATTCCCATACGTTCCGCGTGCCCGCGGGCCGTCTCCCCGAACACGGCTGGGGGAGCGCGGGGCTGCGCATCGGCCAGGACGGCGACGGCTACGCCGTCAAAGGCGTGGTTCCGGGAGGGCCGGCGGCGGGGGCCGGCCTGCGGCCAGGCGATCGCGTGCTGGCTGTCGACGGGAAGCGCTATGGGAACGAGCGCGTCAACTTCCGCGACCTCTTCTTCGTGTTCGAGGGAGCGCCCGGGTCGGCCGTCGACGTGACGACACAGGCAAACACCGGTCCGGCCCGAGCGCAGAAGCTCATCCGCGTCCCCGAGCCCGGCTCCGACGATCTCGTCTGGAAGAGTGCACGCGTGATCCAGCGCGACGGCAAGAAGTATGGCTACGCCCGCCTGTGGGGAATGTCGGTCGAATCGGCGCTCGCGATCGTCGATATGTTGTCGGACCCGAAGGGTGCCGAGGGGTCGCGGCCCAACCTCGGCGGCCTCTCGCAGATCGACGGATTCCTCCTCGACGTGCGCGGGAACAGCGGTGGCTACGACCCGAACATTCTCCCGACTTTCCTCCGCGGCCAGTGGAACGCCGCCGACTATTACGTGATCTCGCGCGACGCGAAGCGCCTGACGCCTCCGGCTTACAAGCCGCTGCCGGTCGCCCTCCTGACGAACTCCGGCACCGCCTCGAACGCCGAGGCGCTCGCGTTGAAGTTCCGCGCCCACAAGATCGGGCCGATCGTCGGGGAGCGGACCGCCGGGATGGCGAGCGGCGGCGCGGCCGCGGTGAAGCTGTCCGACGGCTCGATGCTCTGGTTCTCCGAGCGGGCGATCGAGAGTCTCGACGGGAAGAGCTACGAGGGACGAGGCGTCGAGCCCGACGTCGCGGTCGCCGATCGCCCGGCGGCGGCGCCGGGAGGCGAGGATGCCGTCATCGAGGCCGCGATCCAGGCGCTCGCAAAGGCTCGTCCTCCGTCTTGAGGTAATCTTTCCGCAATGCCGAAACCGCCTCGCTGGCACTCCACGACCGTCCTCTGCGTGCGAGTGGGCGGCAAGGTCGCGATGGCCTCCGACGGCCAGGTCACGCTCGGCACGACGGTCATGAAGCAGACGGCGGCCAAGATCCGCCGGCTCGCCGGAGGTTCCGTGATCGCCGGCTTCGCGGGTTCCTCCGCCGACGCCTTTGCGCTTTTCTCCCGCTTCGAGGCCAAGCTCGACGAGCATCGCGGCAACCTCGAGCGCTCCGCGATCGAGCTCGCCAAGGACTGGCGCACCGACAAGATGCTCCGCCAGCTCGAGGCCCTCCTCATCGTCGCCGACCGGCAGAGCTCGCTCTTGATCTCCGGAACGGGCGATCTCATCTCTCCCGAAGAGGGCGTTCTCGCGATCGGCTCCGGAGGAGCCTACGCGCTCGCGGCCGCGCGCACGCTCCTAAAGCATCGCCCGGACATGGCGGCGACGGACATCGCCCGCGAGTCGCTCCTGATCGCCTCCGCAGATCGACATCTACACGAACGACCACATCACCCTCGAGGAGTTGTAGGCGCCCCGCACCCGCGGGCCGGCGGCTCTGGTATTTTTGTGCCGTGGTTTTCCTGATGCCGGGAGAGAAAGAAGCCGAGGCCCCGCCGGCCGCGGCGCGCACGCCCCGCGAGATCGTCGTGGAGCTCGACAAGTACGTCATCGGCCAGAAGCGGGCCAAGAAGGCCGTGGCCATCGCGCTGCGCAACCGCTGGCGGCGCCAGCAGACTCTCGCCCGAGATGTCGCGGGAGATCCTGCCGAAGAACATCCTGATGATCGGTCCGACCGGCGTGGGCAAGACCGAGATCGCCCGGCGCCTGGCGCGTCTCGCGGACGCGCCCTTTCTGAAGGTCGAGGCCTCCAAGTTCACCGAGGTCGGCTACGTCGGCCGCGACGTCGAGTCGATCGTGCGGGATCTGACGGAGGTCGCCGTCCAGATGGTCCGGGAGGAGAAGACGCTCGAAATCCGCGATCGCGCGCAGGGGCGCGCCGAGCAGCGGCTGCTCGAGCTCCTCCTGCCGGCCCTTCCCGAAGCCGAAGGGGAGGAGACGCGCGCGCGCCTCCGGACGATGCTGCGCGAGGGCAAGCTCGAGGACCGGATGGTCGAGGTCGAGGTCGCGGACAAGACGTTCCCGTCATTCGAGATCGTCACGAACCAGGGCGTCGAGGAGATGGACATCAACGTCAAGGAGATGCTCCCCGGCCTCTTCGGCGGCAAGAAGAAGCGCCGCAAGACCTCGGTGTCGGAAGCCCGGCAGATCCTCCAGGCGGAGGAGGAGGGGCGTCTGATCGATCCGGGCCAGGTCGCCCGCGAGGCGGTCGAGCGCGCGCAGTCCTCGGGCATCGTATTTCTCGACGAGATCGACAAGGTCGCGGGCCGCGAGTCGGGAGGCCGGGGCCCCGACGTCTCCCGCGAAGGCGTCCAGCGGGACCTGCTGCCGATCGTCGAAGGCACTTCCGTCAACACGAAGTACGGGTTCGTCAAGACCGACCACGTGCTCTTCATCGCGGCCGGCGCGTTCCACGTCTCGAAGCCGTCGGATTTGATTCCGGAGCTGCAGGGCCGCTTCCCGATCCGCGTCGAGCTCGATTCCCTGACCGAGGCGGACTTCGTGCGGATCCTGACGGAGCCCGAGAACGCGCTGCTCAAGCAGTACCACGCGCTGCTCGGGGCGGAGGGCGTCGAGCTGGGCTTTTCGGAAGAGGCGATCGGAGAGATCGCCCGCGACGCCGAGCGCGTGAACCGTGCCCTCGAGAACATCGGCGCCCGGCGGCTCCACACGATCCTCGAGCGGCTGCTCGAGGACATCTCCTTCGCGGGGCCGGAAAACGCGGGCAAGTCGATCCGGATCGAGCTCGCCGACGTGCAGGGGGCCCTCGCCGATCTCGTCAAAGACGAGGACCTGTCGCGCTACGTGCTGTGAGCCGGAAGGCGGGCCCAGCACTCCTTCTGCTCGTCGTCGCTTTTTCGATCCTTTCCTGCGGCAAGAAGGGCGACCCGCAGCCGCCGCTGCCCCAGGGTCCCAACGCCATCAAGGACCTCGCGGTCGAGCAGGAAGGTGACGACGCGGTTCTGACCTTCAGCTTTCCCGACCGGCTCCAGACGGGCGCGCCGCTCACGGATCTCGAGTCGATCGAAGTGTTCCGCGTGGTCAATGCGCCCCCGGGCCTCACGGCGCCGACCGGAACGGCGCCGCCGTCCGGATCCGGTGGAACCTCGAGCGCGGAGCTGCGGGGCCTGGGTCAGAGCGAGCGGCGCGCAGCGACGAACGTGCGGATCGCCGAGGAGACGTTCTACCGCGACTCCGAGCAGGTGGCCGCGCTCTCTCTGCCGGCGATCGCCGACGCGACGCGAGGCGCCTCGGTCGTCTACCGCAACTCGCTCGTCGGCCTCTTTCTGCAGGAAGACGGGCCGCATCCTCTCGCCTACGCCGTCGTTTCGGTGCGGCGCGGGGGCGAGCGCAGCCCGCTCTCCAACATCGTGTCGATCACGCCCGGCATCGCGCCCAGGGCGCCGGAGCTTCTCGCCCCCATCCTCGACGAGGGACGCGTCTGCCTCGAGTGGACCGCGCCCCGGCAGAACGTGCTCTTCCAGCCGGTCGAGATCGGCGGCTACCGCGTCTATCGCCGGCTGCTGTCGGAGGAGGCGTACGGCACGCCGCTGAATACGCAGCCGGTCCCGGAGACGTCCTTCGTGGATCGGACGGCGCCGTACGGCGTGCCCCTGGCGTACACCGTACGCGCGACCCTCGAGACGAACCCGAAGGTCGAAGGGCTCCCGGCCGAGGAGCTCGTCGTCGTTCCGCGGGATACCTATCCGCCGCCGGCTCCCACGAGGCTCGATGCGCTGTCGGAGCCCAACGTCGTGCGGCTGCTCTGGGATCCCGTGGACGCCGCCGATCTCGCGGGATACCTGATCGATCGAGCGGAAGGCGGCGGGCCGCTCGTCCGATTGACGAAGGCTCCCGTCGTCGAGCCGTTCTTCAACGACACGAAGGTGCGGGTCGGCATCCGCTACCGCTACACCGTCCGCTCGGTCGACCGCGCCGGAAACGAAAGCAGTCCCTCCCCGCCGGTGGTCGCCGAGCCGTTCTGACACGAGCGAAGGCAGGCTTCGACCGCCCCCTTCGCGGTTCGATTAGACTCCCGCTCCCATGTCCCTGCCCAGTCGCTTCGTCAAGATGGCCGGCGGCGGAAACGACTTCCTCGTTTTCGAGGCCGACGGCCGCCACCTGACCCAGGAGGATCGGGGGCGCCTCGCCCTGGTCTGCCGGCGCGGGCTCTCGGTCGGCGCCGACGGCGCGCTGTTCCTCTCGCCCGACGGGCCGGGACGCATCCGGATCGACTACTTCAACTCGGACGGCGGGGCCGCGACCTTCTGCGCCAACGGGACGCGCTGCGCCGCACGCTACGCGATCCGCCACAAGCTCGCCTCCGGCCCGAGCCTCGTGCTCGATACCGGGTGGGGCCCGATCGCCGCGCGCGTCGAAGGCGACCTCGTGACGCTCGCGCTGCCCGCCGTGCCGGCGCCGCAGGACCCCGTGCCGATCTCGGGCCGCGGCCTGCCTCCCACGGCGATCCCGATGAAGGTCGGCGTTCCGCACCTCGTCGTCTTCATGCGGGGCGATCTCTCGCAGCTGCCGATCGAGCGCCTCGGGCCCACTCGTCCGCCAGCATCCGGCCATGCCGGAAGGCGCCAACGCCAACTTCGTGCGCGCCGGCAAGGACAACCGCATCGAGGTGCGCACCTGGGAGCGCGGCGTGGAGGGCGAGACGCTCTCCTGCGGCTCCGGCGTCGTCGCCGCGGCGATCGTGGCGGGACGGGCGGGCCTCGCGGCCTCCCCGGTGACCTGCGCGACCCGAAGCGGCGTGGATCTCGTGGTCGAGTTCTCGGACGAGAAAGACACATTCACCGGCGTGCGCCTGACGGGCGACGCCCGCGAGGTCTACGCGGGCGAGCTTCTCGAGGAGGCCTGGCAGGCGTGAGCGGGCGGGAGCATGAGCGGGCCGGTTCTCTTCGGCTCCGCCGGCGCTCCCCCTTTCCCGTCCAAGATCGTCGCCGTCGGCCGGAACTACCGCGAGCATGCGGCCGAGCTCGGCAACACGGCCCCCGAGGACGAGCCGCTGCTCTTTCTGAAAGCCCCCTCCGCGCTCGTCTTCGACGGCGGCGAGATCGTTCTGCCGCCGGAGTCCGAACGTGTGGACTACGAAGGCGAGCTCGCCCTCGTGATCGGCCGGCGCGTGAAGGCCTGGCCCGAGGAGCGCTGGCTCGAAGCGCTGGCCGGAGTCTGCTGCGCGAACGACGTCACAGCGCGCGACCTGCAGAAAAAAGACAAGCAGTTCGCCCGCTCCAAGTCCTTCGACACGTTCTGTCCGGTCGGGCCCGCGATCGTGCCCGGGATCGATCCGTCGGATCTCGCGATCGAGACGCGCGTCAATGGCGTCGCCCGGCAGTCCTCGCGGACATCCGCCATGGTTTTCTCCCCGGCGTTTCTCGTGGCGTACGTATCGAGGATGATGACGCTGATGCCCGGAGATCTGATCCTGACCGGGACGCCGGCAGGCGTGGGGCCGCTGTCGGCGGGCGACGTCGTCGAAGTCGAGATCGAGACGGTCGGCGTGCTGCGAAACCGCGTCGCCGCACGCTGAACCTCAGCGCGCCGCAGGGACGATCTCTCAGCGCACCTGAGGCACGACCCACCAGTCGAGGCCGCCGGAACGCAGTCCCGTGGACGGTGAGAGAAGGTCGGATCCGTTCCGGGTTGCGGGCG
Organism: uncultured Acidobacteriota bacterium; assembly: GCA_963782585.1. Taxonomy (GTDB): domain Bacteria; phylum Acidobacteriota; class Thermoanaerobaculia; order UBA5066; family Gp7-AA6; genus DAHUXD01. Next base: position 139,072 of record CAWAKL010000009.1, read on the forward strand.
CGCTCCACGGAAACGGAATGACGGGGAAGAGAAGGTACTGGGTCTCGCCGTAGGCGCCGTCCGAAAGGAGGGTGAGCGTGACGGGACCCCGCTGGTTCGCGGCGAGGAGCTCGGGGCCGAGCGGCACGTCGACGTAGGGCCGTCGCCTCTCGCGGACCGCGTTGCTGTCGTAGAGCACCGTTCCCGACGGGTCGAGAACCTCGAGTCGCGCGGCCGAGGGAAGCACGGCCGGAGCCACGCGGATCCTCAGGCTTGCCGGCGCCGCCGCGGGCAGCGCTCCCTTCGGGATCGTCTGCGCGATGCGGATGCCCGAGGACTCGATGCGGCCCCACTCCCGGTCGAGGACATGGCGCTGCCAGCGCGCGGCGGCGAGCAATCCGACGAAGAGGACCCCCGCGACGCTCTTGACGGGAGGCCACGCGGCGGCGGCGCAGAGCAACAGGCCGGGGAGCAACGGCAGAGCGAACCGCGGAAGCGTGAGGAGAACGTAGCTTTGCACGACGAGCAGAGCCGCCAGGGAGAGGCCGAGAACGCGGGCAAGGGAGCCCCGCTGGCGCGAGGGAGCAAGCAGGCAGGCCAGGGCTCCGAGAATCAGTAGGGGCGAGATGATGCGCGACACGTCGTCGACGGCCCACCAGAGCGGTGACCAGGAAGCGTCATGGTGCTCGCCGCCGAGCAGGCCGTGGAAGAGGCGCCACACGAGCTGTCGCGTTGCTTCGGAGGCGTCCGGCGCGAGGCCGGCGGAGTTCGTCCACCCGTATTCGGCCTTCGCCCAGAGAAGGGCCGCGCCGAGATCGCGGAGCGGGTCGCCATTCCGCGGCGAGGTCAGGAGCCAGACCGGAACGACGAGCGCGGCGGCCGCCGCGGCAAAGCCGGCGAGCGCTCGCCACCGCCGGGTCGCGCCGAAGGCGAGGGCGGCGAGCAGCGCGGCGGCGGCTCCGGCATTCGGGCGCACGAGAAAGAGCGCGCCGCTCGCGGCGCCGATCGCCAACCCGGCACGCACGCGCGCCGGCGGATCCAGAAGCGAGGCGACGATCGGCAGAAAGAGCGCCGCGGTGAGGGCCTCGGACATGACGGAGGTCGCCGAGTCGGGAAGCCGGAGAAAAAGGAGCAGCGTCAGGTAGAGAACGACTCCCCGCGCGAAGCTCGTGCGCCGACCGAGCCAGACGGAGACGCCCGCGATCGACAACCACAGAAGCACCGTCTGGACGACGACGATCCGTCGCGGCGCCGCGTCCACGCTCGCTCCGGCCGCCGCGGCTCGGAGGAACGCAATCCAGCCGGGCTTGGCCGGATGCGGCGTTGGCGGCGGAGGGGCGGGCGACACGATGCCGACGCCCTCGCGCGCCCAGGCCATGTCGATCCGGCTGTCGGACCAGAGGACGACGGGCGCTCCGATCGCGGACCAGAGGTAGAAGGCCAGCCCGGCGGCGCCGAGAAGGCCGCAGACGATCGCGCGTCGGCGTGCGTTCACAGCCGGTCGAGCAGCGTCTCGGGCAAGCCCCCGAAAGCCCCCGAGGACATCAGGATGAGGACGTCACCCGGACGGGCCTCGCCGCGAAGGATCCCGGGAATGGCGTCGATCGTGTCGGGAGCGAAGGCGGGCTTGCCGGCGGCAGCGAACCGCTGGACGAGCGCCCCGCGGTCGATCTGGTTGTCCGGACCCAGGCGCTGGGCGTGGAAGACCGGCGCGAGGACAACGGCGTCGGCGCCCGCGAAGGCCTCGGCATATTCCTCTTCGAACATCTTGCGGCCCGCGGTGTTCGAGCGCGGCTCGAAGAGCGCCCAGAGCCGCCGGCCCGGGAACCGCCCGCGAGCGGCCTGGAGCGTGCCGGCGACGGCGGTGGGATGGTGAGCGAAGTCGTCGACGACGAGGATCCCGCCCTTCTCGCCTTTCACTTCCATGCGCCGCTTGACGCCCGCAAAGCGCGGCAGCGCGCGGGCGATCTCCGTGTCGGAGAGACCGACGCTCCGCGCGAGCGCGATCGCGCCGAGGGCGTTGCGCACGTTGTGAAGACCGAGAAGGGGAGAGGACAGCCGCACCGTCGGCAGGCCCGCCTCGAGGAGCGTGAACGCGGTTCCCTCGGGCCCATAGGCGATGTCGCGCGCGGAGAAGTCCGTCCCGGACGTTTCCAGACCGACCCGGATCAGCGGCGCGCGGGACTCCTTCGCGACATCGACGACTCGCGGATCGTCCACGTTGACCACGACCGCGCCGTATTCCGGCACGAGCGCCACGACCTTGCGAAACGCGTCGAGAACGGCGGGCAGATCGGCGAAGAGGTCCGCGTGGTCGAACTCGATGTTGCCGACGAACAGGTGCTTCGGCTGGTAGTGCAGGAACTTCGGACCGCGGTCGAAGAAGGCGGCGTTGTACTCGTCGCCCTCGAGGACGAAGTGGGGGCCCAAGCCCCGCCGGTAGCCCCGGCCGAGGTTCTTCATCTCGCCGCCCACGAGGAACCCGGGGTCCCGGCCGGAGTCGAGAAGGAGCCAGGCCGTCAGCGCCGAAGTGGTCGTTTTGCCATGCGTTCCCGTGACGACGACCGAGGTCTTGCCCGGGAGGAGGTACTCCCGCACCGCCTGTGGCAGCGAGAGGACAGGCAGGCCCCGTCGGACCGCCTCCGCCGCCTCGACGTTGTCCCGGAGGGCCGCGTTGCCGACGACGACCGCATCGCAGTCCGGCGGAACGTGGTCGGCTGCGTAGCCCGTGGCCACCGGGATTCCGAGGCGCTGGAGGGTGGTGGACATGGGGGGGTACAGCGCCGCGAGGTCGCTTCCCGTGACCCGATGGCCCTCCTCCAGCAGCAGGGCGGCCAGGGGCACCATGGCCGTCCCGCCCACGGGAACGAAGTGAAAACGGCGGATTCCCGACATACTTCGGCGGAGTCTGGTCTAATTGAGTGGTTTTCGGAAATATCCCCGGTTTTCCGCGGGTTTGTGCGCTTCGGCATCCCGAAATACAGGAGGAAACCTAAGATGCTTCATGTCCAGAAAATCGGCCGGCTCTCTTTCGCCGCGCTCCTGACGGCCGGGGTGGCGCTGGCGCAGCAGCCTGCCGAATCCAAGCCGGCAGCGCCCCCGAAGGCCCCGGCGGCCGCCCCCGGCAAGGCCGTGGCGGCTCCCAAGATCGACGTCACCCAGGAAACGAAGGATATGGGCACCGTGCCCAAGGGCCAGGTCATCGAGGCCGACTTCATCATCAAGAACAACGGCGGCTCGGACCTCGTGATCTCCGACGCCCGGCCCTCCTGCGGCTGCACCGTGTCGTCCTTCGACAAGGTCATCAAGCCCGGCGCCGAGGGCAAGGTCCACACGAGCGTTGACACCAAGAGTTTCTCCGGGCCGATCTCGAAGTCGGTGCTGGTCGTATCGAACGACCCCGACCGCCCGCAGATGAACCTCTTCGTCAAGGCCATGGTCAAGCCGTTCGTCGACGTGGCCCCGCAGCAGTACGTGCGCTTCTCGGTCGTCAAGGGCGACAGCGCTTCGCAGGACGTCGTGCTGATCTCCGAGGAGAAGGGCTTCAAGCCCACCGTCGCGGAGACCGCGCAGCCCTACGTGAAGGCGGAAGTTTCGCCGGCCGGCGACAAGGACAAGATCGCCGGACGTCCGGGCGAGCAGTACAAGCTGAACGTCTCGGTTCTGCCGGATGCCCCGGAAGGTCTCCTGAACGCTCCCGTGCGGATCACGACCGGCGTCACGCAGCAGCCGACGCTCGAGATCCCCGTCTCCGGCATCGTTCGGCCGCGGGTCTCGATCTCGCCGATCACGGTCAACTTCGGCAACTTCACCGCCGGCAAGGATCCGATCACGCGCAACATCGTCGTCACGAACAACAAGCCGGGCACGCCGGTCAAGGTCACCAAGGCCGAAGTCAGCGTTCCGGGCTTCATGACGGACGTCGTTCCCACGCAGGAAGGCGTCTCCTACACCGTCGTCGTCAAGGCCTCGGACAAGGTCAAGAAGGGCGCAGTGGAAGGCAAGGTCACGCTCCACACGACGGACAAGGACAAGGGCGTCATCGAGATCCCGCTGAAGGGCGAAGCGCTCTAGTCGAACGTCCCGATCCGAAATCTCAACGCCCCGGGCAACCGGGGCGTTTTTGTTTTGAGGGGGCGTCGGGAGGCCGGCTTCCTCAGGCCGTCATCCTGAGGAGCGGAGCGACGAAGGATCCCAAACTCGATCGCGGCGCTGCGAGTTCGGGATCCTTCGCTGCGCTCAGGATGAAAGCCGCGGGCCTACGGCGTCGGTACAGGCGTCGCGCCGGCGCCGATCCGGCCCGCGGCTTTCACCTCGACCGTCCAGCCGAGGGCGGCCCCGGTGGCCGCGAGAAGTTCGCGAGCGTGCTCGATGGCTTTGGCCTCGATGCCCGCATCTTTCGCCGCGCGGGCGAGCTGGCCCCGCGCCCAGAGCATCCAGCGCGTGCGGTCCTCGGACGTGATCGGGTTGAAGAGGCCGCTCTTCTCGTCGAACCACTCCAGGCGCGGATCGATCGCGAGGATGCGCGGGGGCGGCAGGTCGACCTCGACGACGCCCTTGCCGGTGTCCGTCCGGATCTTGAAGTCGGGCGACTGGAGATCGAACCCGGCGATGGCCTTGCCGCGCATCCGCAGCGTCGCCGACTTGGGAAAGTCGAAGATCAGAACCGTCTTGAGCTCTTCGAAACGCACGACGTCCGCGATCTGGACCTCCACGGTCGCGAAGTGCGCGATCTTCTTGATCGCGGCCACGACGGGCGCGGCATCGGCCCGCCGCGTCTCGCGCACGCTCGTCATCTCGCGGACGAAGAGCAGGGCCGCCAGAGCGGCGAAGGCGAGTGCCACGATCCAGGGGACGAGCCGACGCACGGCGATCAGACCGCGACGAGCAAGTCGCCGGCCGTGAGGACGAGCTCGCCCGCCGGCGTGAAGCAGTAACCACGCACGCCCTCGCCGAGAAATTGGAGCACGGGCTTGAGCTCCTGCGGCGAGGCCCCGGGATCGCCGAGCGAGAAACGGGAAAACTCGACGCAGGGGTCGGCGACGATGACCGAGTCGAGGCGGACGGTGGTTCCCGAGGCGGCGCTCCGAAGCGCCAGGCCGGAGGCGAAGTCCTCGAGCCGGTACATCCGCTCCGACTCGAGGAGGATGTTCTCGCCGGCGCAGCCGATCGCGATGTCGTCGCCGTACTCGGCGCGCATCTTCCCGTAGTGGCTGGTGAAGCCGAAGGACACCTCGCGGCCCGCTTCGTATTTGGACGCCGGATGACCTGCGTTATGGACGTCGAGCGCCGTCTCGCCCGCATCGGTGATTCCATGGGCGCCTCGCGGCGTCAGGTGAAGGCGGGCGACCGCGAGGAGGGGGGCCGGATCGTAGACACGGTTCGGCCGTTCTCCCCGCTTCAGGCTCGCGGTCTGGACCTGCAGGCGGACGACGCGGCCAAGAACGTTCATGGGATCACTTCCGTTTGACGGACTTCAGGATGTCGCCGTCCCACGCGTAGGTCAGCCGCTTGCGTCCCCGGGCCGCGTTCTTCTGGAGCGCATAGCCGTAGAGCAGCGGGAGCGCGACGGAGGTCTCGACGAACGCCATCTCGTGCGTCGCCTGCTTGGAGACCTTGCCCCAGGAGGTCGCTTCCGAGAGCGTCGATCCGCCGAGGCCGCCCCAGTGCGGCGCGTCGGTCGTGATCTGCAACGCGTACTTGTGGCCGCCGGTGTCGATGCCGAAGATGTAGGACATCACGATCGAGTCGTTGATGTAGTTCTTCGGGACGCCTCCCGAGACGTAGAGGGCCGAGGTCGCCGGGCTCTGGACGACGATCTGGGTCAGCTCGTAGTTGTCGGCGATCGAGGAGATCCGGAAGGGCGTCCGTCCCTCTTTCTTCGCGCGGTGGTAGTGCTCGGTCAGCCCGATCCCGATCGAGGAGTCGTTGAGCGCCGGAACGAACAGCGGAATGCCGCGACGGGCGCAGGCGCCGAGGATCGAGCCCTTGTCGTGCTTCGCCTGCTCGGCGAGAAGCGCGAGGAACTGCCGCGAGGACATGACCTTTCCCATGAGCGTGTCGGCGAACTTCGAGATCGCGAGGTCGGTCGCCCAGTACTTCTCCTCGTCGATGAAGGTGTCGTAGAGACGGTCGATGTAGAGGTCGCGCAGCTCCTTGTCGTCGGCGTCGGGATGGCCGTGGTAGTGGCGGCCGCCGCGCACCTGGTAGAAGTCCTGGGAAATGATCGCGCCGGTCGAGACCACGACGTCGACCATGTTCTCTTCGATGAGGTCGACGATGACCTGGCGCATCCCGGCGGCGATGAGCGAGCCGGCCATGCCCAGAAAGATCGTCGGCCGCTTCTTGTCGCGGAGCATGGCCTCGAAGACGGCCGCGGCTTTCCCGAGCGCCCGGGCCTGGAAGGAGGCTTCGCGGTAGGAGTCGAGAAGCTCCGAGACCGTGGTGGTCTTGCCGACCTTTATCGCCGTCGTCGGACGGCCGAGGAGCGCCTTCTTCCTTTTACGGTCGACGCCGACCGCGGCGGCGTGGATGTATTCGCGGGCGCTGGCGAGGGAGCCTTTTCCTTTCGATCCCATCGTCTCGGTCCTCCCGAAAGTATGCGGTACGCCGCCATGGCCGCGGCGTAGCCGGAGTCGATGTTGACCGCGGTCACCCCGTTGGCGCAGGAATTCACCGCGGACAGAAGCGAGGCGAGGCCGCCGAAGGCGGCGCCGTAGCCGCGCGACGTCGGCACGGCGATGATCGGCCTTCCGACGAGGCCCGCGAGGACCGAGAAGAGCGAGGCTTCCATGCCCGCGACCGCGACGATGACGTCCGCGCGCTCGATCTCCTCGAGGCGGGACATCAGGCGCAGCACGCCGGCCACGCCGACGTCGGGCACGAGCGTCGGGGAGACGCCGAGGTACTCGAGCGAGCGACGCGCTTCCTCGGCGACCGGCATGTCGGAAGTTCCGGCGGTGACGATCGCGACGGTGCCCTCGACGCGCGGCATGGGCTTGCCCACGGCGAGGTGGAGCGTTTCCGAGCGCTCGTCGTAGTCGGCGCGGCCGGGCAGCGGCGACGCGGCGACTTCCTCCCAGAGCGCCGGCGAGAGGCGCGTGACGAGCACGTCGTGGGCCTTCGCAAGCTGGCGACAGATCTCGCCGATCTGCTCGACGCTCTTGCCCTGAGCCAGCACGACTTCCGGGAAACCGACGCGGCGGAGACGGTCGAGGTCGAGCGTGTAGTCGGGTCCGCGCATCCTTCCCGGCATTCTATGCGGAGGTTGCGAAGCCAGAGGCGACGCGGTAAGGTTTGCGCCCTTCGGTTCTTTGAGTCATCCGGCGAAGGGAAGTGGGTGCAAATCCCACGCGGCCCCCGCCACTGTCACCGGGGACGCCTCGGGCGGCAATCCACTGGAAGCGAGAGATCGGCATGGGCCGGTCGCGCCTCCGGGAAGGAGCCCGACGGCGGAGGATCCGGAAGCCAGGAGACCTGCCGGACGACACGCTTCTCGCACGGGGTTCACGAGAAACGCGCCTTCGACTTCCGTCGGCGCGGGACGCTGCTCGGCCCGTTCGAGACATCCGTCCTCGAACGGGAGGTTCGAATGGCGACCCGAGTCCGGCTCGTTCCGATTCTGTTCGGTGCTCTCCTGCCCCTGGCGTCCGAGGCTCAGCTGCTGCCTCCCGCCTCTGAAGAGATCGTCGTGACCGCGACGTCGGTTCCCGAAGACGAAAAGGACGTCGGTTCCGCGATCACCGTGATCACCCGCGAGGAGATCGAGCGGCACGAGGCGATCGTGGTGTCCGATGTTCTGCGCTCCGTGCCGGGGCTCGATCTCACGCAGTACGGCACGCCCGGCTCGCTGACGTCGCTCTTCACCCGCGGGACGAACTCCACGCAGACGCTCGTGATGATCGACGGCGTGCGCATGAACTCGCCGTACTTCGCGGGTTACGACTGGTCCGGCCTCACGACGGAGAACATCGAGCGCATCGAGGTCGCGCGCGGGCCGTACTCGGCCCTCTACGGATCCGACGCCATCGGAGGCGTCGTCCAGATCTTCACACGGCAGGGCGCGGAGGGGCTGGCCGGCCGGGCGACGGGCGAGTTCGGCAACCAGGGCGCGGGCCAGGGCTCCGCGTTCGCTTCGTTCGGTGAGGGGCCCGTTTCCGCGGCGGCCAGCTACCGCTACGTGGCCTTCGACGGCGACCGCCCCAACACCGACTGGCGGCAGCGCAACGCGTCCGCGGGCGTCCACGCGCAGCTCTCGGCCGGAAGCCGGATCGGCGTGGAGTGGGGCCTGCTCGACGGCGAGGTCGGGAATCCCGGATACGTGGGCCTCGACTCGACGGCGCGCGGCTTCATGCACGAGGGGCGCCTGTCCGTTCCGGCGACGTTCGCGCTCTCCGACACGAACCAGCTCAACGTGAATCTCGCGGGCGTTCGCTCCCAGCCCGCGTACCGCGACACGGCCGGCGGGTTCGAGTCGCAGACGGACACGCGGACGTACCAGGGGAGGGTTTCCGACACGGCGAAGCTCGGCGCCCACACGCTCACGGCGTTCGCCTCGTGGGAGCGCTGGGAGGTCGAAGACGAGAGCAACTTCGGCCCGAACCTCGACGACCAGACGACGCTCTGGGGCCTGGGCGCCCAGGACACCGTGACGCTCGGAGCGTTCACCCTGACTGCCGGGCTCCGCTACGACCACTACACGTCGTATGGCGACTCCTGGTCGCCGCGCGGCACGATCTCGTGGCTGTCCCCGGACAGCGTCTGGAAAGTGCGGGCGTCGGGCGGGACCGGCTTCCGCGCGCCCTCGATCGGGGAGCTCTACTACCCCTTCTCGGGAAACCCCGACCTTCTCCCCGAGCGCTCGGTCTCGGCGGAGGCCGGGGTGGAGCGCTACTGCGGAAACGGCAGGGCGGAAGTCTCGGTCTTCTGGAACGATCTGAAGGATCTGATCGTCTACGACTTCGCGGCCTTTCAGAACTTCAACATCGGGCGGGCGCGGACGTACGGATTCGAGCTCGGCTGGCAACAGACGGTCCTTCCCGAGCTCGCGCTCGAGCTCGCGTACATGTTCCTGAAGACCGAGGACCTCGACACCGGCGAGCAGCTTCTCCGGCGTCCCGAGAACACGGCCTCCATCGGCTTCTCGTGGATGCCGCTCGAAGGGATCAGCTTCTCGCCGCGCCTCCTCTACGTGGGCGAGCGCGCCGACGCCGACCCGGTGACGGGCGACCCGGTCGAGGACCCGTCGTACCTGCGGCTCGACTTCGTCGTCCGCTGGCAGGCCACCGAGATCTTCGCTCCCTACCTGCGCATGATCAATGCGACCAACCACGCCTATGAAGAGGCGGCCGGATATCCGGCGGCGGGGCGGCTCGTGGCGGGCGGGTTGGACGTAAAGTTCTAGCGCGACGAGGGGACATGCCGCGAATCACGAAGGTCTACACGCGAACCGGCGACGACGGGACGACCGGCCTCGGCGGCGGGCAGCGCGTTGCGAAGGACTCGCTGCGCATCGCCGCCTACGGCACGGTCGACGAGCTCAACAGCCAGATCGGCGTCGCGGTCGCGGCGGGCGTCGACGAAGCCCTGCGAGCGCCGCTCGCGGGCATCCAGAACGAGCTCTTCCACCTCGGATCCGACCTCGCGATTCTCGAGAAGGACAAGGCGAAGCGGCCGGTCCCGGGGATCGAGTCGCGGCACATCGACGCCCTCGAGGTCCTGATGGACCGGCTCTCCGAGGAGCTTCCGCCGCTCGAGAACTTCGTCCTGCCGGGCGGCAGCCCCTCGGCCGCCGCTCTGCACGTCGCGCGCACGGTCTGTCGCCGCGCCGAACGGATCGTGATCGCGCTCTCGCGCAAGGAGGCCATCGGCCCCTTCGCGATCCAATACCTGAACCGGCTTTCCGACGCCCTCTTCGTCATGGCGCGCCACGAGAACAAGCGGCGAGGCGTCCCCGACGTGCTCTGGGACAGCCGGGCCTGAGCCGCCTCTCGAGTCGTCTCGCTCGCTGCTGCCTTCGGCGACCGAGATCGTGGCGGCGCTCGGGTTCGCCGACGCGCTCGTCGGCCGCTCGCACGAGTGCGACTTTCCCGAAGAGGTCGCGGAGCTTCCGGTCTGCACCGCGCCGAAGGTCGACCCGGCGGGATCCTCGGAGGAGATCCATCGATCGGTGTCGGCTCTCCTCGTCGCAGGCTCTCTCGGTCTACCGCGTCGACGCCGAGAAGCTGCGCGCGCTCGAGCCGACGCACGTCGTGACGCAGGTGCAGTGCGAGGTCTGCGCGGTCTCTCTCGCGGACGTCGAGGCGGCTCTCTCGGGATGGGTCGGGGAGCCTCCGAGGCTGACGCCGCTCAACCCGGCGAGCCTGGCCGACGTCTTCGCCGACATCGAGCGCGTCGCCGGCGCCCTGGGCGCGCCCGAGCGCGGAGCGGCGGCTCGTGGCTCGCGCTGCGGAGCCGCATGGCGGCGATCGCCGGACGACCGCGCGCATCCGTGCCGCGCCCGCGCGTCGCCACGATCGAGTGGCTGTCGCCGCTCATGGCCGCGGGCAACTGGATGCCGGAGCTGGTGGAGATGGCCGGCGGCGTCGACCTGTTCGGCGAGGCCGGGCGGCACTCCGCCTGGCTCGAATGGGAGGCGCTCGCGAGCGCCGATCCCGACGTCCTTCTGGTTTTCCCGTGCGGGTTCTCTCTCGAGCGCGTCGAGAAAGAAGTCGGGCTCCTGACCGAGCGTCCCGGCTGGGACCGGCTGTCCGCCGTGCGCGCCGGGCGCGTCTACCTCTGCGAGGCCAACCAGTACTTCAACCGGCCGGGCCCGCGGCTCGCCGAAACGCTCGAGATCCTCGCCGAGATCCTCCATCCCGGGACTTTCGCGTTCGGCCATGAAGGCTCGGCGTGGAAGCGCTTGGCTTGACCGCATAATGCCGGCGATGCGCTCGAAGTCGTTCGTCGGGGGATTGGCCGCCGTCTGGATCTCCGCCGCCCTGGCCGGGCAGATCCCGTCGCCTCCGGCCGCGAAAACCGGGCGCGTCGAGATCGACGCGCGGGGACAGGTGGTCTCCGAGCCGCGGCGCCCCGTGGGCAAAGGCGGCCGTCCAGCTGCTCGAGTTCGAGATCGAGCTCGTCGCCTACCTGCTCGCTCCGGAACAGCCGGCCGGCGCCGATCGAAGTGTCCCGGTCGACATGACGGGCCGGATCCGCGTCCTGCACGATCTCTCCTGCGGCGGAAGCGAGCTCGCTCTCGCCGTAGGAGACAAAGTCGAGCTGCGCGGTGAATACGTCAGGTCGAAAAGCGGCAGCCTGATCCGCTTCACGCACGCGCCCGGGGCCGAAGGTTGCGGCGACAAGGCCCAGCCCGCGGGCTATCTCCGCGAAGTCTTCCCCGTCACGCCGACACCCGCCGTGACAGCGCCGCGGCCGGCGGGCATCGTCCCGGATCAGTCCTACGTCGGGACTCCGGCCTCCGCGGAGAAGCCCTATGACGAGATCCTCCGGATGAAGCAGGCGGGAGCCTCGGACGAGAAGCTCCTCGAGAAGATCGCCGCCGAGAAGAAGGTCTACTCGATGAGCCTCGCGGACGTTCAGAAGCTGCGGGGAGCCGGCGTGTCATCGGCGGTCATCGAAGCGATGCTCCAGTCGGGCCGGCATCCGATCACTCCCGGCGCGGAAGCCGGCGCCGTCTCCGACACCCGGTCCCTGAGCGGCTTCAGGCCGCGTGCGTGCGTGCCGCGTTGGCCTGGGCCGAGCCTGCGCGCCGGCGCTTCCACCAGATCCCCAGGAGCCAGACGGTCGGGATGACGGCCAGCGCGTAGGCCAGAAGCTGACCGATCTTGCCTTCGGGCCCGAGAATCTCGGTGGCGTCGTGGATCGCCTGGGACGCGGGGAAGAGTCGCGCCTCCGAGAGCTCGTGGATGCCGTAGAGCACGAGCTGGATCAGGAAGATGCCGAGGAAGACCGCCGAAACGTTCAGGAGAGTCTTCAGGTCGACGCCCTTGCCGAGCTTCGTCCAGAGAAAGCCGATGGCGGCGGCGGAGACGAGACCGAGAAGAAGCCCGATGAAGACCGCCGAGGATTTCAGCTGGAAGAGCGCGGTCGAGACGAGGAGGGCCGTCTCCATGCCCTCGCGCGTGATCATCAGAAGCGTGAACGCGAAGACTCCCCAGAAGGCGCGCGCCGGCGTGCTCGCGGCCGCCCGCGTCTCGAGGCGGCCCTCGATGTCCGACTTCAGGCGGCCGGAGACCCGCTTCATGTAGACGAGCAGGCTTGCGACGAGCGCCGCCGCCGTCAGGGCGAGGATGCCCTCCCAGAGCGGCTGGTTGACGGCTTTCGAGAAGAGCCAGCCCGCGGCCGCGCACGTGAGGACCGAGACCGCGATCCCGGCGTACACGGCCCGGGAGAGTCCCTTCCGGCCCGTGCGGGCGAGGTAGGAGAGGGTCAGCGCCACGATGAGAAACGCCTCGATCCCTTCCCTCAGCGCGATCGTGAACCCCTGCCACATGGGCGGGCCTCCCTGCCCGGCTTGACGACTTGACGCGCCGGGGAACGGGCACAGTATCGCAATTGAGACCGAGTCGCAATCACATGGAAAAGCGCGAGCACACGATCTTCCGCAAGTACCTGGAACGGCGGGGCCTCAAGCTGACAGCCGAGCGGGAGGCTCTCTTCGACGAGCTGTTCAGCCGGCACGAGCACGTCGAGGCCGACGAGCTCCTCATGCGGCTGCGCGCCAAGCACAAGAAGATCTCCCGGGCGACGATCTACCGGACGCTCGAGCTGATGGTCGACGCCGGCATCGTCGGCCGTGTGCGGATCGGCGAGGCCGGGTACCGCTACGAGCGGCTCCGCGCCGGGGACCACCACGACCACCTGATCTGCGACCATTGCGGCCGCGTCATCGAGTTTCGCGAGGACCGCATCGAGGAACTCCAGGACGAGGTGGCCGAGCGCTACGGCTTCGTGCTCCTCTCCCACACGCACCAGATGCGGGGGATCTGCCGCTCCTGCCGGCCGCGGCGTCCGAAAGGGGCGTCCCCGTCCGAGGCCGAAGACGAGCACCTCGGGGATCGCCTGCCGTTTACTCCCAGACCACGCGGATGAAGCGCCGGCCCAGGCGGAGAACGACGGCTCCGCCCGGCGCACCCGCCAGCTTCTCCTCGGGATCACGGACCTCTCGCGGCTCGCCGGCGCCGTCGGCGTAGATCCTCAGCGCGCCCTCGTCGATTTTCCTTCTCGCCTCGCGCATCGAGGCGGCAAGACCGGTCTCCACGAGTGTCTTCGCGGCGGAGGCTCCGCCGGCCGCCGAAAGCCGCCGGGACTCGACGTCGTCCGGGACCTCGCCCCGCGAGAACGCGCGGCGGAAGTCCTCGCCGGCGCGGGCCGCGGCGTCTTCGCCGTGAAAGTCGCGCACGATGCGCGCGGCAAGCTCGGCCTTCGCGTCGCGGGGATTCCCTCCGGCCTCGATCCGGCGCCGCAGGGCGGCGATCTCCGAGACGGGCATGTCCGTCAGAAGCTCGTACCAGCTCCAGAGGAGCGCGTCGGGGATCGACATGACCCGGCCGTACATGTCCCCCGGCGGATCGAGCACACCGATGGCGTTTCCGAGCGACTTCGACATTTTCTCGACCCCGTCGATGCCGACGAGAAGCGGCAGCGTCATGACGACCTGGGGCTCGAGTCCCTCCGCCCGCATGAGGTCGCGGCCGACGAGCAGGTTGAAGAGCTGGTCCGTGCCGCCGAGCTCGACGTCGGCTTTGAGCGCCACCGAGTCGTAGCCCTGCGCCAGCGGGTAGAGGAGCTCGTGGAGGGCGATCGGCTGTTTCGCGTGCCAGCGCTTCTGGAAATCGTCGCGCTCGAGGATCCGGGCGACGGTCACCTTCGCCGCGAGGCGGACGAGGCCGGCGGCGCCGAGGGCGTTCAGCCACTTGCCGTTGAACTCGATGACGGTTTTGTCGGCGTCGAGGATCTTGAAGGCCTGCTTGGTGTAGGTCCGGGCGTTCTCCTCGATCTCCTCCCGGGTGAGTTGCGGCCGGGTCGTTTTCTTGCCCGAGGGATCCCCGATCGCGCCGGTGAAATCGCCGATGACGAAGACGACCCGATGCCCCGCGTCCTGGAAGTGCCGCATTTTCCGCAGGACCACGGTGTGGCCGAGGTGGATGTCCGGCGCCGAGGGGTCGAACCCGACCTTGACGGTTAGAGGGCCCTTGGCGATCTTCCGCGCGAGGTCGGCCTCGTCGATCAGATCGACCGACCCGCGGCGCAGGGGGTCCAGTGCCCGGTCATGCGTCGAAGACGGGGAAGTCACGATGGCTGAGGATTATACGTGGGGCATCCTCAAGGCTTCCTTAATCAGAAGACCGCGGCGGTCGGCTGCGATTAGCCTGCGATGGCTGTAGGGAGCGAGGTGCTTATGCGCAGGCTTCTGGTGTCTTTCATCGTGCTCTCGTCGGTCGCGACTCTGGGCGCCGAGGATCTGACCCTTCCGGCGGCGGCGTCGATCGTGGGCGGCGCGCCGTTTTTCTCGGACGTGCGGGCGTTCAACACGTCTTACACGGACGCGCTGGAGGTGACGGCCCGCTACCGCTGCTTCATCTCCTGCACCGCGGTCGGCGCGGCGGAAATCGATTTCACCCTCGAACCCCGCGAGTCGCGCGCGTTCGACGACATCGTCCAGAACACCTTCCTGGCGCCCAACACGGCGGGCGGCGTGGAGTTCGAGCACTCCGGCAGCGGCGACCAGCTCGTCGTGACGAGCCGTCTCTACTCCACGGCCCCCGAGCCGACGGTCGGCATGTTCATCCCCGGCCTCCCGAACTCCGAGGCGCACGCGACGACGGTGCTGACGTCCATCCGCAACGGCGGGCCCGACGCGGGCTTCCGCACCAATGTCGGTGTCTTCAACCGGGAAGACTCGGCCGTGGACGTGACCTTCCGGATCATCGACGGCGGCGCGCAGGTCGGCAACTCCGTCACGCGCAACGTCGCGGCCAACTCGGGAGCCCAGGTAAACGGCATCTTCACCGCCGCGGGCCAGGGAGACCACGTCACGGCGAACGCCGTGATCGTGGTCTCGGCCTCGCACGAGGTCTTCTCCTACGCCGCCGTCCTCGACAACCACACGCAGGATCCGATCTTCGTGGTCGGTGCGGAGGATGAGCCGTTCCAGGCCACCACGCCGGGCGGTCCGACGGCGACTCCGACGCAGACCGCCGGGGCGCCCACCGCCACGCCGACCGTCACGCCGACGCCGCCCCCCGGGCCGACGACCTGGAACGTCGACGTCGGGCTCGGAGGCCTGACCCGGTTCGTCGACCAGGTCACCGGCACGAGCACGTCCAACATCCGGGTCGGCGACACGGTCCGCTGGGCCTGGGTGGACCCGACCCAGATGGAGCATTCCACGACGTCGGGCGACTGTCCGCCCTGCAACCCGGACGGCAACTGGAACTCGGGCGTCAAGACCACCGGCACGTTCACGCGTTTGTTCTCGCAGGTGGGGTCGTTCCCCTACTACTGCCAGCCGCACCAGCAGGACATGACGGGCCGGATCAACGTCAGCCAATAGGACCCTCGGTCCCCGATCCCTGGTCTCCGTTCCCTGTGGCCGCCCGCGAGGGCGGCCCTTTCTTTGTCAACGAGGGCCGCCGAGCGTCGTCGAATGGACGTGCGCCACCTCCGGCCGGGAGCCCTCGTCGTCTTCGCGATCGGTCTCTTCCCGTTCGACGCGCGGGCCGAAACCGTGACGCTGCCCGCGGCCGCGTCGGTCGTTGGCGCTTCGCCCTTCTACTCCGACGTCCGCGCCTTCAACTCCTCCTACACGGCTCCTCTCGAGGTGACGGCGGTCTATCGCTGCTTCATCGGGACCTGCTCGAGCGCCCCGCGGAGCTTCACGCTCGGCCCGCGGGAGTCGCGGGCCTTCGACGACATCTGCGTCTCGCTCTTCGACTCGCCCGACTCGGCCGGCGCGGTGGAATTCACCCACGCAAGCGGCGCCGACGCTCTCGTCGTGACGAGCCGGCTCTACTCGACCGCGCCCGCGCCGACGGTCGGGATGTTCGTGCCGGGGCTTCCGCCCTCGGCGGCGCATCCGGTCTCGGTGCTGACGTCCCTGCGCAACGGCGGCTTCCGGACGAACGTCGGCGTCTACAACCCGGGCCCCTCGGCCGCCGATCCCGCGTTCCGCCTCTACGACGGCGCCGCCCTTCTCGGCACCGTCCGCCTGGCCGCTCCGCTGCCGCCGCAGGCGGGGGCGCAGATCAACGACGTGTTCGCGCACGCGGGCGCCGCCGCGATCTCGACGGGAAACGGCGTCGTGGTCGTCGAGAGCGCCGCTTCGGCGCCGCTCTATTCCTACGCCGCCGTCATCGACGACGCGACGAGCGATCCGATCTTCGTCGTCGGCGCCGCGGACGTCACGCCTCCGCCGCCGTCCGGTCCGCAGACCGTCGTGATCTCGGTCCGAGCCTGGGACTTCTCGCCCGGCGGCCCGATCTCGCCGCCGCTGACGCTTCGCGTCGGCACGACCTACACGCTCGTCTTCCGCAACGCGGACCTCCCGGGCACGGTCGGCGCGCGGCACGGCTTCTCGGGCGTCTCCGAGCTCGGCCTTCCTCCGACCGACGACATCTCTCCGGGGCACGACTTCGTCATTCCGTCCTTCACGCCGGAGGCCTGGCAGCGCGGCGGCCATCCATTCGTCTGCACGCAGAGCGACTGCGGCGGAGATCCCGAGCAGCACGCCGGGATGATCGGGCTGGTGCGGATCGAGTAGGCCGGGTCGGCGTTAAGATGACGGCCGTGACGGAAACGAAGGAGACGGAATCCGAGACTCCTCCTCCGGCCCCCGAGACCGGCGACGACGCACGGGCCGCGGCCGCGGCCCGCAACCGCAAGCGCGCCGAGAAGGACTGGGAGGAGAAGAAGAAGCGCTGGCGTGAGATGGGCGTTCCCAAGGGGCTGCCCGCCAAGAAGTAGGTCCGTGCGCCTGGAGAGCGCGAATTTTCGAGACGGCGAGCCGATTCCGAGAGAGCACTCCCGGGATGGAGCCGACGCGCACCCCGCCCTCGCCTGGTCCGACGCGCCGAACGGCACCGAGAGCTTCGCCCTCGTCTGCGACGATCCCGACGCGCCCCGCGGCCGGTGGCTGCACTGGATCCTGTTCGACATACCGGCATCCGTGTCGGGCCTGACTCCGGGCGTCGCGAAGACCGCGCGACACGCCGCCGGCGGCGCGCACGGCAAGAACGATTTCGGCGAGCTCGGCTGGGGCGGTCCCGCGCCGCCACGCGGCCACGGCGTGCACCACTATGAATTCCGGCTCTACGCGCTCGATGCGAAGGTCGGCCTCCCGGCCGGCGCCGGCCGCGGCGAGCTCGAGGCGGCGATGAAGGGCCATGTGCTCGCCGAAGCGAAGCTGACCGGAACTTACCGCCGCGATTGAAGGCCGACGCGGCGGACACCCGCAGAGTCCTCGCGCTCGTGGCCGCGGTGACGGCCGCGAAGCTCTGGCTGGCGGCCCGCTTCTACGGGTTTCTTTCCGGCGACGATCTCGAGATCGTCCAGGCCGCGGCGAAGTACGCGCTCGGCCTCGAGTACGCGCCGTGGTCGCTGCGGTGCCTGTTTCATCCCGCGGCGCTGGTGGCGCCGATTCTCGAGATCGCGGCCGCCTTCGGGGCGGCAGAAAGTCCCCTCACCATCGCCTGGCTGGCCTGTCTGCCGACGATCCTCGCGTCGAGCGCGACCATCTGGCTGACCTTCCGGCTCTCGCTGCGCCTCGGGCTGGAGTCGCGAACGGGCGCCCTCGCGGCGTTCTTCTACGCCTTCCACTGGCTGCCGCTCGGCTACGGATCGACCCAGTACGCGAGGCCCATATCGACGATGTGCTTCGTGCTCGCCCTGCTGCTGGCCCTGAACGAGCGCCGGAGGTGGGTTTTTGCGGGAGGATTGCTGATCGGCGCGGCGTTCGCCGTGCGCTTCAGCGAGGGGTTGCTGGCGCTTCCGTTTCTCGCCGTGGTCTGGTGGAAGCATCGCCGGGGATCGACCATGGCGCTGGCCATGGCCGGCGGGCTCGCTGGCGGACTGCTCTTCGCGGGGCTGACGGACTGGCTGACGTGGGGACGGCCCCTCGCGAGCCTCGCCGAGTTCGTTCAGATCATGTCCGTGCAGACACCGTCCGAGTTCCCCCGCAATGCGAAACCCTGGTTCTGGTACGGCTCGTCGGTGCTTCAGTGGGCCGGGCCGGCGGCGGTACTGCTCCTCATCGTCGCGGTGCGGCGAGCCGGCGCGCGCATTCCGTTCGCCGTCCTGGGACTGATCGTCTTCGGCTATTCCCTCTTCACGTACAAGACGTATCGCTACGTTCAGGCGGCGATCCCGATGGTTGCGATCCTGTCAGCCATCGGATGCGCCCACCTGCTTTCGGCGCGGCCGCGCGCGCTCCGCGCGGCGGGATGGGCCCTTCTCGCCCTCGCGCCTCTGTGGGGAATCGAACGGACGATCACGCTCCTGCGCCAGAAGTCCCGCGCCGCGGTGGATGCGGCGCTCGCGATGAAGGAGCGCGAACCTCGCCGGGTTCTCCTCGAGCAGCCGTGGGCGTACGGCGGCAGCCTCACGTTCGGCAACGGTGTCGAGATCCGCGACGTCGAGCCGCGGCATCCGCTCGGGCTGGCGGGCGTGTCGCTCGAGGCTGTCGACGCCGCGGCGTTCTACGAGCGGGATCTCGCCGACTCGGATCTCCAGGCGCTCGAGAGCGCCGGGTTCCGCGAGGTGCTCCGGACCGAAGCGCGTCCGAAAGCGGTCGTCGTGTTCCAGAGGAGACATTGACCATGCGTCGCGACAAGAGCCTCGCTCCGATCGAGCGGGACGTCGTCGCTTGCCGGCGCTGTCCTCGGCTCGTCCGCTGGCGCGAGGAGTCCGCTCGACATCCTCCGCGACGCTTCGCCGGACAGGACTACTGGGCGAAGCCGCTGCCGGCGTTCGGCGACCCGGACGCGAGGATCCTTCTCGTGGGCCTCGCGCCCGCGGCGCACGGCGGCAACCGGACGGGGCGCATCTTCACCGGCGACGAGTCCGGCAAGTTCCTCTTCGAAGCGCTCCACGCCGTCGGCCTGGCGAGCCAGCCACACTCGCTCCATCGCGGCGACGGTCTGACGCTCTCGCGCGTGCTCGTGACGGCCGCCTGCCGCTGCGCGCCGCCGGCGAATCGGCCGCTTCCCGGGGAGCTCGAGAATTGCCGGGAGTACCTCCGCCGCGAGCTGGGCGTGCTCGGCCGGCCGCGGGTCCTCGTGGCCCTCGGCGGTCTGGCCTTCGCCGCCTGCCTCGCCGCGCTGGCCGAGGAGGGCGCGGAGATTCCGAGGCCGAGGCCGCGCTTCGCGCACGGAGCCGACCATCGCCTCGGGGAAGACCGGTTGCTCGCGAGCTACCACCCGAGCCAGCAGAACACGTTCACCGGGAGGCTCACGCAGCCGATGCTGCGGGATGTGCTGAGGAAGGCGGCGGACGGATTTAGCCGTCATCCTGAGCGCAGCGAAGGATCCCAAACTCGATTGCGGCGCTGCGAGTCTGGGATCCTTCGTCGCTTCGCTCCTCAGGATGACCGCGCCCAGCCGTCGCGCAGCGACGGCGGCGCGGTCACTTCTTGAACAGCGCGTCGAACGCGGAGCGGGCGTCGTCGGGGGTGGCCTCGCTCCCGCGGCTTCCGGTCAGATCGAACGTCTTCGCCGGCGCGTAGAAGGTGCAGGCGTTGGCGGCCTTCTTCGAAGGGATGCGCGCGGGGATGGGCTCTGTGCACTCGAAGCGCGCGGACGTGTCGAAGTTGGAGCACTGGCTGCAGGCGTGGAGAGCCGCGCCGCATTTGCGGCAGACGGCCTCGGCGCCGATGGAGTCGAGGTCGAGGACCTTCTCGCCGCAGTGCTTGCAGCGGAAGACGACCGCCTTGTTCTGATCGATGCCGCGCCCGCGAGGCGCGCCGTCGTCGTCGCGGGGAGGCCGTGGCCCGATGGGGCGCCGGCCGGAGGAGCCCCGGTCGGATTCCTGATAGCCGCGGTGACGGTACTTGCGGTCGTCGCTCACAGAAGAAGCAATTCTATAATTCCCTCGTGAGCGCGAAGACGGAGGAGGCGCTCGAGCTCTGGCGCGAGGGCACGCAGCGGCTCCTGGGCGGCGAGCTCGAGGAGGCTGTCACGCTCTTCACTCGCTCGCTCGAAACCGAGCCGACGGCCGAGGCATACACGTTCCGCGGCTGGGCTTACTCGTTCGGCGGCCGGCTTGACGAGGCCATCGAGGAGTGCCGCAAGGCGATCGCCACGGACCCCAGCTTCGGCAATCCCTACAACGACATCGGCTGCTACCTCATGGAGCAGGGAGACATGGATGGCGCCATTCCGTGGTTCGAAAAGGCCAAGCGGGCGGCGCGCTACGAGCCGAGGCACTTCCCGTACCTGAACCTCGGACGCCTCCGGGCGGGTCGCGGCGAGATCGCCGAGGCGATCGCAGAGTTCGAGGGAGCGCTCGCCGAGAGCCCGGACGATCCGCTCGCTCGGAAGTTCCTGGAAGCGCTTCGGTACAAGGTCAACTGAGTCTTCTGGAATCCCGGCCGCCCTCCGGAACGTTTCTTCCCGGCGGGATAGAATCCCCGCCTCCGTAGGAGGACCCATGAACGAGCTCGAAGTCACCCCGCAATCGGCTTTCTCTCCCGCCGCGGCGGCCACCGCCGAGCGGGTGACCGCGTTTCTGCGCAAGGTCTACGGCTGGATGTTCGTGGGCCTGGGCGTCACGGCCGCGGTCGCGCTGGGCGTGGCCGGCTCGCCGACGCTCCTCCAGGCGATCTTCGCCAACAAGATTCTCTTCATCGGGCTCATCGTCGCGGAGCTCGGGCTGGTCTTTTACCTCTCGGCCCGCGTCCAGAAGCTCGCGCCGGCCACGGCCGCCGGGCTCTTTCTCCTCTACTCCGCGCTGAACGGCGCCACGCTCGCGATGATCTTCGTCATCTACACCGGCACCTCGATCGCCACGACGTTCTTCGTCACGGCCGGGATGTTCGGCGCGCTCGCCCTCTACGGCTCGACGACGAAGCGCAGCCTGGCCGGGGTCGGCCAGTTCGCTTTCATGGGCCTGATCGGCGTGGTCCTGGCCTCGCTCGTCGGCATGTTCGTCAAGTCCGACGGGCTCCAGTTCGTCATCTCGATCGTGGGAGTCATCGTCTTCACCGGCCTGACGGCCTGGGATGCGCAGAGGCTGAAGGCCATGGCCACGGCGCTGCCCGACGGCCAGACGGGCTCCTACGCGGTCGTCGGCGCGCTCTCGCTGTACCTCGACTTCATCAACCTGTTCCTGTTCATGCTCCGGTTCCTCGGCGGCCGCCGGGACTAGGCGGCTACTCGCCGACGAGCGGCAGGCGCCCGATCCCGGAGTCGGCGGAGGCGACGGGCGCCGCGGCCTCCTCCTCGACCCGGACGTTCTCGCCGGGGTTCAGGAACAGGTTGGCCTCCAGGCCGTACTGGCGCGTGTAGAGGTCCGCGTAGCGGCCTCCGCGCGCCAGCAGCTCCGCGTGCTGTCCCCGCTCGACGATGCGGCCCGCCTCGATGACCAGGATCGTGTCGGCGCGGCGGATCGTCGAGAGACGGTGGGCGATGACGAACGTCGTCCGGCCCTTCATGAGCTCCGCGAGCCCTTCCTGGATGAGGGCCTCGCTCTCGCTGTCGAGCGAGGAGGTGGCTTCGTCGAGGATCAGGATCCGCGGGTCGGCGAGGATGGCCCGCGCGATCGCCACCCGCTGGCGCTGTCCGCCCGAGAGCTTGACGCCGCGCTCGCCGACGATGGTGTCGTAACCCTCGGGCATCTTTTCGACGAACTCGTCGCAGTTCGCGATGCGGGCGGCGCGGAGGACGTCCTCGCGCCCCGCGTCCTGCCGCGAATAGGCGATGTTCTCGTAGACCGATCCGTCGAAGAGGAAGTTGTCCTGAAACACCACGCCGATCTGGCCGCGGTAGTCGCCGAGGCGCACCTTCGCGAGGTCGCGGCCGTCGACGAGGATCGTTCCGGAGCTCGGCCGGTGGAACGCCGCGACGAGGCCGATGATGGTGCTCTTGCCGGAGCCGGAGGGGCCGACGAGTGCCGTGACCGTATCCGGGGCGGAGACGAACGAGACGTCGTGCAGCACCGGCGTGTGGGCCTCGTAGGCAAATGAGACGTCACGAAACTCGACCCGGCCGTCGATGGGAGGCAGAGGTTCCCGCGTGAGGTCGCCGGCGTCCTCGGCGAGCTCGTCGCGGAGCTCGCGAATCCGCTCGAGGCCGGCGAAGGCCTCCGTGACCTGGCTGCCGATCGAGACGATCTGGATGACCGGCCCGACCAGGAGCCCGAGGTACAGCGTGAAGGAGACGAAAGAGCCGACGGTCATGCGGCCCGACTGGATCTCGTGGGCGCCGACCCACATGATGGCCACGCCGACGACGCCCAGAAGCAGCGTCGAGAGGGCGGAGACCCCCGAGAAGGCGGTCATCGTGCGCGCGACGTTGCGAAAGAGTCGATGGGCGCCTTTGGTGAAGACCAGCGCCTCCCGGCGCTCGGCGCGGTAGGCCTTGACCACGCGGATTCCGGAGAAGGACTCGGTCAGCCGGCCCGAGACCTCGGCGTTGATCTTGGAGCGCTCCCGAAAGAGCGGCCGGAGGGTCCGGAAGGCGTAGGTCAGAACCAGGCCGAAGAACGAAAGAACGGCGAGCGCGATCAGGGTCAGCTTGGCGCTGAAATAGAAGAGGATTCCGAGGGCGAGGAGGGCCGTCAGAAACCCGCCGACGAGCTCGACGAGGCCCGTGCCGACGAGGTTGCGGATGCCTTCGGCGTCGGTCATGACACGGGAGAGAAGCACGCCCGTTTTCGTCTGGTCGAAGAAGGCCACACGCAGCCGGCCGACGTGCGACTGGACCGCCCGCCGCATCTCGGTGATCGAGCGCTGGGCGGCCTTGCCGAGGACCTGGGAGAGGCCGAAGCCGGTGAGCGCCTGGATGAGGGTCGCGGCGCCGGCCACCAGAACGATCTTCGGGAGCAGCTCCGAGCGGCCCTTGCCGATGACGTCGTCCAGAAGGACCTTGGTCGTGCCGGGCAGAACGAGCCCGCAGAGTCGACTGACGAGGAGAAGCCCGAATCCGAGAGTGAGGCGGCCCTTCCGGGCCGCGACGAGCTCCGCGGCGTCCCGGAGGATGATCTTGAGGGGGAGGGGCTTTTTCTTCTTGTCCTCATCGGGCCGGGGAGGCCGGCGGCCGCGCCGCTCGGCCCTCATGGCCCCGGAGGTGAGACCTCCACCGCCGAGACCCAGGCGCGCCACGGTCAGGCCGACCCGAGAGCAGCCCGATCTGGCTTGAATCCGCGCATAGGCCGATTGTAGCGACCGGAATGGGGGGAGGCCGGGATTGTCGTCACGGTATGAACTACGCGGTCCCCGAGACGTCCGGAGCACCTTCACTATTGACAAATATATTTGTCTGTACAGAGAATACTGTCTGTGGAAGCCCACGCCGGAACTACGACCCCCCTCGAGACGGTAGTGAGCCATCGGCGGGCGAGCGCGCTCCTCCATCCGCTGCGCTCGCGTCTTCTCTCGATGGCGCGTGAGGCGGCGTCCGCAACTGAGCTGGCCCGCCGGCTCGGCCTGCCCCGCCAGCGGGTCAACTACCACGTGCGAGAGCTCCAGCGCGCCGGCCTGCTGCGGGCCGCCGGGCGGATCCGCCGCCGCAACCTGATCGAGCAGCGCTACGTCGCGACGGCGCGTTCCTACGTCCTCGCGCCGGCCCTCCTGGGCCCGCTCGCGCCCGACTGGCGGTCGATCGCCGACACGGCTTCGGCCGACTACCTGCTCGCGCTTGCCGAGCAGGTCCGCTCCGACGTGACCCGGGCTTCCGAAGAGGCCGCCGCGGACGGCAAACGCCTGTCGACGCTGTCCGTGAAGTCGCAGTTCCGCTTCGAGACGGCGGAGGAGCGCACCCGGTTCACCGAGGCAGTGCGGCAGGCCCTCGTCGAGGTCATCGCGCGGTTTTCCGCGCCGAACCTGCGCGCGGACGGCCGCCCCGGACGGGGACGGCCGTATCGGCTGGTGCTCGCGTGCTATCCGGTGGCGGCGGGAGTCGAAGCCGAGGAGAAGGAAGGGAGGACGACGTGACGGAGAGGCGGCATCGGGGGCGGCAGCTCGTGGTCGAGATGCGCACGAAGGCGACGCCGGAGCAGGTCTACGAAGCGTGGGCCGATCCGGAAAAGCTCGCCCACTGGTTCGTCGACAGCGCGCGCGGCAAGGCCGAGGTCGGCTCGATCTTCACCTGGGTTTTCGAAAAGTTCGGCTACGAGATCCCCTACGAAGTCGTCGCCGCGGAGCCCGGCCGGCGGTTCGCCCTGGGCGGAGAAGCCCCGAGAAGCGGGCCATTTCTCCTGGAGGTCTCGATCGCCCGGGAGGGAGGGGAGACCCTCGTTACGCTCGTCAACTCGGGGTTTCTCGACGGCGCCGAGTGGGACGAGGAGTTCGAAGGCATCGTCTCGGGCTGGACAAACGCCCTCGCCGTCCTCAAGCACTATCTCGAGAACTACCCGGGCAGGAGGAAGACCTCGATCCTCGTGATGCACCCGGCGACTTACGAGCTCTCGAATCTCCTGCCGTTCTACGCCACGGCCGAGGGCCTGGACCGCTGGCTCACGACTTCGGCGTCGATCGGCGACGGTGTCGGAGCGTCCTGTGCGCTACGCCTGCCCGGCGGCGACAGCCTGACCGGGCGGGTGCTTTCGAAAACGCGCTGGGAGACGGCCATCTCATGGGAAGAGCTCGACGGCGTTCTCGAGCTCAAAGGCTTTCGTTTCCCGGGCATGGGACAGGTGGTCGCGGCCCGGGTCGTGTCCTGGAATCTCTCTTCCGAGCGCGCGGCGGCGACCGAACGGCTTCTCCAGGAGGCGCTGGTGCGACTCGCTGCAGCCGTCACCACAGGCGTCGGCTCACCAGCCGGAGCCGGGCGTTGATCGGGCAGGCCGTTTCGCTGGTCGGAGCGGCGATGATCCTCGCGGCGTTCGCTGGCCAGCAGGCCGGCAAGCTCGGCCGCGAGGATCTCGCCTATCTGCTTCTGAATCTCGTGGGCTCGGTGATCCTCACCTACTTCGCGTACGAGGCCAGAAACGCCGGCCTCACGGCGCTCGAAGGTTCATGGGCGCTCATCAGCCTCTACTCGCTCTGGAAGCGCCGGTCTTCTCCGCGCCACCCTTGACGCGTGGCTTTTCCGCGACAACCGTGACGCGTGGCTTCTCCGCCACGACCAGGAGCCGCTGCGACCTGAGCCCGAACGGCTCGCCCTCGATCGAGCCGAAAACCTCGCGCGTCTCGAGACCCGCGCAGGCCAGCATCCGCACGACGTCGCCCGCGAGGTATACCCGCTGCGAGGCCAGCTTCCGCTCGGTCTTCCCGTCCTTCGAGAACTCGAAGACGTTCTCGATGCGCGATGTCAGCGGGTCGAGGCGCGTTTCTTCGAGGAAGCGGAAACCGCGCATCTCGACCTCCTGGCGGGGCTCGAGCCTCGGATAGACGCCCTCGGCCGTCTGGCCGAAATCGAGCGCGAAGCGCCCGCCCGGCGCCAGCGTGGCCGCCACGGCTCGAAGAAACTCTTCGTTTCCCGCGTCGTCGAGGTATCCGAAGCTGTTGCCGAAGCAGAAGGCGGCGTCGAAGCCAGCGTCCGACGGCAGGTCGCGCATGTCGGCGCGCCGGAGCGATACGGCGAGGCCTCGCTCGGCGGCCTCGTCGCGGGCTGCGTCCAGAAACTCCTGAGAGATGTCGACGCCCGACATGACGCAGCCGCGCTCGGCGAGCGGCAGCGTCAGCCGGCCGGCGCCGCAGGGCACGTCGAGCACCCGGGCGCCGGAGGAGAGCCGCAGATGTTTCCAGAGGAACTCGAGCTCGGCGAGGGTCGCCTCGAGCGGGAGAACGGCGCGCCAGAAATCGACCGCGAGGCCGTTGAAAAAGTGGTTGTACCAGTCCGAAGGTGCGTTCAAGGAAAGCTCCTCGTCCGCCGTCCCGGTCGGGAGCGGCGAAGTCATCGTTGTGACGTGTGAGCGGCCGGAGTCGTCCGGACCGCTAGCGCGAGGAGATGGCAGGCATATTCAGCGGGGGAATGTTACCGCGGGCGGCCGCGCGTGTACACCTCGCGGTCCACGATCTCCATGCAGAGGGCGGGGTCTTCGAGCCTCCGGAACCCGAACTTCTCGTAGAGGCTGTGCGCGTCGCGCGTCATGAGGATCCAGCGGCGAAGGCCCTGGAGGTCGGGGTGCGCCCGGATCGCCTCCATCAACCAGACGCCGAGGCCCCGTCCGCGGTGGGTCTCCAGGACGAAGACGTCGGCGAGATAGGCGAACGTGGCCCGGTCCGTGACGACCCGGGCGAAGCCCACCTGGGAGGCGCCTTCGTAGACACCAAAGCACAGCGCCCCTTCGATCGACCGTTCGACCGTCTCCCTCGGGATGCCGGCGGCCCAATAGGAGGAGCCGCTCAGGTACTCGTGAATGAGCGGCCGGTCGAGACGCGCAGGGTCCGTCGAGATGGTGAAAGGCCCGCGTGTCCACTCGACGTTTTTCGGATCGGGCACGTCGGGAATCCTACCCGCGGATCTCGGGCACCTCGACGACGCGGATGCCTTTGACCGGATTCTCGACGGCGCGCACCAGGGCCGCCGTCATCTGCGCGAGCGTCACGAGTCCCAGCCGGCGCGCGGCGTCGCGGGTCGAAGGGAGACGCTCCGCAACCCAGTAGCCCGGCAGGAGAAGGTACGGCCACCGATGTCCCGGCCCGAGGACGTACCAGGGCCGCAGAATCGTGGCGTCGAGGCTGAGCTCCTCGAGGTAGGCCTCGGCTTCGGCGCGCGCCTCCCAGTAGGCGCGCATGGCGGGCGCCGGGTGCGCCACGCTGACGTAGACGAAGTGAACACCATGAACGGACGCGGCTGCGCGCGCCGAGGCTTTCGCCGAGGCCAGGTCCACGCTCCGGAAGAGCGCGGCCTTCGCGGGAGAGGGATGCGGAACTCCGACGAGCTGGAGAAACGTGTCGGCGGGCGCGACGCGGGCGGCGAAGGTGGACTCCTGGAGGGCATCGCCGGCGACCGGCTCGCAGCCCGCCGGGAGCTTTCTCTCGGAACCCGGCCGCACGAGCGCGCGGACCCCGTGGCCCCTCTCGATGAGACGGGGAATGACGGCGCGGCCGAGGTACCCGGTCGCCCCGGCAACGAAGATCTGAAGAGACATCGCTCCTTCCGTCGGGAGACCGCCGCTATCCTATGCTCCCGATCGGCAACATCTCGATGAGCGACACCGTCTCGCTTCCCGTGTGGCTCGCCGTCCTGCTCGGGCTGCTGGCGGCGTGGGCGGCCCTCGACCGCCTCCTCATTCCGAGCGTGCGGTGGATCCTCCGCCGGCGCGTCAACCGCGTCCTCGAAGAGATCAACACGCGCCTGAAGATCCGGATCGCTCCCTTCGAGCTGACGAAGCGGGACGTCCTGATCGACCGTCTGCTCTACGACCCGCAGGTCCAGCAGGCCGCCGAGGCCGAGGCTCGAGAGAACAAAGTGCCGCGCGAGGTCGTCATGGAGCGGATCGGCCGGTACGCGCGCGAGATCGTTCCGGCGTTCAACGCCTATGCCTACTTCCGCTTCGGCTACTGGCTGGCGCGCAACGTCGCCCGCTCGCTCTATCGCGTGCGGCTCGGCTACGAAGACGAGGAGGGGCTCGCCGCGATCCCTCCGCAGGCGACGGTCGTCTTTCTCATCAACCACCGCTCCAACATGGACTACATCCTCGTGTCGTATCTCGCGGCGGAGAAGGCGGCGCTCTCCTACGCCGTCGGCGAGTGGGCGCGGATCTGGCCGCTCCAGACGCTCATCCGCGCGATGGGCGCCTACTTCGTCCGCCGCAATTCCAAAGATGCGCTGTACCGCAAGGTCCTCGAGCGCTACGTGGGCATGGCGACGGCCGGAGGCGTCACGCAGGCGGTCTTCCCGGAGGGCGGACTCTCGCGCGACGGGAAGCTGCGGCCGCCGAAGCTCGGGATCCTCGACTACATGGTCCGCGCCTTCGATCCGGCCGGCGAGCGCGACATCGTCTTCGTTCCCGTCGGGATCAACTACGACCGGACCTTCGAGGACCGGAGCTTCCTGCGGGATCTGGATCCCGCCGCCGCGCCCCGGAGCGGCACGGCGACCGCCGGAACGACCGTGCGGTTCGTCGGCCGAAACGTCTGGCTCCGGGCGCTCAACCGCTGGCACCGCTTCGGCTATGCCTGCGTGAACTTCGGATCGCCGTTCTCGCTCCGGCGCTACGCGGACCGACATGGCGTCGATTTCCGGCAACTCTCGCGGGAAGACCGCTCGCGCCGGCTCGAGGAGCTGGCGCGCGAGCTCATGGCCGAGATCGCGAGGGTCATCCCGGTCGTCCCGGTCTCCCTCGTCGCGACCGTCTTCGTGCGCGCTCCCGAACGCAGCTGGAGCGAGCTCGAGCTGAAAGGCGAGGTCCTCAGGCTCATGGGGGAGCTGTCTCGGCGCGGCGCCCACGTCTACGTGCCGCGAAGCGACCAGGACTACGCCATCACGGTCGGCCTGAGGATGCTGACGCTCCGCCGGCTGGTGGACTCCTCCGAGGGCGAAGAGGAGCACGGCGGTCTCTATCGCGCGCGCCCCGAGGAGATCCCGTTACTTCAGTACTACGCGAGCTCGATCGCGCACCTGTTCTGACGCTCCCGGGGTCTCGTGATATCTCTACGAACAGAAGGCAAATCGCGGAGGATTCCATGATCGATCGCCGGTCGCTCATCAAGAGCGGCGCTCTCGCGGGTGCCGCGGCCGCCGTCGCGGGGCGTTCCAACGCCGACGCCCGGGTTGCCGCCGCGTCCGTTCCCGCCTTCGAGCTCGAGGAGGCCACGGTCACGGACCTCCAGAAGCGCATGACCTCGGGGGCGGATTCGGCGCGCACGCTCGCCGAGAAGTACATCGCCCGGATCGAGGCCGTCGACCGGCAGGGGCCGACACTTCGTTCCGTCCTCGAGATCAACCCGGACGCCCTCGCGATCGCCGAGCGCCTCGACGCCGAACGGAAGGCGGGCAAGGTGCGCGGGCCGCTCCACGGGATCCCCGTCCTCATCAAGGACAACATCGGGACGGCCGACAAGATGCAGACCACCGCGGGCTCGCTCGCCCTCGTCGGGCGCGATCCCCGCCGCCGACGCCCCCATCGTCCAGCGGCTGCGCGACGCGGGAGCCGTCATCCTCGGCAAGACGAACCTCTCGGAGTGGGCGAACTTCCGGTCGATGCATTCCCAGAGCGGCTGGAGCGCGCGCGGCGGCCAGTGCCGCAATCCCTACGCGCTCGACCGGGATCCCGTCCGGCTCGAGCTCCGGCTCGGGCGCCGCGGCGGCCGCGAATCTCTGCGCGGTGACGGTCGGCACCGAGACCGACGGCTCGATCGTGTCGCCCTCCAACAACTGCGCGCTCGTGGGTTTCAAGCCGACGCTCGGGCTCGTGTCGCGCACCGGCATCATCCCGATCGCCCACTCGCAGGACACGGCCGGACCGATGACCCGCACCGTGGCCGACGCCGCCGCGCTGCTGACCGTGATGTGCGGCCATGACCCCGCCGACCCCGCGACGAAAGACCTCGCGGGCAAGGCCCCGATCGACTACACGAAGTTTCTCGACCGGAAGGGACTCTCGGGCATGCGGATCGGCGTGCCGCGCAAGAAGCTTTACGGCCAGAGCCCGGCGGCCGACGTCGTCGCCGAAGCCGCGCTCGACGCCATGCGGCGCGAGGGCGCGGTCATCGTGGACCCGGCCGACATCGCGACGCTCGGGGAGACGGACGATTCCGAGCTCGAGGTCCTGCTTTACGAGTTCAAGGCCGACCTCAACGCCTACCTCGCCGGCCTGGGGAGCCGGACGCCGTACCGGAGCCTCAAGGACCTGATCGCCTTCAACGAGAAGAATCACGCGACGGAGATGCCGTACTTCGACCAGGAGATCTTCGAGAAGGCGGAGGCCAAGGGACCGCTGACCGAGAAGACCTACCTCGACGCGCTGGCGAAGAATCTCCGTGTCGACGCGCGCGGAGGGCATCGACAAGACGCATGGACGAGCACCGGCTGGATTGCCTCGTGGCGCCGACGTCCGCGCCGGCCTCGCTCATCGACCTCGTCAACGGCTCCTACGGTGTCGGAGGCAGCTCCTCCTTTCCGGCGATCGCCGGATATCCGGACGTGACCGTTCCGGCGGGCTGGTCGTTCGGGCTGCCGGTCGGGCTCTCGTTCTTCGGCCGGGCCGGGAAGCGAGCCGACGCTCTTCAAGATCGCCTACGCCTTCGAGCAGGCGACGAAGGCCCGCAAAGCCGCCGCGGTTTCTCGCGACGGCGGATTTGACGCCGAAGGCGTCCTGAGCACAGGACGCCGAGAGGCGTCATCCTGAGGAGCGAAGCGACGAAGGATCCCGAACTCGATCGCGGCGCTGCGAGTTCGGGATCCTTCGGGCCTGCGGCCCTCAGGATGACCGCTACGGCGACCGGTGGCCGCCGGCGCGGTCAGCCCGGGAACGACTCGGGCGTCTCGACGGCGCGCCGATGGAGGGCGTCGTCGATGTTGCGCCCGGTCACGACGAGAACGACCGGCCCCGGAGCATCCGCGAGCTGAGGCAGCGCGGCGAAGGCCGACGCGGCGGCGCCTTCGATCCGCAGACCCGCGCCGTGACAGTTGCGGATCGCCTCCGCCATGGCGCGCTCCGAGACGAGGAGCATCCGGTCCACGACGTCCTGGATGAGGCTCACGGCCTCCGGGATCGCGACGCGGACGGCGAGGCCGTCGGCGAAGGTGGCCATGCGGTCGCAGTCGACCACGCGCGCGGCCTGAAACGACAGGGCCATGACCGGCGCCTCTTTCGCCGCGACGCCGACGACCTCCGTCTCCGGCGCGCGCGCCTCGAGAGCCCGGCCGATTCCTCCGATGAGCGCCCCGTTTCCGACGGGGACGACGACGGCGGCCGGCGGCTCGCCGAGCTGGTCGAGAATCTCGGCGGCGATCGCGCCGTATCCCTCGAACTGCGTCGGCTCGACGCCGTCCTCGAAGAACGGGACGCGCGCCTCGGAGGCGAAGCGCTTGCCCTCGTCCTTGGCGAAGTCGAGGTCGGTGCCGATCAGCCGGACCTCGGCACCGAGCGAGTCCATCAGCGCGAGCTTCGCAAGCGAGACGCCGACGGGCGCGTAGACCATCGCGCGCAGGCCGAGCTCTTTGCAGGCCCAGGCCACGGCCGCGCCGTGGTTCCCGGTCGAGGCCGTGACGACGGCGGCGGCCCCGTTCGCCCGGTAGCGCTCGATCGTCGGGAGCGCCCCGCGCCACTTGAACGCGCCGAGCTCGTGCGCGTCTTCGCGCTTGAGGTAGAGCGGCCGGCCGCTCGCCAGCGACGCCGGGGCGGGCTCGAGCGGCGTGGGCAGGTGCACGCGGACTACGTTATCACAGAGCGGGTCGCCGCGGATGCCGGATCCGGCGCACGCCGTCGCCGCGCGGCCGCGCGCAGGAGGGGACGCGCGATGAAGTAGGAGCCGGCGATGACGAAGGGCACGACGAGCATCCAGGCGACCACCGCGTGCGCGCACCGTCGCGCCGAGCCGCGAGATCGCGCCGACCGGATCGGCCTTCCCCATGGCGACGAGCTCGTCGAGCGATAGCGCGAGCTTCGCGGCCCCGAAGAGCTTCTCGCCCATCCGGATGAACGGAAAGAGGAGCAGCAGCTGGAGCGGCGCGCTCGTCCAGTTGATGGCCTGAATGATCGGATGATTGAGCCGGAAGGCCCAGGCCGCGAGGATGCTGAGGATCGTCGTCACGCCGACGACCGGGATCACGGCGATCGCGAGGCCGACGCCGATCGTCAGCGCGATCGAGTCCGCCGAGAGCCCCTGCGTGAGCTGCTGGAGGATGGGCGCGGCGATTTTCGAGCGGAGGGTCTCGCGGAGCGTCACGCGCGGCGCTTTTCGAGGCCGCTCGCGGCGCGACGATCCGTTCCGCCGTGGCTCGGCCGCGACCGACGCCGGCCTTCGCGAGGAGGATCTGGGCGTCTCCGATGTAGCGTTCCGCGAAAGCGCCCTGGCAGTAGCCGAGGTAGTAGTCCCACATGCGGATGAAGGTCTCCGGGAAGCCGAGCCCGCGCACGCGCTCGCGGTTGGCGAGAAAGCTCTGCCGCCACGCTCCGAGCGTCCGGACGTAGTGGAGGCCGATCTCCTCCAGCCCGGCGACGGAGAGCGACGTGGCGCGCGCGAGTGAGCGGCGGATCTCGGCGATCGAGGCGAGCTCGGAGCCCGGGAAGATGTGCCGTTGGATGAAGTCCGGCTGGGAGTGGTAGCGCGGGAAGCGCTCCTCGTTCATCCAGATGGTCTGGAGCAGCATCGCCCCGCCGGGAAGCAGGAGGCGGTCCACGGTCGAAAAGTAGGCGTCGTAGAAAGAGAGGCCCACGGCCTCGAACATCTCGATCGAGACGGCCTTGTCGAAGCGGCCCGCGAGACGGCGGTAGTCCTCGAAGAGGAGCTCGACGCGTCCGGAGGCCCCTTCGCGCGCGACTCGCTCGCGCACGTAGTCGTACTGGGAACGGCTGATCGTCGTCGTGGTGACGCGGCAGCCGTAGCGGTTCGCGGCATGGAGCGCAAAGGCTCCCCAGCCGGACCCGATCTCGATCACGCGGTCGCCCGGGGCGAGCTCGAGCGCCTGCGCGATCCGGTCGAGCTTGGCGAGCTGCGCCTCCGCGAGCGAGGTCTCCGCGGTCTCGAAGATGCCGCAGGAGTAGGTCAGCGAGGGGTCGAGGAAGAGCGCATAGAAGTCGGTGCCCAGGTCGTAGTGATAGCGGATGTTGAGGCGGCTGCGGGTGACCGTGTTCCGGCGGAGCGCATGGCGGAGCCGGTCGGCGACGCGCGAGAGAATCGAGGTGACGCGCCGGCCGGCGTCGAAGGCGCGCATGTTGCGGACGCCGAGGCGCACGACGCTCGGAAGATCCGGCGAGACCCACCGGCCTTCGGCGTAGGTTTCGCCGAAGGCCACGTCGCCTCCGAAGACGAAGCGCCGATAGACGCCCGGGTCCCGGATCTCGACGATCGCGTGCAGGTCCGAGGCCCGATCCCCGAACTCGCGGACGGAGCCGTCGGGCAGCCGGAGCTCGAGATGTCCGTCGCGGATCGCGGCGAGGCGGCGGAGGAAGATCGCCTGCGCCGGGCCGTTCATGACGCGGCGTTCCTCCTCGCCATGTCTATCCCGGCTGTGGGTCCGGCAGGCCGAGGGACTCTGCCGTCGTCACGAGACGCTGGAGGATCTCGACGAGGTTTGCCCGGGTCTTTTCGATTTCGCCATGGATCTCTTCCAGGCGCCGTCCCGCGCGGGCGCCCACCGCGGAGGCCTCTTCGTGGAGCCGCTCGAGCCGCGCCGCGGCACGCTCGCGCGCCGCCTCGAGCTCGACGAGCGCGTCGTGGGCGGTGACGCGGGCGGACGCGCGGAGCTTCGCCCAGCGCTCGGTCAGAGTCCGGACCTCGACATGGAGCCTCGCCGAGGAGAACGCGCGGCCCGTGTGCGTGGCCTCGCGCGCGGCCTCCCGCCAGCGGCGCGGCGGCCGGTTCAGGTTTCGGACGAGGCCGAGCCGCTCTCCCAGCCAGAGCAGGTAGAAGCTCGGATCGATCTCCCACCACCGGAATCCCTGAGCGGCAGAGCCCGGCGCCCAGTGGTGGTTGTTGTGCCAGCCCTCGCCCATCGTGATCAGCGCGAAGAGGAAGCTGTTGCGCGAGTCGTCGGTCGTCGCGAAGGCCCGGCGGCCGAAGACGTGCATCACGCTGTTGATCGAAAAGGTGCCGTGCCAGAGGAGGACCGTCGAAAGGAAGTAGCCGTAGAAGAGACCGGTCGGTCCGAAGGCCAGAGTGAGCGCGACGCCGTAGATGATCGTCGCGGCGTAGCCGTGCCGATCGAGCCAGACGAGCTCGGGATACTTCGCGAGATCCGGGACGCGTGAATAGTCCGTCTGCTCGTTGTCCGGCGAGAGGATCCAGCCCATGTGGCTCCACCAGAACCCGCTCTGCATCGGGCTGTGGATGTCCTCCGGCCGGTCGGAGTACTTGTGGTGGTGGCGGTGGTGGGACGCCCACCAGAGCACGCCCTTCTGCGCCGCGGCCTGGCCGAGAAGTGCCAGGAGGAACTGGGGCACGCGCGCGAGCCGATAGGTGCGATGGCTGAAGTAGCGGTGAAAGCCCGCGGTGATCGCGAACATGCGGAGATAGTAGGAGCCGAGGCAGAGCGCCACGCCCTTCCAGGAAAAGCCGACGGCGAACACGCCGAGGGCGGCGAGGTGAACGAAGGCGAAGCCGGCGATCGAGGAGAAGCGGATCGGCCGGCCCGGCCGGCTTCCAGGCGCGGCGGCGGGGCTCGAGCTCATCGGAAAAACTCTACACCAGCGGTCAGTTGGCCGGGGCCGCCTCGGGCTTCTTCTTGACGGTTTCCAGGTTGATCTCGACGTCGACGTCGTCCGAGAGCATGACTCCGCCGGCGTCCAGCGTCTTGTTCCAGTTGATGCCGAAGTCCTTGCGGTTCAGCTTCGTGACGACCTCGAAGCTCGCCCGCTCGTTGCCGCCGGGGTCCCTGGCGAAGCCGAGGAACGTGACCGGGATCGTCACCGGTTTCGCGACGCAGCGCATGGTCAGCGTGCCCGCGACCTCGTACTTGTCCTTGCCGGCCGGAGTGATCTTCGAGCTCGTGAACGTGATGTCGGGGCACTTGCTCGCGTCGAAGAAGTCGGGCGACTGCAGGTGCTTGTCGCGGTCCGGGTTGTTCGTGTCGATCGAAGCGGACTTGATCGTGAAGGCGACCGAGGAGAGCGACGGCTGGGCGGGGTCCGCCTGGATCGCTCCCTCGAACTGCGAGAAACGGCCGCGGACCTTCGTGGCGAAGTGACGGATCCGGAAGCTCGCGTCGGAGTGGGCCTTGTCGATCGTGTAGGTGTCGGCGGCGAAGAGCGGCGCGGCTCCGGCCGCGAGCAAGAGAGCAAAGAGTCGGGAGCGTCGGAACATCGGGGAGTCTCCTTTCGTGAGGACCGTCTTTCTACTGCACGCAGCCCCGCGCGGCAACCGTGATCTGGCCTTCGACCCGCCCGGCGCGCACGGCGACGAGCCGATCGTGCAGATTTGACACGATGCAGGCGTGGTTGGGCAGGATCCGGACCCGCTCGCCCACGCGAAACTCTTCGCCGGGCTCGACGGCGATGACGCCGTGCTCTTCCGAGAGGCGGGCGATGCGGCTCTGCCGCCCGAGGATCCGCCCGTGGCCGGCGCCCGTGGGCCGCAGCGGATCGCTCGAGAGCGTCTTCGACCCGGCGTCACAGACGGCGCGGTCGGGCTCGGGCGAGCTCACGATCGTGGCGACGACGGTCATCGCGCAGTCCTCGAGCCGGGCGCTGCCCAGCTGGACCTGCGAGAAGTCGTTGTAGACGTAGGTCCCCGGCCGGCATTCCGTGATTCCACGTTCGGAGAGCGCGGAGCGCACGGTCGGCGTCGAGCCGAGCGAGACGGCCTCGACGGGCAGTCCCGCGGCCCGGATGGCCTCGGCCGACTCGGCTACGACGCGTCCCTCGACATGGCCCGCCTCGGCGACTTCCTCCGGCGTGCGGCCGGCATAGCCCTGGCCGCCGTGCGTGAAGACCCCCGCAAGCGCGAGGCCCGGCAGATCCGCGATGCGGCGGGCGACGTCGACAGCCTTCTCGGGCGGCACGCCGACGCGGTGATAGCCGCAGTCGATCTTGAGACGCACCGGCAGGCGTCGTCCGGCGGCGTGGAAGACCTCGCCCAGGCTCTTTGCGCCTTCGGTGTTGTCGACGCCGACGGTCAGCCGGATCCGATCCGAGAGCGCGAGGAGACGCCGCGCCTTGTCGTTTCCGAATACGGGGTAACCGATGAAGATGTCGTCGAACCCGAGCGCCGCGAAGATCTCGGCCTCCGAGGTCTTGGCGAGCGTCAGTCCGCTCGCTCCCGCCGAAAGCTGCAGCCGCGCGACCTCCGGCGACTTGTGCGTCTTGGCGTGGGGACGCAGTGCCACGCCCGCGGCACGCGCGCGCTCCTGCATCGCGCGGACGTTTCGCTCGAGCACGTCGAGGTCCACGAGGACCGACGGCGTCGGGAGGTCGTCGATGGCCTGCACGGCCGGAAGACTATCGCGGGCTCTTGCGAGCGTTCCGGAAGATTGCGAAGACGAGGCCCGCCGGCGCGAGCCCCATCAGTCCGGCGACGATCGTGGCCCCGACGAGACTTCCGCGCGCGGCCGGGTCCGGGATGGCGGCGCGCGCGCCCGACCCGGTGAACGACGAGAGGGAGACGAGCAGCCAGACTCCGAGGGCGGCGATCATCCAGATCGCGCTCTTTCGGATGAGCGGCGCTCCGCGAGGATCCTTCCGGCGCAGAAGCCAGGCTCCGTAGAGGAGAAGCGCGTTGAGGGCCAGGCCGGCGAGGTTCAGAAGGATCGACGCCGTGCGAAACCCGCCGAACGTTTTCATGAGAAATCCGACGTTCGTTCCCTCGGCCGGGGAGAGGGCCGCAGAGAGATGGTAGAGCGCCCAGGGAATCCCGAGCAGCCCGACAACGGTCGCGACGATCGATCCGAGCTTCGTGTCCGTCGCCGGCAGGCCCCGCGCCGCCGCCCGCGAGAGCCGGCGCAGGGGAGAGCTCGGGAGCGCCGGCGGGCCGCCGGGCTCCACGCCCAGCGCCTTCAGGCCTGCGACGAGCCGCGGCCCGAGCGCGGCCGCGCCCTCCTCGGGAACTTCTGCGGACACGGCGGCGCCGAAGGCCATCCGCCACTCCGGCTGCCGCTTCTGGAACTCCGCGTGGGTGATGTCGCGCCGCAGGGGCATGAACTTCTTCCGCGACTCGTGGGCGCGGACGACCTCCTTCGAGACCTGGTCCGACTCGATCGAGTCGGGGGAGATCACGACGACCATCGCGTGACAGCTCTCGATCTGCTGGTCGATCTGCCGGAGGTAGGAGGCGCCGATCGCGCCCTTGTCCTCGTAGTACCAGGTCGTGTACCCCGCCGCCTCGAGCGCGGGCGAGAGTTCCTTGACGAGGTCTCCGTCCTGGTGGGCGTAGGAGATGAAGACGTCAGCCATAGGCCTCGGCCTCCTTCATGAGTCGCAGCCACTCGTGCTGGTCCGACGCCAGGATGCTCTCGCAGAGGTAGAGGTATCCGAAGATCATCGCGCGGTCCCACTCGTTCGGATCCTTACCTGTGGCCGCGTCGAGACTCCGGCGGATCTCGGCCAGCGAATCGTAGCGACCGTGGGAGCGCGCCTGGTTTCGCGACCTCTCGCTCGCGCCGCGCAGCGTTCGGATGGCACCCCACCCGAAGGGCAGGGCCAGCGACCAGAAGACCAGCCAGTGGCCCAGGCCCTTGTTGGCGTGTTCGATCCAGGGGTTCTCGAGAAGGAGCGCGACCATGCTGAGGCCGATCGCGAAAAAAAAGAACGAGGGCTGCAGGAGGGCGTTCTGAAGGAGCCCCTTCTTCTCGCGCATCTTGCTTTCGAAGTAGTGAAGCTGAAAATCGAGCCGCTTGCGCCGGTAGTACTCGAGAAGCCGCCCGAGCGACTCCGCGTCGACACGCTCGCAGTCCTTGGTGGCGGGAAGATCGGGGAGCGCGTCGCTGTGCGCGAGCGCTTCGAGGACCTCGTGCGGAGTTTCCGCGACTCGAGCGCGGCGCGCCTCGAGGTCGTTCTGGAGCGCTCGCAGGTCGGCCGTGTCGCCGTTCCAGAGAGCCGGGCGGATCAGCAGCCGGAACTTCACGAGACGAAGAGCCTCCGCCTTGTAGCGCTCGACGAGCCAGGTCTGCTGCGTCTCGAGGAACAATGTCAGAAGGACCAGGACCAACGTGAGCGCCGTGAAGACGGCCTCCGGCCACCACGCGGCTTCGGTCCGTTCGCCACCGAGGACGAGCTGCATGAACAGTCCCCAGAAGAGGGCCACGAGTCCGCATCCCACGGACCAGCGGACAAATCTCAGGTGCCGGCGCTGGCCGCTCCGGGCGTGATCGTCGGAGCGCTCGTAGTCCGACCGCAAGCAGGGTTCGCACCCATGGCGCCCCGCGTGTGGGTCGCAGATGCGCAGGAAGTCTCCGAGGGGAAACTGGTCGCCGCGGTCGTTCGGATCGTGCATGTCGTCGTCCGGTCCCGGAGACGGCCTGGCTTCCGCGGCGCTCACTTCTTCTCGATCCGATACCCGAGCGCGAGGATCGTCTTGATCGATTCCATCGCGGTCGTCCGGTCGTACTCCTTCTCGGACTCGGGCAGCGACTCGTACGGGACGAGCGAGGGATGCTCCTTCTTCGCGTCGTCGCGTTGCGGGCCGTAGCGCCAGCCCGCGGCCATGCGCTGACGGGCCCAGTTCTCGTGCGTGTTGCGCGCGAGCAGCTCGGTCAGCTCGACGATCTCGCGGGGCAATTTCACTCCGGAGGTGTCGCGGGGCGCCGGCTTGTAGTCCACGCGCGTCTCCTTGGGGGTGCGATCGTGGGCTTCTTATACACCCGCCGGCGCGCGGCGCGGAGCCCTGGGGTAAAGTCACGCCCGTCAGGAGAGACCATGCACCGGAGGATCCAAGGACTCGCGGGGATCGGACTGT
This sequence comes from uncultured Acidobacteriota bacterium, assembly GCA_963782585.1. GTDB lineage: Bacteria > Acidobacteriota > Thermoanaerobaculia > UBA5066 > Gp7-AA6 > DAHUXD01. Next base: position 177,704 of record CAWAKL010000009.1, read on the forward strand.
GGCTCGGCGCGGCGCTGTCCCCGGCCGAGACGGCCGATGAGCTGGTCGCGAAGAACATCCAGGCCCGGGGAGGCATGGAGAAGATCAAGAGCGTCCAGTCGATGCGGATGACGGGAACCATGCGCCTGGGAGACGAGCGCCTCCCGACCACGCTCGAGCTGAAGCGGCCCGGCAAGTCGCGCTGGGAGTTCACGCTCGACGGTCAGACGGCCGTCCAGGCGTACGACGGCAAGACGGCCTGGATGATCATGCCGTTCGAAGGCCAGACCGAGCCTCAGATCATGACGGACCAGGAAGCCAAGGACATCGAAATGCAGGCCGACGTCGACGGGCCGCTCGTGGACGCGGCGGCCAAGGGAAACACGATCGAGCTCGTCGGCAAGGAGACGATCGAGGGCGGCGTCGAGGCGTGGCACCTGCTCGTGACCCGCAAGAGCGGCGAGGCGCGGGATCTCTACCTCGACGCGAAGACCTACCTGCCGGTCCTCGCCGTGACCAAGCGGACGGCCGACGGCCAGACCGTCGAGATCCGCAGCAAGATCGGCGACTACAAGAGCGTCGACGGAGTCATGCTCCCGCACTCCTTCCAGGCCTCGGCGTCGGGCGTTCCGCAGACGCAGGCCCTCGAGTTTCAGAAGATCGAGCTGAACGTGCCGATCGACGATTCGCGGTTCGCCATGCCGAAGGCGCGGACCGAGCCGCCCGCGACCGGCGGCGAATGAGGACGGTCCGCCGGTTCCTTCCCGTCCTCGCATTTCTGATCGCGCTGCCAGCGGCGGCGCAGGCGAAGCTCAAGGTCTACATCTCCGCGGACATGGAGGGCATCGCCGGCGTCGTGACGGACCAGCAGCTCGGCCCAACGGGCTTCGAGTACGAGCGCTTCCGCGGGTTCATGACGAACGAGGTGCTCGCGGCGATCGAAGGGGCCCGGGCCGCCGGCGCGACGGAGATTCTGGTGTCGGACTCCCACGGCAACGGACAGAACCTCCTCATCGAGCGCTTCCCGAAGGATGTCCAGATCGTGCGGGCGTGGCCTCGGCCCCTCGCGATGATGCAGGGGATCGACGCGAGCTTCGACGCCGTGCTCTTCGTGGGCTTTCACTCCGGGACGACGTCCACCGAGGGCGTGCGGGCCCACACGATGTCCTCGGCCAATCTCGCGGACGTACGTCTCAACGGCGTCTCGGTTCCCGAGGCCGGCCTGGATGCGGCGGTCGCGGGGCACTACCGCGTGCCGGTCGCGATGATCTCGGGCGACGACGCGGCGGTGAAGGAAGCCCAGGCGCTGCTCGGACCGATCGAAGGCGCCGTCGTCAAGTGGAACTACGGCTTTCATTCCGCGCGTACGCTCACGCCCGAGGCGAGCTGCGAGCGGATTCGCGAGGCGGCGAAGGCGGGCCTCGCCCGCCTGTCGCAGATGAAGCCCTACGAGCTGAAGACTCCGGTGACGCTGGACGTGCGCTTCAAGAATTACCGGCCCTCCGAAGTTCTCGCGTACCTGCCGATCGTCGAACGGACCGACGCGCACGCGATCCGGTTCCGGGGCAAGGACATGCTCGAGACGATCCGGTTCCTCGAGTTCGTCATGTACTACGAGCCGGGCCTGGCGCCGTAGTTACTTCTTCTGGAAGAGGACGGCGTACTTCCCGTACCCGGCTTTTTCGAGATCCTCGGCCGGGATGAACCACATCGCCGCGGAGTTCATGCAGTAGCGCAGCCCCGTCGGCTTCGGCCCGTCGCTGAAGACGTGCCCCAGGTGGGAGTTCGCGTGCTTCGAGCGGACCTCGGCCGCCAGCCCGAGCAGACTGCCGAGGTTCGAGCCCTGCTTGACGTTCGCCGGCTCGAGCGGCTTCCAGAAGCTCGGCCAGCCGGTGCCGGAGTCGAACATCTCGAGCGAGGAGAAGAGCGGCTCGCCCGAGACGATGTCGACGTAGATGCCCGGCTGCTTGTTGTTCCAGTAGGTGTTGGCGAACGCGCGCTCGGTCGCGTCGTGCTGCGTGACCTGGTACTGGAGCGGCGTGAGCCGCTTCTTCAGATCCGCGTCGGACGGCTTCTGGAAGCTTCCGGTCCAACGCGGAGCCGGCGAGCCCGTGGCCGGTGCCGCCGATGGCGCCGTCGTGCCCTGCGGGGCGCGCGTCGCGGCGATCGCCGCCGCGAGCGCGAGGATGCCGAGCCCGATCAGAAATCCCGTCCGCTTCACTGGTGACCTCCGGCGGCTCCCCAGATTTCCTTGAGGCGAGCCTCGCGCCCGCAGCCCATCGCGTACGCCTTGTAGCGGAGAGGGTTCACCTTGCAGTAGTTCTGGTGGTACTCCTCCGCGGGGTAGAACTTCGTCAGCGGAACGATCTCGGTCGCGATCTTGCCGCGGAAACGCGGCTCCTGCTCGAGCTTCGCCTTCGACGCGAGGGCCGCCTTCTTCTGGGCGTCGTCGGCGTAGAAGATCACCGAGCGGTACTGCGAGCCGTGATCGCAGAACTGCCCGTCCTTCTGCGTCGGGTCGATGTTGTGCCAGTAGACCTCGAGGAGCTTGTCGTAAGAGATCTTCGCCGGGTCGAACGTGACCTGCGCGGACTCGGCGTGGCCGGTGCGGCCCGTGGAGACCTGCTCGTACGTGGGATCGACCGTCGTGCCTCCGGCGTAGCCGGACACGGCCGAAACGACGCCGGGCAGGTCCTCGAAGGCGCTTTCCTCGCACCAGAAGCAGCCGCCGGCGAAGACGGCGACCTGGTTGGGCGCCGACAGTGCCGGGCGCGCCACGAGAGCCGCGAAGAGAGCCAGGGCGAAGGCGATGCGAGTCCGGGAGTTCAAGGGTCTGGACCTCCTGCGTTCGGCGAAACCGCGCCGGGCCGTGTTTGATTCCGGCGGCCCCGGCGAACGTCGCGAAACGGCACAAGGAGTACGCATCCCGCGGGCTCCCGGATTCCGTGGCGGAAACCCGAGGCCTGTGAAAGAGTTTCGATCATGCGCTTCGAGACGATTGCGGTTCACGTCGCTTCGGAGAAGGACCCGGCGACCGGCGCCGTCGCCCCGCCGATTCATCTGTCGACGACCTTCGAGCACGGTCCGGCGGGCGAGATCCCACGCGGATTCATGTACATCCGCGAGGGCAACCCCACAGGGGAGAAGCTCGAGGAAGCGCTCGCGGCGCTCGACGGCGGGCAGGCGGCCCTCGCTCTGGCCTCGGGGCTCGCGGCGACGTCGGCGATCCTGCAGGCGCTTCCGCAGGGTTCGCACGTGGTCTATCCCGACGACGTTTACTACGGCATGCGGGAGATGGCGAAGCAGTACCTCCCGCGCTGGGGCATGGAGTCGACCGCGGTCGACATGGCCGACCCGGAGAACGTGCGCCGGGCGCTGCGGCCGAATACGAAGCTGATCTGGGCGGAGACGCCGTCGAACCCGCTGATGAAGGTGGCCGACCTCGCCGCGCTGGGAGAGATTGCTCGCGCGGCCGGGGCGTATCTCGTGGTCGACAGCACGTTCGCGTCTCCCGCGCTGCAGCGCCCTCTCGACGCTCGGTGCCGACGCCGTCATGCACTCGACGACGAAGTACCTCGGCGGGCACAGCGACGTGCAGGGAGGATCCCTCGCCTTTCGCGAGAAGGGCGAGCTCTTCGAGAAGGCGCAGCACGTCCGCTACATCCTCGGCGCGGTGGCCTCGCCCTTCAATTCCTGGCTCGTCCTGCGCGGGATCCGGACGCTCGCATGCCGCGTGGAGAAGCAGAGCGCGAACGCTCTGGCCCTCGCTCTCGCGCTCGAGAAGAACGCCAACGTGGAAGCGGTCCACTACCCGGGCCTCGAATCGCACCCGGGCCACGCGGTGGCCCGCCGGCAGATGAGCGCGTTCGGCGGCATGCTGTCGCTGCAGGTGCGGGGCGGGCGCGAAGCCGCCGTGCGGACCGCATCGCGGGTTCGTCTCTTCGTCGTCGCGACGAGCCTCGGAGGGACCGAGAGCCTTCTCGAGCATCGGGCCTCGAGCGAAGGACCGGGCTCGACAGTGGCGCAGAATCTTCTGCGCGTGTCCGTCGGGCTCGAGCACGCGGATGATCTGATCGAGGACCTGACGCAGGCGCTGGGCTAGCCTTCCGCCTCCCGGTACAGCCAGGCCCCGGCGAGCGTCGCGGCGACGGACTCGACGAGCGTCCAGACGAGGGCGACGGGCGAGATCGCGAAGAGGCCCATCGCCCGCATCGCGATGATCGCCAGAAGCGACGTCATGAACCAGACGGCGACGCCGGCGCGCACCGCCGTGGCGGCCCCCGGGCCGTACCGTGGCCGGATCGCGGCGTAGAGCCAGACCGCCGCGATGCCGAGACCGAATCCCCACAGCGTCCAGATCGTCGTCGCGACGGCGCCCTTGGGAAGACGCTTGCCGAGGGCCTGCAGCCCCGCCTCGAACTCTCCGCGCATGACGACGTCGAAGCGGAGGTACTCGGAGATGTTGATGAGGATTCCGGCGAGGATGCCGCCGAGGACGACCCGCCCGAAATTGATCCTGCTCATGGCGCGACTCACCGCCGCGCGACGGAGCCTACCGCAGGCGGGCGCGCTATTCTCGCGGAATGGAAAAGAAGCGGATCGCGGTCCTCGGCGCGGGAAACATGGGCGCCGCCCTGCTTCGCGGGATTCTGGCGTCGGGCTGGGGACGCCGGCGCCGGCTGACCGCCTCGCATCCGAAGGCGGCGAAGGCCGCGGCTCTCGCGAAGGAGCTGGGCATCCGGGTCGTGGCGTCCAACCTCGAGGCCGCGCGGTCGGCCGACATCGTGATCCTCGCCGTCAAGCCGCAGATCCTCGAGAGCGTGCTCGGCGAGATCCGGCCGGCGATCACGCGCGAGCGGCTCGTCGTGTCGATCGCCGCCGGCTTTCCGACGGCGCGCATCGAGGCGATCGTCGGGCCGAAGGTGCCGGTCGTCCGCGCGATGCCCAACGTCGCGGCCGTCGTCCGCCTTTCCGCCACGGTCCTCTGCGCGGGCCGGCATGCCACGGCAGCCCGCATGGCCGAGGCGCGGAAGATCTTCGAGTCGATCGGTCTGGTCGTCGAGCTGCCGGAGTATCAGCTCGACGCGGTGACCGGCCTCTCCGGCAGCGGCCCGATGTACGTCTTCCAGATCGTCGAAGGCCTCTCGGACGCCGGCGTGCGCGTCGGCCTCTCGCGGGACGTGGCCTCCGCGCTCACGGTCCAGACGGTTCTCGGCGCGGCGAAGATGGCCGAAGTCCTGAAGATCCATCCGGCCGTCATGAAGGACATGGTCACCTCGCCCGGCGGCACGGCGATCGCCGCGCTCCACAGCCTCGAGCGAAACCGGCTCCGCGCGATCCTGATGGACGCGGTCGAGGCCGCGACCGCGCGCTCGAAGGAGCTCGGCGGAGTCTGACGCCTATTTCTTCTGGTACTGCGGCGGAATCGGATTGCCCGCACGCTCGGAGTCCCAGACGATCGAGGCGATCCACCAGCGCCGGCCATCGTTGAGCAGCTGGATCGAGTTGATTCCGCGCATGAACGGCTTTCCGTCGGTCGGTGCGCGGCGGGATTCGTAGGTCGAGAAGGCCTGGCAGACGTTGCCGAAGCAGTCGAGCTGTCGGGCGACCTCGATCTCGTAGAAGGCGTTGGTCTCGCCGCGCTGCTTCGCGGCCGCCATGCCCTCCCGGAAGAGGTCGCGGAAGCCGTCGACGTCGACCACGGTGAACATCTCCTGATTCGGGCCCTTCGGCGGGACGAGCATGCCGACCGGAAGGAAGAGGTTGCGCATCCTCGCCCAGTCCGGATCCTGACCGTCGGGGTGGCTCACGGACGCGTAGAGCGCGGCGATGACGGCGTCCACGGAGGCGGAATCGGCGGCCGACTTGTTCGACTGCGGATTGCCCGGCCGGAAGCGGAGTCGGTGTGCGGCGCGCGAGCGGCTCGCCGGGCGGCGGCATCGTCGCCTCCAGGAACACGGGATCCACGGGAGCCGGGGCCACCGGCGCCATCGGCGGGCGCGTTGGCGCCCCGAACTGCGCGTGCCAGTCGGACGCCGCGAAAAGAATCCCGAAGCCGGCGGCGACGAGTCTCCTCTCACTCCGGCCTCCTCACTTCTTCTGGTATTCCGGTGGAATGGGGTTGTTCTCCCGCTCCGTGTCCCAGACGATCGAGGCGACCCACCAGCGCTGGCCGTCGTTGAGGAGCTGGATGCTGTTGATGCCGCGGACGAAGGCTTTCTCTTCGGAAAGTGAGCGGCGAGCCTCGTACGTCGAAAAGACCTGGCAGACGTTGCCGAAGCAGTCGAGGCGGCGCGCGACTTCCTTCTCGAAGAAGGCGCTCGACTCGCCACGCTGCTTCGCGGCGGCCGCGCCCTGTCTCACCAGGTCGCGGAATCCGTCGACATCGAGAACGGTGAACATGTCCTGGTTGGCTCGCTTGGGCAGGGATGAGCATGCCGACGGGAAGGAAGATCTTGCGCATCCTCGCCCAATCCGGCTCGACACCGTCGGGGTGGCTGACCGAGGCGTAAAGCGCGGCGAGGATGGCGTCCACGGAGACCGTGTCGGCGGGAGACGCGGCCATCGGCTCTCTGGCGGGAGGGCGCGCCGTTCCGGACTGAGCGCTGGCGGCGGCGGCGAGCAGGATTCCGAGCACCGCGGAGAAGAGTTTCGTTCTCAAGGTCGTCTCCTTCTGTCGCGCGGACTATAGCGCCGCGCACCGATCCGATTCTTGGCGAAGCCTGAGGGTCGAGGGGCCCGACCGCGCCGACTCCGGTAAGATCCGCCGCAATTGCCGAACGCCGGGGGAGGGCCGATGGACGCTTCCGACACGAAGTCGCTTCCGGAAAACGCCTATCGACCCCTGAAACCGGGCGAAACGTACCGTCCCGTCGTGCCGGCCTCGGCGACACAGCCGGAAGCGACCTGGCGCTCGGTGCTCTGGGGACTCTTCCTCTGCGCGATCTTCACGGCGGCCTCGGCGTACTCCGGCCTGAAGGTCGGCCAGGTCATGGAGGCCGCGATTCCGATCTCGATTCTCGCGATCGGCCTCGCGCGCGTCTACCGCCGGCGCTCGAGTCTGCTCGAGAACGTCATCATCACGGGAGTCGGCGGCGTCTCGGGCTCGGTCGTCGCCGGCGCGATCTTCACGCTGCCGGCGCTCTACATCCTCAAGCTCGACCCGCACCCCTGGCAGACCATCTTCATCTGCCTCGCGGGCGGCTGCCTCGGCGTCCTCTTTCTCATCCCGCTGCGGCGCTACTTCGTGCGCGACATGCACGGGGAGCTCCCGTATCCCGAGGCCACGGCGATCACCGAGGTGCTCGTGACGGGCGAGAAGGGCGGCTCGCAGGCCAAGCTGCTCCTGCAGGCGACCGGGATCTCCGCCGTGTACGACTTCTTCGTGACGACCTTCCAGGTGTGGAAGGAGATGCTGGATTTCCAGTTCGTGGGGGTCGTCCACGCGATCGGCGAGAAGGCGCGCATGGTCCTGCGCTTCGACGCCATCGCCTTCATCCTCGGCCTCGGCTACGTCATGGGCCTGCGCGCCTCGACGCTGCTCTGTGCCGGCGGTGTTCTCTCGAACCTGGTGCTCGTGCCGCTGATCTGGTTCTTCGGCCAGCACTTCGCTCCGGATACGGCCATTTATCCGGCGACGGTCCCCATCGCGCAAATGGCGGCCGGCGACATCTTCCGGAGCTACGTCCGGTTCATCGGCGTCGGGGCCATCGCCACCGCCGGCATCTTCGGCATCATCAAGTCGCTCAAGATCGTCGCCGGCTCCTTCACGATCGCCGCGAAGGCCTTCAAGCACGGCGAGCACGCCGGCACGGAGCGCACCGACCGCGACATGGGGATCATGAAGATCCTCATCGGGGTGATCGTTTCCGCCGTCGCGATCGCAATCTTCCTCGGGAACCTCGGCGCGACCGCGATCGTCGCCCTCATCGGCCTCGGCCTGACGCTCGTCTTCTCCTTCTTCTTCACGTCGGTGGCCGCCAACGCAATCGCGACGACGGCGCGCAATCCCGTCTCGGGCATGACGATGCTGACGATCATCATCTCCTCGGTGGTCCTGCTCGAGTTCGGTGTCTCCGGGCGCACCGGCATGTTCTTCGTCATGGCCATCGCCGGCATGGTGTGCACGGCCCTCTCGGTCTCGGGCCAGACGATCACGGACCTGAAGACCGGCTACTGGCTGGGCTCGACTCCCGCGGCGCAGGAGCGCGTCAAGTTCTACGGGGTCATTTGCTCGGCGATCGTCGTCGGCCTGGTCATCGTCGCCCTCGCCAAGACGTTTCAATTCGGAGAAGCGGCGCCCGGAGACAACCGTATCGTCCTGGCCTCGCCGCAGGCTTCCATCATGAAAGCGCTCGTCGAGGGCTTCATGAGCCGGCAGCCCGTCGCGTACGTGCTGTTCGCGATGGGCGCGATGATCACGATTGCGATGGAGATGCTGGCCGTTCCGCCCCTCATCGTGGCCCTCGGGATGTACCTGCCGCTCGAGCTCAACACGCCGGCGCTGGTGGGCGGGATCATCGCGCACTTCGTGCAGAAGCGCTCGGAGAAGGCGGGCGGCGAGGCCGGGCAGGCGATGCGCGAGCGGGCGATCATCATCGCCTCGGGGCTGATGGCCGGCGGCGCGCTGGGCGGCGTCTTCGGCGCGGGCCTGCGCCTCTTCGGCTGGTACCGGGAGGATCTGATCAAGCTCCCGTTCTACGACAACGATCCGGTCTCGCAGATGGTGAGCGCCGTCGGGTTCCTGCTTCTCAGCCTGTATCTCTGGTTCGGAGCGCTGAAGAAGGAGAAGCTCGCCTGACGGACCCGAGCCGGCTCGATACGCTGACGGCAACCGCGCTCCTCGGCATCGACGCGCTCTGGGGCGGCGACGTGATGAACCCGTCGGGAATGGGCCGGGCCGTCGTCGACTCGTGGTTTTCGGATGCTCCGATGCCCGAGGCCTACACGCACCCGGCGGCGGCGAGCCTTCGCAAGAGCGGCGGTGTCGCGGCGAAGGAGCCCGACCGCGCGGCCGTCGACGCGTACCTCGCGGCTGTGGACGTCAAGGGCGCGATCGATGGGGTCTGGAAGGAAGGCAAGGCGCTCGGGGGCCTGCGCGGCGCGTTCTTCGACGGCCTCGGCGAATGCCTGTCGGCGATGTGGGACCTCTCGATGGAGCTCCTCGGCCGCGGCCCGGCGGTTTCCTACGAGCGCTGCGTGGTCGCGTCGACGGGCAAGGCCCCGTCGCCGTCGCGCCCGGAGGAGAAGCGCCGCCGGCTGACGGAGCTTCTCGCCCGCGCGGGATATCCCTCGAAGACGCATGAGGGCGCCGAGCTTCTCGCCGCCGTCGACTCCTGGCGCCGCGAGCGCATGGTGCCGCCGAAGACGATCTCGACGCTCGCGAACGCCTTCATCGCGCGCTTCGACGCCGGCACGACGAGGAACCTCGCACCGCACCTTCCGGAGGATCTGCGGGGCGTCCCACGGTCGAACATGACGTTCGTCCCCATCAAGGACGCCTTCTTCTCGGGCTTCATGAGCTACGTGGGGCGCGCGCGTAATCCGGACGGATCCCCCAGTACGAGGCGATGTACGAGATCAACGCCTCGCTCCAGATCAGCGTGCCCGAGTTCGAGCAGCTCGTCGGCCACGAGGTCGTGCCCGGCCACGTCACGACCGCGGCGCTCATGCAGGGCCTCTACGTCCGGGGACGCGTCGGCTTCGAGGCCACGATCCTCGCGATGAACACACGCTGGGGAACGCTCGCCGAGGGCATCGGCAACAACGCCGTGCTCATGGCCATGGGGCTCAAAGAAGTCGAGGAGGTTCCGGACGAGGATCTCCAGATCGGTCTCTGGCTCGCGCACCTGCAGGACGACGCGAAGAACCAGGCGTCCGTTCTGACGTGGGGCGAGCGCGCGCCCCAGGCGGAGATCGCGGCGTCGCTGCGACGCGACTGCCTCGTGTCCGAGGAACGCGCCGGGAAATTCGCGGGCGCCTGGGGACAGCACCCGCTCTTTGGGCGCATGAACCTGCCCGCCTATCGCGCGGGCACGGAGGTCGTCGCAGAGCTGCGCCGGCGCCATCCGCCCGAGAAGGTTCTGCCGGCAATCTACGGCTGCGCGGGGCTCGTCGACATCGTCACCCTGCGCCAGGCGGTCGAAGGAAGCTGACCCCGGCCCGTCAGGGCCGGTCCCGGTGAGCGAGGACGCCGCCGAGAGATCGCGCCTCCGGCGCGTAACTCTCCATCAGGTAGCCGGCGGCGCCGAGCGTGATCGCGGCGAGAACGAACGGAAGGACCGTGCGGCGCACGGCCGTCTCGAGCCACGAGCGCTTCGGCAGCCGGCGGAGGCGGCGATAGAGGCCGGCGCTCAGAACGCCGTCGAGAAGAAGCTCGGCGAAGAGCGACGGGGCCAGCGAGACGATCCAGATCGACGCCCCGAGGAGGATTGCGGCGGCCGCGGCGAGAACGATGAGGATCCACCCGTCGTCGACGTCCACCGACAGATCTGTCGAGCCTCCGCCTCCGCCCGAACCAACCACTTCGGAAGAGGACCAGGACGACGACGCGCCGCCGCCGCCAAATCCTCCGCCGCCCGGCGTGAAGCCCGAGGGCGAAGGAACCGAGCTGCCGAGGTCGAGCGCCGTGACCGGATCCAGGTCCACCCAGTGGGACGACGCGCTGCGGCCGCTGTGCCGGTGCCTCCGGTGGACGATCCACGCGTAGAGCAGAGCGAGGAATACGGCGTACGCGAAGGTCACCGAGACGACGTACCGGACCGGGATCCGCTCGAGCCCCAGACGCAGCAGCACAACCGAAGCCAGGAAGCCGGAGCCTCCCGCGATGAAGACGAGAAAGGCCATCTGCACGCGCGGCGACTCCTTCTTGAGCAGGGCGCGTCGCAGCCGTTGCGTGAGGTGCCAGCGTTCGGCTTCCCCGTGGTCCGGCGGAAGGTTCAAGTCCTCACAGGGTAGCATCCGCCGATGCGATTCCGAATTTCGTCCGTCCTCGCGCTTCTCATCTGCGTCTTCGCCGTTCCCGCGCTGCCCGCGGAGAACCCGTGGCCGCGGATCCGCCGGGAGCGGATCGAGAAACTCCTGCCCGCCGCGATGGAACGGGCCGGCGTCGATGCCTGGATCGTCGTCTGCCGCGAGAACGACAACGATCCTCTGGCCGCGCACGTCGGCGGCGAGAACGCCGGCGGAACCGCGGCGTTTCTCTTTTTCCGCAAGGACGGAAAAGTCTCATCGGCCGCGATCTCGCCCTCGGGCGAAGCCACGGCGCTGAAGGATGTCGGCGTCGTCGACGAGGTCGTCGTGCTCGAACCGGGAGAGAGCGTGTGGGAGGCCGCTGCGGCGGCGTTGCGGAAGGCGGCTCCGCGGAAGATCGCGGTGAACTCCGGCCTCGCTCCCGTGACCGACGGCCTGTCGTGGACGCAGCGGCGAGAGCTCGAGCAGGCCCTCGGGCCGGAGTGGTCGGCGCGCCTGGTCTCCGCGGAGGATCTCGTCATCGAGTGGCTCTCGGTGAAGCTCCCCGAGGAAGTCGAGATCATGCGGCGCGCCGCGGCCGTCACCGCGGATCTGGAGATCGAGGCTTACAAGCAGGTCGTCCCGGGCAAGACGCGCGACTCCGACGTCGCGCGTTACCTGAAGAAACGCATGCTCGAGCTCGGCTACGCGGACGCCTGGGCGCCGGACCAGAACCCCAACGTCAACTCCGGGCCCGATCGTGGCCACTCCCATGCGACCGACCGCGTCATCCAGCCGGGCGACTTCATCCAGACGGACTTCGGCATCATGGTGCACGGCCGCTGGGTCACCGACATTCAGCGCTTTGCGTACGTGCTGGCGCCCGGGGAGACGGAGGCGCCGAGATCGGCGATCGAGAAGTGGGAGAAGGGCAGGAAGGGAAGCCGCATCGCGCTCGCCGCGATGAAGCCGGGCGCCACCGGATACGACGTCGACAAGGCGCAGCGCGCCTGGATGAAGGAGGCCGGCTCGCTGCCGATGCCCTGGGGCACCGGGCACCCCGTCGGCTACTGGGCGCACGACCTCGGCCCCACGCTCTCGGGGGCGCAGAACGACCGTCCTCCGAACCCGCGCTCCCTCCGCAAGCTGGCTCCGGGCCAGACCTTCGCGTTCGACGGGTTCTTCTGCTGGGAGCTCGATGCCAAGGCGAAGACGACCAAGGGCATCTCCGTCGAGGAGATGGCCGTGGTGACGGAAAAAGGGGCGGAGTACCTCAACCCGCCCCAGGAAGAGCTGATCCTGATCCCGTCGCGCTAGTAATCGAAGGTCTTGGAGATGAACACCGCCATCTGTCCGCGCGTCACCGGGTTGTTCGGGCAGTAGACGTCGTCCCCGCAGCCTCCCGTGATCCCTTCGGCGGCCAGCTGCTCGATCCAGGGAGCGAACGGGTCGTCGGCGGGCACGTCCTCGAAGACTCCGGTGGCCGGAGGCGGCTCGTGCAACGCGCCGTACTTCGTCTTCAGGAGGAAGACGGCCATCTGCTCGCGCGTCACGGCGTTGCCCGGGCAGTAGTTGCCGCCGCCGCAGCCGCCCGTCACTCCCTGCTTCGCGAGCTGCTCGATCCAGTCGGCGGCGAAGGAACCGGCGGGCACGTCTCCGAAGAGCGTTCCGGTGGCCGCCGGCGGAACCAGCGTCAGGTTGTACTTCGCCTTGATGAGGAAGACGGCCATCTGGGCGCGGGTGACCGGATTGCCCGGACAGTAGTTGCCCAGGCTGCAGCCCGCCGTGACCGAGCGGCGAACGATCTTCTCGACGAAATCGTGGAAGGTGTGCGCCTGCGGGACGTCCCCGAAGTCGGCGAACCAGCCCTTCACGAGCGTGTCCGCGCAGGTGGAGGCGTTGGCGACGGAAACGTCGTAGAGGACGCCCGGCGCGAGGGCGGGAAAGAGCGCGTCGATCGACGTGTCCCCATTCACGACGACGCTTCCCGCGGCCTGGCCGCCGACGAGCACGGAGGCGCCGGCCTCGAAGCCCGAGCCCGTGATCGTCACGGGAGCGCCGGTGGCCGGGCCGGAGTCCGGCTCGAGCAGGTCGACGAGAGGCGTGGGGTTCCCGACGGACGTCGAGGCATCGGCGCCTCCGGCGGCCTCCGCGTTGCCGGCGGCGTCGCGCGCGACGCTGTAGAACGCGTAGGCGGAGCCCTCGTTCCCGTAGAAGGTCGCAGAAGTTTTCGCCGTGCCCAGCCGCCAGGGCACGAACTGTCCGCCGTCCGCCGACACGTAGATGTCGTATTCCGCCACGCCGGAGTGCGCGTCGCTGCCCGACCAGGAGACGGTGAAGGCCGAGCAGACGGAGGCCGGCAACGCCGAGACCTGGCTCGAGGGCGCCGTGACGTCGATCGTGTTGAGCCAGTCGTCGGTCAGGATCGCCGGGTTGACGTCGAAGACGATGGAGGCCTGGTTGTGGATCTCGGTTCCGGACGCGAGGCCCGTCTTTGCCCGGATCGTGAAGGAGACGTGGCCCTCGCCCTCGGGCGAGTCGACGTTGGGCGGCAGGAAACCCAGGATCGGATCTTCGGTGGGCTGGCCCGTCGCGGGATCGAGCGAGAAGAAGCGCCAGGTCGCAACACCCGTCGAGGCGTTGAAATCGGCGTTGACGCGCGCGATCAGATCGATCCCGGGACGCAGGTCGACGTCGCCGCTGAAGGACGTGAGCCCCGGCGGCACCGGAATGACGTGCGTCCCGAACGCGATCGGCCCCAGGGCGAACGTCGACAGGTCGAGGCTCGTGCCATCGATCTGGTCGGTCACGACGACGTCCTGGGCGGCCGCGTTGGCCGTCTCGAGGTTTTCGAACGTGATCGTGTAGGAAATGGGGTTCTCGCCGGTGACGAAGCGCGCTTCCCCGGCTCCGCTCGGCCCCGTCTTCTCGTTGGGGTCAAAGGAGGATTGCACGACGATGTACTTTTGATTGTGCATCACTCCGGGATAGGGCGGGCACGCGACGGCTTCCCCGAGCGGCGAGCCGCAGGTGACTGGTCGTCTCCTTGATCTTCTCCAATGCGCTCCTCGTCGGAGAGGTCGTCGAGGTCTCCCTTGATTTGTGACTCGATCGACTCCGCGAGCTCCTGGTTCTTCTTCACCAGTTCGCTGACCTGCCGCATCACCTCGGCGAAGCCCGCCTGCGTCTGCGGTGACGGATCGGGGGCGTTCTGCAACTCGCCGACGAGCTGTTCGAAGGCCGCCTGGTTCAATGCCGAGGACTCGAACATCTTCGTGATGTTCTCCACCGTCGCGGGCGGTGCTCCCCCGTTGAGCATCTCGGCAAGCATGCTCTCCGTCTGGCGGCTCACCGCATCGACAAATTTCGGATCGCTGAAGAGTTTGTCCAGGACCTCGGAGTTCCCGATCACTTTCGTAGTGAAACCTCCGAAGGGCCCGCCGTTGGCCGCTTTCAGCCGTTCCCGCCGCATGGCCGTGAGCGTTTCCGGAAGCGGCGGGGCATCGGGATCGAACGCCACGGCGTAGTCATAGGTCACGACGTCGCCGTCGACGGTCTTGTTCACGACCGGCGCGCACTCGAAGGTCGTGGGCGTCCAGTGCATCTCGACCTGGATGTCTCCGGAGAGGACTCCGTCGCTGACGTGAAGCGTGGCCAGCACCCGATCGGGCTCGTCGACTGTGACCTCCGGAGTGATCGTCAGGTTGGGGTCGGGCGGGCTGTCGAAGACGTAGGCGAGGCCCTCGGATGTCATCGCCCAGGCCCGGAACTGGATCTGCCCCGGTTCCGCGACGATCGTCTTGACGCGGAACGCCAGGACGGAGCTGGAGGAGGCCGGGATGGACGGGACGAAGAAGTGGATGCTGGTCTGTCCGGTGCCGCCGGTGAGCGTGGGACGGTCGAGGGCCACGACGGGATGAGCTCCGTCGATCGTGTCGACGGACGTCAGCTGCAGCTGCCACGGGATCGTCAGGCGGAACTCCGTCGTCGCCGAGTCGACGTTGCCGCGGTTTCCCCAGATGAAGAAAAGGGTCTGTTCGCGTCCGAGGCGGATCGCGAGCGTTCCGCGGCCGAGAACGTCCATCCAGACCGCGGCCTCGGTGCCGGTCTCGACGGTGAAGGACGAAGCGAGCGTTGCCGACTCGGGGCCGGGATTCGTAACGACGACGTCCCAGGCGCCGGCCGCCGCGCCGGACAGCGAAAACGTTGCGGTCAGAGAAGTACCTTCCGGCGCCACGACGACGTCCTGGCCCGCACGGTCGGTCTGCCCGGCCCGCACGAGCTTGACCGTCGCGCCCGCGGCCAAGCCTTGTCCCGTGACCGTCGCCGTTACGTCGCCGGTGTTCCCGCCGCGCCCCGGTGCGACGGCGAAGACGTCGAGTGGAGTCGAGCCGGGAGGCGCGGACCCGGACACCTGGCGGCAGAACGAGAGCTCCGACGAGGCCCCGAAGTTGCTCGCATCGTTCGGCGCGACGGCGAGCGCGGTCACGTAGCTCCCGCCGGGCAGCGGGGTCGGAAGATTCGCCGAGAACGGCGTCGCGACGCCTGCCGTCGTGTTGACCGGGACGGAGCCCAGATACGTCCGCGCCTCGCCGTAACCGGAGGCGTCGCAGGTCGGGTTTCCAAAGAAGTGCACGGTGTACGCGAGGGCGTATCCGGAAGAGAGGGTTCCGGAAACGGAGGTGCCCGCACCGGAGGTGGACGCGTCCGTCAGGATCGGAAAGTTCTCGTATACGAACGTGCCGGGTGTCTGGTTCGGCGTCACACCGTCCGAGCCGCGGTCGACGCCCAGACCGCCGTTCGAGTGGATGACGTTGCGGTAGAAGCGCACCGCGCGCCCCGCGTTCGAGCCGAGCCCTGCGCCGCCGTTGTACGCGATCAGGTTCCCCTCGGCGGCGGAAGTTCCGCCGGCGTCCCAGCCGCGCACGGAGAGGGCGAAATGTACCCCGTCTTGTCCGTTCCCGAGCGGTCCCGTGCCGAACGCGTTCGTTCCGATGAGGTTGCCGAGAACCCGGTTCGGGTTCGTACTCGCGTCGAGGCCGCTGTTGAAGTGAACCCCGTGGTCGTGGTTGCCGGAAATGACGTTCGCCTCACCGGGTCCCGTTCCTCCGACAACGGTTCCGTACGCGTAGAAGAACTCGATCCCGCTACGAAGGTTGGGGATCGCGATCGTCCCGGTCGCGTCCGTGCCGATGGAGTTGCCTTGCACACGCATGTCCGTCGGGTACACGGTCAGGAACTTCTCGACGAGAATGCCGGACCACAGGTTGCCCGAGATGAGATTGCGCGCGCCCGCGAAAGCGCCGCCGATCTGCACGTTCGTGCCGGCGACGACGTGGATTCCGTGACCCTGGTTGGGCAACGCCGCGGACCCGTCAGCGTTTGTTCCGATCCGGTTTCCCTGGACGAGGGTGTTCGTGACGGTGTTGGCGTCCATCCGGAGACCGCCGCCGGCGTTTCCGGAAATGAGGTTGCCCGCGCCTGGGGCCGTTCCCCCGACCGTGTTGTCGGCCGAGAATAAGACGTGCATGCCGTAGGTGCCGTTGGGGATCGGCGATGTGCCCGACGCGTCGGTGCCGAGACGATTGCCCTGGACGAGGTTCTCGTTCGTTTCGAGCGAGATGCCCGCCTGCGTGTGGCCCGAGACGAGATTTCCGGCGCCCGCTGCGGCGCCGCCGAACGTGTTGCCGTCGCCGTTGAAGGCCCGGATTCCATGGTTGCCCGAGCCGAGATCCTCCGTGCCCGTGACGTCGGTCCCGATGTAATTGCCCTGGACCGTCGTCGAGTCGGCGTCGATGAAGATGCCGTAACTCCCTCCGGCGATCAGGTTGCGCGCGGCGGCGGTCGTGCCGCCGATCAGGTTGTTCAAGCCGCTCAGGACGTAGATGTCGGGACCGGAGATGCTGCCCTGCGTTGCGCTGCCGTCGGCGGTCGTCCCGAAGAAGTTTCCTTCGACGACGTTGCCGTCTCCCTGGATTTTCAGGCCGTTGTTGCCCGTGCCATTCAGCACGATTCCGCGGAGAACGCAGTTGTTCGCCCCGAGCGTAATCACGCTGCCGTTGCTCGTGCCGGTGACCATCACCTTTCCGGCGGCCTGTGTCGTTCCGTCGATCGTGATCGTCTCCGTGACGACGGGAAGCGCGGGCGTCGAGATCTGAGGCACGCCGCTGCCGGGTATCGCGAACGTGATCGTGTCCGCCCCCGCATGCGCGTTCGCCTCCTGGATCGCCGCGCGAAACGAGCACTCGCCGCCCGAAGCCGCGCAGACACCGTTTCCGGGCGTCGCGTCGCTGGTATCCGCGGTCGAGTCGACGACGTACGTCGAGACCGGCGCGGACACCGAGGCGACGAGCAAGCCGTCGGCGCGGAGCACCACGCGGCCTCCGGCGCTCGGGCCCACGCGCATCGCGAGCGCTGCGGCCTCGTCCTCGGAAACCGCCGCGGCTTTGTCCTGCGCGCCCGATTCTTCGGCGGGAGCGGCGAGTCTCCACGAGGAGCCCGAGGCTTCGAGTTGCCGCGAGGCCCCGGACATCGTTCTCAGACGGATCTCCGCCCGGCCGCTCTCGGAGGAGATCTGGATGGATTCCGCCGGCTCGTCGAGGGCGACCGAGTCGGGAGCCGCGCGGAGCGCGCCTTCGGGTCCCCGGAAGACGAGCGCGCGAGGACCGGCCCCGTCCTCGACCGCGGCCACGAGGTCCGGAAGGCCGTCCCGGCGGCCGATGTCACCGATGGCCAGCGCGTCGATGCGGCCCCCGGCCGCCATCCGGATCGGATCGCGGAAGCCCCAGGCGCCGTCCCCCGGGGCGATCGCCAGCAGTCCGGCCCGTGCGCCGGCCGCCAGGTCCGCGTGCCCGTCGGCGTCGAAGTCGCCGGCGAAGAGGAAGTCCGGAGGCGCGGACAGCGCCAGCACGCGCTCGGTCGGCAGGAACGGCGAGCCGACGAACCTTCCATCGGTGCGCCGCTGCCGCGCTTCCGGACTGTGGGGGTAGAGAGCATCGACGTTGCCCCGGTAGAGGACCACGACGCCGCCGTCTTCCGTGGCGAAGCCCGCGGCGAGGTCGGCGACGCCATCGCCGTCGAAGTCGGCGGAGGCGAGAGATAGCGGCTTAAGTTCTTTTCCCGCAAGCGCTTGCGGAATCGCGTCCCCGGCGACGGCGGATCGTTTCTCGTTGTCGGCCGCCCCGGCCATCGTGCTCGCGGAAAGGACCGCCAGCAGGGTGAATGAGAGTCGAGCAAAAGGGTTCATGGGCCGTTCCTCCAGAACTGTCACTGGAGGGAGCGGAAAGTGCCCACACAGGGGACCATCCGGCTTGTAGGATTCGACACCCATAGCCATGGAGGATTCCCGCGCCGGGCTCGACGCTCTGATTCCGGACATCTACCAGGAGCTCCGGCGCCTGGCTGGTCAGGTCATGAGCGGCGAGCGTCCCGGACACACGCTCCAGACCACGGCGCTCGTTCACGAGGCATACCTCGAGATCGCCCGGATCCACGGGCTGACCGTCGAGAGCCGTCCGCGTTTCCTGTCGCTCGCGGCGCAGGTGATGCGGCGGATTCTCGTCGACCACGCCCGCGCGCGGCGGGCGGCGAAGCGGGGCGGAGGCAACGTGCGCGTGACGCTCTCGGAGGAGGTGGCCGCCCCCGCCGGCGCGCCGTACGACCTCCTCGCTCTCGACGAGGCCCTCGAGCGGCTCTCTTCGCTCGACTCGCAGCTCGTGCGGATCGTCGAGATGCGCTTCATCGCCGGGATGAGCGTCGAGGAGACCGGCGAAGCGCTCGCGGTCTCGCCCACGACCGTCAAACGCGACTCGGCGCTGGCCCGCGCGTGGCTGCTCAAGGAGCTGACGGGTGCCGGACCCGGCGCCGTCTGAGCGTTTCCGCCGGCTGAAGGACCTCTTCGCGGAGGCCCTCGAGCGGCCGCCCGCGGAGCGCGCGGCGTTCGCCGAGGAGGCGTGCGGCCCCGACGCGGCCCTCGCCGCCGAGCTGCGCAGTCTTCTCGAGGCTCACGCGAACGACGACGGTTTCCTCGAGGAGATCGTGGCCGACGGCGCGCGTGCCGTGGTGCCTCCGGGAGGCGGGACGCTCCGGGGACGGTTCGGCGTCTACGAGATCCTCGAGGAGCTCGGTTCGGGCGGAATGGGCACGGTTTTCCTGGCGCGCCGCGCCGACTCGGAGTACGAGGCGAAGGTCGCCGTCAAGATCGTCCGCCCCGGCCTCTTCTCGACGGAGACCCTCCGCCGCTTCCGCGCCGAGCGGCAGGCGCTCGCTCTTCTCGCCCATCCCGGCATCGCGCGTCTGCTCGACGGCGGGACAACCGAGGAAGGCGTGCCCTATCTCGTCATGGAGCACGTCGAAGGTCTCCCGATCGACGGGTATGCCGAGGGTCAGAGTCTCGACCGCGCCGCGAGAATCCGGCTCTTCCGATCGGTCTGCGCCGCGGTCCAGTACGCGCACGCGAGCCTCATCGTTCATCGCGACCTGAAGCCCGCGAACATACTGGTCACGCCGGAGGGCGAGCCGAAGCTCCTGGACTTCGGCATCGCGAAGTTCCTCGGCGAGGACGATCCCGCCCTGACGCGCGCGGGGGAGCGCGTGCTGACCCCGGACTACGCGAGCCCGGAGCAGATCCGCGGAGAGCCGATCACGACCGCCACCGACGTCTATTCGCTGGGAGTCGTGCTCTACCGGCTCCTGACCGATCGTCCCCCGTACAGTTTCCCGAGCGGTCGCTCGAGCGAGATCGAGAGGATCGTCTGTGAGCGGGAGCCGGCGCCGCCGCGGCTGTCGGAGGATCTCGACACGATCCTGGGAAAAGCGCTCGCCAAGGAGCCGCGGCGGCGATACGCGTCCGTGGTCGAGCTCTCGGAGGACCTGCGCCGGTATCTGATGAACGAGCCCGTGGCGGCCCGGCCCGACACGCTCGTCTACCGGGCGTCCAAGTTCGTGCGGCGGCACCGCGCCGGTGTCGTCGCCACCGCCGCCGTGGTGCTGGCCCTCGCCGGGGGTCTCGCCGTCGCGCTCTCTTCGGCGGCGACGGCCCGGCGCGAAGCGAAGAAAGCCGCGCAGATCAATGCGTTCGTCCAGGAGGTTCTCGGAGCCGCGAATCCCTGGAAGGATGGAAGCCAGATCACGGTGGTCGAGGTCCTCGACCGGGCCTCGAGCCGGATCGGGACGGATCTCGCCGGGCAGCCCGAAGTCGAGGCCGGCGTCCGGCAGACCGTCGGCGAGACGTATTCCGGTCTGGGCATGTACGACAAGGCGGAGGCGCAGCTCCGCCGCTCGATCGAGCTTCTCCGCCGGGCGGAGGGCAACGAGAGTGACGACGTCGCCGACGCGCTCCTCGCCCTTTCGACAGTGCTCGTGTCGCGCGGGGATCCGAAGCTGGCGGAGCCGCCGGCGCGCGAGGCGCTGGCGATCCGGGAGAAGTTGCACGGGAAGAACGACGTCTCGGTCGGTCGGGCGCTCACGGCGCTCGGGGGCGTTCTGCAGGCGGCGGGCGAGCTCGACGCCGCGGAGACGGTCGAGCGCCGTGCGATCGACATCCTGCAGAAGAGCCCCGGCGCCGACGCCAGTCTGGCCGAGGCCCTGAACAACCTCGCGGTCACGCTCGGGACGAAGGGAGACCTGGCGGCGGCCGAGCCGCTCCAGCGCGAAGCCCTGGCGGTCATCCGCCGCGCGCATCCCGGCGCGCACCCCGACGTCGCTTCCGCCATGAGCGCGCTCGCGACCACGGTGTGGGATGGGAAGCGGGATCCGGTCGAGGCCGAGTCTCTCTACCGCGAGACGCTCGAGATGCGGCGTCAGCTTCTCGGCGCCGACCATCCCGACGTGTCGTGGACGCTCTACAACTACGCCTACATGCTGATGGAGCAAGGGAACTTCGCGCGCGCGGAAGCTCTCGCGCGCGAGGCGCTCGCCCACCGCGGGGGGACGCTTCCCGACGAACATCCGATGGTCGCCGCCACGCTCCAGCTGCTCGGGCGCTGCCGGCTCGGGCAGGGCGATCCGAAGGCGGCCGAGCCGTTTCTTCGCGAGAGCCTCGAGCTGCGCCGGCGCGCGCTGCCCGAGGGCCACTGGCTGCTCGCCTCGGGCGAGAGCCTGCTCGGCGAGTCGATCGCCCTTCAGGGCCGCGTCGCCGATGCCCGGCCGCTCCTCGAGTCGGGCTACGCGGGGCTCGCGGCGCGGTTTGGCGCGGAGAGCGCTCGGGCCAGGGAAGCGAAGCAAAGGCTCGATCTGCTCTCGCGCACTAGCGGCCTGTAGACTCCCGCGCGTGAGACGCGACGGCCGAGCGGCCCGCCACGACCGAGCGGACCTGAAAGCAATCGCCCGCCACGCCATGGTCGAGAAGGGGCTCGAGCCCGACTTCTCGCGCGACGTCCACGCGGAGCTCGCCGCTCTTCGCGGGCCCGCGCCGCCCTCGGGCGACGGGATCCGGGACATGCGCGATCGGATCTGGGTCTCGATCGACAACGACGACTCCAAAGACCTCGATCAGCTCACGGTCTCCGAAGGGCTCCCCGGAGGCGCCACGCGCGTCTTCGTCGCCGTCGCGGACGTGGATTCGCTCGTCGAGAAGGGCTCGGCGATCGACGTCCACGCGCGCACGAACACGACCAGCGTTTACACGGCGGCGGAGATCTTTCCCATGCTCCCCGAGAAGCTCTCGACGGACTGGACGTCGCTGAACGAGGGGGAAGACCGCCTCGCGGTCGTCGCCGACATGGTCGTGGGCGGCGACGGACAGCTCGGCCGCTGCGAGATCTACCGCGCGGCGGTGCGCAACCACGCCAAGCTCGCGTACGACGCGGTGTCCGTCGGATTTGACGGAGGTGCGTTTCCGGAAAAGGCCCAGTCGATCCCGGGCGTCGTCGACCAGCTGCGCTCCCAGGACGCGGTCGCCCAGGCGCTGCGCGCCCGGAGGCACGAGGAAGGCGCGCTGGATCTGGAGACGATCGAGCCGCGGGCCGTCTTCGAGAACGACACCGTCGTGGATCTCGCGGTCCAGAAGAAGAACCGCGCGCGCCAGCTGATCGAGGACTTCATGATCGCCGCCAACGGCGCCACGGCGCGCTTCCTCGCGGAGAAGGGCGTGCCGTCTTTGCGGCGCGTCGTCCGTTCGCCCGAGCGCTGGCAGAAGATCGTGGCCGTCGCGGCCGAGACGGGCGACCGGCTGCCGGCCGAACCCGACGCGCGCGCCCTCGAGGCGTTTCTTGTGCGCCGCCGCCGCGCGGACCCTCTGCGCTTCCCGGACCTCTCCCTCGTCATCGTGAAGCTCATGGGCGCCGGCGAGTACGTCGTCGAGCGTCCGGGCCAGACGCCAGTGGGCCACTTCGGTCTCGCGGTCCGCGACTACACGCACTCGACGGCGCCTAATCGCCGCTATCCGGACCTGATCACGCAGCGTCTCGTGAAGGCGGCGCTTGCGGGCGAGCCTCCGCCGTACGAGACGGCGGAGCTTCACGCGCTCGCCGCGCACTGCACGAATCAGGAGGACGACGCTGACAAGGTCGAGCGGCTCGTCCGCAAATCCGCCGCCGCGCTGCTTCTTGAGCAGCGGATCGGCCAGCGTTTCGAAGGTGTCGTGACCGGAGCGTCGGACAAAGGCACCTGGGTCCGCATCTTCCAGCCTCCTGTGGAAGGCAAGCTGGTCCACGGCTGGGAAGGCCTCGAGGTCGGCGACAAGCTGCGCGTCAAGCTCATCTCGACCGACGTCGACCGGGGATTCATCGACTTCGTCCGGGTGGGCTGATGTAAATTCCCCTCTCGTTGCGCGAGATCAGGGGTCATACGGGAGGGATTCATGACGAGTCGGTTCGCCGGCCTCGCGGCCGGTTTTTGTCTGCTGCTCGGAGGGCTCGTGTCCACTGAGGCGAGCGCCCAGACCCCCGCGGCGGCTTCGAAGCCGCCTACGGCCGAGGAAGCGAAGAAGTTCGTCGCCGACGCCGAGCAGAATCTCCTCAAGCTCTGGATCGAGGCCGGACGGGCGGACTGGGTCAAGTCGACCTACATCACCGACGACACCGAGATCCTGGCGGCCGTGGCCAACGAGAAGGCGATCTCCGCCGGGGTCCGGTACGCCAAGGAGGCGACTCGGTTCGACGGTCTCGCCGTGGATACCGAGACCGCCCGCAAGCTCAAGCTCCTGAAGATCTCTTTGACCGTGGCGGCTCCCGCGGACCCGGCCGAGGCGGCGGAGCTGACGCGCTTGGGCGCGGCGATGGAGGGCATGTACGGCAAGGGAAAGTACTGCCCCGAAAAGGACAAGTGTCTCAACCTCGAAGACATCACGAAGATCATGGCCACGTCGCGGGACGCGAAGCAGCTCCTCGACGTCTGGACCGGATGGCACTCCATCGCACCGCCGATCAAGCCGAACTACGTGCGCTACGTGGAGCTCGCCAACAAAGGCGCGCGCGAGCTCGGCTACAAGGACGCGGGCGCGCTCTGGCGCTCCAAGTACGACATGCCGCCCGGCGATTTCGCGGTCGAGGTCGACCGCCTCTGGGCGCAGGTCCGGCCGCTTTACGTCTCGCTGCACGCCTACGTGCGTTGGAAGCTGCGCGAGAGATACGGCGACATGGTGCCGGCGAAGGGGGCGATCCCGGCGCACCTGCTCGGCAACATGTGGGCGCAGACGTGGGACAACGTCTACCCGCTGGTCGCGCCGCAGGGAGCCGATCCCGGCTACGACCTGACGCAGATCCTGAAGTCGCGCAAGACCGACGCCGTCCAGATGGTCAAGTACGGCGAGGGGTTCTTCTCCTCGCTCGGCTTCGACCCGCTGCCGAAAACGTTCTGGGAACGCTCGATGTTCACCAAGCCCGCGGACCGCGAGGTCGTCTGCCACGCGAGCGCCTGGGATCTCGACTACGTGGACGACCTGCGCATCAAGATGTGCATCGACACGACGGCCGAGGACTTCGTGACCATCCACCACGAGCTCGGCCACAACTATTACCAGCGCGCCTACAACACGCAGCCCGTCCTCTTCCGCGACAGTGCGAACGACGGCTTCCATGAAGCGGTCGGGGACACGATCGCGCTCTCGGTGACGCCCGAGTACCTCGTGAAGCTCGGCCTCATTCCCTCGGCGCCTGACCCCTCGAAAGACATCGGTCTGCTTCTCCAGAGGGCGCTCGAGAAAGTCGCCTTCTTGCCCTTCGGTCTGCTGATCGACCAGTGGCGCTGGAAAGTCTTCGCGGGTGAGATTTCGCCCGCCGACTACAACACGGCCTGGTGGGAGCTGCGGCTGAAATACCAGGGTGTCGCGCCGGCCATCGCGCGCAAGGGCGACGACTTCGATCCCGGCGCGAAATACCACGTGCCGGCCGGCGTGCCGTACACGCGCTACTTTCTCGCGGACATCCTCCAGTTCCAGTTCCACCGGGCGCTCACGAAGACCGCGGGCTGCACGAACCCTCTCAACCGCTGTTCGATCTACGGAAACGACGCCGCCGGAAAGCGACTCCGCGACACGCTCGCGATGGGCCAGTCGCGGCCCTGGCCGGACGCGCTCGAGGCCCTGACGGGACAGCGGCAGATGGACGCGACTGCCATCCGCGATTACTTCGCGCCGCTCCAGAAGTGGCTCGACGAGCAGAACAAGGGCAAGCCGGTCGGCTGGTAACAATAGGGGCGGCCGCGTGGGCCGCCCCGGGGATGTCGCGGTGAGCGGGGCGGATCCCCGCCCTCGCTCAGTTGCGGATCGCGGCGGTGACGCTCGAGTCGCCGGTCGTGTTGTCGACGGCGGCCGAGTAGACGAACAGCGAGCCGCCGGCCGTCGTGAACCGAATGTAGGCGTTCTGCACCGTCGCGAGGCCGGGGAAGACCTCGGTCAGCGCGACCTGCTGGTGGCTGCGCGCGGGCACGAGGCGGTCCGCCGCGGCGAGACTCGCTCCTGTGGCGTCGAACGCCGTGAGGGTGACGGTGACGTCGGAGGTGCCCGGGTTGAAGAAACCGAGGTTCGCGCGGAAGTCCGCGCCGGCGGTACCGAAGGCGTTCTCGATCTTGGGAAGGATGCCGGTCGTCCGACGGTCGCTTTCTTCGAAGCCCCGCAGGAGGGTTCCGTTGGTTCCCGCTCCGGTGCCGCGCTGGTCGTTGTAGACGTAGGCCACGATGCCGAGGGGCCGGGATGCGGTGATCCGCAGCGCTCCCGTCGAGGACGGCGTCGCGAAAAGACCGCCGACGAGATCCGGATAGGACTTCTGCTCCCCCGGCGCGAAGGTCAGGTCCATCGAGGCGGTCGGTCCCGCTCCGGCCGCGGTCGACGAAGCGTAGAAGTCCAGCCTCGCCGTCGCCGGAAAAGCCGCCGCGTTGACCATGGCGACGTCCGTGCGGAAAAGAGTTCCGTTCAGGCCGGCCACGCGGCCGATGATCGGCAGGGTGAAGAGCACGGGCGCCTGCGCCACCGCGAGGCCGCCGATGCCGACCGTTCCGGCGATGACGCCGAGGAAGGTCGAGGTCCCCGTCGAAAGATCCACCGTGTAGAGACCGGTCCCGGGCGCGCCGGCGGGGGAGAAGGCCGCGAAGGCGACGCCCGTGGCGCTCGAGATGTCGAAGCCGGTCGCACCGCCCGCGTCGGAGCCGAGCGCGCCGACCGTGAAGAGCTGCCCGGTGTTGGGCGAGACCGGCGAGGCGCCGATCGAGCCGATGCGGACGAGCGTGTCCCGAGCCGCGTCGATCGCGTAGAGCGTCGTCGAGGTCGCCCCGGCGACGCTGTTCGTGTAGGCCACCGAGGTGACCGAGGGATCGGCGCCCGTCGCGACGTCGCCGGTCGCGTAGGCGAGCGGCGTGTCGGTGCCGGCGACCAAGCCGGTGTCCGGGTGGAGCCGGAGGTTCTGCTCCGCGTCGCTGACCAGCCGGATGCGGTCGACGGTCGGGTTGAAGTCGAGACCGAAACTCTCACCCGCGAGGGCCGGTGTGAAAGGGCCGGCGCCGACGGCGGAGGCCGCGCCCGTCGAGGGATCGACGACGTAGACCCGGCTCGTGCTTCCGAGCGCGTAGAGCTGGCCGCTGGCCGGCCGGAAGTCGATCGCGAGAATCTGTTCGCCCGTCTCGAGTCCGGTGATCGGCTGCGAAGACAGGGTCGTTCCCGGTGCGGCATGATCGAACGTCAGCAGGACGTTTCCGTCTCCGACCACGGTCAGAATCTCACCCGAACCCGCCGCCGCCGAGGCGAGCGCGGCCAGGGCGAATCCCACCGATCGTTTCCAGTTCTTCGTAAGCATGAGCCCTCCTTTTCGGACCCGGCGATGAGCCGAGGCGAGACGTGATTTACGCGGAAAATTCGGTAGGCGACTCAGTTGCGGATCGCGGCCGTGACGCTCGTCGAATCGCGGGGCCTCGAGTCCAGCGCTCCCGAGTAGACGAACTGCCAGCCCGCCAACGCCGGCGTAAAGGCGCCGGGACCCACCGCGGCCGCCGTGCCCGTGACCGGATCGATCAGGTATGTCCGGTTCGAGCTGCCGAGCGCGAAGAGCCGGCCGCTCGCAGGCCGGAAATCGATCGCCAGGATCTGCTCTCCCGGTTGCATGCCTGTGATGCCTTGCGAGGAGAACGTCGTCCCCTGGGCCGCTCGATCGAAGGTCAGCAGCACGTTACCGTCGCCGACGACGGTCAGGATCTCGCCTGAGGACGCCGCCGCCGCCAGCGCGCCGAAGCCCGAGCTCAAGCAGCGTGCCTTCCATTTCCAGTTTCGCGTTCTCACAAGGCCTCCTTTCGGGGTGCCACGCCTCGCGCCGTACCCGCTCGCCAGCGGCGCGCCCCACACCGGAGCGCGCAGATGGTCCGAGTACGGGGTCGAGGGAGGGCCGGATTGGCCCGGCCGTGGGATTGAGGGAACGCTAAGAAACCGACTCGCGTCAGTACCGAAGTCGAAGCAGCGCCGGGCTTCCGGTCCCGCGAGGGACGACGACGAAGAGATTGTCGTATTCGTCGTTGGCGATCGACACGTCCTCGGCGCAGCCGAGCGCCCGCAGCAACGGTGGAACACTGTTGCTGTGGCCCACGACGAGCGCGATCCCGTCGGGAACGTCGCTCCGGAGGCTTTCGACGAACGGCCTGAAGTCGAAGCCTCCGTCGACCGGTTTCGCCGCGTAGATCCGGATCTTCAGGCCGAGACTGTCGGCGAGGGGCTGCGCCGTCCCGATCGTGCGCTCGGTATCGGTCGAGTAGACCGCCGAAACACCGGACGTCTTCAACATCGCGGCGAGGCGGTCGGCGCGCGCGCGGCCGGCCTCGGTCAGCCGCTCGTCCTCCTCGGAGATCTTCTCGCCGTGCCGGACGACGTAGATGGCCTTCTGGGCGTGAAGCGGAGTGGCGAACAGGGCGCCCGTGGCGGCCAGGAGGGCGGCGAACAGGATGTGTCGGCGCGTCGGCGTTTTCATCACGGGCTAGCCTAACGAAACGCCCGGCGCCGACGTCTAAGCAATCGGGAATGGATCGTCAGGCGTTCGACGAGGCAGGTGTAGGCTGGAATCGCTCGTCCCCATCACACAGACGGCAAAGGAGTTGGACCTGTCAGGCACCGAAGCCTACTCCGGAGAAGGGGAGCTCTTGCAGGGGCTCCAGGCGGGCAGCCTTCCGGCCTTCGAGAGGCTCTTCGCCGAACAGGGAGAGAAGATGAAATCCGTCGCGGCCAACATCCTGGGCAATCGGGCCGACGCCGAGGACGCCGTCCAGGAGGCGATGCTGAAGGCCTACCGCGGCGCGGCTCGCTTTCGCGGCGGAGCCAGCGTCTCGACCTGGCTCTACCGCATCCTCCTCAACACCTGCTACGACTTTCTGCGGCAGAGCCGGCGCCGGCCCGAAGCGCCGCTGCCGCCGTCCGTGGCCTCCGCTCCCGCGAAAGCGATGGACCATCCACTCCGGCTTTCGATCGAGAAGGCGCTCTCGCGGCTCGAGCCGCGAGAGCGCGCCGCGTTTCTTCTCTGCGAGGTCGAAGGCTTCTCCCACCGCGAGGCCGGCGAGATCCTCGAGGTCGGCGAGGGCGCATCGCGCGCCCTGCTCTTCCGGGCCCGGCGGCACCTCCAGAAGGCGCTCGAATCCTCGGGAGCCTTCCTGTCTCCGGAGGCGTCGTGAAGCTCTCCTGCGCCGACCTCGAGCGGGCGCTCTCCGGCGGAGACCCGGAGGTTCTGGCCGCCTTCGAGGCCCACGCCCACGGCTGCAAAGCCTGCGCGGCCGAGCTCGCCCGCTGGAGCCGGATCGCGGAAGCCGCGCCGTCGCTTCGCAAGTCCTGGGATTCGCCCGAGCTCTGGCCGGCGATCCACCAGCGCCTCGCAGAGGAATCCCAGACTCCCGCGGCGCGGCGGGCGCCGAGGGCGTGGCTCCGGTTCCTGCCGGCGGCGGCGATGGCCGCCCTCTTCGGCGTGGCCGCGGCCGGCCTGCTGGTGTTTCGCAACAGCGGCGGACGCGATCCCCTCGTCGCCTCGCAGTGGCAGACGACGAAGGACCCCATCCTCGCCGAATCGGCGGCCGACGAGGTCGAGCAGGCCGAGAAGGGCTACGTCGACTCGATCGAGAAGCTCTCGCGCCTCGCCGAGCCGCGCCTGCTCGCGGCGTCCACGCCCATCGCGCTCAACTACCGCGAGAAGCTCGCGGTGCTCGACTCCGCGATCGCGGACCTGCGGTCCTCGATCGAACAGAACCGGTACAACACGCATCTGCGGCGAGAGCTCCTCGCGGCCTACCGCGAGAAGCAGAAGACGCTGCAGGAGCTGATGAAAGAGGTCAAGTCATGAACCGTCCCGTGCTTCGGTCTTCCCTGGCGGCGCTCCTTCTTCTTGCGGCCGCCGCGCCCCCGCTCTTCGGCGAGGGCCCGCGCGACGACTACGAGCGCGATTTCTTCAAGAACGTCCCGGTCAAACCGGGCCAGCGCCTGGAGGTCGAGCACAGCCAGGGCGCGCTGCGAATCACGACGCATTCGGCGTCCGAAGTCCGGATCCGGGCCCGCATCGAAGTCTCCACCTCGGCGACGGGAGAGGCGAAGCCCTTCGGCGAGGGGATCGCGGTCACGGTCGAGGAGACCGGCGGCGCGATCTCCGTCCGAACCCGCTACCCGGAGAAGAAGTGGCACTTCTCGGACAAGGGCTTCGTGTCCTACTCGGTCGACTTCGACATCCTGATGCCCGAGACGATGCCTCTGACCGCGCGCAACAAGTTCGGCGACATCTCGGTCGAGAATCTCAAGGCCAACGGAAGCCTCTCCAACGCCAACGGCAAGATCGTCTTTCGCAACGGCAAGGGCGAGCAGCGCATCGACAACTCCTTCGGCCCGATCGAGCTGACGGGCAACACGGGCTCCGTCGACATCACCGGCGCCAACGGAAACGTCTCCGTCGCGGACATCACCGGCGCGGCGCAGATCAAGAACCGCTTCGGCAAGGTGACCGCTTCCCGGATCCAGGGAAAGCTCACCGTCTCCGGGTCGAACGGCGCGGCCGTCGTGACCGACGTCAAGGGCCCGGTCTCGGTCACGAATTCCTTCGGAAGCGTGGACGCGCGGAACCTCGCCGACTCGCTCGAGGTCGAAAACGGCAACGGCGCCGTCAACGCCGAGTCGATCAAGGGATCGGCGACCGTGCGCTCCTCGTTCGGGGCCGTCCGGCTTTCGGGCGTCGGCGGCGATGCGACCGTGACCTGCTCGAACGGCGAGATCTCGGTCTCCGGCGTCGAGGGGGCGGCGGATCTCCGCGGCTCGTTCGCCAAAGTCTCGGCGTCGAAGGTCAAGAAGGGCGTCAAGGTCGTGGCGCAGAACGCTCCCGTCTGGGCGTCGGACATCGGCGGAGCGGCGTTTCTGAAGTCGAGCTTCGGCGCGGCCGAGGCGGAGCGCATCGGGGGAGACCTCACGGTCGAGAACTCCAACGGCGCCGTCAAGGGCTCCGTCATCAAGGGCGGAGCGAACGTGCGGACTTCGTTCGGATCGGTCTGGCTGAACGACGTCGGAGGAAAGATCGAGGTCGACAACTCCAACGGCTCGATCGAGGTCCAGGCCGCGCCCGCCGGCGCCTGCGCGCCGATCTCGCTCGAGACGTCCTTCGGCGGGATCGTCGTCCGGCTGCCCGAGAGCTCGGGCTACACCGTCGACGCGCGGACGTCGTTCGGAAAGATCAAGTCGGAGCTGCCCCTGACGATCGCGGGCTCGCCGTCGACCGAGGTCCTGAACGGACGCCTCGGAAACGGCCAGTGTCCCCTGACGCTCGCCAACTCGAACGGCGGCATCGAGCTCCTGAAGGCGTCGAAGTAGCTAGTACTGCCCGGAGGCGCCGCCGCCGCCGTACTCGCCGCCTCCGCCGGTGAAGCCCGGCCGTTCGGCCGGGGCCGGCGCGGAGGGGACGGCGATGTGGGCTCCGAGCGCGCCGAGCGGGGAAATGCCGGCGTCGTCGCCGGAATAGAGAGGCGCCGCCGTCAGGCCCCGCCAGACTCCGCCAGGCGCGTCGCGCAACCGCCGGTGGACCCAGAGCGCCGCGCCGACGACGAGAGCGCCACACGCCGTGAGGTACGCCCACCGCGGGCCGATGGGGACGTAGTGGCGGAAGGTCGCGACCGAGAGCGCGCCGGAAGCGATGGCGATTGCGAGGAGAAGCACGCGTCGCGCGCGGATGCCCCAGATCAGGAAGAGGATTGGAAAGGCCGCGGTCGCGAGCGTCGCGAGTAACCGAAGCGCGGCCGGGAGCGGGGGCGGCGTGGGCGGGCGTCGGAACACGACGCGAATCGCCTCGATCCAAAAATGGTCCAGTGCGTAGAGATTCACCGCACCGTACAGGGCTGCCGCCGATACGACGAACACGGCGCCGAGGCCCCGGCGGTGGGGTGGCGCGATCGACGCGCGATCCCGGAGCCGGTCGGTTACGGCGAGGAGGACGAACGAGAGGGCGACCCAGGTGGCGCGCCCGGCCGGGAGCCGCGCGGCGAGCAGGAAAGCGCTTGTCGCCGATACGGCGGCGAACGCCCAGAGCCCCCACCGCCACGCGAAGAGCGCCGCCAGCGCAAACGAGAATGCGAGAAGGAGATCGAGGCTCCCGTCGTTGCCGGCTTTCCACCGCTCGCTGAAGAGAACCGCTGCGGCCAGGAGGGCGAACACGTAGGCCAGAAACGACGTGGCGGCGTCGGCTCCGGTACCGGACACCCGGGCTCCACGGAGCCCTTCGGTCGCGAGCACCAGCGCTGCGGCTGCTGCCGTCGCCGGCCCAAGGCCGTCCAGGTTCCGTTGAAAGATGCCGAAGTAGAGCGCGAAGATGGCGACACAGGCCGCCACGAAGACGAGCACCCGCCAGACGGGGTGAAGAGTGATCCGCGAGTCGGGATAAGCGGACTCGATGGCGGCGAGCGTCGGTGAATCGATCGCCTTCGCGTCGGCCCAGCTCCGAGCCGCGTCGCGCACCTCGGCGGCACGGGAGGTCTCGGTCCACGCGCGTCTCACGTTTCCCTCCGCATACGCCGGGTGGCGCGGATCAGGACCACGAGCGCGAGAACGCTCCACGCGGCGAGCAGGAAAGCGCTCGACCGGCTATGGGTGATTTCGCCGATCGTCCGCACTCCCGCGAGGTAGAAGGCGGCGATCGCGATGCCGAAGTCGAGCGGCCGGCGCTGGCGATAAGACAAAACGGCGACGACGGCCGCGGAGACGGCAAGCGCGGCGAGCCACACGATCCAGCCGTCATGCCGCTCGTCCCAGGACCCTGTGACCATCGCGCCGAAGAGAAGCAGCAATCCGCCCGTGACATAGACCTGCTCGAAATGAGTCTTTCTCCTCAGGCGAAGAGAGAGAAACCCGACGGCGAGATAGAGCAAACCGCAGCCGATGGCATTCGCTCTCACGAGACCGGGCGTCCCGGATTCCGCCACACGCCCGAGAAAGGGCATCCCGACCTCGACTCCGCGCCAGGCGGCAAAGGACGTCAGCGCCAGGGTCAGAACCGCACGCGAATCGAACCGGTATGCCGCGACGAAGTAGAGGATGGACACGGCGAGCAGGTGATACGCCCAGTGGGGGCCCAGCCAGCGGAACTGGGCTTCGACATACGCCAGATCGGCGGCGATCAGAAGCATCGCCAGAAGAAGCAGGTAGTCCACGGCCACGTGCGGAGACTCGGTGGCGCTCCACGAAAAGCGGGGCGCGCGGCGAGCGACGTAAGCGAGGCAGGCGAGAGCCGCGGCCCCGACGATCGCCGCGATGAAAAACGGCCCGAGCCGCTCGTGGTTCTCCTTCAGGAAGAGACCGAGGCCGGCCGCGGCGAGAAGTACCCCGCCGTAGAGCAGGACACGGAGCTCGCCGCGCACCGAGACGAGCTCGCCGCGGGCGACCGGAGCGAAGGCCTGCGCCTGCGTCTCGTTGAGGACGCCCTGCGCGCGAAGCTTCTCGATGGCGGCGACGACGTCGGGGTTCGTGCGCCGATTTTACCCCTACGGGTCTTTGTAGTCGGTGTAGCGGGGATCCTGAGCGAGGGGATGCGACGTGAAGAACTCCCAGATCTCCTTGTTGATGTCCGGCGCGACCGCCTTGTAGTTGTGATCGTGGCCGGACATCTCGCGGTAGATGAGCGGAAAGTCGCGCTTCTTCAGGGCCTCGCTCGTCGCGCGGACGACGTCGATCGGGTAGTACTGGTCTTTCGTGCCGATGTAGATCGCGAGCGGAATCTTCCGGGTGGCGAAGTCGAAGATCGAGAAATAGTCCGAGCTCACCGCGCCGGCGTGGATCGCCCCGGCGGCGAAGTACTCGGACTCGAGAATCGCCATCTGAAGGGCGAAGTTGGCTCCGGCCGAGTGGCCGAAGATGTAGATGCGCCGGCCGTCGATCGTGTGGCGGGTGGCGATGTCGTCGACGACGTCCTTCAGGAAGAGCGGGCCGTCCTGGGGAGAGGCCCAGCGCGCGTTGTCCGTCGCGTCCGGCCCCGCGAGGAGGATGCCGTGCGCGTCGGCCATGTCCTTCCAGCGCTCGAGGATGTTCCTGCCGTTCGAGGTGGAGCCGTGGATCGCGACGAGGAGCGGCGCCCGCAGATCCGGCTTGACGGTCTCCGGGACGTAGAAGGCGTAGGTGCGCTTCTTCTCGCGCGAGACGACGGTCCGCTGCTCGATCGAGGCCGCGTCCGCGGCGAGAGGAAGGACGAAGACGACGAGCGCGGCGAGACCGCCGCGGCAGCTCACCATCGGTGATACGCCGGGTGGCCCGGCTTGACCGCCACGAACGTCCCCCGGCAGGTCGCCGTGACCTTGCCGTTCGCCTCGAGCGTCGCGTCGACGACGGCGCGGTCCTCCGACGATTCGGCCACGCGGGCCGTCAGCTTGAGCGGCGCGTCCAGGGGCGTCGGGCGCTTCAGCGTCACGTGAAAGTCCGCGGTGACGGTGCAGGGCAGCGCATCGGAGCCCGACTGCTTCATGAGGTGATGGGCGGCGGTCCAGTTGCTGTGGCAGTCGAGAAGCGCGCCGCAGATGCCGCCGTTCAGGATGCCCTCGAACGCGACGTGGTGCGGCTCGGGCCGCCATTCGGCGACGACCGCATCGCCCTCGACGAAGCTCTTGATCCTCAGCCCCTTTTCATTTGCGGGGCCGCAGCCGAAGCATCGATTTTGCGGCGCGTAGGTGTCCTGCAGGCTCGGCACGGCGGGCATTTTCTCACTCCCGCGCGGACGCGTCTTTCCGTCCATCCTGGGGTTCCCGGGAGATCTCCCGGAATTCGTTAGAGAATAGGCGCGGAGGTCTTCATGGGCACCGTGGAAACGGCCAAGGGCGAAGAGACGGCGGCCGGCGCCGGGGGCAAGCGCGACGCGCTGACCATCAAGGACGAGCGCACGGGCCGGGTCTACGAGGTCCCGATCGTTCACGGGACGGTCCGCGCGACGGACCTTCGTCAGATCAAGACCGACCCGGAAGACTTCGGCCTGATGACCTACGATCCGGCCTTCCTCAACACCGCCTCCTGCACGAGCCGGATCACCTACATCGACGGGGAGAAGGGGATCCTCCGATACCGCGGGTATCCGATCGAGGTGCTGGCCGAGAAGTGCACCTACATGGAAGTCGCCTACCTGCTCCTGTACGGCGAGCTGCCGAACAAGACGCAGTACGAGGAGTGGTGCCACGCGATCACGTACCACACGATGATCCACGAGAGCCTCAAGAAGGTCATGGACGCGTTCAACTACGACGCGCACCCCATGGGGATGCTCATCGCCACGGTGGCGGCGATGTCCACCTTCTATCCCGAGGCGCGCCACGTTCACGACCGGGCCGTGCGGACCAAGCAGATCCACCGGTTGATCGCCAAGATGCCGACCGTCGCGGCGTTCGCCTACAAGCACTCGATGGGCATGCCCTACGTGTATCCCTCGAACGACCTCGACTACACGGCGAACTTCCTGACGATGCTCTTCAAGACTCCGGCCGAGAACTACAAGCCGAACCCGACCCTCGTGCGGGCGCTGGACGTGCTCTTCATCCTCCACGCCGACCACGAGCAGAACTGCGGCACCGCCGCGATGCGTGGCATCGGTTCCGCCCACACGGATCCCTACAACGCGGTGGCCGGGGCGGCCGCGGCGCTCTACGGCCCCCTGCACGGCGGAGCGAACGAAGAAGTCCTCAAGATGCTCGAGGAGATCGGCACGATCGACCGGGTGCCGGCCTTCATCAAGGAAGTCAAGGAAGGCAAGGGCGAGAAGCGCCTCATGGGGTTCGGCCACCGCGTCTACAAGAACTTCGACCCGCGCGCGAAGATCATCAAGCGCATGGCCGAGGAGGTCTTCGAGGTCACGGGCCGCAACCCGCTGCTCGACCTCGCGCTCGAGCTCGAGCGCATCGCCCTCCAGGACGAGTACTTCGTCAAGCGCAAGCTCTATCCGAACGTCGACTTCTACTCGGGTCTCATCTACGAGGCGATCGGCATTCCGACGGCGGCCTTCACGGTCCTCTTCGCGATCCCGCGGACCTCCGGCTGGCTCGCCCAGTGGGAGGAGCTCCTCGAGGATCCGGAGGAGAAGATCGCCCGGCCGCGCCAGGTCTATCTGGGCCAGGGCGAGCGCCCGTTCCGGCCGATGGAGAAGCGCTAGGGCATCCTTCCCCTGACGCTCGCGGCGGCGCTTCTGGCTCCGGCGTCTTCGGCGGACGCCCGGATCGACGTCCCCGGCGGCGCGGTCGAGGTGTCGTTCGCCGGCGACGGCGCGAACCCCACGCGCGCGGCGCTCGTCTCCTGGATCGAGAAGGCCGCCCGGGCCGTGGCGGACTACTACGGCGGCTTTCCGGTATCGCGAGTCGAGCTGCACGTCCGCACGGGCCGGCCGGGCGGCATCACGGGCGGCCGCACGTACGGTGATCGAGGGACGGCCCGCATTCTCATCACCGTCGGGGAAGACACTTCGGCCGCGGACCTTCGCGAGAGCTGGGTCCTCGTCCACGAGATGGTCCATCTCGGATTTCCGTCGATGTCGGGACAGGAGTGGATCGAGGAAGGGCTCGCAACCTACGTCGAGCCTCTCGTGCGCGCCCGCGCGGGCCTTGTCGCGCCGGAGGAGATCTGGCGCTGGCTCCTCTGGGGCGTGCCGAAGGGGCTCGAGGCCGTGCGGGGACGCGGGCTCGACGGCTCCGACAGCTGGGCCGCGACCTACTGGGGCGGCGCGGCGTTCTGCTTTCTCGCCGACGTGGAGATTCGCGAGCGCACCGGCAACCGCCGTTCGCTCGACGACGCGCTCCGCGGCATCGTCCGCGCCGGCGGCAATGTGACCGCCGCCTGGCCGCTCGAGCGGGCGTTCGAGATCGGGGACCGCGCGACCGGCGTTCCGGTACTCGCCGGGCTCTACGCGAAGATGCGCAAGGGCGGCGAGGCGGTCGATCTTGCCGCTCTCTGGAAGAGGCTCGGCGTGTCCAGCGCGGGCGGCCGGATCGTCTTCGACGACAGCGCGCCCCTCGCCGCGGTCCGCAAGGGCATCACGACGGGCGATCGCCCGCGATAGCATTCGGAAATGGCCGACAAACATGAAGCGCACCGCCGCGTGGTCGAGAAGCTCGAGGGGCAGGGAGCCGAGATCCGCCGCCTCTGCGCGGGGCTCGAGGAGGATGCGATCGCGAAGCGCCCGAAGCCCGAGACCTGGTCCGTCAAGGAAGTGCTGGCGCACATCACGCGGATGCAGGAGATCTTCGAGGGCCGTGTCGAGGCGCTCCTGACCCAGGAGAATCCGCCGATCATCTCCTACTCGCCGGAGGGGGACGCGGACTTCGCCGCGGTGGCCGCCAAGCCTTCGTCGGACCTGCTGAAGCTTTTCGCGGACGGGCGCGCCCGCCTCGTGGCGCGGCTCATCGCGATCTCACCCGCGCAATGGCACCGGCCCGGCACGCACCCGGACTATCCGACCTACGACGTCCACTTCTGCATCGAATACATGGCGCACCACGAGGCGCATCACATCTACCAGATGTTCGAGCGCCGCGCCGCCCACGCGCCGACTGCGCACTAGAGCAGGCTAGGCCAGCGGCAGCAGATCTTCCGAATCCGCGTCGGGCGGCGCCGGCGGCGCCGGCGTGACACCGAGGCCGTGCGTCGAAACGCCGAGAAGGCGAACCCTCCGCTGGCCCGCCTCGGTCTTTTCGAGAAGCGTGACGGCGCGCGAGGCGATGGCTTCGGCATCGCGCGTCGCCGGATCCGCGGTGTGGCTCCGCGTGATCGTCGTGAAGTCCGAGTAGCGGAGCTTGAGCGTCACGGTGCGCGCGAAGAGGCCCTTGCGCTCGAGGATTCCGGCGGCGTGGCGGGCGAGGGTCTCGACTTCGCTTCGGATTGCCCCGAGGTCCTGGAGGTCCTTCGCGTAGGTCTCCTCGCAGCCCACGGACTTTCGCTCGCGGTTTGGCTCGACCGTCCGATCGTCCTCTCCGAAGGAGAGGCGGCGCAATCCCTCGGCCCAGCTTCCGACGGCTTTCTGGAGCGCGCCGGCGTGCGCCGTCCGCACGTCCACGAGCTTGTGAATCCCGGCGGCGCGGAGCTTTCCCGCCGTCACCGGCCCGACGCCCCAGAGCGCGTCGACCGGAAGGTCCTGGAGGAAGGCCTCGACGCGCTCCGGCGCGATGACCGTGAGGCCGTCGGGCTTCTTCCAGCCGGAGGCAATCTTCGCGAGGAACTTGTTGGGCGCGACGCCGGCCGAGGCCGTCAGCCGTGTCTCTTCATGGATGCGCGCCTTGAGGTGTCTCGCCACTTCCACGCCGAGGGCAAAGCCGAGGGAGTTCTCCGTCACGTCGAGATACGCCTCATCGAGGGAGAGCGGCTCGACGAGCGGCGTGACCGTTCGGAAGATCGTGAAGACCTGCTCGGAGACGGCGGCGTACTTCTTGAAGTCCGGCCGCAGGATCACGAGCTCCGGACAGAGGCGCACGGCCCGAGCCATCGGGAGGGCAGAGCGCACACCGAACTTCCGCGCCTCGTAGCTCGCGGCCGCGACGACGCCGCGGCTCTCGGGGGAACCGCCGACCGCGACGGGCCGGCCCTTGAGCGAAGGATCGTCGCGCTGCTCGACGGACGCGTAGAACGCGTCCATGTCGACGTGGAGGATCCGGCGCAGAGTCACGCCGGGAAAGTCTAGACGACCTCTCCCTCGTAATAGTCCAGCCCCGAGTGGTCGATGACCTCCTCGCCGACGAGGATCCGGAGCGTGTTCGACAGCTTCATGTGCTGGACGAAGAGATCGTGCTCGGGGCGCAGGTCCGGCCGGGCCATGGGCGACTTGAAATAGAAGGACAGCCACTCCTGGATGCCCGAGAGGCCCGCGCGGCGGGCGAGGTCCAGGAAGAGCAGCAG
This sequence comes from uncultured Acidobacteriota bacterium, assembly GCA_963782585.1. Classification (GTDB taxonomy): domain Bacteria; phylum Acidobacteriota; class Thermoanaerobaculia; order UBA5066; family Gp7-AA6; genus DAHUXD01. The sequence continues at coordinate 215,406 of CAWAKL010000009.1, forward strand.
ATCCAGGACGACCGGCGCGGCGAGGATCGAGTCGCGGCAGAGAAAGTCGATCTTGATCTGCATGGGCTGGCCGAGCCAGCCGACGATGTCGATGTTGTCCCAGCCTTCCTTCGCGTCGCCGCGCGGCGGGTAGTACTCGATGCGGACCTTGTGGAAGTAGTCCCCGTAGAGCTCGGGGTACAGCTCCGGCTGGAGGATGGCATCGAGGACGGAGGCCTTCGAGACTTCCTTGGAACGGAACGAGCCGGGATCGTCGAGCACCTCGCCGTCGCGATTGCCGAGGATGTTGGTCGAAAACCAGCCCTGCAGTCCCAGCATGCGGGCCTTCAAGCCCGGCGCGATGATCGTCTTCATCAGCGTCTGGCCGGTCTTGAAGTCCTTGCCGGCGATCGGCACACCCTTCGCCTTCGCCATCTCCATCAGGGCCGGCACGTCGACCGAGAGGTTCGGCGCGCCGTTCGCGTAGGGCGTCCCGCTCGCGATCGCAGCGTAGGCGTAGATCATCGAGGGCGGAATGTCGGGCGAGTTCTCCTCGAGCCCCTTCTCGAAGGCCGCGAGGGTCTCGTGCACCGGCTTCTGGGTCGCGTAGACCTCGGTGGAACCGCACCAGACCATGACGGCGCGCGAGGCGCCGGAGCTCTTCGCGGAATCCCTCGATGTCCTTCACGAGCGCCTCGGCGAGGTCCATCTTCGACTTGCCCTTCTTGACGTTCGGGCCGTCGAGGTTCTTGACCCATTCGCGCTCGAAGACGGCCGGCATGGGCCGGACCGACTCGAGCTCGCCACGAACCGCCGAGAGCATTTCCCCCGACAGGACGCCGGCTTTCCTGGCCGCCTCGTGCGTGTCGTCGGGGAAGATGTCCCAGCCCCCGAAGACGAGATCCGAAAGCTCCGCGAGGGGAACGAGCTCCTTGACGGGCGTGAAGCGCGGCTGCGAGCGCTTTCCGAGGCGGAGCTTCTGCATCTGCGTGACCGAGCCGAATGGCTTCGCGAGACCCTTGCGAATCAGGTGCACGCCCGCGATGAGCGTCGTCGACACCGCGCCGAGGCCGGGCAGGAGCACCGCCAGCTTGCCGTCGGCCGGCGCAATCTTCTTCGCGAGCTCGGGATAGAAGGAGGTCCGGTCCGTCATGAAGCGCTCCTATCGAATCAGGCGGGGGGCGCGTGGCGCCCCCCGACCCCCCGGTGGTGCCGACGCCGTTCGGCAAGGGCGATCGCGGTCAACACCAGAAAGAAGATCGGCGCGCCGACGGCCGCGAGCACGACGAACCAGTGAGCCTTGCCGAAGGCGGACAGTATCAGAACGAGATAGATGAAGTCCCGGCGCGACACCGCGTCCGCCACGCGGGAGAGCCGCGTCTCGCCCTCGGTCGCGACGGACGTGTAGAGCGGTCCGTCCCGTTTCTCCCGCCCCATCGTCCGTCGATACACGAAGAACGCCGAGGCAAACGTCCCGAGGACGGCGGACGCCCCGAGCGCAAGAGGCCAGGTCTCGCCGACGCTCCGGCTCCAGCCGACGGCCATCGCCGCGAAGACCGCCGCGTGCACGAGATTGTCGCCCCAGAAATCGAGGAGTCCTCCCCAGCGGGACTCCTGGAACTTCAGCCGCGCGAGCTCTCCGTCGCAGCCGTCGAGGATCGAGTGGAGCAGAAACAGAGACGCTCCGACCATCTCCGGGCCGGCCGTGGGCCGGAGAAAGAAGGCGGACCCCACCAGACCGATCGCGATCGAGAGGATGGTCATCGCGTTGGGAGTCACGGAGGTGCCCGCAAGCCGCCGGCTGACGGCGAGCGAGATCTTTCGCTCGAAGTGCCGCGACATGAAGCCCTCGGTGTCCTTGACGAGACTCGAAAGAAGGTGACGCTCGGCGCGGGGAAGGTCCGCGCGCGACTCGACTCTCACGCCGGCCTCGCGCTCTCCGGCGCCGAGCTCTTCGAGATCCCGAACGGCGACGACGAGATTCCAGGGCAGAACCAGCGCGCCCTCGGGAGGCGCCTCCGCAAGCGCGACCGGAGTTCCGGCGAGAGCCGCGCGGATCCCGGGTGTGGCGCCCACGACGGCCACCGAGGAAAACCCGGCGCGTCGCGCCCCGAGCACCGTGCGGCGCACGAGAGGGAGGCCGAGGAGCGGTGTTTCGGGCGGGACGCCGGTCTCCGCCCCGGGGTTCGCGGGCCCGACGAGCGCGAGCGAGCGTGTCACCGGCGCATGCGCTCGATCGCCAGGGGGACGCCTCCCTGGCGGCTCGATTCGCGAGCGAGCGCCATGACGTTGGCGCAGAGTGTCGCCTCGGCGAGGTTGCGGCCCCGCCACTTCGCGTCGTTGACCTCGTCGAAGAATCCGTTGATGACGCCGGCGAACCAGTCGGGATGGTGCGAGCCCTCGGCGACGGGCGGCACGCTCCACTCCTCGACCGTCTTTGCCCCGTCGGCATCGAGGAGCGTGAGGCTGGCTCCATCGAGACGCAGGACGCCCTTCGTGCCGAAGATCTCGGCGCGGTTGACGCGCTCCTTGTCGGCCCACGTCAGGAAGATCTCGGCCGTGGCGGCGGGGTAGACGAGAAAGAGATCGACCGTATCCTCGACCGGCCACTCGTGGTGCTTGCGCGTCTCGAGCCGGGCGGCGACCGTCCGCGGGGGGGCGGAGAGCCAGCCCGACACGACGTAGAACGCGTGCCAGCCGTGATCGATCAGGATGCCGCCTCCGGACTGAACGGGGTCGAGTCGCCAGTTCTCGGAGTCCCCGGCGGCCGCGGCGGCGGGCCGCTCGCGAAGCGTCTCCCATCGCACGCGCCGCACTTCGCCGACGTCGCCGCGCGCGACGATCTCTCCGATTCGGGCGAGCGCCGGCGCGTGACGCCAGTTGTGGACGGTGTAGAGCACCCGCTCTTTCTCGGCCGCGAGGGCGGGAAGCCCCCGCAGCTCGATGGGAGAGACGACGAGCGGTTTCTCGCAGAGAACGTGCAGCGAGCGTGTGAGGGCCTGGCGCACGATCAGGGCGTGCGTGCCGGGGGGAGTGCAGACGTCGACGAAGTCGAGGGATTCCTTCGTCAGCAGGTCCTCGGCGGTCGAGTGCCAGCGAGCCTGCGGGAAGGCCGCGAGGAAGGCGTCGCGCCGTTCGAGGCGTCCGTCGGCGGCCGCGACGATCGTGACGTCGGGCCGGGCCTTCCAGCCGGGAGCGTGGCCGTGCTCGGCGACGTGGCCGAAACCGAGGAACGCGCCCCTCAACATCCGCGGCCGCCGATCCGGGTCAGGCGAGCTTCCAGTCCCGGGCCACCGCGCCGAGCGCCTCGTCCAGGATGTCGAGGCCTTCGAGCGCGGTCGTCTCGTCGATGTTGAGCGGCGGGTTGATCCGGATGATCGGCGAATACGACATCGCGAGGAGCCCGCGGCGCAGGCATTCCTGGAAGAGAGCCTTCGCGGCGTCTTTGGGGATCAGTTCTTTCGTCCGCCGGTCCCGCACGAGCTCGAGGCCGAGCAGGAGTCCCTTGCCCCGAACGTCGCCGATCATCCGGTGCTTCTCCTGCATCGCCTGGAGCCTCGCGAGCATGGCGGCGCCGACGCGCCGGGAATTCTCGACGAGGTTCTCGCGCGTGATGATCTCGAGAGCGGCGAGCCCCGCGGCCGAGGCGAGGGGGTTGCCGCCGTAGGACGAGGAGCTGCCCGAGGGATTCGACCACGGCTTCGCGGCGGTCAGCGCGTCGGTCGAGACCACGGCGGCGAGGGGAAAGCCGCCGCCGATGCCCTTGCCGCAGGTCATCATGTCGGGCACGACGCCGTCGTGGTCGACGCCCCAGAAGGCGCCGGTGCGCCCGAAGCCCGTGATCATCTCGTCGGCGATGAGGAGCGCGCCGGTCTCCTTCGCGATCGCCTGGACGGCCGAAAGAAACCCGGGGGGCGGAATGACGTTGCCGGCCGTGCCCTGCATGGGCTCGACGATGATGGCCGCGACGCTCTGCGCCGACTGGTTCTTGATGACGTCCCGGGTTTTCTCGGCGCACGCGATCCCGCAATCCGGGTAAGTGAGGTTCAGCGGACAGCGGTAGCAGTAGGCGTAGGGAGCCGAGTACATGCCCGGCACGAAGGGACCGAGCCCTTCCTTGAAGTCTCCCCACAAGAGCGGCAGCACGCCGCCCGTCTTCCCGTGAAACGCGCCCGAGTAGCCGACGAACTCGAACTTCTTCGTGACCGCCTTCGCGAGCCGGAAGGCGGCCTCGACGGCCTCGGCCCCGCCCGAGAAGAGCTGGATGCGCGTCAGCCCCGGAGGTGTGACGCTGCCGAGGAGGCTCAGGAACCTTGCCCGGACTTCCGTCGTGAAGCTGCCGAACGTCAGCTTCGCCGCCTGCTCCTGGAGCGCCTTCACGTAGTGGGGATGGCAGTGGCCAACCGAGCCAACGGCGATGCCCGCGATGAAGTCGATGTAGGCGTGGCCGTCCTCGTCGTAGATCCGGCTGCCCGAGCCCCGGGCCATCGCGAGGCCGGAGTAGAGGGCGAAGGACTGCAGCCCCGGCGCCATGTGGCGCTGCTCGAGCCCGACGATCTCCTTCGAGCGCGGTCCGACCTCGACCCGGCTGCCGACGTCCTTCATCGGGCGGATCCGATCGGAAGCGCGGCGCTCGAGAAGCGCTCGGAAAGCAGCGCGGCGATCCTCGACGCGGCCACCGAACGGAACAGGGCGAAGCTCGGCCAGGCGTTGAGGTCGATGATCACGACGCGGCCGCCCGGCGACACGATCGCATCGCCCCCATACACATCGAGCCCGAGGGCGGCGGCGGCGAGCGAGGTGGCCGCCGCGAGGTCGTCGGATGCGAACGCGTGGTTCTCGAGCTTCTGGTCGCCATGGTAGAACCACTGGAACCACGACGGCCTCCGCGCGTCCTCCGCGAGGCCCGCGACGCCGTAGAACTTGATCAAGTCTCCGTAAACGTGATCCTGCACGACGGCGCGCGCGATCCGCCGCGAGCGGAGGCGGGCGAGGTGCGAAGCGAGCGTCGCCGCGTCGCCGGCGTACGCGACGTCGCCGGCTTCGGTGGCGTGGACGTCGCCGCGCTTGACCCAGCAGGGTCCGGGAAAGGGGACGGCGTCCGCCGTGTCGGCGAGCACGCTTCGCGGAAACGGAACGGCGCGCTCGGCGAAGAGCGCCAGCGTGCGCTCCCGGTCGGTGTTGCGGATGCCCGCGGGACGATTCACGACCCGCGAGCCGCGCCGCTCCCAGGCGGCGAGCTTCTCGACGGCGCCGACGCGCTCACACATCGCGAAGAGGAAGGGAGGCACACCCGAGTCCGCGGCCGGCGGAATCTCGTCGGGGGATTTGAGCGTCACCTCGAAGCCGTGCGTCGAGAGCTCCGCGGCCGTGGCCCGCAGGATCTCGGCGTCGTCGGTCTCGCGGCCCGGCGAGTGGGCGAGCTCCCGGTAGATCCCCCAGGCGCGTTTCATCGCGCGAGGCTCCCGAGCGCGAGCTCCTCGGCCGCCGCGACGTCCTCGGCGCGGTCGACGTCGACGACCTTCTCGATCTCGACCGCGAAAATCGGATGGTTTTCGCTCGCGAGCCAGGCCAGGAACTCCCGCAGGCGTCCGAGGTTCGCGGGAGGGCGGAGCGTCCGCAAGCTTTCCGGAAACACGTAGATGCCGGCCGTCACGGCATCGCCGCGGGCGCCGCCGATGGTGGAAACCCGGCCCTCGTGTCCGTCCGCGAGATTGACCCAGAGCGGCTTCTCGTCGTGCACGTAGCGGGTCACGGCGAGGACGATCGTGTCGGAAGGCAGCGCCTCGGCCAGGCGCACGAACTTCACGAAGTCTTTTCGGGGGCAGAAGGCGTCGACGGTCGAAACGAGGATCCGGCCGGCCGGCGCGACGGCGAGGATCTCGCGAAAGCTTTCGAGGGAGGAGCGTGTGGACTTGATGAGGACGGTCGTCACGAGACGAGGGAAGCGCTCCCGCACGAACGCTTCGCAGTCCCGCTCGGCCTCGTTGAAGATGACCGCAACGGACCCGAGACCGGCCGCCTCGAAGTTCTCGAGGACGTGCGCGATCAGAGGCGCGCCCGCGACCTCGACCAGCGGCTTCGGCACGCCGAACTCCCGCAGGCGGGAACCTTCGCCGGCCGCGATCACCGCGCCCGAGCCGATCCGCTGCGCCGTCACGGCCGGGGTCCGATCACGCGGCTCGTCCGTGCGATGCCGCCGGCATCGTTCGTTTCGCCGCAGTCGAAGAGCCGCGCCGCGACGGGCGCGGAGGGGGCGCTCATGAAACCCTCAACCGAGTCAGACCTTGACGGGCAGAAGCGCTTTCAACTCCTGGGGCAGGGGAAAGGAGACATCCTCCTTCACCGTCTCGAACTCTTCGACGGTCCGGACCCCGAGCTGTTCCCGCGCGAACGTCACGACCTCCTGGACGAGGATCTCGGGCGCCGAGGCCGACGCCGTCAGCCCGAGGATGCGGACGCCCTCCAGCCACTCCGGCCGGATGTCGCGCGCCCTCTCGATCAGGTGCGACGCGACGCCGTTCGCGCGCGCAACCTCGCACATCCGCAGCGAGTTCGAAGAGTTCGGCGCGCCGAGGACCAGGAGCATGTCGACGTGCGGAGCCATTGCCTTGACCGCGTCCTGGCGGTTCTGCGTCGCGTAGCAGATGTCCTGCTTCGAGGGCGCCCTCAGGTTCGGGAAGCGGCGCTTGAGGACTTCGAGGATCTCGCGGGTGTCGTCGATCGAGAGCGTGGTCTGCGTGAGGTACGCGACGCGGTCGGGATCGGGCACGGTCACCTTCTCGGCGTCTTCCCGGGTCTCGACGAGCCGGATCGCGTCCGGGGCCTCGCCGAGCGTGCCGACCGTTTCGTCGTGGTCGTGGTGTCCGACGAGGATGATCGTGTACCCCTGCTTGGCGTAGTGAATCGCCTCCAGATGGACCTTGGTCACGAGGGGGCACGTCGCGTCGATCGTGTGGAGCTTCTTGTCCCGCGCCATCGTCCGCACCTGCGGCGCGATGCCGTGGGCCGAGAAGATCAGCGAGGCGTTGTCGGGGACCTCGTCCACCTCTTCGACGAAGCGGGCGCCCTTGTCCCGGAGCTCGTCGACGACGTAGCGGTTGTGGATGATCTCCTTGCGGACGTAGACGGGGCCGTCCACGACCTCGAGGGCCTTCTCGACGACGTCGATCGCGCGGACGACGCCGGCGCAGAACCCGCGCAGCCCCGCGACGAGCAACTTCTCGACGCGGATCCCGGAGAAGTCGCCCGGCGGGGTCACCAGTTCACCGTTTCTGCGAACTTTTCCTTCTTGCGGGGATCGGAGGCCGGGCCCGAGCCCGTCAGAACGCGGGAGAGGTCGGGGAAGAGGGCGAGGGCGCTTTCGACGACGCCCTCGACGTCGAGCTTCAGGTTGTGCCGCTGCTGCAGCTGCGGGCTGTGCTCGATGAAGTGGTCGTCGATCGCGTGGACCTTGAGGCCCGAGGTCGGCAGGTTCGCCGCGTGGAAGGCCTCGAGCACGCCGGCGCCGAACCCTCCGGCCGCCAGGTGCTCCTCGAGCGTCAGGAGGCGCGGGCAGGCCGCAGCGATCTTGCCGAGCATCTCCATGTCCAGCGGCTTGGCGAAGCGGGCGTTGGCGACGCCGACCGAGAGGCCGCGGCGCTCGAGCTCGTCGGCCGCGGCCGTCGCGACCGAGACCATCGAGCCGTAGGCGATGAACATGAGGTCCCGGCCCTCGCGGAGGATCTCGCCCTTGCCCGTCGCGACGGTCTTCAGCTGCGGATCGAGCTCGACGCCGAGGGCCATGCCGCGCGGATAGCGGACGGCCCAGGGCTGGCCGGACGTGATGGCCGTGAAGAGCACGTGCTGGAGCTCGTTCTCGTCCTTCGGGGCGGCGACGGTCATGTTCGGGATCATGCGGGTGTAGGAGATGTCGAAGACTCCCTGGTGCGTCTTGCCGTCGTCGCCGACGAGGCCCGCGCGGTCGATGCACACGGTGACGGGCAGCTGCTGCAGGGCCACGTCGTGGATCAACTGGTCGAAGGCTCGCTGGAGGAACGTCGAGTAGATCGAGACGACCGGCTTCCAGCCGGCCTTGGCCATGCCGCCGGCGCAGATGATGGCGTGCTCTTCGGCGATGCCGACGTCGAAGACCCGGTCGGGGAACTTCTTCTTGACCTCGATCAGGCCCGTCCCCTCGAGCATCGCGGCGGAGATGGCCACGATCTTCGGGTCCTTCTCCATCATGGTCATGAGCGTCTTCGCGAAGACCTGCGAATAGGTGAAGCGGGTGCCCGCGCCGGCCAGGCCGGTCGGCGTGCCGGGCTGGTGGAACTTCGAGGGGTTGTGCTCCGCCTGCTGGAAGCCGCGGCCCTTGTGGGTCAGGGCGTGGATGACGACGGGCGTGCCGTCCTTCGAGACGTCCTTGGCGCGCGAGAGCGCTTCCTCGAGCTCCTTGAAGTCGTGGCCGTTCACCGGCCCGACGTAGTGGAAGCCCAGCTCGTCCCAGATGAGATTCGGGAAGAAGACCCCTTCGACGGCCGACTTCAGCTTGCGCGCGAGGTCCCAGGCCTTGTCGCCGTGCGGAAGGCGCTTGAAGAAGCTGTGGCCGGCGTCGACGAACTTCTGGTACGTGGGGTGGAACTCGAAGCGATTCCGCCAGTGCGCGAGCCAGCCGACGTTCTCGGAGATCGACCAGCCGTTGTCGTTCAGGATCACGACGAGGCGCTTCGGCTTGGTGTGGACGATGTTGTTCAGCGCCTCATACGACGGCCCCGACGTCAGGGCCCCGTCGCCGACGATCACGACCACGTAAGGATCCTCGGGGGCGGCCTGGAGGGCCATGGAGACGCCGAGCCCGTAGGAGAGCCCGGTGCCGGCGTGGCCGGCGGCCAGGGTGTCGTGGCAGCTTTCGCTCGGCTCGGCGAAGCCCGACAGGCCTCCCGGGGTGCGGATCGAGGGGAACTGGTCCCGCCGGCCCGTCACGAGCTTGTGGGTGTAGCACTGGTTGGACGTATCCCAGACGAGCCAGTCCTTGGGACTGTCGAAGTTGCGGTGAAGTGCGATCGTGAGCTCGACGACCCCGAGGTTGGAGGCCAGATGGCCCCCGGTCTTCGTGATCGTCTGGATGATGATCTCGCGGCAGTCCTGCGACAGCTCCTCTAACTCTCCGTAGGAGAGACTTTTGAGGTCCTGCGGACCCTGGACGCGGCTGAGAATGGACATACGGTTCCCCTACCCCCCGGCGAAAAGAAACGCGGATGATACTCTACCTCCGGCCATGAAAAATATGCTCAAGATCGGCAGTCTGGAGCACAAAGAGCTGCTCTGCCGCACCTTCATCGACACCCACGACCCGTTCAAACCGACCGAAATCCGCTGGCCGGACCTCGACGCGGAGAACCTCGCGCGCCTCAAGGCCATGCCGATATGGAACGAGGCCACGCAGACCGAGGCGGCCACGGCCGTCAAGGTGCAGTCTCTGGGGGACACCGAGAAGGACCCGCTCCTGGCCGAGGCCATCAGCCTTCAGGGGTACGAGGAGGGCCGCCACGCCGAGGTCCTGCAGCTGCTGGCCCGCAACTACGGGATCGAAGTCGCTCCGTTCCCGCCCCCGGAGGTCCCGGCCAACCCGACCCGCGCCTTCCTGCGGACGGGCTACGGCGAGTGCATGGACTCCTTTTTCGCCTTCGGCCTCTTCCGGCTGGGCGAACGCGCCGAGTACCTCCCGAAGGAGTTTGTCGCGATCTTCGAGACGATCATGCAGGAGGAGGCGCGCCACATCCTCTTCATCGTCAACTGGGCGGCGTACCTTCGGGCCCGGCGCCCGGTCGTCGCGCGGCCGGCGTTCGATGTCTGGCGCGGGTGGAACATCGTGGCCCAGGCCTTCGGGCGCCTGAAGGGCGCGCTCGCGATGGCGGGCGGCGGCAAGGGCAAATCGACAGAGAAGAGCTCGGTCGCGGAGCCGGCCGACAACTCGAAGGCCGGATTCACCATGGGCGCCGCCTCGATCTTCGGAGACTTTTCGCTTCGCTCGTTCCTCGAGGTCTGCCTCGCTGAGAACGACCGACGGCTCTCGCTCTACGACCCGCGCCTGCTGCGGCCGACGATGGTGCCCTCGGTCATCCGACGGGTCGTCAAGGTCCTGCCGCGGCGCTCCTCCTCCCGGCTGTCGAGCTCGGAGGAAAAGGCGGCCTGAAGTCGGGCGGGAGTCGTCCCCCCGACTGATATCTTCGGGTCGATCGAGATGTCCGCGAATGAAGGGCGCGCATCCCGCGCCAGACACGCTCGAACTGTTCTCTTCCTGGCCGGCATCGCTCTGGCCCTGGTGCTGGTCTGGAGAACGGGCTGGCCCGCCATCCAGGCCAACCTCGCCTCGATCGGCTGGTGGTTCTTCGGCCTGACCGCCTTCTATCTTCTGGCGGAGATCGCGTTCGTCCTGGGCTGGCGCTCGGTGATGGAGCCGCGGCCCCCGCTCTCGAGCCTTCCGGACCTCCTGCGCATCTACCTGGTCGGCAACACCCTGAACTACCTGGCGCCCGGAAGCGTCGCGGGAGAGCCCGTGCGCGTCAGCATGCTGCGCCACCGGCTGGAAACCCCGTCGGCGATCGCATCCGTGGCCATCTTCAAGCACGCACACCTGCTTTCGCAGGCCTTCTTCGTGGCCGTGGGCCTCGGCGTCGCGGTCGTCTTCTTCGACCTCTCCCGCGGGGTCCGCTGGGCGGCCCTGGGGAGCCTGGCCTTCCTGTGCGGCCTGCTCGTTCTCATGACCTGGGGCCTGCAGAAGGGCACCTTCGGTCCGATCCTCTCCTTCCTGAGCCGGTTCAAGCCGCTGGCGCTGCGGCTGGCCCACCACCGGGAGGGGGCGTATCACCTCGACGAGCTGATCCGGCGCTTCTACGCCCATCGCCGCCCGCACTTTTTTTCGGCGGCCGGCTGGTGCCTTCTCGGCTGGTGCGGGGGTTTGTTCGAGACGTACGTCCTGCTCCGACTCCTCGGCACCGGCCGCGGGTGGGAGACCGCGTTCGCGGTCGAGTCGCTCGCCATGCTGCTCAACAACGTGTTTCTCTTCGTTCCGGGGCGCGCCGGCACCGCGGAAGGCGTTCGCACGGGGATGTTCGTCCTGCTCGGACTCCCGGCCTCGACGGGGGTCGCCTACGGGCTCGCGCGCCGGGCCCGCGAGCTTCTCTGGGTCGTGCCCGGGCTCGTCTCCCTCGCGCATCAGCCGGTCGCCATTCCCGCGCACCACCCCGTCGCTGGCGGCACGAAGCTCGCCGGATCCGAACAGGCGCGATGACGTCCTCCACCCGCGTTCTCCTCTTCGATTTCGGCGGCACGCTCGACGCCGAAGGCGTGCCCTGGAAGGATCGCTGGATCCGGCTGGCGCGCGAGGAGGGCCTGGACACGCCGCAGGCGGAGTTCGACAAGGCCTTCTACGGGGCGACGGACACGCTCGAGGGCACGATCCCCCGCACCACGGGCTTTCGCGAAACCGTCGAGCGCGTGGCCGCGGGGCTCGCCCGGCGGCTCGGGCGCGAGGACGCGCACCTGCGCCGGATCGGCGATCGGTTCGCGGAAGAATCGCTCGCGCAACTCGCGCAGAGCGCCACGCTCCTCGCCCGGCTTCGCGAGCGTTACCGGATCGGCATCGTGTCCAACTTCTACGGAAACCTCCAGGCGGTCTGCGACGAGGCCGGCCTGACTCCCTCCATCGGCGTGGCGATCGACTCCACGCTCGTCGGCTGCAAGAAGCCGGACGCGAGGATCTTCCAGGCGGCGCTCGACGCTCTCTCGGCGACGCCGGCGGAGGCCGTCTTCGTGGGCGACTCTCAGAGGCGGGACATGGCCGGCGCGCGCGCGATGGGAATGCGGCACGTGTGGTTGCGTCCTGCGGACGCCGCGGGCAACGGCGGCGGGAGCCCGTGCTGCCCCGAGGACGCCGTCATTGCGAAGCTCGCGGAGCTTCCGCGGCTCGAGCTATGAAGCGCAAGCCGACGAGCCAAAGCCAAGGCCGAAGCCGAACCGCGCCGGCGGCGAGCTGCTGGGGCATCTTCCGGGAGGTCGAGCACTCGCCGGGCCGCGAGGCCGACGACGCCGCGATTCTGGAGGCCGCGGGCCGCCGGCTCGAGGAAGCGGGTACGGAGTTTCTGGTCGACTACCGCCGGCCCGCGGAGGTCACCGGCCGGGAGACCGACCTGCCGACTCTCACGTTTTCGATGTGCGAGGGCCGCGCGGCGCTCGAAGCGCTGCGGCAGTGGGAGAACCGGGGAGTCCGCGTCGTCAACAGGCCGGGCGCGGTCGCCAACACGCATCGCGAAAGCATGACGCCGCTGCTCGAGGAACGGAGCGTGCCCGTTCCGGAAAGCCGGCTGCTGGACTGCGCCGGTCCGCTTCCCCGCGGCCACGACGACGACCGCCTGTTTTCGGCGTGCTGGGTCAAGCAGGCCACCGAGCACAAGACGCGCGAAGGCGACGTCGTGTTCGCCACGGATCCCTCGGAGGTGCGGGATGCCCTCGAGCGGCTGCGCGACCGGGGACAGCCGCGCGCCGTCGTTCAGCGGCACCTCGAGGGCGACCTCGTCAAGTTCTATGGAATCGCCGCCGAGGACGAGGGCCGCGCGCGCGAGACGGCCCCCGCCCCGTCCTGGTTCGAGTGGTTCCATCCTCGCGAACGGCCGGTGGCGGGCCATGCCTTCGACGCGCGGGCTCTGCGGGAGATTGCGTGCCGCGCCGCCTCCGCCCTCGGGCTCGATGTCTGGGGCGGCGACGCCATCGTCACCCCGACAGGGGAGATCTACCTCATCGACGTCAACGCCTGGCCGAGCTTTGCGCTCTATCGAGAAGAGGCCGCGGACCGCATCGCCGCACACCTGGCGGCGCGGTTGCGCCGGGACGCGCGCGTGGCAGTATGACGGGATGACGGAAGCCGCGACACTCGTTCTCGCGCCGTCCGATCGCGCGGCGCCCGGCTCGCCGACGAGAGACACCATCCTGCTGGGACTGCCGCTCGCGCGCCGCGCGGCGCTGGCGGCCTCGCGCGCGGGGTTCGATCGCGTGTATGTGCTCGGCGCCGACGCCCCTCCCGAGCTTCCCCCGGCCGGATCGTCTTGTTGCCCGACCGCGTGGCCGCGAGCCCGGAGTGGTTTCGCGGCCTCCGAGAGGCTGCCGCCGAGCCCGGGCGTCTCTACCGCGTCGGCGTCGGGGCCATGGTCCAGACCCTCGAGCCGGTGCCGCTCTCCCGCTCATCGAGCCTGTCCTCCGTGCTCGCGGAATGGGCCGCGGCATTTCCGGCGAGCTCCTCGCCTGTGGCGGTCTCGCCGCCCCTCGAGGTGACGACGCCGGCGGAGCTCGCCGACGCGGAGACGCGTCTCCTCAAGGGGCTCGTCAAGACACAGGACGGAATCCTCACGCGTCTCATCAGCCGGAAGATCTCGCTGGCCGCGACCCGGGTGCTCGCGCGAACGCCCGTGACTCCGAACGCGATGACGCTGTTCTGCGCGACCCTGGGCCTTCTGGGCGCGTGGTCCTTCGCGTCCCCGGCGCCGCCCCGCCAGCTCGCCGGCGGCGTGCTCTTTCTGCTCCATTCGATTCTGGACGGCTGCGACGGCGAGCTGGCGCGGCTGAAGTTCCAGGAGTCCCGCCTGGGCGGCATGCTGGATTTCTGGTGCGACAACATCGTGCACGTCGCGGTCTTTTCGGCTTTCGCCATCGCCTGGAGGACCGCGAGCGGCGAGGCGTGGCCGCTGGTTCTCGGCGCGTTCGCCGTCGCGAGCACGATTCTCTCTGCCGGCTTCATCTACGCGTACGCGATGCGGCCGCGGAAGGGGGGAGGCCCGCTGCTGACCACGGTCTCGCCCTCGCGCCGGACGCGGCTGGTGGCCGTCCTCGACGCCCTGACGCGCCGGGACTTCATCTACTTCGTGATGGTGGCGGCGCTCTTCGGGAAGGCCTACTGGTTCCTGGCGCCGGTGGCGATCGGAACACCCGTCTTCTTCACCGCCCTGCTCGTCATGGCGGCGGGCAGCCGCCGCCTGTCCCCGAATCAGTAGTACTGGCGCGGAGCGCCCGGGCCGTACCACTTCCCGTCGTACAGGTTGTAGTAGACGCCGATCTGCGTGAACGGGAAGCGGAAGAAGTCGAAGATCGCGAGCAGGCCCGTGCCCCACCACGTTTTTTCCGAGACCCCGAAACAGCGCAGGATCTCCGGGAAGTTGAGCCCCACCTCGAAGCCGATCTCCTGGTAGCGCGACGGAAGCGGCGGATCGTAGCCGAAGCCCTTCGTGAAGAAGACGAAGGATGTCAGGAAGAACTTCGCGAATCCGGGATCGCCGTTCATCCGCCGGATCAGTCCTCCGAGCTTGAGGTCCGCGGCGTAGATCTCGTCGTTGTAGCTGCGGCCGAGCGTCGGGACGCTGTCGCCGATCGCGCTCGCGGGAATCGGCGTCTCCGAGAGGCCGATCCGCAACCCGAGCAGGTCCTGGAGGTTGTGGCGATTGATCAACGCGCCGGCCGTCACGCCCAGCGCGTCGGCGGTCAGGTCCTGGAACGAGAAGCCGTAGACGGAGAAGGCGTCCATCACTTCCACCATCAGGCCGCTCGTGAACGCCGCGGCGACGGCGAGCCTGAAGGACGTCTCCGGAGAGTGGCCGAGGTGCGTGTACGCCTCGTAGGCCGTGCGCGAGACGCCGCTCGAGATGATGAAATGCGAGGCCTTGTCGGCGCCGCCGGTGTACGTATCCCGCCCGAAGAACCCTTCGTCCGTGGTGTTGTACGGCACCCAGCCGTACTGGAGCGGGGCTCCGAGCCCCTGCATCACTCCGCCGGCGACGATCGCGACCGTCCACCAGGTGGTGGCCTTCGTAAAGAGCTTCTCCGGGCGGGGGTGAGCCGTCCAGGTCCCGGGCGTCGACTGCCGGGCGGGCCACGTCGAGGCTTCCAGAAGCGCGGCGCTCTCGAAGTCCGGGGCGGAAACGGGGGGCTCCGTCCAGTCGACCTCCGCGAAGCGCGATCCGGGCGGCGAATCCGGGAAGAGGTGGAACTCCTCGGCCTTCGCAACGGCCGGGCCCGCGCCGATGGCCGCGGCGAGAAGCAAGGCCACTGGTTTGAGGGAGGCGGCGAGCTCCCGTATCATTCTGGAAATCATGCGTCGGTTCTGAGGACGCCGCATTATCTCCAAGTCGAGGATGACCGCAAAGATCCGGGCCGTCGTCGTCTTGGCGCTCTCCGCGTCGTTCTCCGGCTGTGGCCGCGAGGGCACGACCGCCGTCGCCCGTCGTGACACCGCCCTCGGCGAGCGGATCTTCCTCCGCACGCAGGAACGAGCCGCCGCGCTCGGCTCGAACGCCCTCGCCTGCACGAACTGCCACCTCGAGGGCGGGAAGATGGCCGGGGCCCTCGCCCTCACGGGGGCGGCGGCCTCCTATCCGCGCAAAGACGCGGGCGGCCAGGACGTGACGCTCGAGGACCGCATCGTCCGCTGCTTCACGCACAGTCTCGCGGGCCGTTCGCCGGAAATCTCGAGCGAGGTGGTCCAGGCGCTCTCGGCGTACATCGCCTCGATCGCGAAGCCGGGCGAGACCGAGGCCGCCGACCGCAGCACGATCGACGCCGCGGCGATCGTCCCGATCGGCGAGCTCAACGCCGAGCGCGGCCGCGCGCGCTACGGCGATCTCTGCTCGGGCTGCCACGGACTCGACGGGCAGGGCTACCGCGAGCGGCGGAAGCCTCTGCCCTACGACTACGTCCCTCCGGTCTGGGGCCCGCGTTCCTACAACGACGTCGCGGGCCTCGCGCGCGTCGACACGCTGGCCGGGTTCCTCCGCCACGCCATGCCCCGCGACGAGCCCGGGACGCTCGATCCCCGCGACGCGCAGGAGATCGCCGCCTTCGTCGACGGCCAGCCGCGCCCGTCCTGGCCCGACAAGAAGGCGTGGGACGGCACCTCCCGCCGGATGCCGTCTACGACACGGCGCAGTACCGAGACATCCCTTTTCGTGCCGCTGACCGCGAGGGGAGGGAGTCATCCGACCTTCGTGCGTCCGGATACGCGGCGACGGGCCGCGGGAAGCTCTCATCAGCCGGGTCCGAGAGAATCGAAAGCGTTCGGACCATTGATGCCTCGTGGTCAGACCGCCGGTTTGCCCCGATCGAGCGCCTTCTTGAGGCGCTGCGTGATGAGGAAGACCTCGGGACGCGAGACCTTGGAGCCCGGCCCCTTCTTCTCGACGCGCTCGAGAGCGGCCCAGGCGAGCTGGACCGGAAGCGCAGTGAACTCGACGAGGCCGCGGGGCCCGTCGGCCCCCTGCAGAGTCCGGATGTAGTCGCCGGCGACTTCGAGGTCTTTTCGCGCGAGACGAAACACGTCGGCCTTCGGAACTTCCGCCGGGAGATACCGGCGGCCCTCCTCGGCGTCGACGGCCGAGTCCTTCAGAATGTTGACGAGCTGGAGGGCCTCGCCGAAGGTGGCGGCGCGCTCGCGAAGGTAGGCGGCGACGCCGGAAAGATTGGGCCGGTCGAGGAGAAAGAGCTCGGTGAGCATCTCGCCGACGATGCCGGCGACGATGTAGCAGTAGTCCTGGAGTTCACGGACCGAATGGAGCGTGAGCTCTCCTCCGCGAGTCTTCGCGACGATCGAGGCCATGCCGTCGGCGGAGCGAATGACGTGCTCGCGGATCGGCGGGATCGCGCCGGGGGAGAGGTCCAAAAAGGACTCGAGGACGAACGGCACCTCGGCCATGAGCTCCTGGTAGCCGGGGTGGTGCGCGACCTCCCGGCTCGCCCAGTCCCGGCAGAGCGCCTGGGCCTTCTCCCGGGAGTAGGAACGCAGCAGGTCGTTGAAGTCCGCGAGCGCCGCGATCCGATCGTCGGGCGTCCAGTGCGAGGCGTCCTCGAACGTGTCGGCGATCCGAAAGAGGAGGTACGAGATCATGACCTCGCGCCGCGTGGGCTCGGGGAGCACCGGGATCGAGAGCGCGAACGTGCGGCTCGTCTTCTCGAGCAGGTCTTCGAGGGAGGCGGTCGTCACGGCGCCAGCATCCGCGCGAGAAACGCGCCGAGGGCCGCCGAACAATCGTGCATGCGTCGCCGCATTCGCAAAAGCGTACCCCACGAAGACGGCTCGAGGAGCGCCCGCCGGGCGACCTCGCCGCGGCGGATGCTGCCGTCGGTGCCGAGGGCCTCGGCGAGAAATGCCGGAAGCTCCTCGTTCGCCGCATCGCTGACGGCGCGCACGACGAGGTACGGGATGCCGCGCGCCGCGGCCTCCTTCGCCCACGCGGCCGACTCCATGTCGACAACCAGCGGGTCGCCGGGTTCCGTGCCGGCCAGTCTCGCCTTGACGGCGGAGGACACGACAGGCCGATCGACCGTGACGAGCGTGGCCGGCCGGGCGCCCGCGGCGATCGCCCGTTCGAGCCAGGCGGAATCGGGCGTCGCCGCGTTTCCGACCTCGAAGCGGACGCGGCGGGACGCCACGATCTCGCCGACCGAGAGCCCCGGCGAAAGCGCGCCGGCGAGTCCCGCACCCAGGAGCGCGGAGGGCCGGTGGCGCTCGAGGAATGTCGCCGCGCCCGAAGCGGCCCGCTTCGGTCCGTCGCCCGTGCAGCCGAGCACGACTCTCCCGGACTCGGCGACCGCGCGCCGGATGGCCGCGAGCTCCTCGGGAATCGCCGCGAGGATCGCGACCGGCCTGGCTTCAGCCACGGACATAACCGTTCTTGCGGAACCACTCGACGGCGCGCGCGAGGGGCTCTTCGACCGGCGTCTGCGGCAGTCCGAGCTCGCGCACCGCCCGGGACCCGTCGAAGAACATCCGATGGGTGGACATGCGCACGCTCTCGAGCGAGAAACGCGGCGGCTTTCCCGAGACGCGCGCCCAGCCCGTCGCGACCGCCGCGGCGGAGAGCGGGATCCAGTGTGGCAGCCGCACCGAGGGCGCGGGCAGGCCGGTCAGCCGCGCGAGCGTGTCGAGGATCTCCTTCAGGCTCATGTTGCGATGGCCCAGGATGTAGCGCTCGCCGGCTTTGCCCTTCTCGGCCGCCGCGAGGTGGCCCGCGGCGACGTCGCGCACGTCGATGAGGTTCAGGCCCGTGTCGACGTAGGCCGGCATCCTGCGGTTGAGGAAGTCGACGATCATCTGGCCGGTCGGCGTGGGCTTGACGTCGCGCTCGCCCACGGGAGTCGAGGGATTGACGATGACGACCGGCAGGCCCTTCGCCGCCCAGCCCGCGGCGACGCGCTCGGCGTCGTACTTGGACTTCTTGTAGTGGCCGATGATCCGCTCGCGGAAGACCGGTGTGCCTTCGTGCCCCGGCGTGCCGTCATCGGTCAGGCCGAGCGCGGCGACCGAGCTCGTGTAGACGACTTTCGAAACGCCCGCCTCAGCCGCCGCCGCGAGGACGTTCTCCGTTCCTCCGACGTTCGCGCGGTAGAGCTCCTGCGGATCCTTCGCCCAGAGTCGGTAGTCCGCGGCCACGTGGAAAGAGCGTCGAGACGCCCTTCATCGCGCGCGCGAGGGAGGCCCGGTCCGTCAGGTCGCCTTCGGCGATCTCGACCTTCAGATCCGCCAGGTTGTCGCGCCGGCTCGAAGGCCCGGGCCAGGCACGCGGACCGCGACTCCCCGCGCCACGAGCGCGCGGACCACGTGCGTTCCGACGAACCCCGTTCCGCCGGTGACGAGCAGTCCATGGACAGTCGACCGCGCTCGATCAGGTCCGACCAGATTCCAGGCGATCATCCGGACCATGTCGCCGCGGGTGCTTGGGCAGCTCCATCACGACCGACGCCTCGAAGCCCGAGTGCATGCGGCAGTTCTGGCAGAGCGGATCCTTCCGCGACTCCCAGTACGCCCAGTCGGTGCCGTTCCAGAACTCGTCGAAGGTCGGCGACCAGGTCTTGCCGATCAGGTAGCAGGGCCCCTTCCAGCCGTTCGGCGTGTAGGTCACGGTCGCACCAGGGCGAGCAGTTGTAGTCGCGCAGGCCCGCGGCGAACTCGAGGAACATCGGCGTGGAGGTCAGCTTGTAGTTCTTGGAGATGTCGAGGACGCGCTTGAACTTCTCGTGGATCTCGCGACTTCGTCAGGAAGATGTCGGCGCCGACCGAGTCGTAGTGGTAGCCGGGCGAGACGAGCATCCCGTCGACGCCCATGTTCGTCAGCAGGTCGCAGAGCTCCTCGACTTCGTCGACGTTGGTCTCCTTGAAGACGGTCGTGTTGGCCATCATGTGATGGCCGAGCGTCGACGCCCTTCTCGATCATCGCGATCGCCTTGTCGAAGACGCCCTTGCGCGCGCAGACGTAGTCGTGGGTCTCGCGCATGCCGTCGAGGTGCACGTTGATCATCAGCCGCTTGTGCGGCGCGATCGTGCCGTAGACGTTCTCGTCGAGCAGGAGGCCGTTCGTGCAGAGGTAGATGTGACGCTTGCGCTTGATGATTTCTTCGACGAGCTGCGGCAGCTCCGGATAGATCGTCGGCTCGCCGCCACAGATCGACACGACCGGGGCCTCGGAATCGCTCGACGGCCTCGATGCACTGGTCGAGGGAGAGCCGGTCCTTGAGCTTGCCCGTGTGGCGCTCGATCGCGCAGCCCGATGCAGGCGAGGTTGCAGGTGTAGAGCGGCTCGAGCATCAGCACGAAGGGATACCGCTTGTTGCCGCGGAGCACGTTGCGGACCGAGTTCTGAATCGTGTCCGTCATGATGTGGGTAGGGAAACGCATCAGTTCACTCCGTGATCGAAGCGCCGGAGGGTGTCGGCCGTCTCGCCGTCCCCGGCCCGCCGTGAAACTCCCGTCGTCCCCTCGCGAGCGTAGAGCGCGAGCGCTCGGAGCGGGAAGTAGGTCGCATAGAGGTGGTAGCGCAGGTAGAAGACTTTCGGGAACCCCGTGGCGGTCCAGTGCTCGTCCTTCCACGAGCCGTCGTAGAGCTGGTGGGCCAGCAGGTACTCGACGCCGCGGCGCACGGCCTCGGAGTCGCGGTCGCCGGTCGAGAAGAGGGTCACGAGAGCCCACGCGGTCTGCGACGGAGTCGAGGGGCCCTGGCCCTTGGTCGACGGATCGTCGTAGGAGTGCGGCAGCTCGCCCCAGCCGCCGTCGGGGTTCTGGCAGGAGCGGATCCACGCCGCGGTCTTCTGGTAACGGGGCTCGCGAAGATCCGCGCCGGCGTGCAGCAAGCCGCGCAGCGCGAGAAACGAACCGTAGATGTAGTTGCAGCCCCAGCGGCCGTACCAGGTGCCGTCCGGAAACTGCTTGCTCTCGACGAACGCCGCGGCGCGGCGGACGGACGGGTGATCGGCCGGCAACCCGATCGCATGCAGCGCCTCGAGGGCCCGGCCCGTGATGTCCTCGCAGCTCGGATCGATCATCGCGTTGTGGTCGGCGAAGGGAATGTAGGTCAGGACCTCGTTGTCGCAGTCCTTGTCGAACGCGCCCCAGCCGCCGTCGCGGTTCTGCATGGCGAGAAGCCACGCCTGGCCGCGGGCGATCGCGCCCTGGCGGGCGAGGTCGTCGGCCTCGCCGGGGAACTTCGCGCGGGAGAGGGCCGTGAGGACCTCGGCGGTGTCGTCGGTGTCCGGATACCACTCGTTGGCGTACTCGAAGTACCAGCCGCCGGGCTCGGCCGCGGGGCAGGCCTTCTTGCAGTCGCCGATCTTCTTGACTTCCTTGTCGAGCAGCCAGCGCGCGGCCTTGAGCATCGCGGGATCGTCGGACGGCGTGCCGCCGTCGGAGAGCGCTTCCATGACGAGCGCCGTGTCCCAGACGGGAGAGAAGCAGGGCTGCACGCGGAGCGTGTCCTCGTCCTCGAGCTCCAGCTTTTCGAGCTCGCGCACCTGGGCGAGAAGCCGCGGATCGTCGAGCTCGTAGCCGAGGCAGCGGAACGCGATGATCGTATTGATGATCGGCGGGAAGATCGCGCCGAGGCCGTCCGAGTGCGCGAGACGCTCGTGGATCCAGGTCTCGCAGGCCGCCAGGGCCTTCTTGCGATACGGGGTGAAGCGGCCGGCCTCGAGGCGTTTGAAGAGATGGTCGATCTTCGTGAAAAAACGCCGCCAGTGGCGTTCCTTGCGCGAGCGCGCGACGTGCGGGGGCTTGGGATGCGCGATGTGGAGCTCCGGGATCGCGGCGTAGTCCGGTACCGGGCAGAACGGTTTCGCGGCCCAGATGACCGAGAGCGGCACCACGATGCCGCGGGACCAGGAGGACATCTTGTAGATGTTGAAGACGAACGAATCGGGCAGGAGCACGATCTCGGGCGGCACGGCCGGGCACGCGTCCCAGGAGCACTGGCCGAAGATCGCGAGATAAATCCGTGTGAAGGAGTTGCAGGCTTCGATCCCGCCGAGCGAAAGAATCGTCTCGCGCGCCTTGACCATGTGCGGCGCGTTCGGGTCGTCGCCCATCAACTTCAAAACAAAGTAAGCCTTGACGGAAGAAGAGACCTCGGCCGGACCGCCTTCATAAATCGCCCAACCGCCGCCCGGGAGCTGCTTGCGCCTCAGGTACTCCGCGGCCTTGCGGCATCGGTTTTCCTGAACGCGTCCGAGAAAATGCATCGTGAGGACGTACTCCGACTCGAGGATCGTGTCCCCCTCGAGCTCGCCGCACCAGTGGCCGTCCTCCGCCTGAATCGAAAGGAGATACCGCTGAGCGGCCTCCACCGCGTTGTGGACCGAGACGCGGCGTTCCTGGCCTGGGACGTTATCGGGCCCCAAGCCCGAATCGTTTCGGACGTACATCTTCTCCTACCCTCGATGTCTTCAGGTTTCTTGAGCTGGGCGGGTACCCCACCACCCGTGCCGGAACCGGCCTTGTTTCGCCCAGACCTATGAGTCTATACCATACGCTTACTGTCCGAAAGAACAGGGGAGGACCATGAAACGTCTGGCTTTCTGGGGGTTGTCCGGGCTGCTGGCCGCTGCTGCCTCCTTCGCCGGCTCGTTGACCTATTACGTCCTCGACCTCCAGGGAGGTTCGAAGGTTTATTCGGTCGATGCTCCCGTGCGGAAGGGCCGGGTCCTCCTTTTCCACAGGTTCCCGGATGGCGTCTACGTCAGCCTTTCGGCGTCGGAGGTCGCGAAGGTCTCGACTCTGGAAGCCGAGCCCCCTCCTGCCGAGAAGCTCGCGCCCGGCGGGACGCTCTACGTCGGTCCGCCCCTCGCGGGCCCGAACTACGAGATGCCGCCGGCCCCGCCGGTGTCTTATCCGTCCGAGACCTACTACGACTCGGGGTACTCCGGCTACGGCGACTACTACTACGGAGGCGGGTACTTTCCGCCCCCGCGGCCGGCCGCCGCGCGTGCCGTCGAACATCGGGCCGAACGGATTTCCGATCATCGCGCCCCCGGGCACGCCGGGATCGGTGCCGCCGCGCATCGGCGCGAACGGATATCCGATCATTTCGCCGCCGCCCCCGGTACCCGCGCCGCGCCGGCGGTAGTCGTTTGTCGGCTGCGCACGCCGCCGCTCTCGCGACCGCGCTCGAGGCCGCCGCCGTCGTCCTCTCGGCGGTCTCGGGGATGATCGGGGCTGCTCGCAAAGGCATGGACATCGTCGGGACGTACTGCCTCGCCGTTCTGACCGCCTTCGGAGGCGGCACACTGCGCGACCTTCTCATCGACCGCCGGCCGTTTTTCTGGGTGAGTCACGAGGAATACCTGCTCGTGATCGGAACGCTGTGCGTTCCGTTCGTCTACAGCCGCGGTTTCCACGCGCGGGTGCGCCAGTGGCACCAGCAGGCCGTCTTCGTCGACGCGATGGGGCTCGCGCTCTTCACGCTGACCGGAGTGGGCTTTGCGCTGCACCAGGGGATGCCGCCCTTCGTCGCTTCTCTGATCGGCGTCGTGACGGGGACCTTCGGCGGCGTGCTGCGCGACGTCTTCTCGACGGAGATCCCGGTACTCTTCCGGCCGGGCGAGCTCTACGCCGTGTCTTCGTTCGCCGGAGGCTGGGTCTTCCTCGGCGCCGGATGGGTCGGATGGCCGCCTCTCGTCGCCGCGGCTCTCGCGTTCGTCACGATCGTGGGCCTGCGCATGGTCTCGGTGCGTTACGGCATGAAGGTCCCGGACCCGCTCTGGCTGAGGGAGGGGCCGCCGCCATAGCGAGGACCCGCGCCGCGCCTGCGTGAGTCGTCAGGGTCGGATCAGCGCTTTGACGACGGCGAGCCGCTCCATGTCGGCGAGCGCCCCGCCGGCCTTCTCGAGCGGATACTCCCGGGTGACGAGCTCGCGCCAGCGAAAGCGGTCCCTGTGCTTCGCCATCATCGCGAGCGAGCGGTGGAGGTGCGAGAACTCGTAGCCCCAGCAGCCCAGGATCGTCGCGTGCCGGCGATTGATCTGGCGGTGCGGGTTCAGCGTGGCGTCCCCGGAATCGGTGTACTGGCCGACGACGACGTAGCGCCCGCCGTCCCGGAGCATGTCGAGGCCTTCGGGCACGGCCGCGGGATTTCCGGAGGCCTCGATGACGACGTCCGCCCCTCGGCCCGACGTACGGTCGCGAACCCAGGCGGCTCGCGCGGCGGGATCGCGGCTGTCCGTGATGTCGAGCGTGTCCTCGGCGCCGAGACGGCGCGCGGCGTCGAGACGGGCCTGCGGAGCGCCCGCGACGAGGACGCGGAGCGCGCCCGCGAGCTGCGCGAAGATCGCGGCGTTCAGGCCAACGGGGCCCGAGCCCTGCACGACGACGACATCCCCCATCGCAATTCCCGCGCGCTCGATCGCGTGAAATCCCGTGGGAAGGCCGCAGCCGCCACCGAGGAAATCCTCCGTCGAAAGGCTCTCGGGCAGCGGCACGAGCCGGACGCCGGGAAGGATCTCGATCCGCTCGGACCAGCCCCCGAGCAGCCCGTCGGCCGCCGGGGCGGTGATTCCGTAGACCCTGCGCTTCGGACAGCGCGTCGCCGCGCGCGCGACGAGGCAATGCCAGCACGCCCCGCAGGTTCCGTAGACATCGTAGAACGTGACGAGGGCGCCGGCTTCGATCTGCCGGCCCTCGACGTCCGTCAGGGCGTCCGGGCCGCCCGTCTCGAGCACGCGCCCGACGCTCACGTGGCCCGGGATGATCGGGTAGGGCACGCCCGAGAGCCGGCCGTGGTGCAGGTGCACGTCGGTGCCACAGACCTCGCTCGCCACCGTCTCGAGAATCGCGCCGCCGGCGCGCGCGCGTGGTGAAGGGGCCTGTCGGATTTCGAGCGGCCTTCCTGGCGCGGTCATGTAGACGGCCCGGATCGTGTCTTTCATTCGGGAAGAATCCGGAACGGCCGCTTCTCGGAGATTCGGTAGACCGCGAAGTCGCGGCGATCTGTCGTAAGAACGGCGTCGGTGTCGAGCTCTTCCGCGAGCGCCACGAGGGTGGCGTCGGCGTAGTCCATCGGCAAATCCGCATAGCGTTCGAGCAAGACGCGGCAGCGTCCGAGCAAAGAGGTGCTCATGGGCACGAGGATCGCGGCCCCACGGAGGAAGTAGGTCACGCACGCGACGCGCCCTCCCGCCAGAGATCCCAGCAGGTGGCTGGCCTCCGTCAGTACGGCTTCCGTGCTGACGATCGGACGACGCCACTCTCGAAGGACCTCGCGGCAGGCCTCGTGCGCTGCCTGACGCCGATCGAGCAGCGAAACGAGCGCCCCGCTATCGAGAAGGAGTTCGCCGCCCACGCTTCAACGACTCCAGGACGTATTCGCTGTGCTTCTCCGCCAGATCGGAGATTCCGGAGTCGAGAGACCCGATCAGGTCGGCCACGCGGTCGTAGGCCCAACCGGGCCGATCGGGGATCGGCTCCAGATAACTACGCAGCGCCAGCCGGACGATCTCGGATGGCTTTCGCTGCGAGCGTCGAGCCGCGCTGCTGAGCAAGCGGCTCAAGTCGGGGGGCAGCCGCACCGTCAGTTGATCTCGCATGGCAATGCAGTATAACGCAATGCAACTGTCGCGGTGGCGGCCTCGTCTCGTCCTCTCTGTGATATCTCCGGGCTATGCGGCGCGCGCTGTGGGCGCTCGTGCTGAGCCTGTCGTCGTCCGTCCTCCTCTCACAGGAGCCCGCTCTCTCCGCGCCGGCGGCGAGCGGCTCTCCGGCGATCGCCGTAACGACCGCGAGCGCCTCTCCGGAGATCGCGCCGGCAAAAAACGTGTCGGAGGCGCTCGACCGTCTGGGCGACCTGGTCAAGGACGGGCGCCTCAAGGTCGAGGCCGACCTCATGGCCGGGAGCGTGCCGGCAATCCCCAAATACTCGCTCGAGGTTCAGGGCGATCCGAAGACCACGATCGAGGCCGACGCGGTGAATGGCCGCGTCACGCGCATGCACTTCGGTGTCGAGAACGGGAAGCTCGTCGTGCGGGGAAAGGGCCTCCGGCCGAAGGTCGCGATCGAGTCGCTCGACTTCGAGGATCCCAAGGGCATCACGAAGATGAAGTTCCACGGCCTCGGGATCTGGAAGCCGATCGTCGCGATCTTCGGAGGCATCGCGCGCTCGGCGGTGCGGAAGATGGAGTTTCGAACCGACATCCCGTCGGTGATGAAGGGCGAGATCCTCGGCGGCAAGCGCACGACTCCAGCCGCCACGCCCGCGGCGGCGCCGACCCCGACCCCCACGCCCGCTCCCGGGGCGCCGCCGGCGGCGCCGACGCCTTCGTTCATGGACCTCGTCCGGGAGGTTCGCATCGAGGAGATGGTCGTCACGGCGTTCGGCGGGCGTCCGGTTCTTCTGCGTCCGTTCGTCGCGTTCTACACGGCCTCGCAGCCGGAGTCCGGCGAGGCCCTCAAGCTGACCGTCCAGAAGGGCGTCTTCCGTCCCGCGCGCGGCGGAGCGCCGCACTTCGTCGAGTTCGACGGCACGATCGACGGAGAGATGGAGAACGGCGAGATGCACTTTCAGGCCAACGAGTGCACCATCGCGCGCGGGCACATCCGGGGAGCAGCGTTTCACGCGAAGTCGAACGACGCGGGCGAGCTGGCAACCGCCCTGTCGGCCGAGGACATCTTCTTCGAGCTCTCCTCGGGGAAGTTCGTCGTGCCCGGAGGCATGGGTGTCGCGCTCGATTCCGGCTCGACCTTCGGGGTCACCGCCGTGAAAGTCACCTCCGACGGCCACTTCTCGGGTGTCGCGAAGCTCGATCTCGCCGGCAAGACGGGCGAGCTGTCGCGCAAGGGCGCGACGATCTCGGCCTCCGACATCAAGCTCACGACCCCCGGCCTGACGATCGTCGACGGGAGGGCGACCGGGCCGCTCGAGATCTCGTTCGACTACGAGCTCGAGTACCCGTTCGTCGTGAAGTACCCGATCAAGGAGCTTCCCGAGAAGAAGCTGATGCTCGACTTCCATGGCCCGTTCGCGGCGTCCCTGCACCTCGAGAACGCCGGCGGCGAGGACGGCGAGGTGACCGGAACCTACGTCTTCAAGGCGCCGTGGGAGCCGATCGAGCAGGCCGCGCTCGCGGCGCTCGAGGCGAAGTGGCAGCAGGACCTCGCCATCCGGAACATCGAGTTCACGATCGCTCCGAAGATGTTCCGTCCCTGCGGCGAGTCCTGCTTCACGCTGGCGATCGACGTCACAGCCGAGAAGCGCTCGCAGAACCGGTTGAAACGCCTCTTCTCGCAGTATTGCTCGCCTATCGCGTCGGCGAACCTCGTGGTCGACAAGGAGGCGCGCGCGTTTCATCTCACCGACGTCAAGGTCAAGACGCACTGCAAGGGCGCGGTGGGATGGGTGATCAACTTCATCTCGCCGTTCCTGACCAAGTCGTATACGGGCCTGAAGCTCTTCCAGATGCCGCCGAACCTGCCGCTGACGATCGACTCCGTGCGCGGCGGCGCGAAGCTCGTCGAGATCGCCGGAACGGTCGACTGGGAAGCGGGCGAGCCCAGGCCCGAGGTGCCGCCCGAGCCGCAGCCGGTGGTGGTGGAGCCGGAAAAACCGTAACTGCCGCCGTCATCCTGAGGAGCGAAGCGACGAAGGATCCCAGACTCGATTGCGGCGCTGCGACCCGCTCTCGCGAGCGGGGCCTGCCTCGGCCGGCCCTTTGGCCCTCAGGACGCCGCCTACGGCGTCCTTGCGGACGCCTGCGGCGGCGGATACACCCTGGGGTACCGCTCGAGCATGCCCTCTTCCTTCATCAGCTTCTCGATCGCGTCGATGTCCCAGGGGGCCTCGGTGGACACGACCTCGGCGCCCGTCTCGGTGATGAAGACCATGTCCTCGAGCCGAACGTAGATCTTCTCGTCGGGCACCGTCAGCGCCGGCTCGATCGTGAAGACCATGCCGGGCCGCAGCGGCCCCTCGTGCGTGCCCACGTCGTGGGTCGCCATCCCGACCCAGTGGCCGATGTAGGGATACTCGCTCTCTCCGCTCTTCTTGTAGCTCGCGACGAAGTCCTCGGCGGCCTTGCGGTGCGAGGGCTTCGTGAACTTCGCGGCGGCGAGGATCGGCTCCATCGCGCCGCCGGCCTCCTTGAAGATCTGCGCGCCCGTCTTGCCCGGCCCGAGCGCCTTCAGGATCTCGCGGTAGCAGGCCAGGTAGAACCCGTAGAGCTCGCGCTGCCAGCCGGAGAACTTGCCGTTGACCGGGAACATGCGGGTGACGTCGGCCATGTAGTAGCCCCAGTCGGGGGCGTAATCCATGAGCAGGAAGTCGCCGTCGAGCATCTGGCGCTTGCCGGCGTTGTAGTGCGGCCAATAGGCGTTCTTGCCGCTGCCGATGAGCGAGTAGTACGCATCGCCCTGGGCGCCGTTGCGGTAGTAGACGAACTTGCCGACGGCGTCGAGCTCCCGCTCGTACTGCCCCGGCCGCGTCGAGCGCATCGACTCGACGAGCGCGAGGCCCGCGAGCTTCGTCGACTTGCGGATGACGTCGAGCTCGCGCGGGCTCTTGATCAGCCGCAGCGCGTCGAGAGTCGGGGAGAGGTCCTTGATCTCGAAGACCGGAAAGCGCAGGCGGATGAGCTCGACGAAGCGGCCCTCCCGCGAGACGCCCCCGTCGAACGGATCCGAGCCGATGTCGGCGACGTAGCGCATCGCGAGGTCGCGGCTCATCGACGCGCCCTCGGCCGGCGAGAGCGGCGTGTAGAGCGTCCGCTTGCCCGTCTTCAGGTACTTGCCCTCGAGGTGCTCGCGCGAGAAGCTCGGTCGCGTAGACCTCGTCGACGCCCGAGAGCTTCTTGACCTCCTCGACGTCCTCGGCAGAGAGGAGCTTGCCTTCCCCGGACTCCCGCTTCTCGTGGCGGTGGGGGAGAAAGAGCGCCGCCTTCTTCGTCTTGCCGTCGAGAAGGATGTACGCGTGGGGCGTCTCGATCCCGCAGACGTAGTAGAACTCGTTCGCCTGGCGGAACCGCGTGTAGCCCGGCGGATTGGGCGCGCCCTGGAGCACCGCGATGGCCTCCGGGCCGATCGCCTCGTAGATCTTGGCTCGCCGCGCGGCGAATTCCTCGGGCGGGAAGTCGGTCGTGAAGAGCGGGAAGCCCTCCTGCGCGAGGGCGAGCCAGGGCGGGGGCCGAGGGCACAAGAGGACGGCGAGCAACGGGCGGCGGAGCGACATCGAACCCTCCTGGTCCTAAAGGAATCTCGTCGACGGTTTCAGTGCGTGTGGGGTCCGGCGAGAGCGGGCCGGCTCTGCGGCATGCGGTACCGGCCGAGCACGACGGTGACGTTGTCCTTGCCGCCGGCCTCGAGCGCGAGGTCGACGAGGCGCTGGCACACGTCCGCCGCGTTCCCCTGAGCTCCGAGCTCCCGGGCGATCTTGTCGTCGGGAACCATGTCGGTCAGTCCGTCGGAGCAGAGGAGGAGCTGATCGCCGTCGGCGAGGCGCCAGCGCTTGAGCTCCACCTGCACGAACGCTCCGCGCGTCGCGAGAGCGCCCGTCAGCACGTTGCGCGAAGGGTGCGTGGCGATGTCCTCGCGGCTGATGGCGCCGGCGTCGGCGAGCGACTGGGCCAGCGTCTGATCGCGCGTCAGGCGCTCGAGGGCCCCGCTCCGCCGCATGACGTACGCGCGGGAGTCGCCGACGTGCGCCGTGAGGAGCTCGTTTCCGAGCGTCGCGGCGACGGTCATCGTCGTCGCCATCCCCTTCAGCGACGGGTCCGCCCTGGCTTTCTCCATCAGAATGTCGCGGACCTGCTGGAAGCGTCGCTCCATGCGCTGCAGGACTTCGTTGGCCAGAGGCTCGTCCATGCGCATGATCCAGTCGGGGGTGTCGATCACGAGATCGATCAGAGCGTGGACGGCCGTGCGGCTCGCGATCTCGCCCCCCGCCGCTCCGCCGACGCCGTCCGCGACGAGCAGGCCGTACGCGGTCTCGGAGTAGGTTTCGAGGAACGTCGCCCTCCCGCAGATTCGTGTCGAGGGTCTGCAGCGAGCGGTCGATGCGGCG
This sequence comes from uncultured Acidobacteriota bacterium, assembly GCA_963782585.1. GTDB lineage: Bacteria > Acidobacteriota > Thermoanaerobaculia > UBA5066 > Gp7-AA6 > DAHUXD01. The sequence continues at coordinate 244,709 of CAWAKL010000009.1, forward strand.
ACGAAGTAGTGGTCCTCGTTGTTGCTGCGGACGAGGCCCATATGCGAGAGCGCCGCGAGGTCCACCTCGACCCATGACGATTCTCCCGCGGGCGCCGGGGCGTCCACATCCCGCACCACGGGCAGCTCGTCGGTGTCGTCCGGATCCTTGGTCATGGCCTCTCCGTGTTCGGTCTCCGAAGCCGCGATGCTACATCCAACCGCGGCAGCGGGCTCACCGGATCGGCGTGTCGATCTTGTGGTCTTTCGTCTCGCGGATGAAGAGGCCGCCGACGAGGAGCGTCATCACGCAGACGGCGATCGGGTAGGCGAGGCCGGTGTAGATCGCGTTCGGCCCGAAGGTCGCCCGGGCCCAGGCCGAGGTCGTCACGGCCGTCGCGATCAGAGGCAAGAATCCTCCAAACCAGCCGTTTCCGAGGTGGTAGGGCAGCGACATCGACGTGTAGCGGATGGACGTGGGGAAGAGCTCGACGAGAAACGCGGCGATCGGCCCGTACACCATCGCGACGTAGAGCATCTGGACGAAGAGAATCCCCACGAGTCCGAGCAGGTTCGGCCAGGGAAGCGAGGTCACGCTCGCCGCCATGGCGGGATTGGCGAGGGCCTTCGTCGCCATGTACAGGGGCACGTAGGTGAGCGCCGCGAGCAGGCAGCCCGCGAGCATCACGCGCTTGCGCCCGATGCGGTCGGAGAGGCTTCCGAAAACCACGAAGAACGGGGTGCCCAGGGCGAGCGCGACGGAGACGAGGATGTACGCGAGGCGCCAGTCGAGGTTCAGCGGCCGTTGCAGAAACGTCAGCGCGTAGAACTGCCCCGTGTACCAGACGACGCCCTGTCCCGCCGTCGCGCCGAAGAGCGCGACGAGGACGTAGCGAAGGTTCTTCTTGTTCGCGAAGCTCTCCTTCAGCGGATTCTTCGAGACGCGGCCCTCGGCCTTGAGCTTCGCGAAGAGCGGCGACTCGCGCATCCGCAGGCGGATGTAGAGCGAGACCGCGAGCAGAGGGAAGGACGCCAGAAACGGAACGCGCCAGCCCCAGGCCCGGAACGCCTCGGGCCCCAGCCACGCCCGGCACGCGCCGATGACGCCGAGGGAGAGGAAGAAGCCGAGCGTCGCGGTCGTCTGGATGAAGCTCGTGTAGAAGCCGCGCCGCTCGTCGGGCACGTGCTCGGCGACGTACGTGGCGGCCCCGCCGTACTCGCCGCCGAGGGCGAGCCCCTGCACCAACCGGAGCAGGACGAGGAGCACCGGCGCGAGCAGGCCCGCGGCCGCGTAGGTGGGAAGGAATCCGACGAGTGCGGTCGCGAGGCCCATCGTGACCATCGTGACGAGGAACGTGTACTTGCGGCCCACGCGGTCGCCGATGCGTCCGAAGACGAGAGCGCCGAGCGGCCGCACGCCGAAGCCCGCGCCGAAGGTCGCGAGGCTCGCGAGCAGCGCCGCGCGCGGGTTGCCGGGCGGGAAGAAAAGGTCGCCGAAGAAGACCGCGAGGGATCCGTAGAGGTAGAAGTCGTACCACTCGAAGAGCGTGCCGAGGCTCGAGGCCAGGATCAGCCGCCGCAGCTCGCGTGGAGGGGTGGGAGTCACGCTTCGAGTCCGGGATCCCTCGCTGCGCTCGGGATGACGGGCGAGGGCGCCGCAAGCGGCGCTTCGCCCGTCACTTCACGACGGCGAGGGCCTTCTCGGTGGCCGCGAGCAGCGCCTGGGCGCCGACGGGCGCGCCCGTGGCCTTCTTCATCCAGAGGTCCGGAGCGATGCTGCCGGCCTTCGCCATGCGCTCGAACTCCTCGCCGAGGTTGCCGGCCTTCTCGATCTGCTCCTCGATCTGGAACGCGATCAGGTGGCCGATCGGGTAGTCGGGCAGGTAGAGGAAGGCGTCGATCATGTGCGAGTAGATGCCGAGCGGGCGACGACGTCCTTCTTCCGAAGACCGGCGCGTAGTACTTGTTCCAGATGTCCTTCGCGATCTGCAGCGTCGCGGCCTTCAGCTCCGCGGCGTGGCGTCCGGATGCTCGTACATCCAGTGCCACACGGCCATGTCGACGAGCGCCACGCCGGCGATCTCGAACGTCGCCCAGAAGTCGTTGAGCGTCTGGAGCGCGCTGGCTCTGGGCGTCGGGCTTCGGCCAGGCCGAGCAGCTCGAGGTCGTGCGCCTGGAACACGAACGCCAGCGCCTCGGTGAACGCGGTGTTCGGCACGCCCTGCAGGAGCGTGTGAGTCGATGTCGTTGAGCGAGAACGTCTGCTCGACGTTGTGGCCCAGCTCGTGGACCGCGATGTTGTAGCCCTTGTAGTTCATCCCGTCCTTCTCGACGCGCGTGCGCAGGTGCGCCTTGTCGCCGCGCCGCGCGGCGCCCGAGCGCGTGACCCGAGCCGCGCGCCGGATCGACGACGATGCGGGATCCGAGGTAGTCCGCGCGCTCCTTCGAGAAGCCGAGCTTGACGCAGGATGCTCGGCATGTCTTCCTGGAAGGCCTCGGCGGTCGGATAGCTTCTTCTCGACGATCGCGTCGAGCTCCGCCTCGGTGTACTGCCCGCGCGGCCGGAAGCCGTTGTACCAGATGTCGAACGGCTCGAGCGGGCGGCCGAGCCGGCTCTCGATCAGCGCGGCGACGCGCGGCACGAGCGGCGACGAGAGCACCTCCTCGAGCATCGCCCGCACGCGCTCCTCGGGCATCTGCCGGTTCTCGTCGAAGCGGCGCGCGATCAGCGTCGGCGCGGTCGGCGAGTACGGGTCGGCCTGCCGCGCCGCCTGGAAGGTCTTCAGGAGCATCGCGTAGCGCGTGTCGGGCTCGCGCGCGTCGTCACCTTCATGTCCGCCGGCGCGGGCTTGTCCGCGTCGCGCTCGAGCGCCGGCCTTGACCGTGTTCGTGACCGGATTCCAGTCGACGTGCGGGTTGTCGATGACGACCGCGGGGATCGTCTGCGTGACGATGCGCTCCATGACCTGCGCCGATCTGCCGCTGCTTCGCGAGGCCGCCGTTCTCGTCGGCGTAGTCGGCCTTGATCTCGTCGCGCAGGTTCCAGTGGGTGAGCAGGCGCATCTTCGGCGGGAAGAGGCGCGTCCCCTTCGCGTCGACGAGGTGGTGCATCCAGATGTTGTAGCCGGCGATGTAGCGGTCGGCTTCGGCCCCGGCCGCCGTGATCGCGAGGTTGACCGCGGCCGGGATGCGCTTGGAGAAGCGCTCGCCGAGCCGCGCCTCGGCCCACTGGCGGCGCGTCCAGCCGCGCCCGCGCTCGAGCCGCTCCTTCGAGCGTCGTCACCGGGAAGTTGAGCAGCACGACGAAGGCGAGCTTGTTCTCGAAAGAGTCGTCGACGACGTGCGCCGACGGATCGTAGCCGGCGAGGATCTCGTCGAAGGGGTAGATCGGGCCGAGGTCGAGATCGGACTGCCACCGGAAGTCGCGGCTGATCTCGATCATGTGGCCGTCGAGCGACTCGAGGGACTTCTCCATCCGCTTGAAGAACTCGTTGCGGGCGACCGAGTCGACCGCGATGTAGGTGCGGACGACCTGCTCGAAGGCCTTCTCGTCGCCGTCCTCGGCGCGCCAGAAACCGGACGCCTGCTGGAGGCCCCGCTCGATCCGCGGGCGCTCGGCCTCGCCGTACTTCGCGGCGAGCTCGTTCTCGAGTCGGGCGATCGTCTGCTTCATGGCGTCCGACAGACCTCCCTCGGCGACCAGTCCGAGCGTGAGCGCTCCGAAAAGCGCGGCGAACAATGGCATGCGTTGGCGCCTCCGGCGGGGGAGTCTATCGGGGTCAGGTCTCGATTTTTCGGCTCTTGACGCCGTTCGGGGCGGGAGCGGCGGAAATCCGAAATTTTGAGACCTGACCCCCCGAACTTTCGGGTCCGGGATACGAATAAGAGGTCATGGTCAAACGACTGTTCGCCGCAGGTGTCGCCTTTTTCGCCGCCGCCCTCGCGCTGGCCACTTCCCCTCCGGTCCCTCCGGGCCTCCGTCTCCCTGGGGGCGCCGCCCCCACGGGCTACCGGGTCGCCCTGACCATCGATCCGGCGATGCCGACCTTTCGCGGCGCGGTGGACATCGGCATCCGGCTGGACCGCCCGACCGGCTTTCTCTGGCTGCACGGCACGGAGTTGAAGATCGAGAAGGCCACGGTCCGAGCGGGCGGGAAGTCGTCACCGGCCCGGGTGTCCCCCGGCGGCGAGGACTACGTGGGCTTCGCCTTCGACCCGCCCCTGCCCGCGGGGGAATTCGAGCTGCACGTGGACTACACGGGCTCGATCGACGACAACTCCACGCAGGGGGTCTTCCGGCAGAAAGACGGCGATGCCTGGTACGTCTACACGCAGCTCGAGACGACCGACGCGCGGCGCGCGTTCCCCTGCTTCGACGAGCCGTCGTTCAAGTCGCCCTGGGAGCTGACGCTGACGATCCCCGCCGGCACGAGCGCCGTCTCGAACACGCCGATCGCCTCCGAGACTCCGGCGAAAGGCGGCGGCAAGGTCGTGCGCTTCGGGAAGACCGAGCCGCTGCCGGCGTATCTCATCGCCTGGGGCGTCGGGCCGTTCGACTACGTCGACGCCGGGCGCGCGGGGATGAAGAAGACGCCGATCCGCATCATCGTGCCGAAGGGCAAGGCCTCGCGCGCGCCGCTACGCCGCCGAGACGAGCGGCCCGATCCTCGAGATCGTCGAGAAGTATTTCGGGATGCCTTTCCCCTTCGCCAAGCTCGACCAGCTCGTCATCCCGCAGACGGTGACCTTCAGCGCGATGGAGAACGCGGGCCTCGTGACCTGGTCGGAGTCGGTCCTTCTGGCGAAGCCCGAGGACGAGTCGATCAAGTGGCGCCGCCTCCAGGCCTCGATCAACGCCCACGAGATCGCGCACCAGTGGTTCGGCGACTACGTGACCCTCGCCTGGTGGGACGACGTGTGGCTGAACGAGTCCTTCGCGACGTGGATGGCGGACCTCGTGCTCGCCGAGTGGCAGCCGACGTGGGGCATGGCCGTCGATCGCATCGTCGACCGCTCCAACGTCATGGCCGACGACACGCTCGTGTCGGCGCGCAAGATCCGCCAGGAGATCAAGAGCGCCGACGACATTCACAACGCCTTCGACTCGATCTCGTACCAGAAGGGCGGCGCCGTCATCTCGATGTTCGAGGCCTGGATCGGACCGGAGAAGTTCCGGGCCGGCGTGCGCCGTTACATGAAGGCGCACGCGTACGGCACCGGAACCTCGAAGGATTTCCTGGCCGCGATCGAGGCGGAGAGCCGGCCCGGCGTGGCGGCCGCGTTCTTCGACTTTCCTGGATCAGCCCGGCGTGCCGCTTCTGGAGGTGAGCCTCCAGTGCGCGGCGGGCGAGGGCGGGAAGCTCGCACTCGCGCAGAAGAGGTTTCTGCCGGTCGGTTCCGAGGGCTCGGCCGCGCAGACGTGGCAGATCCCCGTCTGCGCCCGCGCCGAGACCGGGGGCCAGGACGCCAGAGCCTGCGCGTTGCTGACGAGCGCCTCGGGCGCGGTGCCGGCGCCGGGCGCGTCCGGCGGTTGCCCGTCCTGGGTGCTCGCGAACGACGGCGAGGTCGGCTACTACCGCGCCATCTATCGTGGCGACGGCCTCGAGAAGCTGCTCGCCGTGGCGGACTCCGAGCTCTCCGTGCCCGAGCGCGTCGGACTTCTGCGCGACGTCGACGCGCTCGCGATGGGCGGCGCGATGTCGATGGGCCAGGCGCTCGCGCTCGCGCCGCGGTTCGCGAACGATCCGGACCGCCAGATCGTCCAGGCGACGATCCGCATCGCCTCCGACGCGGGAGAGGACGTGCTTCCCGAGTCGCTCCGGCCGGCCTACGCCCGCTACGTTTCGAAGACGTTCGGCAAGCGCGCCCGCGCCCTCGGCTTCCAGAGCAAGCCGGGAGAAGACGAGGAGACGCGGCTCCTGCGCGTGTCGCTCGTGGAGTACGTCGCGAAGGACGGGGACGAGCCCGAGCTCCAGGCCGAGGCGAAGCGGCTCGCGCTCGCCTGGCTCGCCGACCGCTCCGCCGTCGAAGCCGACATGGTCCTCGCTGTTCTCGAGAGCGCCGCGCGGCACGGCGACCGGGCGCTCTTCGAGAAGTACAAGGAAGGGATCAAAGCCGCGAAGGAGCGGCGCGACCGCAATCGCCTCTTCCGCGCGCTGGGGGCCTTCTCGGATCCCGCGATCCTCGACGACTGCATTCGCGTTCGCGATGTCGCCCGAGTTCGACACGCGCGAGTCCGGCAACATCCTCTATGCCTCGCTCCAGACTCCGGAGGGCCGCGCGGCGACCTGGAAGTTCCTTCAGGCGAACTACGACGCCACCGTCGCCCGCATGCCGCGAGAGGTCACCGGCATCGTGCCGTACTACGCCTCGGGATTCTGCGACGAGAAGCACCGGGTGGAAGTCGCGGAGTTCTTCGAGGGCCGCGCCGAGAAGCTTCCGGGAGGACAGCGCAACCTGGCGAAAGTCCTCGAGGGAATGGATCTCTGCATCGCCCTGCGCGGGGCGCAGGAAGGCAGCCTGCGGGAAGAGCTGGCGCGGTACTGACCGCGCAGCGAGCGCTCCGCGCTCGCGTAGCGGTCATCCTGAGGAGCGGAGCGACGAGCCGACCACCAGAGGCAGACCCACGGCAGTAGGCAACGCCGACCGCAGGTCGGCGGTAACGATCCCGATCTCACAGCGTCGCAATCGAGTTCGGGATCCTTCGGGCGCTACACGGTCCTCAGGATGACGGCGAGAGACCCGCCTACGCCTTAGCCGCCTTCGACAGCGACTTCACCAGCGCGGCGAAGTCCTTCTCGGCCTTCGTCATCGTCGCAGCCGGGCCGGTGCACTTGAAGAAGACGAGCCCGTCCGGCGCCTCGGCGATCGCGCCCAACAGTCGCCAGCCGGGCTTTTTGCCCTGCGACTGCATCATCGGGCCGCCCGGGGCCAGGTAGGTCCCGGAGAGGTCGATCTCGTGCACCTTCAGCCCGTTGACGGTTCGCTGCGTCGGTTTCGCCGTCGACGCCGGCTCGAACTGGCTCTTCCATCGGTTGAGGTTGTCCTCCACGGAGCCGCCCTGACCCGTGCCGAAGAAGAAGACGCCGCACTCGCCGGCGTCCTGGCCGGAAGCCGCCGGGATGGCGTACGTCGCGACGCGCATCGGCCGTTCGGGCGCGGCCTGCCAGCCGGCCGGAACCGTCCATCGAAGGCCTCCGACAGCGCTCGGCGGGGTGGCGGAGGCGGCGGCGAGAACGAACGCGAAGAGGCTGCGCACGATATTCATGCCGGGAGGGTAAAGGAAATCGCCGCCCCGTTGATCGGGCCTAGCTTTTGAATTTGCTCCGTGAGACAATTTTTTCTTCGCCAATACATCACACCGGCCAGGCCGGCGATGATCCAACACTGGACAGAAAGGTGAATGGCTGACCGGCATTCGTCCATTCGCAGGATACACGCTGCGCAACACTGTCCGCGGCCAAGCCAGGTCGTCCTGTGGTTTGCCTCATGTTTGATCTTTCTTGCGGCACCATTGCCATCGGCAATTGCGCAGGAAGGTTCGGACGAATCGAGTGTTTTCAACCAGTTGGAGGCGGCGCAGGACAAGCCATTTGTGTTCAATGACTGGGTAAAGGCCGCGTTCTTCCATGTTACCGTCACCGGCAAGCTGCAAGGCAAAACGCCTCCGGAGGAAGCTACTCACCAGGGCAAGGCATTTGCGATAGCGCCCAATCTGCTTGTTACGGCGCAGCACATTGTCGGCGATCCGGCAGAGTGGCGGCACAAGACCAGTCAGGACGACCGCATCGAGCAGGCCATCGAACGTGCGGCCCACCCGCTTGACCGCAATGTCCAGATAAAGCGGGCCACGGACACCGGTTCTGACAGTGCATTCGCCAATCCGATGGTTCTGCCGGTCTCGCCCTACCCGGTCGATACCGCCGCTATTTCCTTTCAAGGTCTAACCCTGGAGCGCTTTTTCCGGCTGAGCATGTGTGGAATTCAGGACAAGCAGCACTACGCTGCCCTGATGACCGACGACGACAACCCGACTGATCCACGCTCGGTCGATAGGATAACGGCCGTCGAACTCGTGGCAAAAGGGTACGACCCGAAGAAATACGATACGCTTTACACCTTCGAGCCCGTGGACAGCAGTTCCATCAAAGGCGACGGCGACGGACATGACGGTTCGCCGATATTCGACAACGACGGCAATGTGGTGGCTATCGTGTCTGGCGTCGTGGCATCAGGCGATAAATGGCTATTGCTGGCAACCCCGATACAGCCAATCTTTCCCGGCGCTTCGGCGCTCATGGCGCTTGGCCCGGACATTTCCGGAAATGCCGACACGAATATGAAATGTTCTCTTTTCGATACGGTAAAGCGCATAAGGAACGAAGTTGCCTCTCATGCCGTATGGACGGTCGAGGTGGAGCCGGCGAAGAGTGACAACGACTATGCGACGATTCGGATCAGCTACGAGAATTTGGAGGAAAATCCGAATATAGATTCGATAGAAGTGACTTATAACTTCTTTGGCCTGGATCAAGACGACCAGACAAGCGTTGAAACGATTCGCGAATATAGCGACCCGAACAAGAACAAGCTCCCCCTCCCTCCTTCGGGAAAGCGTGAATTCAAAACGGCCGAGATTGCAGAGATCGGAAATACGCTCGTCGTGCCGCACGTAAAGGCGGCACGACCTGCGGGTTTCATACAGTACGTTCAGCTCAAGATCGTTCCCAAGCTTTCGCACAAGAGCGGCGGGGGCCTTCTCGACAGGAGTCCGGTCACACGGTACGTCCCATGGAGTTTATTGGAAAAGAAGTCCAAAACGGAATGACGAAGGGCCAATCAAATTTATCGGGCTTTGGCGCTGGGCGACGAATGTGTCTGCGCCATGCGTTGGTAGCGTGCTTGGCTCCGGTTTTCGTGTTTTGCGGAGATGCGGCAGCGCCTTCTGCCGCTGGCGCGCAGGAGGCTGCTGCGGACCCCGCCGCGCCGGTCACACGACAGGTCTTGCAGTTGCGCCGCCCGGTTGGACGTATCTTTCCGGGGACACCGGAGGCCTTGTTGGCGTTCGATGAGGGGAGGAAGGAGATCCAGTTTATCGACGCTGCAACCGGCGAGGTCGCCGACAGGCAAAAGATCGATGGCGTACCTCTGTACCTTGCACCGTACTATTTGGGGCCCGGCAGATGGGAGTTTCTATATACCCAGCGAAACGACGACGGAGGCCCGGCGTTTTCATTCGGCATTCTGATTTCTAGAAAAAAAGAATATTTCACAAGTATAAACAAATTTAACTTTATTCCGGAAAATTTCCAAAATCCTGCTGTTAGGTATGTATTTTCTACAAAAGATACAAGCATTATTACCTGGGACAGATCATTGTCTCCAACCGAGTATTTTTACACTACGGGTGGCTTCAAAGAGAGATCGCAGGTCCCTTTTAAGTTAAGCCCATATGATATAGTCGATTTCCGCAACGAACAATACGTTCTTGCTATTCACCCGCATGACAATTCGGCTTCATTGCTCAATATCCGTGAGGGATATCCGGAAGACTTTGCTCCTATCAAGGATCTTTCCGTTGAAGACCCCACTCACTATTCCAGCTTCGCACCCGAGGCCGCCTATGGCGGAACAGGGACCGTCGTCATCGCCAACGGTGAATCCGAGCTGCTGACGGTTGTGTCAGTGATAGACGGAGGCGTCCCGCAGATCGACAGGCCGTTGCAGATCAGCTTGAAGAACTTCGGCGCACTCGCAGCCGGCAATCGGAAAGTTCTGGTGGCGGCCAACCGGGACCTCTCGGCGATCCTTGTAGGCACTGTCGGCGGCAGCCGGTTGGCTGTTTTCCGAAAGGTCGGCGAGGCATTGGAGGAACTGAAACCCATAGAACTCTCCTTTCCCATCAAGCAAATCGTCGTGCTGCCAAGGAGCAGGTCAAGCGACAGCGAGGTCTTTGCGTTCCTGCGCGACGATGGGAGCGCGGTTCAGATAGAGCCGGATGTAGCCGAGCTCATCAAATCCGGGCCTGTCGACACCTATGATCCAGCCGAGATCGCCTTTCCCAGTGGCCAACTCGACCGCGCCGCCACTGCGCGGCTGCAGCGAGCTTTGACAACGCTCGGATTTTCGGTGGGCACGATCGACGGAATACTCGGACGTGCGACAACGTCCGCGATCCGATCGTTTCAGTTCAAATCGGGTCTCGAGGCCACAGGGGTTTTCGATGAAAAGACGCGAGCGTCGCTCAATCAAGCAATCAGCAAATTGAGCCCCGCGGAACGCTCGTTCATATTCACGCCCTAGCCCGGACTTTGGCTGGTTCGGCGCACTTGGGCAACGCCACTGTGGCTGTCTCCTATTCGTTGAGCGATCTTGGACCGCTGACGAACGGGCTCCCCCGAAGGTAAAATCGCAGGAGGCGGTTCGCATCCCGCGAGATGCCGATCCTGATACTCTGCCCGATTTCACCGGGTTCGTCGTCACCGCGCCCGAGCCATAGAGGGCCGGCTCGGCAGAGGTCGAGCCCATCGAGCGCACGATCAACCCGCAACGCCGCGGCGAGCCTTCCCGGTCCCCGCGCCAGGTCGCGCAAGCGGTCGATGCCGCGATTTAGCTGCATGATCGCGATGCCTTCGAGCGGCTCCAGCGCCCTGATCAGGACGCCGGCTCCGATCCCGGGCATCTCGCTCGAGACATTCAGCATGTATGAGACGCCGTAGGCTAGATAGACATAGGCGTGCCCGCGCTCGAGAAACAGCGAGCGATTGCGCGGAGTCATCCCCCGGTAGGCGTGGCCGGCGGCGTCACCGACAATATACGCCTCGGTCTCGACAATACGGCCGCTGACGAGGCCTTCAGGCAGTTCCCGCACCAACACTTTGCCAATGAGATAGCGGGCAAGAGAGGCCGTATCGTTCGGCAGCTCCGAGCGCGCGAGCGGACGGCAGATGGCCATCCTTACCCCGGCCAGTTTTCACGGCATCCGCTCGACCCATTGCGCGCGCGAAGGCCCCGGCTCGAACGGATCGCCGAAATACTGGGTCTCGCGGGCCACCTTCCCATCCAGGAACTCCATGATGCTCACGGTGTAAGACGGCCGCCCGTCATAGGCCAGGACGTATTCGGTGACCCAGAGGTCGCCTGCGCCGATTATCCGCCGCACGGTGAAGCGTTTCCGGTTCGGCTGCGCGGCGCGAGACGACTGGATATTCCGCCGCCCGCGGATGCGCTCGCCCGATTGCGGATATTCGAGCACCGCGTCCTCCCGGTAGATCCGGTGCTCCTCCTCGAAGTCGTTCGCATCGGAGGCGGCCCAGTGGTGATCCAGAGCCGGTCGAATCTCCAGGTCTTCCATGTCAAATCTCCTCGACCGTCGCCGTCAATCTTGAGCAGTCGAGCCCGGCCAATCCTTGGCGGCAAGCGCTTCGAGCGCGGAAAGGTCGCGCAGCACGAGGCTGTTGCCACGCTTTTCGATCAGCCCCTTCTTGGCGAGCGCGCTCATCTCGCGCGACACCGCCTCCCGGTGCGTGCTGATCCTTGCGGCCAGCTCGAAATGCGTCGGCGCCGGACAGATCGAGACCTGCCCGCCGACCGGACCGATTTCGGCGGCCCAGCGCAGCAGTTCAAGGATCAGACGCTCGCGCACGACGAGCGTGCTGAATTCGTAGACCCTGCCGGTCATGCGGCGCAGCAGCGCCGACAAATGCTCAAGCAGCATCCAGGCGAAGCCCGGATGGGTCTGCGCGATCTCGCGGAATGCGGCCGCCGGCAGCCGCGCCGCGCGGCTTGGCGCGAGCGCAACAACGCTGGCCGAGCGCGCCTTGCCGTCAATGCCGGCAAGCTCGCCGAAAATCTCGCCGGGATCGATGTCGCGGTAGGCAATCTCCCTGCCGTCCTGCGAAAACAGCGTGACGCGAGCCCGCCCTTGCAGCAGGAAGAAGACGTCGCGTCCGCTGTCGCCATGCGCGACGATCAGCTCGTCATGCCGATAGCTGCGCTCGGTCCATCGCGCGCTAAGCGCGACGCGGTCGGTCTCGCACAGTCTGGACTAGAAAAGCCGGAGAAGCCGTCACGGCAGTCTCTTCCTCGTTCAGCCCCCAACTTCCGCTACTTCCCCTATCCAGCGAAACGGCGGCCGTTGCAACCCGTCAGGCGCCCTGCATCCCGGCGATCGTGACTGTTCCGAGATTTTCCGAAGCTGTGCGGTTTCCCACAGACGAATTCGGCAAAGGCGATCATCTTTAGCACAACCGGTCGATGTTGCGGCCGACGACGACGAAAGAAACGGCTATGGAACTTCTCGCCCCCATCACACATCTCGCATCAGCGTTCCGCGAATTCGTGGCGCCACGCTATCGGCCCGAGCTCTATTATATGCGCGGCCCAGGCCCGGCCTACGCCCGCCGCATGAGCACGCTGCAGGCACGGTTCCCAAGGCCGCCGTTTGAAAGCGGCAACGCTGCGCGCTGATGGCCCTCAATATGCACTCAGGCAATTGAGCGGTGACAGACGATAGCGGCGTTCATCCGAGACGCGTGACCATCTCCAGCCCGAGCCGAAAGCGCCGGGCGTTCTCGACATAATGCGCAGCCGACATTCTTTAGCCGCTCGACCGCCGCGTCGTCGAGCGTGCGGATCGCCTTGGCCGGCGAGCCGACGATCAGCGAGCGCTCCGGAAATTCCTTGCCCTCGGTCACCAGCGCGCCGGCGCCGACCAGGCTGTTGGCGCCGATGCGCGCGCCGTTGAGGATGATCGCGCCCATGCCGACCAGGCTGTTGTCGCCGATCGTGCAGCCATGCAGCATGGCGCGGTGGCCGATCGTGCAGCCCGTGCCGATGGTCAGCGGGAAGCCCGGATCGGTGTGCATCACCACATGCTCCTGCACGTTGGAGTCGGCGCCGATGGTGATCGGCTCGTTGTCGCCGCGCATGCACCGCGCCGAACCAGATGCCGGCATTGCGGCCGAGACGCACGCGGCCGATCAGCACGGCGTCCGGCGCGATCCAGTTGCTGGCACGGTCGTCGAATTCCGGAGCAATCCCGTCGAGCGAGTAGATCGGCATGTCGTTCCATAACGGCTGAGTGCTGTTGCTGCGTCAGCCTATGCGGTCGCCGCGCGCCGCCGACAAGACCGAGAATTCCGAGACGGCGCCAAGGATGAGGACGCCGATGGCAAACAGCCAGGCGCCGCAGAGCGCAAAGATCCCGGCGAGGCCGAGCCGCGCCGATGCGCTTCTCGCGCTTGGCGCGGATCGCATCGTTGGCGAGCATGTACGGTCCGGCCAGCAGCACCAGCACCAGCGAGCGGCTGACGTTGCGTTCCGAAACGAACGGCTCGCCGAGCGAAAGCCGCTTGCCCGGCGATCATCTCGATCGTGGTCCCGGCAAGGCCCGACGCCGTCAGCCCGGCCAGAAAGACGAAGGCGGCGAGCGCCAGCGCATCCATCTTCACACTCCGTTTACCATGACGGCCGCACAGTTCCGCCATGGCAAGGAGCAAGACGCGTGCCGCGCAGCCTGTGCCGTTCGGGGACAACGCGTAGCCATCGGAATGTGGACATGAAGCAGCAGAGCGCTGACCGCCGAAGGCCGATGTGAGGCCGCTCAATTCGGCCTTCATGTGGCGCGTGTTCTACGCCTTCGCTGCACTTGCGCTGCTGTCGGTCGCCGATCAGCGTCGGCGGCAAATGGCTCGGCCGATCGATCGCCATGGCCGGCCATACCGACGACACGACGATCCATGAAATCGTCATCGGCAACAATGTGATCTCGGCGCCTGCCAACACGATCCGCTTCGAGCGCGACCGCATCGATCGCGTCGCCGACCGGCTCGACCTCTATCTGCATTGGCCCGACATGCGCGGCTACAGCGAAGCGATGCGCAACGACTTCAACAATTTGAACGGCGTCAAGCGCATCGTGTTCGTGTCGTTCGAGGCGCGCATGATGTCGCGCGACATGAGCGGGCGCTTCGAGCCGATCTATCGCTCGCTGATCGACACGCCGGGCAGGTCCGGCCCCGCCGGCCTCACCTATTTCGATTTCAGCAAGAAATCCGGCTACATGAACGAGCTGCTTGCGGTGGCCGCGCGCCCCGGCAAGCGAGCCGTTCGTGGCGCGCTGCCTGTCAGGCCCGAGCGCCGAAGAATCGCTGGCGCCCTGCGAGCGCGACATCCATGTCGGCGACGACCTCAGCCTGTCCTACCGGTTTCCGGCCGAGCTGCTGAACGACTGGCAGGCGCTCGACCAGGCCGATCATGGGCCAGGCGAGAAAGATGATCCGCAGCGGCAAGAAGTAGCCGCCAGCTGCCTCAGCCGAGGTCGATGTCGAGGATCGCCATCGAGAAATTGTAGGACAGGTCGCCGTCGTCATCGTCCCTGAAGATGATGCCGAGGAATTCCTCGCCGAGATAGAGCTCGCAGGAATCGTCCTTGCGCGGGCGCGCCTTCACCTGCAGCGACGGATTCTGGAACGTCCGCTTGAAATAGGCGTCGAGCTTGCGGATTTCTTCGGGCTTCAAGATCGCCTCCGGTTCGCGGGCGTTTCGATTTGAGACGCGCTTCTGGCACGCGAAGGATGGCGATGTAAAGGCGAACGCCGGTCATTTGTGGCCGACGCCGCGCATCCAGCAGCGCTTCAGATGTCGAAGCTGACGACCTGGTCCATCGACTGCGACGGCAGGAACTGGTCCATCTGCCGCGACGGCTGGTCGCAGCCGCTCTCGCCGACCACGCGCGCCGGCACGCCGGCGACCGTCTTGTTGTGCGGAACCGGCGCAAGCACGACCGAACCGGCCGCGACCTTGGCGCAATGGCCGACCTCGATATTGCCGAGGATCTTGGCGCCGGCGCCGATCAGCACGCCGTAGCGGATCTTCGGATGGCGATCGATGCCGGCCTTGCCGGTGCCGCCGAGCGTCACGCCATGCAGGATCGAGACATTGTCCTCGATGACCGCGGTCTCGCCGACCACCAGCCCGGTGGCATGGTCGATGAAGATGCCCTTGCCCATCTTCGAGGCCGGATGGATGTCGGTCTGGAACACCGCCGACGAGCGGCTCTGCAGGTAGAGCGCGAAATCCTTGCGCCCTTGCGTCCACAGCCAGTGCGCCAGCCGGTGCGTCTGGATCGCGTGAAAACCCTTGAAATAGAGCACCGGCATCAGGAACCGGTCGCAGGCCGGATCGCGGTCGTAATAGGCCTGGATGTCGATGCGAACGATGTCGCCCCATTCGGGCCGGTCGCGCAGCATCGCCTTGAAGGTGTGGCGGATGATGTCGGCGCCGAAGTCGGGATGGCTGAGCCGCTCGGAGATGCGGTGGATCACCGCTTCTTCCAGCGTCTCGTGGTTGAGGATCGACGAATAGAGGAAGGCCGACAGCAGCGGATCGCGCTCGGCGGCTTCGCGCGCCTCGTCGCGCACGCGACGTCCAGATCGGATCGACCGGCTGCAGGTTGGTGCCGCGCTGCGCAACAATCGAATTCATCGGGGTCTCCGCTAAGCCGTCCGGCCGCTTCAATACGCCAAACGCAGGCCGCGATTGAACACTATTTTCCTTATTGTTTGGTCAAGTGGAATTGAATGCCGGATTTTCAAGCCCGGCAGGAACGATGTCGCTGCCCCAACGAGTGGCAGACACCTCGCGGCGGCGCGCCTTCCACCGTCGGAAAAGCTCGCGGCTCAGGCGCAGCATTT
Source organism: uncultured Acidobacteriota bacterium (assembly GCA_963782585.1). Lineage (GTDB taxonomy): Bacteria > Acidobacteriota > Thermoanaerobaculia > UBA5066 > Gp7-AA6 > DAHUXD01. The sequence goes on from CAWAKL010000009.1 coordinate 260,382, forward strand.
CATGGAGCATTTACAGTGGATGCGCCGCGAGAAACTCGAGCGCGCGCTTCTTGAAGGTGCGGTCGCCGACGGCCAGCATATGGTCGCGGCCTTCGATCGCGAAGGCGGCGGCGTTCGGCATCAGCCCGGCCAGCGCCTCGGCCGATCCGCCGATGTCGTCTTTGGTGCCGACGGCAATCAGCGTCGGCTGCGTGATGCGCGACACCTCGTCCTCGGAGAGCAGTTCGCGCGACGTCTCGATGCAGGCCGCGAGCGCCCTGCGGTCGCTCTTGGTCTGGTCGGCGAACATGCGGAAGACGCGGCCGCGCGGATTGGTGATCGTCGCGGGATCGTCGGCCAGCAGCGCCTCGGCGATCGGATCCCAGTCGCCGACGCCGTCGACCATGCCGACGCCGAGCCCGCCGAAGATCAGCGTCGCCACCAGTTGCGGCTCGGCCAGCGCCAGGAAGGCGGAGATGCGCGCGCCCATCGAATAGCCGAAGACATGCGCCTGGCCGATGCCGAGATGGCCAAGCAGCGCCGCCGCATCGCCGGCCATGCGGTCCGGGTGATAGTCGGCCGGATCGTAGCTCTTCGACGAGCGCGCCGTGACCGCGATTGTCGAAGGCGATCGTCCGGTAGCCGGCATCGTTGAGCGTCTTCACCCAGCCGGGCGCCACCCAGTTGGTGAAATGGTTCGACGCAAAGCCGTGGATGAGCAGGATCGGCTCGCCAGTTCCCGCGGCAGGCGCGCTGGTCGATATAGGCGAGGTCGAAACCTTCGTGCCGGAAGAGCTGCATCGGCGCTCGCTATTCCTGCGACCGGCTGGGCCGCGCCCGGCTGCCTGGTTGATCGCACGGTGGCGCGCCTTGTCGCCGTCGACGATGCCGTTCTTGGCGGCGATGCCGGCCTTCAGCTCGAGCACGAAGCGCACCGGCACGCCCGGCGAGATCACCGCCTCCGACAACGACTCGCCCTGCTTGATCGCCTTGATGGTGCCGTCCTGCGCGATGAAGATAAGGTCGAGCGGCATCGGCGTGTTCTTCATCCAGAAGCCGACATCGCGCTGATCCTCGAACACGAACAGCATGCCGTGCGCGTCGTCCATGTCCTCGCGAAACATCAGCCCGCGCTCGCGTTCGCCGGGATCGTCGGCGATCTCGATCGTGAAGGAGCGCTCGCCGTGGCTGGTCTCCACGATCAGCGGATCGGGATCGACCGGCAGGATCATCGCCCGGCTGTCGGCCGAGGTCGGCGATTTCAGGCCGATGTAGAGGACGACGGCAGCAACTGCAGACGATCGCGCGCCGCAGCCAGTACTGCGCAGCATGAAAATTCCGATCCGACGGCTAGCGCATGATCCGAAGCCGGTTCGGAGATCATCACAGATCCGGCGCTGCCGTCCATCGCGACCTTAGTGCGAGACGGGCAAGGTCCCCATATCGGGGTGAATTTCGGCAGCCATAAGGCCCTTGTCGCCGCGCCCGAAGCGCACCAGCACCACCTGGCCCGGCCGGAGCTCGGTGATCCCGTAGCGGCGCAGCGTCTCCATATGGATGAAGATGTCTTCCGTGCCCTCGCCGCGGGTCAGGAAGCCAAACCCCTTGGTGCGGTTGAACCATTTGACCAGCGCGCGCTCGAGCCCGCTTTCGGGCGACACCGCGACATGCGTGCGCTGCTCCTGCATTTCCGCCGGATGCACCGCCGTCGTGATGTCCATCGACAGCACGCGAAACGCCTGCATGCCGCGCTCGCCCTGCTTGGCGAGGCAGACGACGCGCGCTCCTTCGAGCGCCGTCTGGAAGCCGTCGCGTCTGAGGCAGGTGACATGGAGAAGGATGTCGCCGGATGTGCCGCCATCGGGCAGGATGAAGCCGTAGCCCTTGGCGACGTCGAACCACTTGATCGCGCCGGAAATCTCGACGAGATCGGCATCGCCGCCATCGTCCCGGGTCAACGCGTCCTCGTAGATCGCGTCATCGCCCCATCAAAGAGGCCTTGTCCCCCATAAGAACGCACCCTTTCCGAGTACCGCCACATCTGATTCTTGACTTAAGGATAACACTCTGCATTCCCACCTATGCAAGGGCCGCCATGCAATTTTCCCCCGGTCGGCTTGAACATTGCATGAGGTTATTGCACGATAGTGACAGTCGACCGCCTGTCGCGGTTGCCCTGGCCGCCTCCACCGCCCTATGTAAAGCCGCGTCCAAACCCGGAGTGAAAGAACAAATGCGCTATCTCCACACCATGGTCCGCGTCACCGATGTCGAGCAGTCGCTCGACTTCTACTGCAACAAGCTCGGCCTGGAGGAGATCCGCCGTCACGAGAACGAGAAGGGCCGCTTCACGCTGATCTTCCTGGCCGCGCCCGAACGACAAGGCGACCGCGGCAGTCGAAGCGCGCGCCGGAGCTCGAGCTCACCTACAATTGGGACCCGGAAAACTACACCGGCGGCCGCAATTTCGGCCACCTCGCCTACAAGGTCGACAACATCTACGAGACCTGCCAGCGGCTGATGGACACGGGCGTCACCATCAACCGGCCGCCGCGCGACGGCAACATGGCCTTCGTCAAATCGCCCGACAACATTTCGATCGAGCTTCTGCAGGAAGGCGACCCGCTGCCGGTGCAGGAGCCGTGGGCCTCGATGCCGAACACCGGCAGCTGGTGAGGCAGGACGACGCGCTCTCTCCCAGCTTGTCGAAGGGCGGAGGAAGGCAAGAACGCGCCGCCTTCTTGCGCCGTCTCCCGGCGTGCATACGACGCTGAAGAGCGTATGCTCGCCGGGGATCCGCCATGAAAGACGTTCTCAAGGAGCTGGAGCGGCGGCGCGCCATCGCGCGCGCCGGCGGCGGCGAGGCACGCATCGCCGCCCAGCATGCGCGCGGCAAGCTGACGGCGCGCGAGCGCGTCGAGGTGTTCCTCGACGAAGGCAGCTTCGAGGAGTTCGACATGTATCGTCGAGCACCGCTCGACCGATTTCGGCATGGAGAAGACGAAGATCCCCGGCGACGGCGTCGTCACCGGCTGGGGCACGGTCAACGGCCGGCCGGTCTTTCTGTTCGCCAAGGACTTCACCGTGTTCGGCGGCTCGCTGTCGGAAGCGCATGCCGAAAAGATCCAGAAGGTGCAGGACATGGCGCTGCGCAACCGCGCGCCGATCATCGGCATCTACGACGCCGGCGGCGCCCGCATCCAGGAGGGCGTGGCGGCGCTCGGCGGCTATGCCGAAGTGTTCCAGCGCAACGTGCTGGCCTCCGGCGTCATCCCGCAGATCTCGGTCATCATGGGCCCGTGCGCCGGCGGCGACGTCTATTCGCCGGCCATGACCGACTTCATCTTCATGGTGCGCGACACCTCCTACATGTTCGTGACCGGGCCGGATGTGGTGAAGACCGTGACCAACGAGACGGTGACGGCCGAGCAGCTCGGCGGCGCGTCGGTGCACACGACCAAATCGTCGATCGCCGACGGCGCCTACGACAACGACGTCGAGGCGCTGCTGCAGATGCGCCGGCTGATCGATTTCCTGCCGGCCTCGAACACCGCCGACATCCCCGAGATCGAATGCCACCAATCGGCCGCCGACCACGATCTGTCGCTCGACCGGCTGATCCCCGACAACGCCAACAAGCCCTACGACATCAGGGAGCTGATCCTGAAGACCGCCGACGAAGGCGATTTCTTCGAGATCCAGGCGGCGTTCGCCAAGAACATCGTCACCGGCTTCGGCCGCGTCGAGGGCCGCACGGTCGGCTTCGTCGCCAACCAGCCGATGGTGCTGGCCGGCGTGCTCGACAGCGACGCCAGCCGCAAGGCGGCGCGCTTCGTGCGCTTCTGCGACTGCTTCAACATCCCGATCGTCACCTTCGTCGACGTGCCGGGCTTCCTGCCGGGCACCGCGCAGGAATATGGCGGCCTCATCAAGCACGGCGCCAAGCTGCTGTTTGCCTATGCCGAGGCGACCGTGCCGAAGATCACCGTGATCACGCGCAAGGCCTATGGCGGCGCCTATGACGTGATGGCGTCCAAACATCTGCGAGGCGACATCAACTATGCCTGGCCGACGGCGCAGATCGCCGTGATGGGCGCCGAGGCGCGGTCGAGATCATCTATCGCAAGGACATCGGCGACGCGGACAAGATCGCCGCGCACACCAAGGCCTATGAGGACCGCTTCCTGTCACCCTTCGTCGCCGCCGAGCGCGGCTATGTCGACGAGGTGATCATGCCGCATTCGACCCGCCGCCGCGTGGCGCGGGCGCTCAGGATGCTGCAGGAACAAGGACCTCGAAAATCCCTGGAAGAAGCACGACAACATTCCGCTGTGAGCGGCGGGCGGATCACATCGGCAGCAGCGGCGTTTCGAATTCGATCGCCGGCGTTTCGAATTCCATGATCGCGCATCTGCTGTGCAAGCTGCAGCACTTTGGCTTCGACGTCTTCGAGCGCGATGTTTTCGCGCTCGTTGCGCCTGCGGACCTGCTCGGCCAGCAGCGGCACGTTGACGATTCCATGCTGGCTCAACGCGGCATCGATCGCCTGCGTCAGGTCTTTCAGGAAATCTGGCCGAGAACGTGCGCACAATGGCGAACCTCGCTCTCGATCACGCAGCATCCGCTCCATCAGGTGATTTGTTTTCATGCGGGCATATTGCTCCCGGCATTTCGCGAAAGCAAGAAAAATTTCAAAATTACTCAATAATATCAGAAAGTTAGCAGACGATGTCATCCGCTGAAAACGCGCCAAATGCGCCCTCACCGAACAGTGATTGCGTGCCGTATCCACAGCGCTTGAAGCCAAGTGGGCCTTCTGCTTAATATGGGTGGAACTAGTCACTTACTCATTCGTTGTATCCGGCGGTCAAATCTATGAGGGAGTCAATCATGGCCGATCTTGAGCGACCCGAGCGATTGCAGATCATGCTGAGCCCGGACGAACTGGAGGCGCTTGAAAACTGGCGCTTCGACAAGCGCATGCCGTCGCGCGCCGCTGCGGTGCGCGAGCTTTTGCGCCGCGGCTTGGCGGCCGACGGCTTCATCACCGCGACATCGGGCGCCAAGTCCCAGGATTTTGGGGTCGTGACAAGGAACGGCGACGGCCTGGCCGCTGACGAGTAGCGGGCCTACCTGCCCCGCTGCCATCATCGGCAACAAGCGACAAGCCGATGATGTGGGTAGTTCCGGCGACGCCATCGCAACCACGAAGGCGACGATCTTTTCAGGCGTCGCCATGCGTTTCGTCCCGATGCCTTGGGAGTGCGCCCACTGCGCCGCGCCGATTTGCCAGGACGTCCGGAGAGCCTCAGCGTTGCCGTGCCTAAAAAATGCTGCGTACTGGGCAAAGTCTAGCGCAAGTAAGGCCACGGCAGCGGGCGATGGGGGAACCGGCATGAAGCGACATCGGGCTGTATTTGCGCTTGGCTGGTTGCGATGGCAGGCCTCCTCGCCCCTCTTTCTGCGGCCGCCGACACGATCACGCCCGGCGAAGAGGGCGAGCTGGCCCGCTTCCTGCCGCCGGTCGAGGGCAAGCGCGTGTGCTTTGCCCGCGTCTATGACGCCGATCATCTCGCCAGACATCCGAAGCAGAAGGTCACGCAGATCGAATTCAGGCTCGCCTACCATCGCTTCGAGCCTGACGAGTTTTTCCCGCAAGGCCAGCGCAACTACTATTTCGAGGTGCTGGCCAAGGTTCGCGGCCAGAGCAAGCTGTTGACGTCGATCGGCGAATGCAGCCCGGCCGGCGGCAGGATCTCCTGCGGCGTCGAATGCGACGGCGGCGGCGTGGTCGCCGAGCGCAGCGCCAAGCCGGGCAAGATCCTGACTCACCTTCGGCGACTACTACGGCTTGCGCATGACGATGGGCTGCGGCGAAGACGAGGACGGCGATACGGTCATGCTCGAGCCAGGCGAAGACGACAAGGAATTCCTGCTCAGCGAAAAGAGCTCCTGCCCCGCCTATGACGATTGGTAGGGCATAGGTCTCTACCCGGTCACGGCGCCTCGAAGCCGACCTTCTTGTGGGTGCCGTCGCAATAGGGCTTCTTCGACGAATGGCCACAGCGGCAGAACCAGGTCTTCTCGACGCGGTCGACATTGCGGCCGGTCCCGGACTCGACCTCGAGCTTTCCGGTCACCTTCAGCGGCCCGTTCGGTTGCGGCTCGACGATCACCGGGCCGGTGAGGTCGGTGATCTCGAGCGTGCTTTCCCTGGATAGCGGCTCGCCGCTCGCGACAAAGCCGCCATTGATGTGGGAGTTGTCGCAGAACGGCTTGTTGCGCGACAGCCCGCAACGGCAAAGCGTGGCGCGGAACGCGACCTCGTGGCCGGCGATGCTGAGGTCGGCATGAAAGGCCAGCGGCCCGTTCTCGCGAACGATCACGATGTTGGCGACCGGCGCCTGCTCGCCGGGGCCGCCATCCTTGCGCATCACATGGATCGCGCCGGACGGACAATTCTGCGCGACATGCAGCAGCGCCTCGGGATCGGCCGCATCGGCATCGATCCATGGTCCTTCTACATTGGCCCTGAAGACGTGCGGCTGCCCCGTCACGCAACGCCGGGCATGGATGCAGCGATGGCCGTCGAATGTGATGGTGACGCGTTCGCCTTCCGCGACTTCAATGGCCATGATGCGCTCCCTGGATTGGGCCGTACTATCGGCCCGCCAGGCGCGTAGTTCAAGAGCCGCTCATCCTGCTGCCGGCTCATAGCCGTATGCTTCGCCCTTACGCACCACGCGACCGATGCCCGGCCAGCCAAGGTGCGCGCCGGCGATCCACGTCCCCGCCTCGGCCGCGTCATGGAAAACCTTCAGGCGGGTTGCGCGTGCGGTCGGCTGATCGTCGTCATAGCCCCAACTGAACGCGGGATTGCCGAACTGCAAGGCCGGCACATGAACGATGTCCCCGAAGAACAGGAAACGGTCCTCGTCCGTGTCGAACGCGTAGCCGGTATGACCGGGAGCATGACCGGGCAGGGCGACCGCCCGCAATCGCTCAGCCACCTGATCGCCATTCCGGACGGGCTTCAGCAGGGGCCGGAACTGCGCAAGGTGCGCCTCAGCGAAAAAGCTCTCCACGGCCGCCTCGGGAATTACGATCGCCTTCAAGTTCGGAAAGAGCACTCGGCCGTCGGGGGTCAAAAGCCCGTGCACATGATCCTGATGGGTGTGGGTGAGCGCCAAGACCGTGATCGAAGCCGGGTCGATCCTGGCTTCCGCCATGGTCCGCTCGAGACGCCCCACTGTCGGGGCCCAGCCTCCTCCTCCGCTGTCGATCAGAACGCCGTCAACGCCTGGACCTGCGAGGGCGAAGCAATTGACAGACAGGCGAAGCGCGCCCTGCCTGCGCAGCTTGCGGCACCGGATTATTCTGCGGGTCCCGCAGAAGGTCCGCCGGCATCTCGATGTAGCCGTCCGAGAGCGACCAGACGCGCCATCCTCCGGACGTGCCGCTGAGGACGTTGTTGCTGTGGGATGTCCGAACCCCTCCTACGGGCAGGGATTGCCGAGCTTCTGGTGCAGCGCGTCGACCGCTTTCTGCATCTCCTCCGTCCAGGTCACGTCGGCAGCCGACAGCGCCAGCTCGAGCTGCGCAATGCTGGTGGCGCCGATGATCGAGGCGGTGACGAAGCGGCGGCTCACCGCATAGGCGTTGGCAAACAGCGCCGGCTCCATGCCGAACGAGCGCGCCAGTTCGTTGTAGGCGAGCAGCGCCTCGGCGGCGCCCGGCGTTTCGTAGCGCTGTCCTCGATTGAACAGCGTCGAGCGGGCGCCGGGCGGCCGCGCGCCATGGTCGTATTTGCCGGTGAGATAGCCCTGGGCCAGCGGCGAATAGGCGAGCAGGCTCGACGTCTTCGCGCTCGCAGGTCTCGGCGAGGTTCACCTCGAACGTGCGGTTGACGAGGTTGTAGGCGTTCTGCAGCGAGACCGGCCGCGGTCCGACGCCCTTGTCGCTCTCGGCGATGTAGCGCATCACGCCCCACGAGCTCTCGTTCGACAGGCCGAAATTGCGGATCTTGCCTGATTTCACCAGCTCGCCGAACACCGCGATCGTCTCGGCGATCGGCGTCTCGTCCTCGTCGCGGCGCGGCGGCTCCGTGCCGACGCGGGTCGGGTTGGCGCCCCATGGCACGGCGCGTTCGGGGAAATGGATCTGGTAGAGGTCGACATAGTCGGTCTGGAGCCGCTTCAGCGATTTGTCGATCGCGTCGAAAATGTCGGCACGCACCAGCCTCGACGGGCGGCCGCCGCGAAACCACGGGCTCGGCGTGCGCCCGACCACCTTGGTGGCGATGATCGACCTTGTCGCGGTTGCTTCGCGCCTTCATCCAGTTGCCGACATAGGTCTCGGTGCGCCCTTGCGTCTCCGGCTTGGGCGGGATCGGGTAGAGCTCGGCCGTGTCCATGAAGTTGACGCCGCGCTCGAAGGCAAGGTCCATCTGCGCATGACCGTCGGCCTCGGTGTTCTGCTCGCCCCAGGTCATGGTGCCCAGGCAGATCGCGGAAACATGGAGATCGGTGCGGCCGAGACGGCGCTTTTGCATGGGATACTCCGGAGGATTTTGGGCGCGGGAGGAACGCCGGACGGGACCGCCACGATAAGACTATCGATCGATTTGTCGAAAAGCACCGCGGAGCGCCGATCGCCTCATGGAACCTTCGTGCGCTCGCCGGCGATTGAGCGTCCGGCAACGTCGCCTCTCAGGAGCGACGTCTTGCTCGCACAAACCCAGAGACAATTCAGCCGAGTCTGGCGGGCCGGACTCCGAGGCTCTCTGCCAAGCAGGCGCGGCTCAGCTATGTCAGCGATTCCGAGCCGGGCATTCGTCGGCGCAAGGTCGGGCATGGCGTTCGGCTATCGCGACGCCGACGGCGCGCGCGTCGACGATCGCCAAGACGCTGGCACAGGATCAGGGCGCTGGCCATCCCGCCGGCCTGGACCGACGTGTGGATATCGCCTGCCGCCAACGGCCACATCCAGGCGACCGGCCGCGACGTCCGCGGCCGCAAGCAGTACCGCTATCACGAACGCTGGTCGGCATCGCGCGACGAGGCGAAATACTCGAGCCTGGTCGCCTTTGCCGAAGCGCTGCCGAAACTGCGCGAGCGCATCGATCGCGGACCTCAGGCGCCGCGACCTGTCGCGCGACAGGGTGATCGCCTCGGTCATCTGGCTGCTCGACAACACGATGATCCGCGTCGGCAACGCGACCTATGCCCGCGACAACAAGAGCTTCGGCCTGACCACGCTGCGCCAGCGCCATGTCGCAGTCGAGGGCAGCCGCATGCGCTTCGCCTTCAAGGGCAAGTCCGGCAAGCAGTGGAAGCTCGACCTTGTCGACCGCCGCATCGTGCGCACCGTCAGGCAAGTGCAGGAACTGCCCGGCCAGCAGCTGTTCCAGTATCTCGACGAGAACGGCGAGCGGCGCTCGGTCAGCTCGCAGGACGTCAACGACTATCTGCGCGAGGCGACCGGCGCCGATTTCACCTCGAAGCATTTCCGCACCTGGGGCGGCACCAAGGCCGCGCTCGCGCTGTTCGCCGCGCATTGCCGTGCCCGAAGACCGCGCGCCAGACCAGGATGACGCTCAACGGGCTGATCGACACGGTAGCGCAGCAGCTCGGCAACACCCGCGCCGTTTGCCGCAAATGCTACATCCACCCCGAGGTCATCGAGGGCTGGACGAAAGGCACGCTGGAAGCCGAGGTGGCAGCGGCGCGCAAGAGCTTCCGCAAGCCGGTCGATGGTCTCGATGAAGAGGAAACGCTGGTGCTCAAATGGTTGCAGGCGCAGGCTGCTGCCTGACGCTCGCTCAGCGGCCGCGGCGCGTCGCCTTTTTGGCTTCGTCGATCAGCATGTTGGCGACCTGCATCCTGACCATGGCGCGCTGGCGCAGATGCGGCGCCACCCGGTCCGGATGGTTCTTGAAGGCGAATGCCCGTCGCTTGCGCGCCGAGTTCGGCTTGGACGGCACGCCGTCAGCCAAGTCCCAGCTCGCGGGAAATGGCCTCGGGCTCGATGGACGGCAGTTCTTCGAGCAGCGGCTCGGCGACCGCCGCGAACAGGGCTTCGGACGCCGCTTCCGCTGCAGCGTCGGCCAGCCTGTACTCGGCCGCGACCGCGTCGGCCGAGACCTTGATGCGGCCGGAATGCAGCTCGTCGGCAACGGAGAGATAGTCGAACGGGATATGCATGCGCGGACGCCGGCGCCTCATCGGCCGGCGTTGCGGCGATGAGCTCGTCGAGCAGCGAAGCGAAGTCGCGATTCTTTGCCGGCGCTCACGACAGCCTCCTCTGCCTCGAAACGTGCGAGCTGTCCCTTCGATCCAAAGCTATAGCGGCGGAGCGTTAACAATACGGTGGCTCGACGAGCGGCAATTTAGGCGATTTGCCTGCTCGATGGACCGCGACGATCGCCCGGTCTTCGGGCAAAAAAAGCGGGCCACGCGGGGACGCGGCCCGAAATTTCGCCAGGTCGGCGAGGAAAATGCCAGCTAGGTGCCAGCCACGCAGTCACGTTGCGATCTCAAAAGAGTTTCAGCACATCTGCAAAAAGTTCCAGCACGCGAAATAATTTCGCGGCGCATGGCAGCCATGCGATTGCTGCACTGCACAATCCAAGGAGAATCGCCTACATTCAGCTGGGAGGACCAACCAGGAGACTGGACCATGGGCTTCTTTACTGAACTCTTCGCCCGGCCTCGCCCGAAGGCCGACAGAAACTACCGCGCCGCGCTGGCGCTGCTCAACGCAATGTCGCCGGCCGACCGCGCCGACGTCGGCATCAAGCCGGCCGACTTCCCGCGCATCGCCCGCGAAATGTCGCTGGGTTGAGTGCCCATCAGGCGCTCGAAGCGGCGTCCCGGCCGACCGCGGACATGACGTCCGAAATCATCACGGCACGATCGAGGTTTCCCGGCAAGTGCCGGGAATCGTGTTGCGCGCTACGCTACGCTCCGAGAAAATCCGTCTTCGACAGCGGCACACCGTTGTGGCGCAGAATGTCGTAAGCGGTCGTCACGTGGAAATAGAAATTGGGCAGCGCGAAGTGCTGGAGGTAGTTCAGCCCGGTGAAATTGCGCTCGCGCGTCGGCGACTTCAACTGGATCGCGCGGTCTTCCGAGCCGTCGATATCGGCAGCTGCGAAGGTGGCGAGATAGTCGATCGTCTTGGCGATCCGCGCCTGCAGTTCGGCAAAGGTCTGTTCGGTATCCTCGAAACGCGGAACGTCGCGGCCGGCGAGCCTGCGAGGGCGCGCCCTTGGCGTGATCGGTCGCGATCTGGATCTGCTTGGTCAGCGGCAGCATGTCCGGCGCGAGCCGCGCGGAAAGGATCACCGCCGGGTCGATCTTGCGCTCCAGTATGTTGGCTTCGCCCT